>JAZNRU010000023.1:0-49628 GCA_045590895.1 Acutalibacteraceae bacterium
TGATTTATCACCGCTGATAAGATTTTGATAAGCATTCATCGTACAGCTACAATAATGTGGGTAATCAAAATAATCAGAGTAGCAGGTGCAATATCTTCTAAACAAAATTGTTTAAGATGCAAGTCCCTGCAACGAGTGGGAATAAAAACCACAAACCCCGAGAAGCCCGATACCAAAGGCTTCCCGGGGTTTTCTTCTGCCCGAGCGTACTGCAATCGTACGAAACATGGAAAAACGCAGTTTCCGTCCGCAGAGTCCGGGGAGCGAACATGTTTTTCATTTCCGCCCAAAATGAAAAAATGTAATTTGCAAGCAGAAAGACAAAGATAGACACAATTTAACACATTTCATTGATTTTCTTTTGCATGTGATGTATAATTTAAGAAAACGTTGTAATTACAGAAACAGAGGTTTTATATATGAAACTCGGAAAATTAAAAGAAGTGGATATCAGAAAAGTCTGGGCACATGAGCAGTATGATTTTTCAAAATGGCTGGCAGGCGAAGAGAATATCAAAGAGCTTGGCGACACTTTGAATTTGTCTTTGACAGATGTGGAAACAGAGAAGTTTGTCGGCAATTATCGTTGTGATATCCTTTGCAAAGATGAAATTACGGGCAAAGTTGTTCTGATTGAAAATCAGCTGGAACCTACCAACCATGATCATCTCGGAAAAATCATTACATACGCATCCGGTCTGGATGCTGCTGTGGTTGTTTGGATTGTTGCATCCGCAAGAGAAGAACATTCAAGTGCCATTGAATGGTTGAATAAGCACACCGATGACGAATTGTCTTTCTTTCTGATTGAAGTACATGCCTATACCATCGGCGAATCCGATCCTGCTCCTATGTTCAAAATTATTGAACAACCTAATGACTTCGCAAAAAGTGTAAAGGCAATTGCAAAAAATTCAGAAATTAGTGACACCGAAAAATACAGACTGGCATTCTGGACACAACTGAATGATGTTCTGGAAGAAAGAGGAAAGCCGTTCAATAAAAGAAAACCAACAACGGACCATTGGTATTCTGTTGCAATGGGATCATCTGAGTGTAGCATAACCATTGATCTCGTTAATAAAGAACATAAAATTCGCGTTGGCGTTTGGATTACCGACAACAAAGAACTCTTTGACCATTTTTATGCACATAAAGAAAAAATAGAGAATTCTTGCGGGTTTGAATTGTTTTGGGACAGACTTGACAATAAAAAAGCATCCTTGGCATGTACATATATCAAGGGCCTTGACTTTGATAAACAAGACAATTATCCGGAGCTTATTAACAAATCAATTGATTTGGTCATAATGCTAAAAAAAGCATTTGTTCCGTTTTTGTAATATAAAGGAGACTTACATAATTGAGCAAAAAAATAATACCACTTTTCTCAATTCCGGTATTGGCATTGTTAGGTGGTGGAATACCGCTACTGAAAACTCTCGGTCAGAATATGTGGAAGGTAATAAAATGTCTTTTTCCTGTTTTCTCTGAAGTAGGAAAAATGGCTCTTGAAGATTACCTGACATCGCCATACTTTATAACCGGAATTATCATGGTTGTTGCTTCAGCATTCGGTATTTGGTTTGGGAAAAGTAAAGGTAAAAAACTGTATTTAATAGTTTCGCTCGTTTGCGAAATTGCAAGTTTGATAAGTATATTAATGAATATCGGGTAATAAATGAGGTGAAAAAATATGGCTAAAAGCAGAGTTTTGAAAGAATTAGCAAATAACACTATTTCTTTGGAAATTGCCCTTAATAGGTTGTTGATTATTGCTTCGGATATTGGAAATGCAGAATTAAGCGATTGGGCAGAACATGAATTGAAAGGTTATGAGAATGAACGGGTTCCTGATTACAGAATTGCGAAGAATACTTTAATAACATACAATGGAAATAATGGTATATATAAAATAAGCAACGCACCTTTACCTCTGAAGCAGCTTTATGACAGCGAAGATCCTGAGTTGTTTTATGTTAGTATTACAGATAGTATCGGAACTATAGAAAAATATAATATCGGTCCCAAACAAGGAAAAATGATACGTGATTTAACCATGTTTGCAGGTTATGTATTAAATAAAACCGGTATTGCATGCACATCAATAAGTCAGATTATTCCAGACAATGTTTTTGAAAACATTGTTAATACCGTCAAGACGACACTGATAAAGATATTTATAGAATTAGATAAAACATATGGCTGTTTAGATGATTTGGATGTTGATATAGTTACGGTAGATGAAAAAACAATCGATAACACAAATGAAAAAATTAATAAATACATCTATATTGATCAAAGTGTAAAAATAGGAGATGGAAACAAAATATCCGAATCAGAAATCAAATAATATATGCAAAGAAGAGGAAAAAAATGTCTCAATGTGGATTAGCGGGTTTTACACTTTATGAAAACCAATCATTGACTGATATTATTCAAGATATAAATTTTTGGATAAAATATAGTAAAGATATGCTTGCAATTTGCAGTACTGCAACGGAAGATATTAAAGAATCTGTTTTTTTTATTCCGCACGAATACGAATCATTTATGCGAGAATCAATACAGATATGCCAAACAAATATCGACGATTTAAATATTGTGCTTGATGCAATTGATAAAAAGGCTGTGACAATTGAAATTGTAGAACTTTTTCAAAAAATCGGAAAACGTGCATATGCAAATTATGAGGAAAACAAGAGATGTTTTGATTGGCGTGGAGATGCTTATTGGCATGATTATTCAAATAAAGAGTTTTTACAAATTGAAGACTTTTATAAATCATTTGCAGATTATTCTGCCACATTGTGGGATATTTCAAATGCTGCAAACAGATTAAAAGACTATAGAAATCCAATAAAAGAGGTGAATCTTATGCAGTATGAAGATAATAGTATTCATATTGGTAACCACAACAAAATAAAGAGGAGCACAATCGGACATAACAACCATAACAACAAAGAAACTGCCGATACAACAATTAAAGCAAAAGAAAAATGGTATTCAAATTTAATATGGAAAATAATTGTCCCTATAATTATTAGTGTAGTTGTTGCAGCACTTTGTGCATGGTTGGGATTGAAGTAACAAAAAATGTAAGATTGCAAAGGATTGCACAAGCTGTGGTAAGAAAAAAAGTATAAAACAAAGATATATAAATTTTTGAGGATGCCTATTTTCCCTACATAATTACGAAAGTTATAACAACAAATTTTCGCTGACTTTATCATAATCCATTCCCAACAGAATAATCCCAAAGTCAATGGACATTTTCTGTCATAATTTTTTTCTCCTTTTTTACAAAAGAAAACGGCGTGACGTTTGTCATGCCGTTTTGCTTTAGTGTTTCCCATCCCTTTATCCCGTTCCAGCATCTGCTTTTGCGGTGGACTGTTTACGGTGGGGTTGGGTATGTCAGATTTATTTTTTCATCAGTTCGGTGAGCATGTTTGCAAGCTCGTGGTGCTGTTCGGCGTAAAGATGGCCGTAGGTGCCGAGGGTGGTTTTGATGTCCGTGTGGCCAAGTCGTTCCTGCAACAGCAGGATCGGCACGTGCATGGTGTTGATGATGAGCGATGCGTGGGAGTGGCGAAGGTCGTGGACGCGGATTTTCTTGACGCCGCTTTTTTGGCAGCCTCGCCTCATTACGTTGTTGAGATACTTCTTTGTAACCGGGAAGAGTCGGCAGTCCGGATTATAATCGTACAAAGAGGCGATGTATGCAGCGACCATGTCCATGACGGGCTGCGGCAGGGTGACAATCCGCTTGCTGCCGTTTGTTTTGGGCTCGGAGATGATATCTTCGCCCTTGATTTTTGTGTATGACTTGTTGATGCGAACACAATTCTCAGTAAAACTGAAATCCTCGGCGGTGAGGGCAAGCAGTTCGCCCGATCGCATACCGCCGTAGAACAGCAGGGAGAACATCACCCTTGCCATCGGCTTGTCGGACACATGCTCCAGAAACAGGTCAAACTCTTCTTTTGTCCAGATTTGCTTGGTGTCGGCATCCTTTTTGCCCATGGAGCCGCAGTCCCTTGCAGGGTTGTTTTGCAGTCCGTAGAAGCGGATACCGTAATTAAACAGGGCAGACAGCTGGTTGTGGATGTTTTTGAGATATGTAGGACTGTAACGATTTTCGTCCGGCATCAGCTGTGTCTGCCAGTTCTCAGCACTAATACTTTTTTCGACTGCATTGAACCGCAATCCGCTTTCAAGCTGCACGGAACAGTTGTCCGGATCGCCAAAAGGGACAACAATATAACGGTTCTGTATGTAGAAACAAGAACCCTCCACAAATCCGTGGTGCCGATCGTCACCTATTACCCGGACAACTACATCAATGTCGGTGACTATATCAAAATCTCCGGCGAAATCCGGACAAAACGGAAAGCCGTCAATGACACCATGGTCTACTACACCAATTTCGTATTGAAAAATTACAAAAAAGCAGCATAAGAATACCCGCTCTTCGCAATGAAGGGCGGGTAAAGTTTATTCTGTTGCACAGTATTTCAGATTTTTTCCGGCTCCTGTTGTGCCGAGCAAGCCGAGGTCGGTCATTTCACGCAGGAGCAAAATGGCGGTTGACTGCGAAACACCGAGGGCTTCTTCCACATCTTTGCGGACGATGAAGCCTTTTTCTCGTGCGATCGTGCAGACCCTGTCGTATCGCTCGGCTTTGGCTTGCGACGGCGGTGTTCCTGTTTTTGCCTGTGTTTTTTCCGGTTTGCCGCTGTTGAAGTTCATATTCGGCAGGGTAATTTTGAACGCATTGTCCGTGATCTCAAACTGCGGCTTCACAGGATGCTCCGCATAGCTTTCGTTGATTTTGAGAATCCCCGTACCGTATGCCTCAATCAGATGCAGCCGGTAGAAAACATTTGCAAGATGCTGATTGCGAAGTGCCGAAACGCCGAGCTGAATGTCATCAAAGGTCAGGCCACGGATCAGTCCGCCGATGGTGACAAATTCAATGCGGTCATCAAAAATGCTGATCAGCGTGGAACCGCTGAAACCGTAATCGCGGTGTGCAACTGCATTCAGCAAGGCTTCACGGACGGCTTCCTGCGGATAATCACGCTTGTCAATGCGTTCCAGTCCTTCAAAGGTTGCCTGCGTTTTGTTGTAACGGTCAATGCAGGCATACGCCTCCTCAAGCTGTGCAAGCAGTGAGCCGCTGAGTTCCTTGCGGTCACGGAAAACCGTTTTTTTGCTGCCGTCAAAAACGGCAAGCTTGATTGTGTGCACACACTGGTCGGACAAAAGAAGACCCAGATTTGTATAGGTGCCGTCGGTGCCGATGACATGCAGGGTCTTTTTTTGTTGCTCGCCAAATGCAATGTCATGTTTTGCAAAGTAGCCTTCCGCAAACGAAAAGGTCAGTTGTTGCTGAATGCTGCGGGCTTCTTCATAAGAATCGCCGCCGGTTTCCTTGATCATATTCAGAATCTGTATTTCGGAAGCAGGAACGGAGGATGCACCCTGCCGCACATACACACCCTCGGGGCGGATGCCCTTGCCCGCGAGATAATACGGTCTTGCCGTTCCCCGCTGCACCGACACAACCAAAACCTGCTTGCCGTCATGCTGTTCAACCGTGCAATCCGTGAACATCGTGACATCGGGACGAATCGCATCGCGGATCATATTCGTGACACGAAGAATCGTTCCGTCCGTATCGGTAAGACCGACAACGGTTGCATCATCCGCAAGACCGATATAAATTTTTCCGCCCAGTGTGTTTGCAAATGCAAGAACGGCATATCGGATATCGTCGGTATATTCTCTTTTGAATTCGGTGGTTTTGTTTTCAAGCATTTCAAGTCACCTTTTTCGGTTCTGATAATCTTCATGATTATAGTAATGATTATAATCATTCTGATGATTATTATAATCACAATTAACAAATCCGTCAAGTAAAAGTTTTCACAGTTTTGACTATTTTTCGTTATGCAGAGAAATTTTTTCTGCAAAAAATCTTTCATACTATTGTTGAAAGGCAAAAATCGGTATGTCTTTCAATAAATTTATGAAAGGATTGATCCTTATGAAACTACTTGAAGAATTTCAAAACATTTTTACCGATGAAGAACTTGATTATCTTTTTGACTATGATCTTTATGACTCCATTGTCAACGCCGAGCCGTATACGCTGCCCAAAGAACTTTCAAAGCAAAAAAAGAAAAATATTCACAACAGCATAAAGAGCATCTTAAATCCAAAAGCACCCGCGGCTGTTCTTGCGAGCAGTCGGGGGCTTCTTTGGCTGTTATGTTTGGTTGGCCTTGCAGGCGTGGTACGCATCAATGCACATTTGCGGATTTTTCAGGAATTCGTGTACTGCGTCAGGAAAATCATCAATCGTGCAGGTGTAATTCTTGTCACCGGCTTCAAAAATGCACACCCTTTTCCCGAAATCATCCGGCGAGCCGCTTTGGCTCATAAAGAGTCGGATTTTTTTGCAATTTCCGGTGATGATTTCCTGAATCTCCAACTGATAATCCTCGAGATAAAGAAGTGAAAATGTGGTTCGTATGTAAAATCTGAATTTTGCAGCCATTTTGTTTGCTCCTTTCGTCAATTATTCTGGCAAAAGGAGTATGACAGATGACTGCTGTGCATATCCGAAAAAAGGAAAACAGGAAAATGAGTTCTGTTTAATTATGAGGAAAGATAATCCGAAATAAACGCATACGCATCCGAAATGCACGAAAGCATGGATTGAAAACAGCACATATTCATAAAGCAGGCAAAGCTTTTCAATCCGGGAGGGTTTCGCTTATTCAATTTTTATATCCAAAGAACCAAGCAGATTGTATACCTCAGGTGCTGAAAATTTCGCCTTTTTAATGGTACAGGTAATAATATCAATTTTATAGCCTGCGGCGTCACGGAAATCAGCTTTCTGAATATCGCATCTGAAAAACTCCGTATCCGTAAGATTGCAGCCCTCAAAGCTGCTCTCGCTCAAATTGCAATCCGCAAAGGTCGTATGGGCGATATGATTGCTCTTGAAGGAGAACTTTTTAAGGTTCATGTTCGTGAAAAAGTTATACTTGAGATTACAACCTGCGAGCTTATTGACAGGCTCGCTGAATCCGCCCGAGGATATCAGCAACCCCCAGTTTATACCGGAAAGAATACTTTTTTCAAAGACAAGGTAATTCGTTACGGTGCCGTCGAATTTCAGATCGGTTATGTGGCAATTCACAAATATACATTCGGAAAATCTGCACTTTGTCAGGGTACACCTTTCTATCGTGCAGTCAATAAATGTGCAATCGATGAACTCAAAATAGCTGATTGCTTCATCTGCAAGCTGAAGAGAGATAAACTCTTTGTTTTCAAAGTATTGTTCTGACATTGTTGAACCTCACAAATATGATCCCGGTGAGTCTTGCATCACTTTTAATGTCTCGTTGAGATCTTGTTATCAAGGGAATTATACTATAAGGAAGCAAAGATTATCAACCGGGCAGGATGAGAATGCCCGGATTTTCAATTCAGAAAGTCTGATGTGTGGTTTTTATCGTTTTATCAAAACACCTTTCATAAACGGCGTTTCGTTGTGCGTTTCATAAACAATTTCTTTTTCTTCTTCCGTGCAGCCGAGCAGGATCTTGATTTCCGAGTCCTTTTTCAGTAAATCAACGATGCACATGACGGCATCCGCCCTTTTTTCGCCGCTTCCGACCCATACATCGATCCCGGCCCCGTCCATGGAGGATGTGTCTTTCAGATATCCGTAATCAAGCCGATATACAAAATCGGGATATTTCGGATGCGAAGAGCCTTTCGGCCTGTCAATCACAATTTCCGAAGTATTTACCAGTTGATCCAATGCATTCCAGAAATCTTCGTCATATCGGTTCATGCCGTCACCCCCGTGCTTTGTGTCAAGATTATTATATCACACACAAACCGAACAAATCAATCGGAAAGTGTAAACCGGCTGCTCGGATGAACAGTCGGTTTTCCTGATTGCTGATGTCAAATTTCATTTCGCATGAGGCGGTAGATCTGCAAGCATTTTCCTTTGTTGCTGATCCATTTCTGAATGCTTTCCGGGATTTCAACATGGAAGACGGGGAGCGTGTAGTCATTTGCCTTGCAAATTTCGGTTGCAATGACGGTTTTTCTGCGATAACATTCGACACTGTCTCCGCGAACGACACTGTACTGATATTGCAGGTTGTTGTCCGCAAGGGTCGTGATTTCAAGCTCGCCGTAATAATTGCCGTCCTCGTTGGGTTCAAGCAAAAAGACATAGCTCTGGATAAAGGAAAAAGGCACGGGGTTGAAGTGTTTGTTGTTTTTTGACATAAGTAATAACTCCTTTTCGTCGGTTTTTCTTTTGTAACAATAATATGAAAGATACAACATACTCCCAACCGAAAAAGTGAAAACAGCCGCCGGGGGTACCGACGACTGCTTTCACAACTCATATACACAATTGGAACGGCTTTCAGTGTGGCTTCCGAAAGTCCGCCTCGCTCGACAAAGCAGAAACAGGTCAATCCCTGCCCTTGCCGGAAGCACTTTTTTGTGCTTCATATATAGTATGACAGATGAGGTTGGGAATAACTGAAAAAATGAAAAAATGCTGCGGATGATTGGTCGTTTTCGTTTATTGACTGCTGTTATTTCAATCGGATATAGCACGTTGCTTTGCCGTTGCCCTCGCGTTTCAGCTCACCGGAGGCAACCATTTTGCGAAGAGCTCCTTCGACAGAGCTGAGGCTGAGCGAGGGACACAGGTCAAGTATATCCTGCTTGGTGAAGCGACCGATTCTGCTCTGCGTAGCTTTACGGACGGTCTCAATGGCAGGACGCTTTTCTTCAACAAGAGCAAATCTGTCAGAAAAGTCTTTGTAGGCTGCAAGGATGGTGCCGAGCAGATATTTGATAAACGGAACGGCATCCTCGTTTACTTCGTGCCATCCGTGCTGAGCACGACCGAGAGCATCGTAATACAAGTCCTTGTTTTTGGCAATCTTTGCTTCAAGGGAAATATATTTACCCACATGAAATCCGCTCTGATACAAAAGCATTGTGGTAAGCAGGCGGCTCATTCTTCCGTTGCCGTCGTTGAACGGGTGAATGCAAAGGAAATCGTGAATGAAAATCGGAATTGCAATCAACGGTTCAAGCTCCATATTCCCGATCACACGGTTGTATTCGTCGCAGATTTTATCCAATGCTTCCGGCGTTTCAAACGGAGCAAGGGGCGTAAACAAAATCTCCGTGTGTCCGTCGGGATAGGTCGCACTGATATAGTTCTGCACGCTTTTTGTCTGTCCTGCAAAGGGGTTGTTCATGTGGCTGTACATGATTTTATGAAGCTGCAGAATATAATTGCGGGACAAGGGGATTGTATCAAAGTTTTCATGAATAACCGTGAGAACATCACGGTAGCCGGCAATTTCCTGTTCGTCACGGTTTTTTGGCATTGTTTTTTCTTCCACCAGCTGTCTGATGCGGGTGTTGGTGGTGACAATTCCCTCAATCGCATTGGATGCCTCGGTGCTTTGAATTTTTGCAATCTCAACCAGCTTTTCCAGTTCAGTCGGACGCTGCTTGAGATAAACCTCCTGCTTGCCGGCTTCTTTGTATATCGCAGCAATGAGTCCTAAAATATCGGAATCCCATTTTTGATTTTTAATAACAGAGTAGTTGAAAGGTCGCATTCCCTTAACCTCCTTTGTTTTCCCTTATATTATACCCACTTTTAAGGGAATAGTCAACATATCTTTTGATTCTTTCCCTTAATTTATGGGGAATTTTAAGGGAAAGAGAGTGTAAGTAAGGGAGGCAGCTTTTTTAATTTGCTTTTTATGAAATATTTTCCCGATGCATGGTATGTTTTATATGTTGCAATCAGGCTTTCAAATAAAAACCTGTTGCCAGAGGTGATAAACCGTTGAGCAGAACTGAGAATTGAATTCAACTTGTGTTTTGTTTTTAGCAGACATTTTTGTAACTCCAATCGTAATTTATTTTGGTACCTATAATATGCAAGATAAAGTTGTGCTCCAATTGAACAAAAATGCCGAAATCGGCATTTTCTGCTGTATTTTGCAGAGAGTTTTCCGAAATCGGCATTTTAATATTGACTTTTCCGTCTATACTATAGTATACTTGTGATGAAAATAAGTGGTTTGGAGGGCTGTTTTATGGTACAGCGTCATGAATATCTGGATCAACTTAAAAAATGGAAAGATGAAAAAGTGATCAAGGTGATCACCGGCATCCGTCGCTGTGGAAAATCCACGCTGCTGACTAAGTTTCAGAATTATCTCAGAACGCAAGACATTGCAGACGATCAGATCATATCAATCAATTTTGAAGATCTGGCATATGAACATTTGCTTGATTACAAAGAATTGTACGCTTATATCAACGAGAGACTACACAAGAGCAAGCAGACTTATATTTTCCTTGATGAAATTCAGCAGGTTGAAAACTTTCAGAAAGCCGTTGACAGTTTGCATATCAAAGAAAATACAGATGTATATATCACCGGCTCTAATGCGTACCTGCTTTCGGGGGAGCTTGCCACACTGCTCTCGGGAAGATATGTTGAAATCAATATGCTTCCGCTTTCCTTTGCCGAGTTTTGTGAGCTCAGACAAAGTGATGATAAGGACGCTTTGTTTACGGAATATATGAAAAACGGCGGTCTGCCCTATATCGCAACGCTCAACGGAGACTCGGACATGGTGGATACGTATCTGGAGGGTATCTACAATACAATCCTCGTCAAGGATATTGAAGAACGGCAAAAAAGAAAAGAGACGGATCAGAACAAACGAAAAATTACGGACATTGCGTTGTTGAAAAATATCTCAAAATTCCTCGCAGGTTCCGTCGGCAGTCCGTTGTCAGTCAAAAGCATTGCCGATTATGTAACCTCCGGCGGCAGAAAGGTTTCGCAGAATACAGTGAGCGACTATCTTGAGGCACTTACGGAACCATATTTCTTTTATCCTGTTGAACGCTATGATGTTCTCGGCAAGCAACTGCTCAAAACGAATCAGAAAATGTATATTGTTGACCTCGGGCTTCGCCGTCATCTGCTTGCACGGCAGCGATATGATCTCGGTTTTTCACTTGAAAATATTGTATATTTTGAATTACTGCGTCGGGGATACAAGGTCAATATCGGTAAGGTTGGAGTAACGGAAATTGATTTTGTGGCAAGAAAAAACGAAGAAGTTTTTTATTTTCAGGTCACTGCATCTATGCTTGAAGAAGCCACTTTTGAAAGAGAGATGGCACCGCTGAAGAGCCTGAGCGACAATTATCCGAAAACCGTGCTGACACTGGACCGTCTGACAATCGGAAATTACGACGGCATCCGTGTGGAAAATGCAATGGATTGGTTGCTGAAAAAATAAATACAGAGCAAAGCAAAACAGCCGGGGTGGAAAAATCCCGGCTGTTTCTCTTAAAATGCATTCATTCTTCGGGCTCGCGACAGGTTTTCCAGACATGTTCACAGAGATTTCTGTTATGCAGAAATTTGTCAATCTCTGTCATAACCGTTTTTTCGGTTTCTTCTGAAAACATCGTGACCGGAAATTCGGCATACAAAATCAGCAGAAACTCCTGTAAGATTTCTGCAGTTTCGCCGATAAGATATGCGGTATATGTTTTTTGCCGCTTGTCTTCATACACGGTGATTTCAAGCTCCAGTTCATCGGAAATTTTGTGTCGCTCGGTTGTACTTTTGGGAACGAGTTGCATTTTTTCTGACTCCTTTCGTATTTGGGTTCATCTATAATATGAAATACGAAAAGAGGTGATAATTGAAACATTTCATTTTCAAAGAAACAGCAATGCAAGAGCGGGTGTAATTTATTGACTCACGAGTTAGTAACTTACGAGTTGGTAACTTATGAGTTAGTAACTTGCGAGTTAATTACGAAAGAGAAAAACAGAACATTTTGGAAGAATGTGAAAAGCAGAGTGAAAAACGCCGGAAAAATGTGAAAAAACTATGCTGAAAGTCTCAGAAAAAATGAGGGAGCTGTGTTTTTTTGTGTGCAAAAGCACCTCCGCATTTTCTCCGTTAGAGCAATCGTACTGCATACTACAAACATGCCACCATGCTGCCGACACCTGCAGAACGGTATCTGAAAAGCTCAGGAACAATAAAACGCAATATAAAAAATGCAATAAACCATATAATACGCACTTTAGCAAATACAGGATTTATATATAATACGCACTTTAGCAAATGCAGTTTTCATATATAATACGCAGTTTACGGCAAATAATGTATTGAAAAAATGACAATCAAATAAAACGAAACGGTTTGATTGTGTCGGAAGAATCGGAAAAATGTGAAAATCAAAGCAAAAACGGCAGGAAAAATGTGAAAATCGGCGTAAAAAGTGCCGAAAAAAATGTGGGAGCTGTGTTTTTTGAATGCAAAATACCACTGCATTTTCTCCGTTTGTTTACCGGTACAGCGTACTACAACCGTACCAATATCCTGCGGACAGGGTGGATACGGGGGATTTTTCGGTGTGATATTTTAACAAAACGCACCGTTCAATGTCTGTTTTAGTGACATTTCGCACCGGTACACTTGATTGGGAATAATACCGAATGGCTTGCAAGTGCCCTGAAACCCTTGGCAACAAAGGGTTTTCGGGCACTTTATGTTGGTTAATAAAACTTTTTGAGGGTTCGTTTATTTTTGTCCTTCTTTTTCTTTTTTTTGGCGACAAAACTTCAATAATAACAGACGATGTTCATGCTATCCGTGCGGTTCGTGAGCAGGTCATTTCAAATGCAGAAAAGGCATTATTGACTTTTGCAATCGGTGATGCATTTTTTTGCATGACGGGCATATTAAAACTAAAAACGAGCTGTTGCAAAAGCGAAAGCGGTTTTGCAACAGCCTTTATTTTTGGTGCGGAACATTCCGCAATTCTTCGGCATGACGGATGTTTGTTGCTTGACAGCGGCAAAGGGTTGCTGTATATTGATATTGTGGTTCAGTGAGGTGGTTTTTTTGAAAAAACAAAGAGATTATGTTGCATTTATCAGTTACAGGCATTGTCCGCTGGACATGAAAGTGGCGGAACACCTGATTCATAACATTGAGCACTACCGTGTTCCGAAAGAACTTCGCAAAAACGGAGAAAAGACGGTCGGATATGTATTCCGTGACCGTGATGAACTGCCTTTGACAGACAATCTGCCGGATTCCATTTATGAAGCACTGGATCATTCGCAGTTTCTGATCGTGGTATGCACCCCCGAAACCCCTAAATCCAGGTGGGTGGCAAGGGAAATTGATTATTTCATCCAAAAACACGGACGAGATCGGGTTCTGCTTGTATTGGCAGACGGCACTCCGCAGGAATCCATCCCCGCACGGATCACCCGTGAATGTGATAAAGACGGCAATGTGATTGCAGAATATGAACCGCTTTGTGCGTATCTGGTTGATGAATCCGAAAAAAAGGTTCTGCTCAATCTCCGCAAGGAACTGCTGCGGCTGATGGCCTCCATACTGGGCTGTCCTTACGATGATCTGGTACAGCGGCACAAACGCTACCGAAAAAAACAGTTTCTTATGCTGGCGGCCGTGCTTGCCTCATTTGCGGTTGCTTTCACGGGAATGCTCGTAGACCGCAACATCAAAATCTCCGAACAGCTCCGTCAGTCGCAGATCAACGAAAGTCAGGCTCTTGCTCTCTTGAGTCAGATCGCACTTGATGACGGCAACAGATTTGAAGCCATTAAAAACGCACTGAACGCCTTGCCGCGTGACGGGGATGACCGACCGTATATTCCTGCCGCAGAGGGTGCATTGGCGGATGCACTGAATATTTACAGTACGTTGGATCTTGATTACTACCTGACCGTTGAACAGCAAACGGACATTGAAAAGATCATACTGTCCGATGACGGAAACTATCTGATCACGCAGGACACCGCCGGCTGTATCCGCTGTTTTGATACCGTTACCACAGAAATGCTCTGGCAGCAAACCCCGGACACCTTCGACAGTAAATATGCAGTTAAACTGCTTGAAATTGTTGAAGCAGAAAACATCGTGCTTTATTCCGATTGGTATACCACATACGCTTTTTCGCTGACCGACGGAACACCGCTCAGACAGGTTTCATTTTTCACCTATCGGGAGAATACCGGCTATGCCACCGGCAGTAAGCTTGCTCTGTCCGGCGATGAAAAGTTTTTTGTGCAGACTTCGACCCCCTACGCAGAGCAATTCAACCCGGATGCCGCCTATGCGGAACTTGTGCATTACATAGAACTGTACGACACCAAAACATTTTCCTGCAAGGGTCAGTATCTGTGTATGCGTGATGAAACGTGGAAAATGGACGTCCCTGCCCTTTCACGGGACGGTAGTCGGTTGGCGTTCGTGCTGTCAAACGAAGAAACGTCGGAAATGGAAATTTATATTCTTGATACGAACTCGATGCAGCCGGTTTATCAGAATATCATCATGCCTGCCGAAGGCGAATACGTATGGGATCATTACAGTTATCTTGCATGGCTTGACGACGGCACTTTATTACTTTATTACGAACAGCGTGACTCCGTCAACAGCATCAATACATACTTTGTAAAGATCAACGAACAGGGCGAAATACAGCAGGTCGGTCCGTATTACTGCTATCGCAGTGAAGATGCGAGTGCCGATATCTCCCATTTTTTATCGGATACACATATCTTTTTCAACGCACAAAACGTTTCTGTGTTTGCCCTCCAACTGCAAACGCTTGAACGGACGATGAACAGATCCACGTCTCTTGCAGGAACTTATTTCACAAAGGACAGCAACCTGATGCTGGCAACCGCAAGCGGCAAGATCGCTTATGTGACCGATGAAAAAAGCACGTCAGAGGATTACGGACTGTATCAGTTCAACAGACAACTACGCCTTGCCGCAGGTGCGGACGGAGACAGGGAAATTTTCTGCCTGGTACCCGAAGACGCACCCAATACCGTTGTGATTCTTTCTGAGCCCGATCGGACGGACGATATTGAGATGCAAGTTCCCGATACGGCGGAATACGGCTCCCGATACAATATCTTGTCGGTCATGAACTATGTTCTTTCTCCCGACGGGAACCGACTTTTTGTCATGGACGAGATCGAAAGCGACAAAAATGCTCTTGCAATCACCGTTTACGATACTGCCACATTGGAAAAAACCGATTTCTTCACCTTTGAAACCGAAGACGATATCCGTTTTGAATCGGTATCCCCTAACGGCGACAAACTGCTCTTCAAGGGATTTATATATGATCTCACCACACGGACGCTGTCCGATTATGCAAACGGAGATACGGTGGTCGGTGACTACGAAACCCTGATCCGCACGCCGAACAGCAAAGACAAACCGGGCAGACCGCTTCCCGCCGCTTACGTGAACTATGCAGACAATACGCTGTATTGGTGGACGGACGGCACCGATATGCAATCCGCCGAAATTCCCTATGACTACGAACCCTACGTTTCTTCTTCCGGTCTTTTGCTCGGTGAGCCGGCCGATCCTGCCATCGGTTACAGCGGCTTGTATGTTCATCCGCTTTACGAAGATTACCGTGATGAACGCCCGTTGTGCTACGGTCTGTTTTCAACAAAAACAAAAGAGTGGCATCTACTGCAAAACCCTGCTTCCTGCAACGGTTTTTCCGTGTTTGCCGTGGGCAATGAAAATGAAACGGTCGCTTTTGCGGACTTCGACCGTATGTTGCGTGTTTACGATTTTGAAAAAGATGCAATCGTCGATCAGTGGCCGCTGACGGTATCGCCCGAAGCAATTACGGAAATACGCTACATTGCGGATGACCGCTATCTGTTGCTCTTTACGGAAACCGACGTTCTGCATCTCATCGACACGCAAAACGGTGAAGAAATCAGCACTTATGACCTTGCATACAGCAAAACACCCGGGTCGGTCAGCGTTTATACGGACAAAAACACTGCGTATATCACAGGCATCACACAGACTTTACGCATCGATCTGCCGAGCGGCTCGCTTCTGGCAACCGTACCGGATATGAAATGCTTCCTGTTCAATTCCGACCGCGGGATCCGTACGAGTGCGGACGACCGCCTGACCGCCGTTCGCATTTACACGTGGGAAGAACTGACGGAAAAAGGTTGGAATCTTTTGTCCCTGCGTGATAAAATCCAAACAAACCGATCATGAGAAAAGGGCTGTTGCATCTGAATGCAACAGCCCTTTTCATATCAAACGATGAAAAAGATAAACTATGGTTTGTCGGAATAAATGTCACGCACGCGACAGACAAAACAGCCGCAAATTCCGCACATTGCAACGGCATTTATCGTTTCCGTCATTAAAATTTCGTACCGTTATAAAACAATCTCATTTCGTCCGTTTCGCACTGCTTGTATTTGTTGTTTCCTGCCGCAACAAGTCTGCCGTCGGTTTTCAGTCCCACCGCAAAGTTTTCACCGCAGGCAACGGCAATCACACGTTTCCAGTTGTTCACGTCAAACAGATCGCCGTCGAGTTCGTCTTCATCACCGACCGCTTCCGCGATGCCGCTTTTATGCAGTCCGAACGTCACCCCGTCCATGCAGGCAATGCCGACCATATCCGACCAGTCCTGCGTTTCACATTCACCGTATTCATTTTCACCGACACAGATCACCGTGCCGTCTTTTTTCAGTCCGACCACGTGCAGATTGCTGCAGGCAACCGCCGTCAGCTGATTCCACACATCGGCAGGAAAATCCTCTGCACAATAACCGTCACCCGTCACAACGACCGTACCGTCCTTTTTAAGCCCGACGGTAAAATTCTCCGCACAGGCAACATCGGCAATATCCGTCCATTCCGACACTTCGCACTGTTCATAGTAATTATTGCCGACCGCCACCGCAGTACCGTCCGCACGCACGCCGACGGTGTGATCCCGTCCGCAGGCAACACGGACAATATTCGTCCAACCGTCAACGTCACACTGACCGTTTTCGTTGCCGCCGACGGCTGTGAGCGTACCGTCCGTCCGCAGACCGACCGTATAATTGTAACCGCAGGCAACCGCAGTCAGATTGCTCATATTCTCCACGTTACACTGACCGAACTGATTGTAACCGACCGCCTGTGCCGTGCCGTCCGACAACACACCGACCGTGTGCCAGGCACCGCACGCGATCAGATTCTTCACCGCTTTATAATTCTGCCATACGGCAGGCTGTGAAGTGAAAGTCTGCGGCACGTCATTGATTGTCGTGCAGATCGGACACGGCATACAACGGCAATGGTTTTCCGCTTCCAAATGTTTTCCGCAAAAACTGCAGTTGAAAGAGATCATATCGACGGCTCCTTTGTTCTGTTCTTTATTCACATATTATACAGTATCGAACTCTTTTTTTCAACATTTTTATCCGCAAGAAAAAGGAAGGGCTGTTGCATTCGGCACAGACCTGAAAGCAACAGCCCTTTCGTATATTGTATTCGTATGTCAGAACGGCAACAGCCGTGCCTTAATTAAACATATTTCTGAGCAAAGCAATCAGTTTCTCAAAGAAACGGCGGAATACTTCAAAGAAATTGTTTGACCAGAGATCGTTTGTATAATCTTCTTCTTCCACGCAGACAAACTGTCCGTCAATATATTCATGGAACTGCGGGAAGCGTTCATCGTCCACCGTCAACTGACCGTCACTCAGGAAGAACGCCGTTGCAATGGGATCGATCTGTGTCAACTGATCGTGATACAGATTTTTAGAGAACCACGTAGTTTCGGGGAACAGGCAGGTACCTGCATACACCTTCTTATCGGGGGAAAGATATTTTTCGTTGTAATCATCCTCGGCACGCAACAGCATTATCTGTTTGTCGGTAAACGTTTCCCCTACAACGGTTCCGATCGCCCCCAGGGACAGTTCCGTGACCGTACCTCTTGCATCGCCGGTGATGTTGCTGTCTTCAAACAACGGAACGGTTGCATAACCGTATTTTGCAAATACGGCGGTCTTCATACCGAAGTTTTCTTCACAGCGTTTGAGCAGGGATGCATACAGCGGCTTGCCGGTTTCGGCTTCGATGGCTCCGATAAGGTTGAAATAGTTGTCAAGTTTTTCAATAAACACGGCATATTCCGTGCGGCGTTCATCGGTGTTGAACACTGCCTTTTTTGCCGCATCGTAATAACGGGCACCGATCATGGACCAGTAAGACGGGAATGATCCGTAGCAGACGAGTGCCGCACGCGGGATCAGTTCTTCTGCAATTCTGTCATAAAATGCATTCATGGCAACCGTTCCCAGACCGAGAAGTTTCACCTGATTGAAAACGGAGATCAGAACGGTCATGAAATCTTCCGTCATGGGATCCTCAAACAGATCGTTGTTGTTCAGATAAAAAGTCACAAAACGGTCCATGCTTTGTGCATCAAATTCGATCTGACCGGACATCAGTGCACCGATGGCAATGTAGCCGTCCAACGGAGTGGTATTCAGGCACAGGTTGTTGATTCTGAACGGCGTATCACCGTACATTCCCGCCTCACTTTTTGCAATGTAAGCCATTGCAACGTTGGAGCCGTAACAACGGGCGTGAATGTTGAGTTTTTCAACGCCTTCCTTTTCACAGACGTATTCAACGAACTGATGCAGTTCATCTGCAATGTCGTACGGAGAATAGCGCCAGTCATAGCGGAAATAATAATATTTCAGACCGCCTGCACCGTAGGACGGTTGCTGCACGGAATAATCCCAGTCGATGGCACTGTCGGGATCCTCTGCATTGCCGTTGAGCACCAGATCTTCATAAATGGGAGCCACGGCACCGATAAGAGCATCCAGATACTCGTCGTAATTGTTCGTGATGATCGCAGGACCCAACTTGGAAAGCACGGGTTCAAGCTGCGATTTGATGTAATCGCCGCGGCTCATACCCATAGGGGTGTTCACGTTATCCACCGCAATTCTGTTGCCGTTTTCGTCCAGTGCAAAATCGCCGTTTTCATCCAGTTTGTAAACGGGGGTATTCTGCTTACCGACAATATAAATGACAGGCAGTTTGCTTTCGTCCGCTTTCGCGGCAGATGCAGACAGAACGGGCATAAGACAGCTTGCAAGCATCAGAACCGCCAAAAAAATGCTGAGTAACTTTTTCATGGTTTTTCTCCTTTTGGAATTTATTTTAAGTTTATTATACACGTTTTATTTTCATTATGCAATCTCTTTTTAAACAAAAACAAAGTCTTTTACGTAAAAACTTGACTATATGATTTTATTTTGCTAAACTGATATTAATTATATGTTTATAATTTCTTAATCCGATTCAAAAAAGAATACAACAAGGAGGTTTTTCCATGAAAAGTTCATTCCGCTGGTACGGCGACAGCGATCCCGTTACCCTGGAATACATCCGCCAGATCCCCGGAATGCGTTCCGTCGTTTCCGCCGTTTACGACGTGAAACCCGGTGAAGTGTGGCCCGAAGAAAGCATCAGATACATTGCCGACCGCTGCAAAGAAAACGGTCTTGTGTTTGACGTGGTCGAATCCATCCCCGTGACCGAGGAGATCAAACTCGGCCGTCCCGAACGCGAACGCCACATTGAAAATTACTGTGAGAGCATCCGCCGCTGTGCAAAATACGGCGTCAAGTGCGTCACCTATAATTTCATGCCCGTGTTCGACTGGACGCGTACACAGCTTGACAAAGAAGCGGAAGACGGCTCCACGAGCCTCGTCATGTACTGGGAACAGATGAAAGGGCTCGATCCCCTCAAGGACGACATTCACCTGCCCGGCTGGGATTCCTCTTATACGCAGGATCAGGTACGCGAACTGATTGCCGCATACGGTGAGATCGGTGAAGAAGGTCTGTGGGAAAACATTGCCTACTTCCTCAAAAAAGTGATCCCCGTTGCCGAAGAATGCGGCGTTGTCATGGCAATTCATCCCGACGATCCGCCCTACCCCATTTTCGGACTTCCCCGTATCATCACCTGCGAAGAAAATCTTGACCGTTTCTTAAAGATCGTCGACAGCCCCGCAAACTCCCTTTGCTTCTGCACGGGTTCTCTGGGTTGCCATCCGAAAAACGATATGCCCTCGCTCGTACGCAAGTATTCAGCCATGAACCGCATCGGTTTCATGCATCTGCGTAACATCCGCATCCTGCCCGACACCTCGTTTGAGGAAAGCGGTCACATCTCGTCCAAAGGTTCTCTGGATATGAACGCCATCGTAAAAGCCCTCGTGGAAACCGGATTCAACGGGTATTTCCGTCCCGACCACGGCAGAATGATCTGGGGCGAAACGGGCAAACCCGGTTACGGTCTGTTTGACCGTGCACTCGGCTCGGCATACATCAACGGTCTTGTCGAAGCCAACGGCGGCCTGATTGAACTTGAATAACAACAGGAGGATAAAACAATGATCGATCTCCCTTTGAAAGTGGATTATACAGGTAAAGTAGTGGTTATCACGGGTGCAGGCGGTCTCATCTGCGGTGCCATGGCAAGAGCCTTTGCACAGTGCGGTGCCAAGGTTGCCGCCCTTGACCTCAACGAAGAAGCCGTGCAGAAATTAGCGGAAGAACTCACCGCCGAAGGCTTCATCTGCAAAGGTTACAAAGCAAACGTGCTTGATCCTGCGGCACTCAAAGCCGTACACGAACAGGTGGTTGCCGATCTCGGCAAATGCGACGTGCTCGTCAACGGTGCAGGCGGCAACAATCCGCGTGCCACCACCGACAACGAATACCAGCACGAACACAAGGAAGGCGGAAAATCGTTCTTCGATCTGGATGCGGACGGCGTTGACTTCGTATTCAAACTCAATTTCCAGGGTGCATTGTTGCCCACGCAGGCATTTGCCGTGGATATGGTCGAAAAACAGGCAGGCTGTATTCTCAACATTTCTTCCATGAACGCCTACACGCCTCTGACCAAGATCCCCGCCTACTCTGCCGCAAAAGCAGGTATTTCCAATTTTACCCAGTGGCTTGCCACCCATTTTGCAGGCACGGGCATCCGTTGCAACGCGATCGCACCCGGTTTCCTCGTTTCCGCACAGAACAGAGGCTTGCTGTTCAACGCAGACGGTACTCCCACCGCCCGTTCGGCAAAAATTCTCAACGGCACACCCACCCACCGCTACGTGGATGCAAGCGAACTGCTCGGTGCTACGCTGTTCCTTTGCGATGACAGGAGTGCAAGTGCGGTAACGGGTGTCGTTATGCCCATCGATGCAGGCTTCTCCGCCTATTGCGGTGTATAAAACAGGAGGAAAAAATATATGACAGTTATTGACAGACTTGCCCGTGCGGGTATCGTGCCCGTCGTGGTGCTTGATGATGCAAAAGACGCCGTTCCCACCGCCGAAGCGATGCTCAAGGGCGGCATTGACGTTATGGAGATCACGTTCCGTACCGCGGCTGCGGCGGATTCCATCAAAGCCGTTTCCGAAAACTGCCCGGATATGCTCGTGGGTGCAGGTACGGTGCTGACCATGGAACAGTGCAAAAAAGCGGTCGAAATGGGTGCAAAATTCATCGTTTCCCCCGGTTTTGATGCCGAGATCGTCAGCTGGTGCATTGAAAACGGCATTGCCGTAACCCCCGGCTGTGTCACGCCCACCGAGATCACCGCAGCGATCAAACTCGGCCTTAATATCATCAAATTCTTCCCCGCCAACGTATACGGGGGCCTGAACGCCATGAAAAACCTTGCCGCACCCTTCGTGGGTATCAAATTCATGCCCACGGGCGGCATCAATACACAGAACGTCCGTGAATACATCGATGCACCCTTCATTCATGCCGTCGGCGGCAGTTGGGTATGCCCGAAAGCGGACATTGCGGCAGGCAATTTTGAAAAGATCACCGCCCTGTGTGCCGAAGCACGCAAAGCGGCATTTGACCGATAAGGAGATAAGCAATGCCTTACATTAAAGTAACGACCACAGCGAAAGTATCCGATCAGACGGCGGATGCACTCAAAGCCGATTTCGGCAAAGCGATCGAAAACTTCCCCGGCAAAAGCGAGCAATGGCTGATGGTTGCCGTTGAGGACAATACCCGTATGTGGTTCCGCGGCGACAACAGTGCCGACACCGCCATGGTAGACGTGGAACTGCTCGGCAGTGTGAACGCCCCGGCAAGCGAAAAAATGACCGCGGACGTGTGCAGGATTCTCGCAGACCGTCTGGGCATCGCCCCCGACCGCGTGTATGTCAAATACACGGGTTATGCAAACTGGGGCTGGAACGGCAACAATTTCTGATAACGCAAATTCAACCGAAAAGAGGATATAAAAATGGCAAAAGTCATTACGTTCGGCGAACTCATGCTTCGTCTGCAACCCTATAACTATGAACGCTTCGTGCAGTGCGACCACGTGGAATTCACGTTCGGCGGCGGCGAAGCCAATGTGGCGGTGTCGCTTGCAAACTACGGCGTAGACGTAGCGTACGTCACCAAACTTCCCGCCCACGCAATCGGTCAGTCGGCTGTCAACAGCCTTCGCCGTTACGGTGTGGACACTTCAAAGATCGTCCGCGGCGGCGAACGTGTGGGTATCTATTTCAACGAAAAAGGTGCCTCCCAGAGAGGTTCCGTGTGCATTTACGACCGTGCAGGTTCCGCCATTCAGAAAGCCGGTGCCGAAGATTTTGATTGGGACAGCATTTTTGACGGTGCCGAGTGGTTCCATTTCACGGGCATCACCCCTGCATTGGGTGCAAACCTCGTTGCCATCTGCAAACAGGCTTGCATTGCCGCCAAAAAGAGAAACATCAAAATCTCCTGCGACCTGAACTACCGCGGCAAACTCTGGACACGCGAACAGGCAAGAGAAGCCATGACCGATCTGTGTCAGTACGTGGACGTGTGCATTTCCAACGAGGAAGATGCCAAGGACGTATTCGGCATCGAAGCGGAAGCAACCGATATTTACGCAGGCGAGATCAACCGCGAAGGCTACAAGAGCGTTGCCCGTCAGCTGGCGGACAAATTCGGCTTCGAAATGGTTGCGATCACCCTTCGCGAAAGCCATTCCGCGTTTGACAACGGCTGGAGTGCCATGCTTTACAACGTCAAAGACGATGAATACTGCTTCTCCAAAAAGTACGAACTGCACATCATCGACCGTGTCGGCGGCGGTGACAGTTTCGGCGGCGGCCTGATCTATTCCCTGCTCAACGGCAAGAGCACGCAGGCGGCTGTGGAGTTTGCGGTCGCGGCAAGTGCCCTCAAGCACTCCATTGAAGGCGACTACAACATGGTGACCGTCGCAGAAGTTGAAAAACTCGCAGGCGGCGACGGCTCGGGCAGAATCCAGAGATAACAAGCAACCGTTTTCACATTCTTTAACCTTACACAAAAAAACCGTCCTTTACCGGGCGGTTTTTGTTTTACCCCCTTGGTGCAGACCGTCGGCGGCGGATATAATAGAAACGGGAAAAAAGTTTTCTGTTGACGAAGAATGCAAAAATATGTAAAATAAAAACAGTATTTCATAAAGGAGTTTTGTTTATGAGATGTGCAAGATGCAAAAGTACCGACGTTCGTAAATTTGAAGGATCCATGAGTGGATTTTGTCCCGTGTGCAACGGTATTGCGGAACTTGAATACGGTGACAGTGCCGGCAAACTTGCCATGCAGATCTTTTTCAGTTACGGCCACGACACGCATCAGGAATTTGTGGTACGGTTGGCAGATACCATCATGCAAAAAACAGGCGGTCGCATCAAGGTCTGGATCGACAAGCGGGATATTACAAATTATTCCCACTGGCGTGAACGTATCACCGACGGCATTCTCAACAGTCGCAGTGTGCTTGCGTTTTTAAGTCAGTATTCCGCCCGTGAAAAGGGCGTGTGTTTAGACGAACTCGCGATTGCCCTTTCCAGCAAACACGGCATGATCAAGACCGTTCTGCTTGAAAGGTCAAACACGTTTACACCGCCTGCGTTGGTAACGGAATACCAATGGGCAGACATGAGCAATTACCATGAATTTGCAGAAAAAGGCGAAGAAGCCTTCGCGGAATACATCGACCGACAGGCAGACCGCATCATTGCCATGCTTGACAGCGACGAGGTGACACAGTACAACAACGAATTGAGTTTACTTCGCAAAAAACTGGCATTGCCCGAGATTTCTTATGAACAGCCGAGGCTCAACCGCCTGTTGCGTACAAAAATGGTCGGCAGAACATGGCTGACGGACATGGTGAATGCGTGGATCACGGATGCAAATGCCAAACCCGTTCTGATGCTCTACGGCAAACCCGGTGCGGGTAAATCCATGTTCAGTGCCCATTTACAGCACTACAATCCCCATGTTGCGGCATCCTTTGCCTGCAATCACCAGAGCGACGAGTTCAGCGACACGGACAAGATCATCACGTGGTTGGCCTATAAACTCGCCATGCGTTTGCCCGATTACCGCCGACAACTCTTAAAACTTTTTGATGATCCGCATTTTGACACGGGCACCAGGCGTGACCGCTTTGACCGTCTGATTGCACAGCCTTTGAGCCTTTGCATCAACGGCAACCGTGCCCCGATGATGCTCATCATTGATGCCCTTGACGAAGCCAAAGGTGATGAAATGGCGGGCTTTATCAGCGATTACATTTCCCTTTTGCCGCCATGGTTGCGTATTCTCATTACTGCACGCAAAGAGCCGCACATCACCGAGCGTTTCAAAATCTATCCGCACATTGACCTTGCGGAAGAAAGCGAACACAACGAAGCGGACATCCGCGAATATTACGAATTGCATCTTCACGACCTGCTTGACCGTCAATCCGACCGTGAAGCGGCATTGCAACGCCTACTCCATGCAAGTGAGGGCGTGTTCCTGTATGCCGAGGAGATCTGCCCGATCTTATTGGAAGAAGCAAAGAAAGGCGATCTCGACCTTCTGACCTCTGACCTGCCGCAGGGCATGGACAACTTGTTCCATTTCAGCATGAAACGCAAAGACTTTACATACCACAAGGACGGATTGACCTATCATTACACCGATTTCTGGCGGGATCCCTTGGGTATGATCGTTGCCGCACCGTCCCCGATTCCCGTGGAAACCTTAAAAACACTCATGGGTTGGGACGAAAACGATCTGCACGCATTCCGTTTGCCGCTGTCGGCACTGTTGACGGAAACCGACGGTTGTTTGCAGACCTTCCACCGTTCGTTCGGTGAATGGCTCAACAAAACGGGCGAGTTCCGCAGCATCACGCAGGACGGACTTGTGAATCTCGCAAACCGCAGTTATGCCGTGTATCAGACGGGTGTGGACAATCTTGATGAATACCTCTTGTGCAATCTCACTTTGCTCCTTCGAAAAGCAAATTTGCAGGATGCATACCAAACCGCCACAGCGGATGATACACTGATCGATGCAATGAAAAACAAAACCGATAAACTGCTTGAACAATATCAATTGGCAACTGCTTTGCAACTCAGCGAAGAATTATTGTGGATCTTTGCAGCAAATGAAATAAACTTAAAAGGAATGCGAAACCATCTTGTTGCTTTTGACAAATATTGGTGTGTGTTGGAAATAAAGAAGGCGTTTGCGAACTCTAGGGAATCGTTCAACATACTTCTGCAAACGTCCGAAATGCTGATCAAAGAATCTCCACAATTTTGCAGTGATGTAACAATTACACTCAACAAATTCAGCAAAATGCTTCAAACACAAAGTGATTTGGCCAAAGTATTGGAGTTGTACACCGAATCTTTGGATATGTTCAGGAAACTGGCAGCGAACTTACACAATTATCCCAAATTTTACCGCGAACTGTCAATTTTTCTCACTAGAGTTGCCGACATTTGGAATGCTAAAAAAGATTGGGACAAAGCTTTAGCGTTGTATAACGAATCGTTGGAAATTGCAAGAAAACTCACGACGGACTTCCCCGAGAATCCCGAATACCGACTTCATCTTTCGTTTTCACTCGTTCAGCTTGCATACATTTGGCAAGAGAAAAAAGATTTCGTCAAAACTTTGGCGTTGTATAACGAATCGTTGGAAATTGCAAGGAAACTCACGGAAAACTTTCCCGAAAATCCTAGATATCGCAGTGCTCTGTCTTTTCTACTCAACAAAGTTGCCGGCAATCTGAAAAAACAAAAAAAATTGAAAAAAGCACTGGCTCTGTTTAATGAATCGTTGGACATTGCAAGGAAACTCACAGCAGACTTCCCCGATAATCCAGAATACCGCCGCGATCTGTCGGATTCAATCAACATTGTTGCCGGCATTCTAGAAGAAAAAAAACGATTGGATAAAGCACTGGGGCTCTACAATGAATCGTTGGATATCCGCAGAAAACTGACGGCAGATTTCCCCGAAAATCCCCAATACCGCCGTGAACTGTCGGTTTTGCTCAACAGGGTTGCCGGCATTCTGCAAGCACAAAATATGCCGGATGAAGCACTGAAATACAATACCGAATCGTTGGAAATTGATAGAAAACTGACGGCAGACTTCCCCGAAAATCCCGCATACCGCCGCTATCTGTCGGTTTCACTCAACAATGTTGCCGGCATTCTGCAAGCACAAAATAAGATTGATGAAGCACTGAAATACTACAACGAATCGTTGGAAATTCGCAGAAAACTCACGGCAGACTTCCCTGAGAATCCCGAATACCAATACGATCTGTCGGTATCGCTCAACAGGGTTGCCGACATTCTGCAAGCACAAAATAAGATTGATGAAGCGCTGAAATACTACAACGAATCGTTGGAAATATGCAGAAAACTGGTTTCAGATTTTCCGCGAGATTCACTATACCGCAGTGATCTGCAATATGTGCAGAATAGAATCTCCGATCTGCAGAAAAAACCTGCCGGCGGTAAGTTTTTGTCAAAACTGAAAAAATTATTCGGCGTATAACACAACAGAAACCTCCCTGTTTGCTCGGACAGGGAGGTTGGTTTTTGGGGTAAATTATTCCGTTTTACGGGATTTGCGATCTTATGTTTGATTCCGATCGACCGCTCAGAATCCCCAGTCGATCAGGATTCTGACGAGCATGACGATGATGTTGACGAGGTTGGTGAGCAGACACACAATGACCGATCGGACGGGGCGTTCGGTGTAATCCCACTGCGAAAGCGGGATGGTAAGGTCGGGGTCATCCTCAAAATAGCCGGGCGCAAGGAATGCCTTGGTCTTCATTTTTACGGTCACAACGTTGCGTGCACAATCACGCAGAGCCGTACCGAATCCGACGGGATCGATCATGTACTGTGCCTTGACCGCCGCAAGGTGAGACGGCATATTCAAAAACCATACGCCCGTGAGCATGGTATCGTTGCCGTTGTAAACGGCAAGCACGGGGCTCATGTAACCGTTGCCGACGAAGTTGTTGGAATAGTCGGATACCACGTAGCCGTCATAGCCCCATTCGTTGCGAAGCAGGTCAATGAGCAGTTCACTGCTGGCTCCGCACCAGTCCGTGCCCAGGCGGTTGTAAGCGGACATGATGCCGTGGCATGCGGATTCCTTGACGGGAATTTCAAACGCCTTGAGATAGATCTCACGCATGGCCTGTTCGTCTGCCCACGTAAAAATACCTGCACGCTGTGTTTCCTGATCGTTCATCACGAAATGCTTGACGGTGGTGACAAGGCCCTGATTCCACGCACCGTCGATGATCTGTGCACCCATGGTGCCCGAAAGCACGGGGTCTTCCGAGAAATATTCAAAGTTTCTGCCGCCCATGGGGTTTCTGTGAATGTTTACACCGGGTGCATACCAGATATCCGTGCCGATGCTTCTCGCTTCCTTGCCCGCACTGTCGCCCATTTTGTATGCAAGTTCCTTGTTCCACGTGCAGGCAATGGCAGTCGCACAGGGATACGCCGTGCCGGAGTCGGTATAGGTGATGCCGTGTGCACCCTTAACAGAGGACGGACCGTCGTTGTCCCATGTCTGCGGAATGCCGAGACGTTCAATGCCGTAGGTCTGATAACCGCTGTGGGTGGCAAGATGTGTCAGTTCATCGAGGGTGAGCTGATCGAGGAAGGGTTCCATGAGTTCTTCGTTTTCATATACGTCCTGCAGGGTGATCACGCCCGATTCATGGCGGACGCCCATTTTGGGTGCTTCGCCCTCTTTCACAGGGTCGGGATAATCGTCCGCGTGTTTGATCGCATCCGTTTTTACAAGTGCTCTTGCCGCGGGATAGGTGTTTTCGGCATCGGCTCTTGAAAGCACGGTGAATCCCGAATAAACGTGGTCAAAGAGATTGCGGATCTCGGTTCCCGTCACATCGTCGTTCTTGATGATAACATCTTCATCGAGGGTAACGGTAAACGAATCAATGTGTTCACGGACGTTTTCACCGAGAATGATCCGATAATCGCCCCTTTCAAGCACCCACGCTTCATGCTCAAAGCGGTCGTAGGACGCCATATCGCTGACGTCGAATTCCACGCACAGCACTTCGCTTTCACCGGGTGCAAGCAGTTTTGATTTTTCATATCCTGCAAGGCAGATCGCACTCTTTTCGATCTTGCCCGTGTAAGGTGCACTGTAATAGATCTGCACGGTGTCCTTGCCGCTGACGGTGCCCGTGTTGGTCACTTTAACATTGACCGTGATCTTACCGCCGTCAGCGGAGTAAGACAGCAGTTGCTTTCGGAACGTGGTGTAGGAAAGACCGTAGCCGAAGGGGTACTGCACGGCTTCCCGGTTAAAGGTTTCAAAATAGCGGTATCCGACGTAAATACCTTCCATGTATTCCACGTAGTATTCGCCGCCCTCGTATTTGTAGGTACCGAAATTCTGCGTGGAGGGATGATCGTAAATGCTGTATGCGACGGTGTCGGCAAGTCTGCCCGAGGGGTTGACCGCACCGCTGAGCACCTGACCGACCGCACGCAGACCGAATTCACCCGTGATCCATACGATCGCGGCGGCTTTGATGCTTTCATATTCATCCAGAAATCCCATTTCCATGATATTGCCGATGTTAAACAGCACGATCACTTCCGGGAAAGCACGTGCAACCTTTTCCACCGTTGCCTTTTCATTTTCGCTCAGCTGCAGCGTTTCGGGAGAAAGATCGGAGTTTTCCGCACTGGTTCTGCCGATCACGATCACGGCGGTGTCCGAAAACGCCTTTGCATTTTCCATCACGGAATCGGTAAGTTTATCGGGATCCATTTCATTGATCGAACTTTTTGCAAACAGCAACTGTACAAGGTTGTTGAGCACGGTACTGCTGCTTCTGGGAATCTCCTGTCCGCCGCAATTTTCGTCATACAACTCCATCAGTTGAGTATTGTACGCAATGCCCGCTTCATCAAGAGCTTCGTAAAGATATACGGGATCGTGCGTGCTGATCGCACCCGAGCCTGCACCTCCCATAAAAGGTACCACGGATGCCGCACCGAAAACGTTGACCTTCTTCCCCGCAAGCGGCAGGGTATTGTCTTCGTTTTTCAGCAACACGATGCCTTCCTGTTCGATCTCGACGGCCACCTGACTTGACTCGGCGATGACGTCTTCGGGAATATTGCCGCTGACGGCAAACGACGGCACCGAGCAACAGGACAAAAGCAGTAAGACTGCCAACAAAACAGCCATCATCTTTTTGCATTTCTTCATATTCAATTCCTCCTGAAACAGTATTTTTGCAAGGACTGATTCATACCCCTATGATTCCAAAAAAAGCAATATATTTACCGTTTGAGCGGAACAACGGTTTTATCTACGGCTGCTTTCCATTTGTCGTAAGCCTCATCGGAATACGTTTCGGGAATACTGCGGTACACCTTTTCGACGTTGCCGCCGCCGAGTGCCGCGTTGGCAACTTTGAGCAGAGTCGGCAAACGCGGAAAACCGCGCATGACCTTGCCGATCATCTCTTTTGATCCGACCTGAGAACCTGCCGACCCGAGATCGCTTTCACTGATGATGCGGTTGGCAAACAACCAGTCCAGTTGGTCGGGTTTGAGATTGAGAAGTGTGTTTTTGAGAATATCCACGCCTGCGAGCGAGGCACCGTGGTTAAGGATATATTCCCTTTGATACTGCCAGAGTGTCTGTACGGAGAATACGCCGTCCGCATCCGCAAGGATCGCCCGGTGCAGAAGCCGTGCCGCACGGATGCACAGATCCACCCCCGAACCCGACATGGGATAGGTCATATAGGCACTGTCACCAATGGCGGCGTAGCCGTCGCAAACAGCCTTTGCAAGCGGTCTGCGTACGGGGATCTTTGCGAAAATACCGCCTCGTAAAAGCGACGTTCCGACGAAAGGACGTCTTTCTCTGAACTGTGCCACGATCCCGTTGACCTTGTTCATATCAAAGGGAACAAAGCGTCCGATGAGAATATCGGCCGTATCTTCTTCGTTGATGAGCCACGACATTCCCGGCTCACCGCAGTGCATCAGATAGATTTCATACGGATGGGCATCGGGTTCGGTCTCAGCACATTTGCTGTAGATGCCTCGATAGGCGTAAAACACTTCACCCGTAGCGTAGTTCTGTTCGATCTTACATTCGGCAGGCAGGCTTTTGCGTACGGCGGAATCAACCCCGCAGGCATCAACCACAAGATCCGCATACAGCACCGAACTGTCCGTAGTAATACCGATCACCCGTCCTTCCTGTGTGACGGCACCCGTAATTTTTGTATTCCAGACAAATTGCACACCGCATTGTGCCGCATAACCTATTAAAAGACGGGACAGCAACCGCCGCTCCGTTTTTGTGGGAGGGTTCTCGCCGTAATCGGTCTCTACGGGCGTTTTTTCATCGGGGCTGAAATAGCGGTTGTTCGGCAGGACGCCTTTTTCGTGCTCCTGCAGATGAACCCCCGTAAATTCCTCAAGCAGACGTACGTTCAGACTGTCCTCCCAGTTATAGCCGTGGCAATCCGGGTCACAGTCAGCGTACAGCGTTACGTTGTATCCGTCCTTTGCAAGCAAGGCACCCACTGCAAGACCGCCGATGCCTGCTCCGGCGATTATAATGTTTTTCATTTTCATCCCCTCCTTTTACTTTATCTATTTTACATAAAATAATCACAAAAAGTCAAGTAATTTTGTATATATCCTAATATATTATACATACAACCCGCCATTCTGTTAAAAAGTTGAAATAAAAAATAAAAAAATATGGAATTTGAAAACAATCTATGCTATACTTTAAGTAATTATCGATTTTTTTATTACGGAAAGGAAGGATCCTTTTGACGGTCAACATAGATAACATTCCCGTAAACTATTTGCAAACGGGTGAAGGCGAAGCCGTTGTGATGCTGCACGGCTGGGGTGCCAATGCAAAATTGTTTGAGAACTGTGCACAGGTCATTGCACAAAAATACAGCGTGTACGCACTTGATTTTCCCGGTTTCGGCGGCACGCCCGAACCGCCTGCGGTATGGACGGTGGACGATTACACCGCATTCACGGTAAAATTCATCGCCGCCCTCGGACTTAAAAAAGTAATCCTGCTCGGCCATTCGTTCGGCGGCAGAGTGATTATCAAAATGGCCAACCTCAAAAATCTGCCCTTTGCGATCGACAGGATCATTCTCACCGATGCGGCAGGCATCCGTCCCGAAAAGAGTGCCGCACAGCAACAAAAAGAACAGTTAAGTCACATCGGTAAAAAACTGCTCAAGCCTTTCCCCGGTCTGGTGGAAAAACTGCAGAGCATGACGGGCTCCGCTGACTACCGTGCCGCTTCGCCGCTGATGCGTAAAATTCTGGTGGAAGTGGTCAACGAAGACCTGACCGACCTGTTGCCAGGCATCAAGCAGGAAACCTTGCTCATCTGGGGCGATCTCGACACCGCAACACCGCTGTCGGACGGTCAAAAAATGGAAGAACTGATTCCCAACGCGGGGCTTGCCGTGATGCACGGATGCACACACTTTGCATTCCTTGACAATCCCGTTCAGTTTGCAAACATTCTGCGAGCATATCTGAATATCTGAAAAGGAGATAAAAAATGAACAGTATTCTGCAAATCTTATACGGTCTGGGCATTCTGCTCGGTTACTATGCAGTGTTCCGCATGACGTTGAGCAATCTGCATATGTTCCAGCTCAACGGTTACCGTACCGATACACAGCTTGCATGGTTCAAAAAGAATTTTTCAAAATACACCGTCAACGTCCTGCTGTTGCCCGTAGCGGCACTGTTTTGGTTTGTAAACGGTGAAGTATTCCCCGTGATCGCGGCAGTTGTCGTGAACATCCTGTACTGTGCCGTTCTGCCTGCAAACCGCAAGACGAAAGCCAAAAAACCGCTTGTGTGGACACCCCGTGTCAAGCGTATGACTGCCACCACCGTGGGATTGTATGCGATCTGCATGGCTCTGTCCTTTTGGGCACTGACCACCGAAAACTATCTTTCCGCATTCGGCATCATTGCTCTGAACGTAGCCCTCTGTCCGCTGTTCATTCTGTTGGGCAACGGCTTGAATCAGCCCATGGAAAAAGGCATCAACGCCCGCTACACGAGAGAAGCCAAACGTATGCTGGCCTCCTCTGACGAACTGGATACCATCGGCATCACGGGCTCTTACGGAAAGACCAGCGTCAAGTTTTATCTCTACACCATCCTGCGTGCATGGAAAGAAACCCTCGTCACCCCTGCAAGTTTCAACACGCCCATGGGCATCGTCAAGACCGTCCGCGGCGATCTTACTCCCATGCACCGCATCTTCCTTTGCGAAATGGGTGCAAAATGGGTGGGTGACATCAAGGAACTGTGCGACATCGTGCATCCCAACCACGGTATCATCACCGCTTTGGGAGAACAGCACCTTGAATCCTTCGGCTCGGTTGAGAACATCCGCAAGACCAAATACGAACTTGCAGACGCACTGCCCGAACACGGCAGACTGTACGTAAACTTCGACAACGAAGCCATCCGCAAAAATCCGCCCAAACATAAGTACATCACCTACGGTTTTGATGCCGATTGCGACTGGAGAGCCGCCGACATCACCGTCACACCCGACGGCACGCAGTTTACCGTGATTTCTCCCGACGGCGAACAGTGCCGCTTCACCACGAAACTGCTCGGCGATCACAACGTGCTGAACATCACGGCCGCCATTGCCGCCGCCGCAGGTTTCGGCATGAAGATGGAAGAAATGAAACTGCCCGTACGCCGCATTGAACCCGTCAAACACCGTATGGAGATCGTGGAAAAGAACGGTTGCACCATCATCGACGATGCGTTCAACTCCAACCCCGCAGGCTGTAAAGCTGCACTGACAACCCTCGGCCGCATGGACGGCATGAAGATCCTCGTCACTCCCGGCATGGTGGAATTGGGCGAAATGGAAGAAGAATGCAACCGCACCTTCGGTCAGCAGGCGGCAAAAGTTTGCGACTTCGTGGTGCTTGTCGGCAAAAAGCAGAGCCTTCCCATTCTGCAGGGCCTCAAGCTCGAAGGCTTTGATGAGAGCAAGATCTATGTGACCGACGATTTTTTGGACGGTATGCAGAAAGTATACGGCATCTCCGCAGACAAGCAAAAGATCATTCTGCTTGAGAACGATCTGCCCGATAACTATTAAGAGAGGAGAAATAACGATATGAAGATCAAACTTGCCGTTTTGTTCGGCGGAATGAGCGTTGAACACGAAGTATCCGTTATCTCCGCATTGCAGGCGGTTGCCTCTCTGGATACGGATAAATACGATATTTACCCCATATACATGACCAAAAACAATGAATTCTACACCGGCCCCGATGCGGGATTCATTGAATCCTACCGCGATATTCCCGCACTTCTCAAGAAATGCACCCGTTGCGTGTTCATCAAGGACGGCAACAAGGTAAAACTTCTGCGGTATCCGTTCAAACGCTTCGGCAACAACGTGCTGACGAACATTGACGTTGCCTTCCCCATCGTACACGGCACGAACGTGGAGGACGGTGCACTGCAGGGGTACTTAAAAACCCTCGGTCTTCCCTTCGTGGGCTGTGACGTGCTTTCCTCTGCCGTGGGCATGGATAAATACGTCATGAAGACCGTGCTCATGCAGGCAGGCGTACCCGTTCTGGACTGTCTGCGTATCAACGTGATTGAATTTGCACAACCCGAAAAGATTCTCGATGCCTGTGAAGCCAAATTCAGCTATCCCGTGATCGTCAAACCCGTCAACCTCGGCTCAAGCGTCGGCATCAGCCTTGCCAAAGACCGCAAAGCCTTGCTGAAATCCCTTGACGATGCCTTCCGTTACGCACCGCAACTGCTCGTGGAACGTGCCATCACCGATCTGACCGAGATCAACTGTTCGGTGCTCGGTGACGTGGACGAAGCCGAAGCCAGCGAATGCGAACAGCCGCTGAAAACGGATGAGATCCTCAGTTTTGCCGACAAATACACAGGCGGCAGCGGCGGCGGTGCAAAAGGCGGAAAACTCGGTGCAAAAGGCGGAAAACTCGGCGGTGCAAAAGGCGGTGCAAAGGGTAGCGGCTCCAAGGGTGCCGGTATGGCAAGCCTTTCCCGTAAGATCCCCGCAGACATCAGCCCCGAACGCCGCGAGGAGATCCGCACCATGGCGGTCAAAGCGTTTCAGGCACTCGGTTGCAACGGTGTTTCGCGTATCGACTTCATGATCGACGGAGAGACCGACAAGGTCTATCTCAACGAGATCAACACCATCCCCGGCTCGCTTTCGTTCTATCTCTGGAAACCCGTCGGAGTGGATTATCCGGTCCTTCTTGACCGCATGATCGAACTTGCCCTCAAACGCCGCAGAAAAGAGGAATCGTTCGTGTATTCCTTTGAGTCCAACATTCTCTCCATTGACCGCAGTTTCACTTCGGGCGGCGGTTCAAAGGGTGCAAAAAGCGGAAAAGTATAAACCGCAAACGAAACAAAACAAACGCAGAAATGAATCGCACGGTTCGTTTCTGCGTTTTTTGTAATGCTGCAATTTATGTAAATTATGATTTACCTTTCCCGTTTTTGCGGTTATTTTGCGGACGGTGGTCGGTTTTTGTTGAAATACCCGTGCAGTTATGATAAAATAAATTGAATAAGTATACAAAGGAGCATTGTTTATGTCAAAAAAACGCAACCTCCCTGCCTTCACCGCGTTTCTTGCCTTTACGCAATCGCAACTGCACGGTGAACTGGGCGATATTTTTTACACAAGAGAAGATGCCTGTGAAGCCATGCTACAATTGCGTGAATGTGTTGCGACAAATGCCCCTGACGGTATGATGGAGCCGCACCGCAGTTTATTTACGATCCTGACGAATGCTTCACCTGCTTACGTGCAGGATCATCACGATGCAAACGGCCGTGCGGTTGCCCTGATGACCTCTTTTGCGGATCCGGAAAAAGTGGAAAATGCTTTGGATGCATACGAAAAATACATTCCTGCCCTGCCCGACAGAAATGCGGTGGAGCAAAGATTTATTGATAAACTGCACGAACTGTATACGCAATACAGATCTTCTTCGGACTATATGACACGTCTTACCGAACGTCTGATCGATGAAAAACTGCTTTTTGACGAAAACGGGAACGAACGCAACGAGCCCACGCAGGTGCGTATTCTCCGTCAGTTTATTTACAGATTCGGTTGGTTTGAAAAAACCCCCTATGCGTGCAAGACCGTCGCAGAGTTGGTTCAAAATGAATACGGCGGTGATTTTGAAAAAGCGGCAGTTTGTGCCGACACACAAACACTCATGCAACTGTTCAACAAAGGGAACGGTGCCGACAACAAGTGGAAAGCAAACGTCTGTGCCGTCGTCAGCCAGAGAGGCGTGTTGGTGAAAGCCACCGCAGTTATCAGGGAACTGGTTTTGCGTGTGTTTGCACCGTCCGTCTGCAAGCAGGGTGCCGATTTTGCAAATGCCGTCTTGCTTGCAGACTGTTTCCGCGAGGACGTGACGCAGATGATCCTGCCTGCGGTTACAGGCAAAAAAGAGGATGCGGAAAAACTGGAAGCGGCCATCAGACAAGAACTGAAAAACTGTCCGCCTGCAATTGAAGACTATCCGTTTTTCATCCGCATGGCGACACTTGACAAATATTATGCGGACAATCTGACGGTCACGCCGGACAATCCGCTTCTCACGCAACCCGAAACAAAATATCTGTGCAAAAATAATTCCCCCCTTACCGGAACGATCAAATTCAATGCTATATTCATCTCAGACAGGACACGCAAGATTCAGTACAGCATAGCGGTCAGTGAAGAAATGCTGTGCGGTCTGCGGATGCTGGAAGAAGGCATTGATAAAAAAGATTACGCCGAAAAACTGAAAAAGACGGAAAAAACAAAACTTGACAATCGCAAAGATACCTGTCAGGAAAAAACAAAGGGCGGCAACGGCTCGGAAATTGCCGACATTGCCTGCAAACTGGCACAGGGATATTTTGACAGTCAGAAAAAAACGAGAGAATACCTGTATCTGTATGCACTCGCTTTCGATATGACGTTCTGTTTTTCCGATGCGGCAGAGCCGGATAAAAACACGGACATCCGCATCAACCTTTTTGAAGATTATTATAACGATAATATCATAAACTACATAGGCAGAGAAAAGGCAACCGCCGAAGAAAAAATGGTTGACGGCTACGGCATCAACTATAAAAATTTCTTTGAGATCATCTTTTTGTATTACATCGTGCGTAAAATGCGTGAAAGTGCAGAACTCCCGCCTGACAGTGCCGATCGTACGTCGCATCTGCAGTTTTTGCAACAGGCGTTTGCGACGGTACAGTACTGTGCATCACAATGCGAAGGTGTAAAAAACGAAGATGAGGACTTTTCGTTTGACAGCGAGAAGTTATCGGCGGAATACAAAACGGATCTGCTGGAACGGATCCTGTGCCGTGATGAAGATACCTTCCGCGAATGGGTTATTGAAAACTACGACTGTAAAAGAACGGGTGCATATACGACCGTAAACAACGAAAACCGTACGGCTTTTGAGTTCTGTTCGGAATTGTATCTGTATCTCAACGAGATCTTTTTTGACGTCGGACGGGCAAGCACAGCCACAAGCGGCGTGCCGACAGACAAAGATATGTCCGATTCTGTCAGAAATCTGCGTGAAATGATCATTGACAAGGTGAGAGCCCTTTCACTGATTACAAAAAATGCAACCTGCCGCAACCATTGCACGTATTGCGAACAGTACGCCCGTTTCAAGCAATCGACCTTTGATCCGCAAAGCAAATGTAAAAGTATAAACACAAAAGACTGTCCGCAACAGGGAAAACCGATTTGCAAAGAGGCGTGTGCCGAATGTGCGGTCTATGCGGATATAAACGTATACCGCTTCGTTCCGTCGATCGACTGTGAACGGTATGAGACCTGCAATTTTACCGCACCGCAGGTCGGAAACGCAAGAGTCACCGAAACGGATAAATATACCATGATCCGTCATCTGATGCTTCGTGAATACGATGCACTGGTACAGGCGTATAATCAGACCGTGTGCGATCAATGGCTGGAAAAATATGCGGACGATACGCAGTTCTGTGCTTTGCTCACGTACATGGAACAGCGGTTGTGTATGTTCGTTGACTACGGAGAACAGTTCAGGCAGGCAGACACGAGCCGCACGGCTCTGCTGGTGCTGTACTATATGTATCTCGTTACCAAATCTCCGGAACACAGACAGAAAAAACGTACGTTCAGCGAATATTACAAAGAATTCTGCAACGGTTTTTCTTTCGGCGTTTACAGCAATGCCGATTTTGATGAGCCTTACCGCGGCATCAATGCGTGTCTGGTTGATGCAGGCTACCAACCCGTCAATCCTAAAAACATTTTTGATGTTTTTATATGCTTCCTTGCTTACCGTGATACCTACGCACCGAAATACAGTTTTTCACCCCTTCTGACACAAATTCTATCTTCCATGTGAAAGGACTGTTTCCTTATCAATTCCTTTATTTTTCAGACAACGGGATCTTACCACAGAGAAAAACAGACCCCCATGCAGGACTTTACTCTGACCGAGAACAATGCCCGTATTGATATTCACGTGATCGCTGACGGCGTATCGTCGTGCAAAAACAGCCATATCGGTGCCGAACTTGCGTGCCGTGCCGTATGCAGCATTCTGTCAGAGGACTGCGATTATTTCTTTGCCTGCAAAGAAAAATATGCAGGTGTCCTGCTTCTCAATTACGTGCGGCGGATGTTGCGTGAACGTGCTGAAAAAGACGGAGAAGAACTTACCTCTTATGCCTCCACCCTCAGTTTTGTGTGCCGCCATAAAAAAAGCGGTGACGTTATGATTTTTTCCCTGGGTGACAGCAAGGTGTTTTGTCTGGAAACGGACGACCTGCAACCGCTGACGTCGGCAAAAACGGACGGACAGAACCGTTGCGTTACCACCCTTACGCAGGGTGCGGAGGAATGTATACAGATCCGGATTCTGAAAAACAAAACCCGATCCGATTTTTTGCTGATGACGGACGGTGCATGGCAGATGATGTACGTAAATTGCTTTCTGCGGTCGGATCTGCGTGTGATGTTACAAAATCGGGATTTCGGCTCCTTTGCCACCGCACTTGAGCAAATGCAGCCCGCAGATGACTGCAGTTTTATTGCCGCGATTTCTACGGAGGATTTATCTGATGATCGATAAAAAAGAAACACAACAAGAAGTAACGGATATTCTTTCAGGCCGCAAACCCCTGCGGGACAGCATTCAGCTTTTGGGTGAAAACGGCAGTCCCCACACGTTTCTGATTGAAGAAGTGATGAATGCGGGCGGCTCGTGTATATGCTACAAAGCACGCCGTTGCACCAATGACGGTCGTTTTATCCTGGGTACGCTCAAGGAATTTTACCCCGTAGACCTTGCAAGAAAAGAAGACGGTGAACGGGAAGAAGCCGCTTGCGAAGTGGAACCTCGCTGTGCATTTTCTCTTGACCGTGAAACGGGGGAGGGCGGCACCCACGCAAATCAACTGCGAACAAGAACCGCCGCAGAAGATAATTTTTACAAAGCACGCGAAGATTTCCTCATCACCTATAAAGTCACCGTTGATGAAGTGCGAAAACTCCCGCAAACGGAGCATTTCATCACACCCTATCAGATATTCAAAGGCGTAGCCCCCGAACACGATCCGAACAATTTCACCTATTACATCTGGACGGAAGGCGAAAACACGCTCGTCAGTTTTGAAGATTATCTGACCGATCTGCGAAAAGCCGTACGCAGAAGCATCCGTGAAAGCGACAACACAAGCCGCACCCTCGCCTATTATTTTCATACCGTGCTCAAGGTCATCCGCAGTCTCGCCACAGGCATCAAAGCCCTGCACACGCAGAATCTTCTGCATCTGGACATCAAACCCGCCAACTTCGGCATCCGTATGCGTGACGGCCGTGCACTGACCGAAACGATCTCCATGTTTGACCTGAATGCGATCTACCGTGCAACGGACGCTCTGTGCCGTTTTGCAGGTACGGACGGTTTCCGTGCCCCCGAAATGACTGTCCCCGGATCCGTAACGCCCACGCGTGCGTGTGACCTGTATTCACTGGGAGCCACGCTGTATTATGCCGTGGTGTTTAACGAAACCACGGAAGAAGAGGAGGAGACCGAAGCCGACCGTCCCGACAGGCTCTACCGCGATCCTCTGTTTAACGAAATCGACAGCCGCATAGCCGAATCCGCCCTGTTCCGCTGGTCAGAGATCAATGCACAGGCAGGCGTACACGACCGTCTTACGGATCTGCTCAAAGGCTGTCTCGTACGCGGTCTGCACACGGACACGCACAAGGCGTTTACAAGCGTATCGCAGTTTCTTGAGAATCTGGATGCACTGATTCGGTATTTAGAAGCGGATATGCAACGTGCAAACGTCACGGAAGAAGGCATGACCCTTGTTTCCACCGCCGTTGAGCGTGAAGAATACTGGGACGGTGCCGTGGATACGGGTGCTACGGGTGCCATGCAGTGCCTGCTGTACGACTATCCGCTGTATCATTACGCCGTAAACGGCATCGTTGACGTACTGGTGCTCGGTTGCGGTACATACGCCCAACGCTTCATCGATGTAGCGTTTGAAATGTCGCAGATCAGCAATTGCAATCTCAATATCACCGTTATCACCAACCGCAGAGAAGACGAGGAGCGTTTTCTGGCACTTCGTCCCGATTTTACCCGTTTTTTCACCGTCAACGGCATTCCCGCATCGGAAGAACCCTACGGAAATATCCGTTTCCTGACACTGGACGAGGAAGGCTTCCTCGGAAAAACCGATGCCGAGAAAAAAAGAAATCTCGACAAAGAAAAGAACATCGAAAAGATCATATCCGTACTCGGAGAAAACTATACGCCGTTCTCCTATGCATTCATTGCATTGGGCGAAAACGATTTCAACCGCCGCATTGCCCAAGCCGTTGCACAGTCCGATTCGATCATGGTGTCCAAGTTGAGCAGCCGCAAACGCAAACCGCTTGTCAATTACGTTTTGTACAGCGAGCCGAAAAAAACGAGACTTGCGGGATACAAAGATCTGCCGGTTGAAATGCATCCCGTGTGGGTACAGAACGTGCTGGTCTCGCATCCCGATTACGCCTTCCTCAAACGCATCGCATTCAACGTGCATCTGGTATGGAACGGACGGGTGAATATTGATATAAAAAAAGAGCGTGCCCGTTTCAAAGCCGCTTATTCGTTCAACAGTTCGCTTGCAAACGTGCTGTCCCTGAAATACAAACTGCACAGTGCAGGCATTCAGCTGGATAAAAACAAACTCGAAGCCACCACGCAGAAAGTTACGGAACTTCTGTCGGGAGAGGGCAAAGGCACTTGTTCTGCGGACGAACTTGCCCTGTACGAACACCGCCGCTGGATCGTCAACAACGTCTGCAACGGCTGGCGCGGTATGCGTGAGGACGAATATTCTCAACTGTTCAACGATACGAAAGACAAGAAAAACCGCCGCCATCCCTGCATTACGGTGGGACAGGCAGGCCGTATATTGCAGAATCCCGTCTGGAAAAGCGGCGAACAGTGGGACAGAGAAGACCTGGAGGAAACGGTTGCATTCCGTGAACTCGACGCCCTTGACCGTATGTCCGTTCTTCTGCACCGTGCCCTCAAAAGAAATGCAAATAAGGTCGACCTTGCACAGATAAACAAAGAAGCAAGCAAACTGAAAACCGCACTGACGGGCAATCCGCAGGCTCTTGCGGCATTCAGTTCCTACTATACCGTCCTGCAGGATATCCTGCAGAATCCGCAGGAACGCATCGTAAAAAACGACAAAACCTATAAACATTACCGCGAGAAACTGCTGCTGATCCTCAACGCAGATCCCGAACGGAAAGAAGATGCAAAAGAGCATCTGGACAAACTGGACAAACTCTTTAAGCCCATCCGACTTGCCGCGGCGTACACCGATTTCAAGAGCAAGGATTACGAGATCATTGAAAACATCCCCTTTATTCTGAACTATTCCACGACCTTGCGTATCTGTATACCGTTTGAAATGACACATGAAAACCGCTTTGAGAACGTGGCGTCCTGCCTGCTGCTCAATCCCGCCCACGTGACGTATATCGTTGACCTTGAGGATATTAAACGCGACGGCGATCTGGCCGCACAACTGCTGGACTTTGCAGTTTCCGTTATGGACGGACACAATCTGCAGACACGCATTCATCTTGTTCTCACGGCGGAAAAATGCGAAAAGGCACATCTGGAGCCCATCGCGGAAAAACTCAGCAACCTGTCGGAAGACCGCATCGTGTCCTGTACTCTCCTCACTTCTCCCCGTGCAGGACAGACCATGCAGAAACTGCGTGAATATATGCACAGTATCAACAGCAGTGCAATACCCTTTACACTCATCGAACGCAACAGAACACGCATCAGCGGTTGGTTGGATACGTTCAGAACCTCGGCGGCACGTTATTCGTTTGACTCGGTAACAAAACAGTTTGAGCCCGATAAAAAATGTGCATGGTTACGGCATATTCCGTTCACGGAACATCTGAACGTAGAGGATATGTTTGCTTCACAGGGCTGTCTGAGCGTTTCCAAAGAACCGGAAATGATGAAAAGTTATCTCTATTTCTGGGAAAACTTTTACAGAAAAGGCTCAACCGAAGAAGAACTCCGAGAGCACGCCGCCGCATGGAAAAAACTCTGCACGACGCTCAAAGCCGAAGCACAACGCATTGACCGTCTGGGCTGGCTGAATTTTGAACAGAACAAAAAACATCCCAAAGAAACCGTAGAGTTCTTTGCCCCTGCTTTCTGCAAGGATGCATTGGAAAAAGTGTTCACGATTCTGCGCAATGAGCCATATTGTTTATTAGGGGAAGAAACCCGCATCGAGGATTTCACCTCGGTCATGCTCAAAGTCACACTGCACGCTTGCGCACAGGTCACAAAAGCCGTAACGACCATTCTCAGCGATCCGCACAAACTGTATGATGCGGCACAGATCACAGATGTGCAGACGGGCAATATGCTCACCTTTTACGGCAATTCGCTGTGCATGAAAGACGTTGTGATGCCGTTCATGCCGTTTGCAAACGAACCGAAAGAAAAACGCGACAAAGCAAGCCCCGAAAGCCTGCTCATCCGTGATTTCCTCTACAAAATGAAAGAGGACGGCTATCTGCTGAATTTCAGCCACCGCCACGCGGATGCGAACTGCACGAACGATCTTATTTCCTTTACGTTCTGTTCGCAATCCGTCAAAGACCTGCTGACCAACGAAGGCAATCTTTTGGAACTGTATATTTATTATGAACTGCTCAAAAGCGGTCATTACGACGATATACGCACGGGCATTCAGGTGCATCGCATGAAAGGCGGCGTTTCCGTTCCCACGCACGAACTCGATATCGTGACCGTCAAGGGAATGTGCACGCAGTTGTGCGAGATCAAGGCAAGAACCGATCTTGACGCACAGTTTTATTCCAAACTGTACGCCTGTGCAAAAACGTTCGGCATCAATACCGAGACCGTTCTGATCGCCGATCTTCTCGGCAAAGTGACGGGCGACAACTATGCGAACACCGTTTATATGCAACGCGGCGGAGAAGATTTTGCCGTGCGTACCGTTTACAGGACGGAAGATATCGCATCCATCGGCAAAGTCATGCGTCGCAAAACGGAGAAAAAATGATATTAAATCTATTCAGGAGAATCCATTTGAACGACTTTTTACAAATCCCTTGCATTGCTGACTATATTCTGCAAGGACTCACGAACGGTACCCTCTGTGCCTTTTCGTGTGCAAAAATGAGTGCCGTCACGGCACACGTCGGCACGGTCGGAGAAACCGTGCACACCGTTATGAAAAACGGACTCGAAGAAACCGTAAACCGTGTCAGTGCGGACAGCCAAACGGGACATCCCGACTGGATCGTCACCAACCCCAACGGGGAACGGTACGTTATCAGCGATGCCGTATTCCGCGAAAAATACGTTGCGGATCCCGACACAGCCGACCGTTTTATTGCCGCAGGCAAAGCAGTCACGGGCGTTCGCACCAATGAAAACATCTGCTTTACCGCCCCCTGGGGTGAGATGCAGTATATTGCCGCAGGCGGTGTGCTGATCGTCAACGGGAAAGACGACATTTACGGCATTCAGCCCGAAGAATTTGCACAGACCTACCGCATTTTACCCGAACAGCCCGCCGATCTCACCCGGCAAACGATTGCCCTGTTGCAATAAGAAGGGTTGTTGCATTCCGCACGGAAAAAAACAAAAAACAGGTATTATTTACGGATGAAAATTCATCCGGATAATACCTGTTTTCTATATAATAGCCTCGATCGGTCAGATTTTTTATTTTGGTTCTTCACCGAAAGTCGGGGGATTGAAAATAAGATAAATTATGATTTACAAGTTCTAAACGCAAAACGCTAAACGCTAAACGGGCGAAAACAATTTGTTTGTTTTTTCGTTTTTACTCTGCGTTTTATCGTTCTTCTTGTCAATTTCACTACAAATGACAGTAAAACTTACTGTTTCAGTCGTTTAGCGTTTAGCACTTAGAACTTAGCACTTAAATTATGATTTATGCACATAAATCATAATTTACACGCAAACCTTACAACCGTTCTTCATCCTGCTTGCGTGCTTTGGAGTTGTAAATGCCTGCCGTAACGCCGACGCCTCCCCCGACACCGACCGCAAGACCGACGACCGCAAACACCCACCACAGCCGCATTCCGTTTTCGGCTTGCTCCTGCTTTTTCTGTTCTTCTTTCGTGGGTGCGGCGGGTTTTTCGATCACATCACTTGTAAGGTCGATGATCTGTTCGTGGGTCTGCCCGAAATCGTCGGTGTATTGCAGTTTCGCTTTTCCCTGTACCTCCCCCGCTTTTTGTGCGGTCACGTTGAAATTGGCACTCGCCGTGCGTGTTTCACCTGCGGGAACCGTGCCGACCAGCGTGCTTGCCGCACCGCTGAAACCTTCGATGTCAAAGGTGAGAAGCACGTTCTGCAAGGCGGCACCGCCCATGTTCTGCAGTGTCAGCGACAACTGCACCGTTTCACCCATGACGGCGGTTTTGGGGAAAGAAAGGTTGTCCCAAATCAGCAGAACGCTTTGCCGCACGGGCAGGCGCAGGGTATCGGAAGAAGAATAGCCGTTACCGTCTGCATCCTCGTATTCGGCGGTGACGGTGACGGCGTGCAGTCCCGATCTTGCCGTATGCACGGCGGTGAGTTTCGTTTCCCACGTGTACGTACCGCCTGCGGCAATGTATTTGAGGAATTGCGTGCCCGTTCCGTCACACAGAATTTCGTCACCGTTTGCCGAGAAAGAGAGTTTTATGTTGGATACGGACTTTGCCGTATGGGTATTGACAAAGGTGATGCGTACGGTTTTGCTTTCTCCCGGTGCGAGGGAATCCCCCTCTACCGTGTAAGCCTGCACCATCACACGCGGCTGACTGCGATCCTCTTTTGTTTCGGTGCTGTTTTCCTGTTCGGGGGCTTTGATGGTAAAATCAAAGCGTTCGCTGACGGTGACGGTTTTTCCGTCCGCGGTCTGGGCGGCAAAACTGACCGTGCCCGTGCGGTCCGCACACCTGAAATCCTTGGTGGAAAAGGTGACACTGCCCGATGCACTCTCCCCTGCCGCCAGCGTACCGAGAGAATCCTTGCCTACGATACCCGCACCGTCCACGCCGACGGTCATACTCACCCCGTACAGGGTGCTTTTGCCCGTATTGAGGACGGAAAAGGTGAAGTTTGCGTTCTCACCCGACAACACAAATGACGGTACGTTGATACTGCCCACTTCAAGGGCGGCGGTCTGGTTGACGTTCACCTGCAAGGTGTCCGCGGCGGTATCGGTTGAGCCGTCGGGCTGACGGAAAGCAATCTGTAACTGTACCGTATGCCTTCCGTCCGATGCCTGTGCAGACACGCTGACGGGCAACTCCCACACGTATTCACTTGCAGCCGCAATGACCGCCACGTACTGCGTACCCGTACCGACGGGCTGTACATCACCCGTGGTTTCGGAAAACGTCAGTTTGCAATGCTCGGCTTTCGCCGTTTCACTCTGATTTTTCACGGTCAGATATAAAGTTGCGTTCTTGCCTGCAACAAGACCGTCACCGGATACGGTGCAGGCGGTAACCATCAGTTGTGCCCTTGCATCCGTCAGTTCCGTATCGGCGGCAAGGTCGGACGGTATTTCTTCAACGATCTGCTTTATTTTTTCCTCCGACAGCGGCTCGGTCTTGGATGCAAAAGCCGCAACGGGAGAACAAAACAGGCAGACGGACAGGAACATAATCAATATCTTTTTCATTGTTTCTCCTTTGGGTGATTACTTTACAGTTCCCTTATATTTTCCACAATGCTGTTTTTCGTTTCGCGGTGCAGACGTACGGACAGGTTGACGACACACACCAGAACGAGCAGACCGACGAACAAAAACGACGGCCACAGGGTGTAATCCTCCAGGAAATAATCGCGTTCGGTGATCTTTTCAAAGATGAAAACAGCCAGTGCAAACAAAGCCGTACCGCCGTAGCCGACACCGCAACCGATGCCGAATACATACAGATACTGACGGATATAAACCATACGCAGATCGCGTTGGGATGCCCCCACGGCACGAAGCGTTCCGATCACACGGCGGCTTTCGCGGATGCGTGCGTTGGTGGTGTTGCAAAGGGTGGCGGCTGTGATGCAGAAGAACAGCAAGAGCAGTGCCGCCAAAAGCACGGTCACTTCCATGAGATCCTGTTCGACCTGCTGTGCGTATTCGTAATCGGAATAGAGATAGGAACTGTTCACACGGTCGGAGAGATCGTCAAGCAGTTCTTTGACCGATGCCTGTGCATCGGGATCGGTGTTGTCATACAGATTGATGTCCATGCTCTGAATACCGGCATCAAATCCCATATTGAAAAGCCCCTGTTCGGTGGTAAAAATACAGGTCTGTCCGTAAAACACGGAGGAATGGTATTTTCGCAGTTCATCGTGATCGATTTTATCCACACAGGCACCGATGCGTACCTTTCGGATGCGGTGCTGAAAATCGGGACTGCTGAAATCCTCCTGTTCTTCAAAGGGGATCTGCATCCAGTGCAAGGTCAGTTCGTCCCCTGCATACAGAGCATCCTTATACACGATGCGGGTAGCCGTTTCGAGTTCCTTTTGCGTGGTTTTGTCCGTGATGGAAGCACTTCCCCAACCGCCGCTTTTGTAGGTTTTGAGGTAATAGCCTTTGGGGGTTACAACGATCACGTCCTCACCGGCGTTGATCGATTCAAGGTCGGTGTCCTTTTCGGTGCTGAGATCCAGAAGGATCTCAATGGCTTCTTCCTCCAACGCCACCAGTTGCACGGTATATATGGTTTCGGGGAGATCCAACGCCTCGAGCATGGTCTGCACACCGGGACGGACGACCAGATTTTCGGGATCGGGTGCAAAATAGAGCGTGGTATCATACTCACTTTCGAGTTCGAGATAATCCAGTGCGTACTGTGAGGCTCCTTCGAGCATATAGGGTGTGAGTTTCCCGTAGTCCACGGTCAGATTCGTACTGCGAGTGGAATATACGTCCTTGACGTAGGGGTTTGCATACACCCTTGCACGGTCCGATTCGGAAAAATAGACCGTATCTTTGTAATTGAACCACGAGTACATATAATTCTGATGTGCGGTAAGTTGAAAATCGGTCTCGCTCCTGTAATTGGTCCTGTATTCCTCCGCCAGCATACTGACCGCCAGCGTGGATACGAGTATACCGATGCTCAGAAACACGGCCATACCCGCCTGTTTACTGCCACGCAGTTTCATTTCCCTGCCTGCAAGCAAGCCTGCCGCGTTGAACTGCGATTTACTCTTAATTTTGCGGCGTTTCATTTTTACGTTCAGATCGGTATTGCGTAATGCCTGCATGGGAGTAATGCGTGCGGCGGTGATCAGCGGCAACATGGCGGCGAGCATTACCACGGCAAAACCGAGCAAAGCACCGAGCACAAAAACAGTCCAATCAGGACGGAACGTGAATCCGTCATCCAATAAACGCACGGCGATCATCACACCGCCGTAGGACAAGCCCAGACCGAGCGGCACACTGCAAAGTGCAATGAGCAATGCTTCTCTGCCGAAGACATTTACGATCTGTTTTTTGGTGGCTCCCACAGCACGCAGAAGCCCGATCTGCCGTCTGCGTTCCTGCAAATTCATGTTGAAAGCACTCACAACGCCGAAACACGACCCGACCACCAGAATACAGCCCAGCAGGCTGAGCATATTCAGAGACCCCGAAGCGGATTGGATATCGTTGGAAATATAATAACCCTCGTAAAAGGTTTCAAACTGCAACGCATCGTCGGTATAATCGGTAAAATTGTACAGATTGACTATCGTTTCTGCCGTGGTCTGTTCACCCTTGCAGTAGGTCAGTTCCACTGCCATGCCGCCGTCGGCAACGCTTGCGGTATCTGCCAGAAATGCGGCAGGCACGTCCATATAGACCGTAATATCACGGTTCCAGCTTTCGTAACGGATGCCGTTGCGTTTGTCCTTGAGGATGCCGACAAGGGTAAAGGTCTGCTCCTGCGTTTCAAGGATGCCGCCCCTGCCGTCGGGCACTTCCACAAGAAGCGTAAACGTCTCCCCGAGTTGCACATCGAGCATCATCTTCGACATGGCAGAGGCTTCCACGGCAATTTCACCCGCAGCTTCGGGGAATCTGCCCAGAGAGATCTCCTGTCGGCTCATCGTCCGCCATTGTTCGTTGCCCACGCCGATGCTCATGCCCTGCAGGCGTTCTTCTTCGGAAAGATAGGCAAACCCTACGTTTTTAAGGGTTGCAAACTGCATGGTCGGATCCGCCTGCGACAAAACGGAAAGATCTTTGCCTGCGGTGTCATACACGATGAGTTGCTGTTCGCCCACGCGGTCTTTACGGGCTTCTTCGATGCTCTGGTCGGATGCTTCATAAAATAAGAGGATGCTTGCCGAAAACGCGATGCTCAGCACGATACCCACGATGAGCAGAATATACTGTTTTCTGCGTTGTCGGAGATTGCCGAGTGCAAGGGTGGTGACGGTAAGTTTGCGTTTCATTGCACGTCACCCCCGGGAGCAAGGGGTTTGCTGTCGGCAGTGATCTTGCCGTCCTCAATGCGGATGATACGCTGTGACTGATCGGCAACGCTCTGATCGTGGGTGACGAGTACGAGCGTGACACCGAGTTCGCGGTTGACAAGCCGCAGAAGCGACATCACTTCCCTGCCCGAACGGCCGTCGAGATTGCCCGTGGGCTCATCCGCGAACAGCACGGACGGTTTGTTGGCAAGGGCTCTTGCGATGGCAATACGCTGTTGCTGACCACCCGAAAGTGCCGACGGAAGATGGTGAAGCCTGTCCTCAATTTCGAGCATTTCCACAAGTTTTTGAAAATACGCTTCGTCTATTTTTCTGCGGTCCAGCATCACGGGCAGTAAGATGTTTTCATATCCCGTGAGTTCCTGCACGAGGTTATACGCCTGAAAGACGAAGCCGAAGCGTCTGCGGCGAAGAACGGACAGTTGGTTGTCGTTGTAGCCGCCCAAAGGCTTTGCGTTGTAGTACACTTCACCGCCGTTTGCGTGTTCAAGACCGCTGAGCAGGTGCAAAAAGGTGGATTTACCCGATCCGCTGGGGCCCGTGATGGCGGTAAAACTGCTCTCCTCAAAGGCGGCGGTAATGCCGTCCACGGCGGCAATGACGTTTTCGCCCGAATAATATTCTTTTCTTAAATCTCTGCATTCCAGAATGTGCATACTGAATTCCTCCTTGGGGTGACGGATATAACCTGAACCCGTTTTTCTGTTTACAAGCCCATTATACACCATGAATCTTACGATTCGGTGACTTTTACCTTACGATTTCGTAAGATAAGCACTTTTTTTTGCTGTTTACGGGAAGTTTGGGGATTGGAACTTTAAGTAAATTATGATTTAGCAGTGAGTTTACCGTCGTTGTGCCTCTGGCACAATAGAGAACCCCCGGCGAGGGTTCTCTGCGAAAAACAGTCCACCGGACTGTTTTTCTACTCTCCTGCGCTTTTTGACGGCAAGGGGAGTTTCGCCCATTGCGATGGGCGATAAGGGCTCTGCCCTTAACCCGCAAGCTTTTGCAAAAGCTTGACCAAAAATCTTTAAAT
>JAZNRU010000024.1:0-53542 GCA_045590895.1 Acutalibacteraceae bacterium
CAACAGTAAAACTTGCTGTTTCGGCCGTTTAGCGTTTAGCACTTAGAACTTAGCACTTAAATTATGATTTATGCACATATATCATAATTTACACCCCTCCCGATTCCCAAACTTTCCTGCACATCCAACAATTTGCATAAATATGACTTTACATTTTATTAAAAGATATGATATAATGTAGCAGAATACGGGCGGATTCAACACATTCCGTCTGAAAGGGGTTTTCATCATGCGAATTGCCGTTCTTGCTGACCTGCACCATTACTCACCCGCACTCGGCACCACGGGCAAAGCCTTTTCTTTGCGTGAAGGCAGTGACCAGAAGTGCTTAAAAGAAACGGGAAGCATCATTGACGCCGCTTTTGACCGCTTGAAAAAGGAAGCGGTGGATGCCGTTGTGATTGCAGGCGATATTTCCAATGACGGCGAAACCGTTTCACACAACGAGATCCGCGACAAAATGCTGGCTCTCAACGAAAGCATCCCCGTATTTCTGACCACCGCCACGCACGACTGGTGCTGTGACGGTCACGCACGCAGTTACAAAGGCGATGAAGTGATCCCCGTAACGGACGTTTTCACACCGACCGATCTGCGTGAAACCTACCGCGTGTTCGGTGACGGTAAGATCATCGGTGAATACCGCACGCATTTAGATAAATCATCCTATTGTTACGAACTCTCCCCCACGCTTCGTCTGCTTGCACTTGAGGACGACCAGGACGGCGAATGCGGTTCGGGGTATTCCGACGATCACCTGCAATGGATCTGCGAGCAGGTACAGCAGGCAAAAGCGGACGGTGCAGGCATTTTTGCCGTACAGCATCATCTGCTGCTCGAAAATCTCGTACCGCTTGTCAATAAATCCCAGAAGATCTGCAAAAACGAATACCGTGCGGGTCGCCTTGCCGATGCGGGGCTTCGTCTGATCTTCGTCGGACACTCCCATATGCAGAGAACATCCTCTTATACATCCGAAAACGGAAACACGATCACGCAGGTAAACGTCGGCAGTCTTTGCGGACATCCCGCACCGATCAACTACCTTGACACCGACGGCAAAACTGCCGAAATCACGGTGGATACGTTAAAGGAATTCACCTTTGACGGTGAACAGAAAGACAACGGTTACATTAAAAATCATACCCTCGGCGTACTGATGAACGTGCTCAACGCCGCCGTCATTGACTGTGAACAGACCGATGAACGTCTGCGTGCATTGGGTATTAAGATCGGTGCGATCAAAAAGATCTATCCTTTTATCCGTCTCGGAGCCGATAAACTCCTGCACACCACGGTGGGCAAAGCCGCAAAGGCGGTAAACGCACTGACATTCGGCAAAGGTGTCGGCAAAAAAGCGGTGAAAGAGATCGAAAACGATCCGCTCATCGACTACGTTCTCTCCATTTTCCTGTGCGTGTTTGACGGCAGTAAGAGTGCCGAAACCTTACCCGAAGCCGCCAAGACCGTCGCAAAGGACGTAGCCTCCCTGCCCGGTCGCATTCTTCGGAAAGTGCCGTTCAAAAAAGATAAGATCGCGGGAATACTCGGCATTACGGGGCAGATCGAAGATCTCATCGAAGAACTCGTACATCCCAAACGTGACCATTGGAACACAAAAGTCACCTTGTCCGACATAGAAACGAAATGAGTATCATACCGTATTTACTGAACTGCGGTGATTTTCTCACCGATCTGCAACAAGATGCACTCGGCATATTCGCAAGTGCCGTCAACGCGGCAAATCCTTACGAATGCACCTGCAAGGCACTGCAAAACGAAACGGTCAGACACTGGCGGTTCGTTTTGAGCATCGGCAAAGCCGCCGTACCTATGATGCAGGCGGCGTACGACGTGTTCGGTGAAGAACACATACAAGAAGCCGTGCTGGTCACAAAGTACGGTCACCTCGGTGCGTTTTCGGCAAAAAACTGCGTCTGCTTTGAAGCGGGACACCCCATCAGTGACGAAAACTCGCAAAAAGCCGCCGAATACGTATTGAAAAGAACCGAAAAACTCTCCGCAGATGATGTTTGTCTGGTGCTGATTTCCGGCGGCGGCTCGGCACTGTTCGAAGCCTCGCTGGTCGATGCAAAAAAACAGCGTGAGATCACCGACAGGCTCATGAAAAGCGGTGCGGATATTTTTGAACTCAACTGCATCCGTAAGCGGCTTTCCGCAGTCAAAGGCGGCAAACTGGCTGCCAATATGCATCCTGCTTCGGTGCGTACCTACGCACTGTCCGACGTCATCGGCAACGCACCCGACGTCATTGCATCGGGACCGACACAACCGGATACGGTTTCGGATGAAACCTTGCGTGCGATCATCGAAAAATACGACCTGAACGCAGACGGCACATTGGGCATCTTACCGTCCAAAACCGCATTGACAGAAACTGTGCATTTCCGTATTGTGGGCGATGTAAAAATGCTCTGCGATGCCGCGGCAAAAGAAGCCGAAAAACGCGGTTATAATGTCATCATCAACCGCACCGATCTGTGCGGCGATGCGGAAGAAAGTGCAGTAAACCTTTTAAGGGAAGCACGTTCCCTTGCACAAAACCAAACGGGTAAACTTGCCTTCATTTTCGGCGGTGAGACCACCGTTCACGTACGCGGCAACGGCAAAGGCGGACGAAGCCAGCAAGCGGCTCTGCGTGCGGCGATCGAAATACAGAACGAGCCGAATATCGCATTTCTTGCGGGCGGCTCGGACGGCACGGACGGTCCCACCGATGCCGCAGGCGGACTTGTGAGCATGAACACCGTGCGGAATATGCAGTCGCAGGACATAAACGCAGAAAAGCACCTTGCCGACAACGATGCCTACACGGCATTAAAAGCAGGAAACGCCCTGCTGATGACGGGCCCCACGGGCACCAACGTCAACGATCTCTTTTTAATTCTCATTCAGGCGTGATTCTTTCTATGCAAAACGTTACTATTGTTGATTACACGAAAAAAGAAGAATTTTACAATACCCTCACCCACGCATTCGGTGCAGTGGCAAGTCTGTTCGTTTTAATTGCGTGCCTGGTCGGTGCGGCAAGGATCGGCAATCCCCTGCGAACGGTCTGTGCGGTCGTATTCGGTCTTTCCATGATCATCATGTACACCGCCTCCGCCGTATACCACGGCGTAAAGCCCGGCAAGGTCAAAAAGGTCTGCCGCGTGATCGATCACTGCATGGTCTTTCTTGCCATTGCAGGCTGTGCCACTCCCTCGGCGGCTCTGTTGTACGACTACGAACCGACCCTGGCGATCATCATGTGGGCAACGGCGTGGATCTCATTCACGGCAGGCATACTGATGGCTGTTATCAATTTTGAAAAAACAAAACCCTTCCGCCTTGCCTTTACGCTGATTGCCGGTCTCACCCTTTCTCTGGTCGGTCTCAAACCCATGGCAGAACTCTTTCCCGTCGGAACGCTCATCAGCGTGTTCGGCGGCGGTGCCGCATACGTCATCGGCATGTTCCTTTACGCCGTCGGCAAGAAAAAACGCTATTTCCACAGCCTTTTTCACGTTCTCGTGCTGATCGGCAGTGCGTTTCACGGTTTCGGAATCTGGTATTATATTTACAGTGCATCCGCATTGTGATAAAATAAAAAATAATTTTCATAAAGGATAGGTGTGTAAAAATGTCTGAAAAAATCTATGCACTGACCGGTGCGACCGGTCACGTCGGCTTCGCTCTGCTCAAGGAAATGCTCGCCAACGGCGACAAGACCCGCATCATTCTGCGTAAAGATCCCGGCTATTTTGAAGGCATGGACGTTGAAAAAGTCAAGGGTGACGTAACCGATTACGATTCCCTGCTCAAAGCTTTTGAAGGCTGTGACGTGGTGTATCACGTAGCAGGCTGTGTTGAGATCAAAGAAGGCTATGAAGACATGATCCGCAAGATCAATGTCGAAGGCACCGTCAACGTCGTCAACGCCTGCCTTGCCTGCGGCGTCAAGAGACTCGTTTATATGTCCTCGGTCGATACATACGTTCCGCTTCCCGACAATCAGGTCATGACCGAAGTGTACGAATACGATCCCGCCAAACTCGAAGGTGCTTATGCAAAGACCAAAGCGGAAGCCACGCAGTTCGTACTTGACAGCCAGGGCAAAAACGGTCTGGACGTCGTTGTCGTTCAGCCTGCCGCCTGCATGGGTCCCTACGACTTCAAAGTTTCCTCCGTCGGCAGCATGATCCGTATGTTCATGAGCGGCAAATTCCCCATTACGCTGACCTTCGGCGGCTACAACTTTGTTGACGTGCGTGACGTAGCCCTTCTGACCAGAGCCGCCGCACTCAAGGGTATTCCCGGCAGCTGCTACATCGCCTGCAACCAGATGTGCACGGTCGATGAGTTCATCCGCCTGCTTGCAAAGGCCGCCGGTAACAAAGAGCCCAAGATCGGCATCGGCTACAAACTCTGCTACAGTTTTGCACCCATCATGGAGTTCTATTACAAGAAAGCAAATCAGACTCCGCTGTTCACCCGTTATTCCATCCGCAAACTCTGCTCCAACTGTAACTTCTCTTACGAAAAAGCCGCAAAAGAACTCGGCTACAGCCCCCGTCCGCTTCTTGAATCCCTGCAGGACACCGTGGCATGGATCAGAGAAACCGAAAAGAAATAATCTGAAAATCAAAAATACAATATCCATTGCAAGGAGGATTTGTTATGACGGACATCCTTACAAAAAACACCTCGTTTATTGATGCATTCGGCAGAGAACGCATTTTCCAAGGCATGAACATCGTCAACAAAAGCCCGAATCTCCCCGGTTGGTCGGAGGAAGATTTCCGACTGATCGCACAAAACGGCGGCAACATGGTACGTCTGGGTTGCGTATGGTCGGGCATTGAACCCGCACCGGGAAAATACAACGATGCATATCTCGACAGTATGCGTGAAGCACTGGACTGGTGCGAAAAATACGGACTGCTGGCATTTCTTGACCTGCACCAGGATCTGTATTCGGACTTCGGTACGGGTTACGGTGACGGTGCTCCCGCATGGGCAAGTATTGACGGCGACAAACTGAAAAAGATCTACGTAATCTGGGCAGAGGGCTATTTCTTCCGCAAACCCGTCCACAAATCCTTCGATGCCTTCTGGGAAAATGCAGCGGTGCACGGCAGAGGATTGCAGGATTGGTTCTGCGATATGCTCCGCTATACGGTCAATTATTTACAGGATAAACCCGCTCTCGTCGGTTTTGACGTACTCAACGAGCCCTTCCCCGGCACCCCCGGCGGCAAGGTGTTCCGCAATCTCGTCAAACGCGTTGTGAAGATCGTGCTGACCGATCCGCGTTTTGACCGTAAAAAGGCGATCAAAGCACTCACAAGCGGTGAAATTCTCAATTGTGTGGATTGCATCAACAATGAAAAACTGTACGCACAGATCGTGGATGCAGGCAAAAAAGAGATCCGCGAATTTGACATAAACCGCTATTATCCGTTCTTCAAACGTGCCGCACAGGCCATCCGTGACGTAACGGACAAGGGTATCATTTTCATGGAAAACTGCTACTATTCCAACCTCGGCATTCCCTGCAGTACCCCGAAACTGACGTACAACGACGGCACGGTCGAAAAAAATCTTGCTTTCGCTCCGCACGGCTACGACCTGACGGTGGACACACCGCTGACGAACTTTGCAAGTCCGTTCCGCATCGATCAGATCTTCAACGAGCATGAACGTACCCAGCAAAGACTCGGCGTACCCGTACTCGTCGGTGAATGGGGCGGCATGGTTCCGGGTGCGGAAGAATATCCCGCCCTCGAACATCTGATCTCAAAATTTGATGCAAACAAATGGAGTCAGACCTACTGGCACTACAACAACGAACTGCACAAGGGCGGCATCGGCGAAATTCTCGCCCGTCCCTATCCCTGTGCCGTTGCAGGCACGATCAAAAAGTTCGGTTACGACCGTAAACGCAAGGAATTTGCACTGTACTACACGGGTGATGCCGCAGTGCAGGCACCCACCGAAGTGTTCCTCGGCAAAAAACCGAAAAGCATTCTTTCCACCGCAAAATACACGCTCGAAGAAAACGCCGTCGGCCACTGCATTCTCAAAGCAGAGCCCACGGACGGCAAGTGCGTGATCGTCGCACAGTATTGAGTTTTCGGGCAACCATACCTCTCTTAACGGCAAAAACGGCAGTGTTCACAACGAGCACTGCCGTTTTCTTATGAAGTTTTTCGGGTTATAACCGCAAAACTTGTAAAATAGACAAAGTTTTTCGGGTTATAATCGCAAAACTATTGACCAATACTGTATTTTATGCTATACTCACATTGTTCGGAGGTGTTTTATGTGATCTACCGTGAAAATTATGTAAAAAAAATTATGGCGTTTACCGACACACCGTTTGTAAAAATTCTGACAGGGGTACGCCGTTGCGGCAAATCCACCATCATGCAGATGATCATGGATGAACTGCGAAATCGCGGCATAAGCGGTGAAAGGATCATTTATGTCCGTTTCGATTCGATGGATTATGACGGTTTCACGGCAAAAAAGCTTTACGAAATGCTCAAAGCAAAACTTTCGCCGCATGAAAAATCGTATTTGTTTCTCGACGAAGTGCAGGATATTCCCAACTGGGAAAAAACGGTCAATTCGATCAACACCGACTATAACGTTGATATTTACGTAACAGGCTCGAACTCACGGATGATGTCTTCCGAAATTTCCACCTACCTTACGGGCAGATACGTTTCGTTCCGCATTTATACCCTTTCCTTTGCCGAATATCTGATCTTCAAAAAACAGTACGCACAGCCTGAACATCCGCACAGAGAACTCATAAACTATATAAAATACGGCGGTTTTCCGGCGATCCATCTGCAGGAGTATCCGCTTGACTGGGCATACACCATTGTTCGGGATATATACAATTCCACCGTTTTCTCCGATATCGTAAAACGCAATCAACTCCGCAAGGTGGATCAACTGGAGCGTGTTGTCAAATTTGTTTTTGACAATACGGGAAAAACGTTTTCGGCGAAATCGATCTCGGACTACCTGAAAAGTGAACACCGTGCCATTGACAACGAAACCGTTTACGCATATCTTGAAAAACTGGAAAGTGCCTATATTCTGCACCGTTGTTCAAGATATGATCTGCAAGGCAAGGAAATTCTGAAAACACAGGAAAAGTTTTATCTCGCAGACCCCTCTTTCAAGTACAGCGTACTGGGGTATCATGACGAATCAGTCGCCGCCATGCTTGAAAACGTGGTTTACCTTGAACTCTTACGCAGGGATTATGAGGTCCATATCGGCAAAACCGCCGACGGTGAAATTGATTTCATAGCAACCAAACAAGGCAACCGCCTTTATATTCAGATCACCCGTGAGATCACTTCTGAAAAAACCGAAAAAAGAGAGTATGACAGATTGCTCGAGATCAAGGACAATTATCCGAAATATCTGCTTCGCACGGACGAATTCGCAGGCGGCAATTGCAACGGAATCAAAACAATGCATATTGCAGACTTTCTGCTGTCAGATGAATATTAAAACGTACCCGTCAACCGAGAAAAACGGCTGGCGGGTGTATTTTTTTAATATTCGCATTGCAGTGTATAGGTTCCCGATTCCAATGTCTTTGCGGTGCCGTCGGGAAGAACGGCTTCGCAGGTCGTACCGACGGGCACGATAACCGTCATACTGAAAACGCCGTTTTCATGCGTCCATGCACAGGAAGCTTTTCCGAACGGCGTACCAATGGTTGCTTTTACCGCAGTCAATCCGCCGCCGGGTACGGGTGCGACTCTGAACGTTCTGAAACCGCCCGATGTCGGCTCAAGACCTGCTATACGGCGATACAGGAAGTCACCGACCGCGCCGTAGGCGTAATGATTGAACGAAACCATGCCGCCGTCCTCAGTGTCGTCCTTTCCCGTGTTGACCGTGCCGTCGGGACGCAGTGCATCCCAGCGTTCCCAGATCGTGGTGCCGCCTGCTTTGACTTCGTACAGCCAAGAGGGGCATTTTTCCTGCAAGAGCAGTTCGTAAGCCTTGTCTGCATGGCCGTTGTCTGCGAGTGCAAACAGAATATACGGTGTTCCGGGGAAACCCGTTTGCAGGCAATTGCCGTTTTCCTCAATCAGACGGACGAGATTTTCAGCCATTGCCGCCGTTTGTGTACCGTCCGTCATACCGAACGCAAGCGGTAAAACGTAGGCGGTCTGAAATTCTTTTTTAAGTTTTCCCTTGCCGTCGGTAAATACGTTGCGGTAAGAAATGCATATTTCCCGTGCTTTTTCGCGGTATTTTTCGGCATCCGCGTTATTTCCGAGAATTTCTGCGATCTGCGACACAATGAAACAGGAATTTGCATAAAACGCGGTTGCGATCCACGGTGCTTTTTTCAGCCACTGCACGTTCGTTTCTCCGGGAGCACACCAATCGCCGTAATGGAAGGGATATTTCCATATATTTCCGCCGCCTTTGGGAGTTACGGACAGTGAAGCCCAGAATTTGACGGCTTTGAGAAATCTGACCATGGAACCGTATTGCCGCATGAGAATATCTTTATTACCCGTATCCTGATACAACGCCCACGGCACAAGCACACAGCAATCGCCCCAACAGGAGGTTGCAAGAATCGGCATTTTGGATCCCTGTCTGGGTATGACCATCGGGAAACCGCCGCCTCTGCCCTGTTCGGCTTTCAGATCGAGAAGCCATTTATCAAGGAATCTCTGCATATCAAAAATGCGGCAGGCGGTGGAAGCAAACAGGGCAATATCCCCCGTCCATCCCATACGTTCGTCACGTTGCGGACAATCGGTGGGAATATCCACGAAATTGGACTTTGCACTCCAACGGATGTTTTCGTGCAGACGGTTCAAAAGTGCGTTCGAACAGGAAAACGAGCCCGTTTCTTCCGTGTCGGAATGCACGGCGACGGCACAAAGGGACAGTTCCTGCGGCTCAATGCCGCTGACACCGACGTAGCGGAATCCCATAAACGTGTATTGCGGTGCATACGCCTGTTCACCCTCACGGCAGATATACACAGCCTCCGCTTTGGCCGAACGCAGAGCCTTTGTAAAAAGTTCGCCGTCCACCAGCACTTCCGCATGGCGGAAACGGATCTTCTGTCCGTGTTTTGCGTTGATCTTTGCAACGACCGTACCTGCAAAATTCTGTCCGAAATCGTAAATATATTCACCCGATGCCGCTTTCTGCACCGACACGGGCTGTAAGATCTCGTGTCCCGTGATCGCCTCGCCGTAGCGTGCAAGCAGTTGAGGATTCACGGGCGGTCTTTTGGTACGGACGGGCACCCACACCGCCGAGGCACGGTCAAAGGTCGCATCGTACACTTCGCCGTTGTACCAGTCCGCGGCACGCACGGGCGTATCTTCGGTCGTCATCCAGTTTTCGTCGGAACCGATCACCTGACGGCTGCCGTCCTCGTATGCAATATGCAGTTCGCAAAGCAGATACTGTCTGTCGCAGGTGATCGCATTCACCTGATGATAGGTAAACAGACCGCACGCCCAGCCGCCCGCAACCGTAAACAGGAGTTCATTGTCACCTGCAAGCAAATCGCTCACGTCACAAACGGTGTACTGCAACTGATGTTCGTAAGACGTAAGACCGGGTGCAAACATCCCCGTCTGCACGCTTTTTCCGTTCAGACGGACTGTATAGATCCCCAAAGCGGTGGACAGCAGATAGGCTGATTTTATTTTTTTCGTGCAGGAAAACGTGTGCCTGAACGCAACAGGCTTCGGAGAGCCTTTTTTCGGCACGCGGTACGTCGGATGCGAAAGCCATTTTGCCGTCCACGCGGTATCCAGTTTTCCCGTCATAAACTCCGTTTTTCTGCTTGCCGTTTCGCCGCTTTTTGCACGCACGGTCAGTTCAACACCGTACTTCGTCAGCGGCTCCAAGGGCATCCGCAAGCGGAAAGAAAGCGGATCGTTGACCGCAAACAGACGGCCGCCCACGTACAGTTGTGCACTCTCGACAGCCTCGCCCTGTCGGTCGGACGACACGGAATATGATATTTTAGGGTACGAAACGTCCGTCACGATGCTCTTTTTGCTCCCCTCGATCTGAATGGAATCAATCGTAAACACTTCATGCACCTCCGAAATAAATATATAGAATTTCAGAAAACTTGTCAAGTAAGCCTGCACCGTTGAATATTGACAAACGTCCGATGTTATGGCATAATTCTTGAAAAATATAAAACAAATGATGTTCACGGAATGTTTGGAGATTGTAACAGCGGTAAATTATGATTTATGTGCATAAATCATAATTTAAGTGCTAAGTTCTAAGTGCTAAACGCTAAACGGCTGAAACAGTAAGTTTTACTGTCATTTGTAGTGAAATTGACAAAAAAAAGAACGATAAAACGCAAAGTAAAAATGAAAAAACAAACAAATTGTTTTCGCTCGTTTAGCGTTTAGCGTTTTGCGTTTAGAACTTGTAAATCATAATTTACACTTGCCATTCTTTCATTGCACCATTCCCCATTGTTTCCGTGAAGCCAAAACATAAGGTGTTCGACTTGACAGACTTAAATTCATTCAAAAAACATCTGCCGCAATTCAAGGCCGTTCCATGTTTGCAGGCACTTCTCGGCAGTGCGATCCTGGCGTTCGGGATGTATAATATCCATTCCGTTTCGGGCGTGACCGAGGGCGGCATACTGGGGCTTACCTTACTCGGTGAGCATTGGTTGCACATCTCCCCCGCCGTGTCGGGCTTCATACTCAACGCAATCTGCTATATCTTCGGTTTCAAAACGCTCGGCAAAGATTTCATCGGATATTCCGCACTTGCAGGCGGCGGTTTTTCGGTCTTTTACGCGATCTTCGAACAGTTCCCCGTCTTGTATCCGCAGATCGCACAAATGCCGTTGGTTGCGGCTTTGGTCGGAGCGTTGTTCGTCGGCATCGGAGCCGGTCTTTGCGTGCGTGCGGGCGGTGCCCCCTGCGGTGACGATGCCCTTGCCATGGCACTGTCGGTGCGACTGAAAGTCAGAATTCAATGGATCTATCTCGCATCCGACCTGTTGACCTTGGGGCTTTCACTGACCTATATTCCCGTCAGAAGAATTGCATATTCCTTGCTGACGGTGGTGCTCTCGGGACAGATCATCGGATTTGTACAACGTTTTCACTTTTCTAAAAAAAATAACAATTGAACTAACAAAACAGCCGCAAGAGAGTGAAATCTCCTGCGGCTGCTGTTATTCTTCCGTATCGCTGACAAATTCCGCGATATCTTCAAGTCTGCAATGCAAAACCGAACAAAGTTTGTCCAGCGTTTTTGTTTCCGTGTTTTCGTTTGCTTTCAAACGGCGTATTGTTTTGCTGTCGATACCGCATTGCTCACGCAAAGTGTAAGTGGAGATCCCTTGTCTGTGCATAGTTTCCCACAGTTTATCAAATACGATCATCCGTGATTCCCCCTTGACATTGCTTATTATGGGGGTTATAATCTCAATTATTAAGGGGATATATTCCCCATATAAAGGGGATTTTTATGTACACCTGCACCTTTTTCGGTCACAAGGATACACCGTCTGCAGTTGCCGTTCCTTTAGAGGCACTGATAATCACATTGATTCAGGAAGAAAATGTATCCGCCTTTTATGTCGGCAATCACGGACAATTTGATGTCATTGTGCGTAGGGTTCTTAAAAATGTAAAAAAACAGTTTCCGCACATCTCCTATGCCGTAGTTTTGGCTTATCTTCCCGTAAACAACGATAACAATGAAGATTATTCGGATTCCGTATATCCGGAAGTATTGGCAAATGTCCCTAAAAGATTTGCCATATCAAAACGTAACGAATGGATGATAACACAATCTGATTTTGTAATTTCATATGTTACACACAGCACAGGCGGTGCTGCAAAGTTTACAGATTCAGCAAAGAAAAAAGGAAAAACGGTTTTCAATATCGCAGAAAACAAATGAATATCTGTGGGAACAAATTGCGGTTTGTCGATCTGTTTTACACAGACTGACAAACCGCAATTTATCTGAAAAAACACAGCCGCAAGAGAGTGCGTTCTCCTGCGGCTGCTGTTATTTTTATGCTCTTAATTCATGGTTTCCTGTTCGCTTCTGGCGAGGTCTGCGGCGGTCTGTGCATCAGCACGGTTCATGATGTGTGCCACGTTTTCGCGGCGTTCCTTGAGTTCTTTGTACATCTGCATTCTCTTTTCGGCAGACAGCGGATAGAAGAACTTCGGGATAATACCCAGACTGCTGGAAATGATCGGAATGCCCGTTCCGAGTGCAAAGATCCACCACTTCGTTTTGTCGGTCTGTGTGCCGATGGTCTGACCCTGCACATAGCCGATCTTGCCCATTACGAGGTTGTTGATGCTGCCCATTACGGCACTTTGCAGTTTGGAAATGAGCGACTTGGTAACGCCCGTCATGGCTTCGGCACGGTAACCGTTTTTCCATTCGCAGTAGTCCATAGATTCGTTGTCGATCTCGGCAGGGATAACACGGCGAAGTCCGTAAATGCACATTTCAAAAATTTCTTCAATGCAGAATACGGGCAACATGACCGAACGCTTCATGAAGTTTTTATTGATGGAGCCGATGCCCCATACGACCAGCCACAGCATATCCGTCCATGCATCTTCAAAGATCCACAGGGCCTTCGTGGAGAAGCGTTTACGCAAGGGAGCGACGAAACTGTAACTGATGAATTTGATGGGGAAAGCGGGAATGCCGACGATGGTTTTTAAGGTGATGGAACCGAGAACGTCAATGTAGTAATTGCTTCGGCTCTGTCCGATGCTGAAGCCGGACAGGAACGAGGACAGTGCATTGATGAGCATCGGTTTGTTGGTGACGATGGCTTTGAGACCCTGCAGAACGCTGGGTTTCGTAATGGTCTGCATGACACGTTCACGTGTGTTCAGGAAGAAGAACAGCATGAAAAACGCCGACAGCAGAGAACACGGAACGGCAAAGCCTGCAAACAGATTCTGCATCGGGATCTTCAGTTTACCCGCGATCACAAGGTCATACAAAATGCCGAATATCTGTTTGGGAACATCCTCAAAAATGTGCGATACAACGTTGGCAAGTGCGATCAGTCCCGTTCGTTCCACGGGATCGGGCGTTATGGTCGACATAAAGCCTGCGTGTGCAATGGACGTAAACGTACTTGCGGTTTCGGTGATGATGGACATTGCAAAATAGAAGATCCATTTGGGCAGATACGTTGCCGGTGTGTTCGGAAAAATGAACGGAATGAGCCACTTCCACATTCCGAGGACCGTCAGCGGAAACTGACCGAGCAGAAGATAGGGACGGAATTTGCCCCAACGGGTACGGGTCCTTTCGACGATGACACCGATGAAAGTATCGTTGATGGTATCCCATACGGTTGCAACGATATTCTGGATCGCAAGATAGTTAAAACTGATGCCTACAACGTCATAAATATAACGGTCGTTGAAATCGTTGATATTCAGACTTGCAGCTGAGTCGTTAAGCACATATCCGACACGTTCGATCTTGCCCACATAACGTCGGTTGCCGTAAACGACCTGGCTATCCGCTTTGGTTGCCTGACTTTCTTTGGCCATAACAAACACGCTCCGATTTGCAGATTAAAATTTAACAGGAACAGAATCCCGGTCACTTCATTTTACCATAAGTGAATAGAATTTTCAACACTTGTTAAAAAAAGGAATGATTGCACAAAAAAAGCCAAAATTTTTATCTATTTTTGTCAGTACACGGGCGGCTTTTGTCTTGACACGCAGTTTAAGTATGTACTATAATTATTTTTATAAATTAAGGAGGATCAAGCGATGAAAAAAGTAGCAGTGATTATGGGCTCCGACAGCGATCTGCCCGTCGTGGAAAAAGCAATCACCACACTGAAAGACTATTCCGTCCCCACCGAAGTGCACGTTTTCTCTGCCCACAGAACACCCGAACAGGCAAGAGAATTTGCTCTCAACGCACGCAAAAACGGTTTCGGTGCAATCATTTGTGCCGCAGGCAAAGCCGCACACCTTGCAGGTGCGTTTGCCGCAAACACCACTTTGCCCGTCATCGGCATCCCCGTAAAGAGTTCCACGCTTGACGGTCTGGATGCTCTGCTTTCGACCGTGCAGATGCCCGCAGGCATCCCCGTTGCCACCGTTGCCATCGACGGTGCCGCAAACGCCGCATTGCTTGCCGTTGAGATTCTCAGCGTTTCCGACGAAGCTCTTGCACAACGCCTGCAGACGGCAAGAAACAAAGCGACCGAAACGGTACTGCAAAAGGATGCAAAAATTGCATCCGAATACAACTCTTAAAACATCAAAAAAGGCGGTTTTCCGTCTTTTTTTCATTCCATTCATTTTTATTGACAGCAGAGGAGGAATACAATGGGAGGTTTTTTCGGTGCAGTTTCAAAAAATGACTGCATTCTGGACGTGTTTTTCGGCACGGACTATCATTCACATTTAGGCACACGCAGAGCAGGTATGGCTGCGTACAATCCGACGGACGGTTTTCAGCGTGAGATCCACAACATAGAAAACTCGCCGTTCCGAACGAAATTTGAAGATACGCTTGAGGAGATGAAAGGAAACTCCTGCATCGGCATCATCAGCGATTCCGATCCCCAGCCGATGCTCATCCGTTCCAACCTCGGCACCTACGCCATCTGCACCATCGGTATCATCAACAACGCACAGAACCTCATCAACTCGTTTTTGTCCTTCAGCGGCGGTCACTTCGGTGCCATGAGCGGCGGCAGGATCAACAACACCGAACTCGTGGCGGCTCTCATCAACCAGAAAAGCGATTTCTGCGAGGGTATCCGCTTTGCACAGAAGCAGATCGACGGTACGGCGTCCATTCTCATTCTCAAAGAGGACGGATCGATCCTTGCCGCACGCGATAAAAACGGCAGATTGCCCATTCTCATCGGCAAACGTGAGGACGGTTACTGCGTTTCGTTTGAATCGTTCGCATACTACAAACTCGGCTATGAGAATTACAAGGAACTCGGCCCCGGTGAGATCGTGTCACTGACCGCAGACCGCTGTGAGGTCGTCTCCCCTGCCAACAACAATATGAAGATCTGTGCATTCCTGTGGTCTTATTACGGATATCCCACTTCCGTATACGAAGGTATCAACGTAGAATGTATGCGTACGAGAAACGGCGAGATCATGGCAGACTTTGAACGCGAAAACGGTCTGATGCCCGACGTGGATTTCGTCTGCGGCGTTCCCGATTCGGGTACGCCCCACGCCATCGGCTATGCCAATGAAAGCCGCATCCCCTTTGCCCGTCCGTTTATCAAGTACACGCCTACGTGGCCGCGTTCGTTCATGCCGCAGAATCAGCAGGAACGCAACCGCATGGCAAAAATGAAACTCGTTCCCATCCACGATCTCATCGAAGGCAAAAAACTCCTGTTTGTGGACGACAGCATCGTACGCGGTACACAGTTGCGTGAAACAGTCGACTTTCTGTATGAAAACGGTGCGAAGGAAGTGCACATCCGCTCCGCCTGTCCGCCGATCATGTACGGATGCAAATATCTCAACTTCTCACGCAGCAACTCCGATCTTGATCTGATCGCAAGACAGACCATCCGCGAACTTGAAGGAGAGGACGGCGACCGTTACATCGAAGAATACGCCGACCCCACCACCGAACGCGGTAAAAATCTTCGCAAAAAAATCTGCGAAAAACTTCACTTTGCATCGCTGGAATACCAGTCCATTGAAAATTTAACCAAAGCCATCGGGCTTCCCAAAGAAAATATATGCACCTATTGCTGGAACGGCAAAGGTTGAGAAAGGACACAGATTATGATTGAAAATTCAAGAAGCGAAAGTTACGCAGCAGCCGGTGTCGATATTACGGCAGGTTACAAGGCTGTTGAACTGATGAAGACCCACATCGCACGCACGCTTACAAGCGGCGTTGTTTCCGACGTCGGCGGTTTCGGCGGTCTGTTTGCCCTTCCCGAGGGCTACCAAAAGCCCGTTCTCGTTTCGGGTACGGACGGTGTCGGTACGAAGCTGAAACTCGCATTCCTGCTGGACAAGCACGACACGGTCGGTATCGACTGCGTTGCCATGTGTGTCAACGACGTTATCTGCTGCGGTGCAAAACCGCTGTTCTTCCTTGACTACATTGCCTGCGGCAAGAACATTCCCGAACGCATTGCCGACATCGTTGCAGGCGTTGCGGAAGGTTGCGTACAGTCGGGTGCATCCCTTATCGGCGGCGAAACGGCTGAAATGCCCGGTTTCTATCCCGTTGACGAATACGACCTTGCAGGTTTTGCGGTGGGTATCGTTGAAAAAGACAAGATTCTCAACAACAAGACCATGAAAGCAGGCGACGTGATCATCGCTCTCCCCTCCTCGGGCGTTCATTCCAACGGTTTCTCCCTTGTCCGCAAGGTATTCAACGTGGAGCATACCGATCTGCGTATGCCTCTTGAAGCACTCGGCGGAAAAGGTCTGGGTGAAACGCTGCTCACTCCCACCAAGATCTACGTAAAACCCATGACGGCTCTGTTTGATGCAATCACCGTCAAAGCCGTTTCCCACATCACGGGCGGCGGTTTCTATGAAAACATTCCGCGTTCCCTGCCCGACGGCTTCTGTGCAAAGATCGAAAAGAGTGCCGTCCGCGTTCTGCCGATCTTCGATCTGCTTGCAAAAACAGGCAACATCGATGAAAGAGATATGTTCAACACCTTCAACATGGGTGTCGGCATGAGTTGCGTGGTCGCAAAGGAAGATGCAGACAAGGCTCTTTCAATTCTGCGTGCCAACGGTGAAGACGCTTACATCATCGGTGAAGTGGTCGAAGGCGAAGAAAAGGTGCAGTTGATCTGATGATGAATACGGTACCGAAAACGAAAATTGCCGTCTTTGTCAGCGGCGGCGGCACCAATCTGCAGGCAATTTTAGACGCACAGCGTGACGGTAAGATCACAGACGGTGAAGTGGTGCTGGTGGTTTCCAACAACGTGGACGCCTACGCCCTCACGAGAGCCGCAAACGCAGGCGTAAAAGGCGTTGTCGTTCCGAAAAAGGGAAGAACGAGAGAGGATTTTGAAAAAGATCTGCTGACGGTGCTTGACAAACACGGCATTGAACTGATTATTTTAGCGGGCTTTATGTGCATTCTCTCCGCAGATTTCACAAACCGCTGGGTCGACCGCATCATCAACGTCCACCCCTCTCTGATCCCGTCGTTCTGCGGTGAAGGCTTTTACGGGCTGAAAGTCCACGAAGCCGCCCTCGCATACGGTGTCAAGGTCACGGGTGCAACCGTTCATTTCGTCAACGAGATTCCCGACGGCGGCAGGATCATCCTGCAAAGAGCCGTGGAGATCCTTGACGGTGACACCCCCGAAATTTTACAAAAACGAGTGATGGAACAGGCAGAATGGCATCTGTTGCCCGAAGCGGCTCAGAAAGTCAGTGCCGACATCCGTGAAAGGAAGAAATAAATATGGCTTACGAAAAACTTTGCATCGGCAAATTGCTGAGTGAAAACACATATCCCGGCAGAGGCATCATTGCAGGCCTCACGCCCGACGGCAAAAAGGCCGTTACCGCCTATTTCATCATGGGCAGAAGTGCAAACTCCCGCAACCGCGTTTTCTCGCTCAAAGAAAACGGCGAACTCTACACCGAACCCTTTGATGCAAGCAAGGTGGAAGATCCCTCCCTCATCATCTACGCCGCCGTGCGTGCCCTCGGCAACAAACTCATCGTCACCAACGGCGATCAGACCGACACGGTTTATGACCTTATGAAAGAAGGCAAGACCTTCTCCGCCGCCCTTTCCACCCGTTGCTTTGAGCCCGACGGCCCCAACTGGACGCCGAGAATCAGCGTTCTGCTTGATTTCGAAGACGGTTTCAACTACTCCATGAGCATTCTCAAGAGTGCCGATGCCGAAGGCTCTGCCTGCAACCGTTTCACCTTTGACTACGCCCCGATCGCAGGTGTCGGTCATTTCATCCATACCTACGATCACGACGGCAATCCCATTCCGACTTTCTCGGGTGAGCCCGAACGCATTGCAACGTTCAACGATATGGACGAATTTGCCCAAGTCGTGTGGAACAACCTCAACGCAGACAACAAAATTTCTCTGTTCGTTCGCTACATTGACCTTGCAAGCGGCGAAGCACAGACGAAGATCTACAATAAAAACAACTGAAGGAGACCGACATGAACGAATTTGCACTTAAATACGGTTGCAACCCCAATCAGAAACCGTCCCGTATCTTCATGGAAGACGGCAGTGATCTGCCCGTTGAAATTCTTTGCGGCAAGCCCGGCTACATCAACTTCCTGGATGCATTCAACGCATGGCAGCTGGTAAAAGAACTCAAAGACATTCTCCATATGCCTGCCGCCACTTCTTTCAAGCACGTCAGCCCCGCAGGTGCCGCAGTCGGTGTCAAACTCAACGATGCCCAGAAAAAAGCCTGTTTCGTGGACGATATTGAAGGACTTGACGATTCTCCCCTTGCCTGTGCATACGCCAGAGCACGCGGCAGTGACCGTATGTCCTCGTTCGGTGACTGGATCGCACTCAGCGACGTCTGCGACAAGACCACGGCTCTCATCATCAAACGCGAAGTGTCCGACGGCGTGATCGCTCCCGGATACACCGACGAAGCACTTGAAATTCTCAAGACCAAACGCAACGGTACCTACAACATCGTAAAAATCGATCCCGATTACGTTCCCGCAGAGATCGAACGCAAGCAGGTATTCGGTATCACCTTTGAACAGGGCAGAAACAATTTCCGTATTGACGAAGCCCTGCTTGAAAACATCGTCACAGCCAACAAAGAACTTCCCGACAGTGCAAAGAGAGACCTTATCATTGCACTCATTACGTTGAAATACACCCAGTCCAACTCCGTTTGCTTTGCCGCGGACGGACAGGCGATCGGTGTGGGTGCAGGTCAGCAGTCCCGCGTGCATTGCACCCGCCTTGCAGGCAATAAAGCAGACCTGTGGCATCTTCGCTTGAGCGAAAAAGTGCTGTCCCTGCCCTTCCGTGCGGAAGTCGGCAGACCCGACAGAAACAACTGCATCGACATTTATCTTTCCGAAGACGATGATGTTGTTCTTGCAGACGGCAACTGGCAGAAATGGTTTACCGAACAGCCCGAACGCTTCACGGCTGAAGAAAAGAAAGAATATCTTTCTCATATTACAGGTGTTGCCCTCGGTTCGGATGCTTTCTTCCCGTTTGACGATAACATCGAACGTGCAAAGAGAAGCGGCGTGAGCTACATTGCTGAGCCCGGCGGCAGCAAACGTGACGAAGACGTCATTGCCGCCTGCGATAAATACGGTATGACCATGGCCTTTACGGGTATGCGTCTGTTCCACCACTGAGGTGCAAAGAATGAAAAAAGTAATGCTCATCGGCAGCGGCGGCAGAGAACACGCCCTGTTGAAAAAACTGCGTGAAAACAAAGAGATCGGTGAAATTTTCGTTCTGCCCGGCAACGGCGGCATGAAGAAGGAAGCCACCCTCGTGCCCATCGGAGCCAAGGACATTGACGGCATGGTAAAGTTTGCCGAAGAAAACGCAATCGATTTTGCCGTGGTGGCTCCCGACGATCCGCTGGTGCTCGGTGCGGTGGATGCACTTGAGGCGATCGGAGTCAAGTGCTTCGGTCCGAAAAAAGACGCCGCGATCATCGAAGGCAGTAAGATCTTTTCCAAAAACTTAATGAAAAAATACGGCATTCCCACCGCCGCTTACGAAGTGTTCTACGATACGGCTCCCGCCCTCGCCTACCTGCGTACGGCTCCCGTGCCCACCGTTATCAAAGCCGACGGTCTGGCACTGGGCAAAGGCGTCGTGATCTGCAACACCCGTGAAGAAGCCTGCGAAGCCGTGATCTCCATGATGGAGGACGGTCAGTTCGGTGAATCGGGCAAGAGCATCGTCATTGAAGAATTCCTGGAAGGCCCCGAAGTTTCCGTTCTGAGTTTCACGGACGGCAACGTGGTCGTTCCCATGGTTTCTTCCATGGATCACAAGAGAGCACTTGACAACGATGAAGGTCTGAACACAGGCGGCATGGGCACGGTTGCCCCCAACCCGTATTACACAAAAGAGATCGCCGACCGCTGTATGCAGGAGATCTTCCTGCCTACAATCAAAGCCATGAACGCCGAAGGCAGAACGTTCAAAGGTTGTCTGTATTTCGGTCTGATGCTCACAAAAGACGGTCCGAAAGTCATCGAATACAACTGCCGTTTCGGTGATCCCGAAACACAGGTCGTGCTTCCGCTTCTTGAAAGTGATCTGTTTGAGATCATGAACGCGGTTGCAGACGGAAAACTTGCCGAAACAGAAGTAAAGTTTGCCGACAAAAACGCCGCCTGCGTTATTCTCGCATCCGAGGGCTATCCCGCCGCATACGAAAAAGGAAAAGTGTTCACGGTGGACGATGATTTTGCCGCAACCCTTTACTGTGCAGGCGTGAAAGCCGACGGTGATACAATAAAAACCGACGGCGGCAGAGTGGCAGGTGTCACCGCCACCGCCGACACCTTGCAGGAAGCCCTGCAGATCGCATACAAAGAAGCCGAAAAAGTACATTTTGAAAACAAATACACCCGCTCCGATATCGGTCAGCGTGCGCTGAAAGCCATTCTGTAAAAAGGAGATCACTATGGTTTACAGAGTATACGTAGAAAAGAAAAAAGAACTTGCAAACGAAGCAAACGCACTCAAAAACGAAGCCGTTTCCCTGTTGGGAATCGAAAATCTCACGAGCGTCCGTCTTTTCAACCGTTATGACGTTGAAAACATCGAAAAAGACCTGTTTGACTATGCCGTCAATACCGTTTTTTCCGAACCGCAGATGGATATCGTTACATTCTCTCTGCCCGAAACGGATGCATTCGTCTTTGCCGTGGAATTTTTACCCGGTCAGTTTGACCAGCGTGCAGACTCCGCCGCACAGTGCATTCAGATCCTCTCGCAGGGTGAACGTCCCACCGTGCGTTCGGCAAAGGTCTATATGCTTTACGGTAACTTATCCGAACAGGATATTGCCGCGATCAAGAATTACGTTATCAACCCCGTTGAAGCAAGAGAAGCCTCTCTCGCCCGTTTTGAAACCCTCAAGACCGAATTCGAAATTCCCGAAACGGTGGAGACCCTGCACGGTTTCCGTGAACTTGACATGGACGGCGTTGCGGCATTCGTCAAAAAATATGCCCTCGCCATGGATGCGGACGATCTGATGTTCTGCCGCGATTACTTCCGCAGTGAAGACCGCGATCCCACCATCACCGAAGTTCGTATGCTTGATACCTACTGGTCCGACCACTGCCGTCATACCACGTTCCTGACCACCATTGACAGTGCCGTATTTGAAGATGCACTGTTGCAGGAAACCTTTAATCAGTACCTTGCCGTCAGAAAGGAACTCGGCAGAGAAAACAAGCCCGTCAACCTCATGGATCTTGCCACGGTTGCCGCAAGATACCTCAAAAAACAGGGCAAACTCCCCAAACTCGATGAATCCGAAGAAATCAACGCCTGTACCGTCAAGATGCAGATCATCCACGACGGTCAGCCCGAAGACTGGCTTCTTCTGTTCAAGAATGAGACCCACAACCATCCCACCGAAATCGAACCCTTCGGCGGTGCCGCCACGTGTATCGGCGGTGCCATCCGCGATCCGCTTTCGGGCAGAAGTTACGTCTACGCAGCCATGCGTGTGACGGGTGCGGCTGATCCGCTTCGTCCCGTCAGTGAGACCATCAAGGGCAAACTGCCGCAGAGAAAGATCGTCACCACCGCCGCCGCAGGTTATTCCTCCTACGGCAATCAGATCGGTCTTGCCACCGGTCAGGTCGATGAAATCTACCACGACGGTTACGCCGCAAAGCGTATGGAGATCGGTGCGGTCGTCGGTGCGGCTCCCGCTGAAAACGTACGCCGCGAATGCCCCGAAGACGGTGACATCGTCATTCTGCTCGGCGGCAGAACGGGCCGTGACGGTTGCGGCGGGGCAACGGGCTCCTCAAAATCCCACACCCTTGAATCGCTCACTTCCTGCGGTGCCGAAGTGCAGAAGGGCAACGCCCCCGAAGAAAGAAAACTGCAGAGACTGTTCCGCAACAAGGAAGCATCCCGTCTTATCAAGCGCTGCAACGACTTCGGTGCAGGCGGCGTTTCGGTTGCCATCGGCGAACTTGCAGACGGTCTTGAAATCGATCTGAACGCCGTTCCCAAAAAGTACGAAGGTCTTGACGGCACGGAACTCGCCATCAGTGAATCGCAGGAAAGAATGGCTGTCGTGGTTGCAAAGGAAGACGTGGAACGCTTCAAGGAGATCGCCGACAGTGAAAACTTAGAAGCCACGGTGGTCGCCGTTGTCAAAGCAGAGCCCAGACTCAGAATGTTCTGGAACGGCAACTGCATTTGTGACATTTCCCGTGAATTCCTCAATTCCAACGGTGCACAGAAGCACACCGACATTGCTCCCGCATCTCCCCAATGCTACAAAAAAGCAATGCCCGCATCTTTCACGGACGGCATGACGGCTCTTGCAGACGATCTGAACACCTGTTCCAAACGCGGTCTTTCCGAACGCTTCGACTCCACCATCGGTGCAGGCACGGTCATGATGCCCTTCGGCGGCAAATATCAGTTGACACCCAACCAGGCCATGGTCAACAAGGTATCCGTTGAAACAGGCTCCACCGACACCGTTTCCTACATGGCATGGGGCTACAACCCCTACATTGCCGAAAAGAGCCCCTACCACAGTGCATACCTTGCAGTTGTGGAATCGGTTGCAAAACTCATCGGTGCAGGTGCATCTTTTGAAGACGTTTATCTGACCTTCCAGGAATATTTTGAAAAACCCAACCGCGATCCCAAGCGTTGGGGCAAACCGCTTGCCGCATTGCTCGGTGCATTCAAAGCACAGCTGGATCTGGGCATCGGCTCCATCGGCGGTAAAGACTCCATGAGCGGCTCGTTTGAAGACATTGACGTACCGCCCACACTCGTCAGCTTCGCCGTTACCACGGGCGATGCCGGTGAAGTCATCTCCCCCGAATTCAAAAAGCCCGGCAACCGTCTTGTTCTCGTCACTCCCGAAACGGATGCAAACGGACTTCCCGTAGCCGCATCTCTGATTGCCAACTTCAACGCCGTCACGGCTCTCATGCGTGCAGGCAAGGTGCTTTCCGCATCTACCCCGACTTTGGGCGGTGTTGCTGACCTTGCCATGAAAAACGCATTCGGCAACGGCATCGGCGTGCAGTTTGCAGATATTTCCGACGAAGTGCTGTTCGGTTACAATTACGGTGCACTGCTTCTGGAGATCACGGAAGATGCCGACATGATCGGCACGCTCATCGGTTACACCACCGAAGAAGCCGTGCTTGCAAAGGGTGACGAAACGGTTGCCCTTGACGCACTTCTCAAGGTGTATGAAGACAAACTCGAACCCGTTTTCTCCTGCAATATCGCAACGGATAAGACGGCCGTTCCCGCATTTACCTATGCCGCAAAGGAACATCCGCACGCAAGTGTCAGCGTGGCCTCGCCGCGTGTGCTGATTCCCGTATTCCCCGGCACGAACTGCGAATTTGACACTGCAAGAGCACTCGCCGCGGCAGGTGCAACACCCGAAATTTTCGTCATCCGCAACCTCACCGCCTCCGCTATTGCTGAATCGGTGGAAGTTTTCTCCAAGAAGATTGCAGATTCGCAGATCATCTTCATCCCCGGCGGTTTCTCGGGCGGCGACGAACCTGACGGCAGTGCAAAATTCATTACTTCTTTCTTCCGCAACGCACAAGTCAAGGATGCCGTTCACGAACTTCTCAAGAACCGTGACGGTCTGATGTGCGGTATCTGCAACGGTTTCCAGGCTCTTGTAAAACTCGGTCTCGTGCCCTACGGTGAAATCATCGACACCGATGAAAACTGCCCGACACTGACCTATAACCGCATTGCCCGCCATCAGTCAAGAATCGTACACACACGCATTGCCTCCAACAAATCTCCGTGGCTCATGAACACCAAAGCCGGTGACGTTTACACCGTGCCGATCTCCCACGGCGAAGGCCGCTTCCTTGCCGATGAAGAACTCATCCGCAAACTCGCCGCCAACGGACAGATCGCAACGCAGTACGTTGATCTTGCAGGCAATCCCACCAACGATATCCGCTTCAATCCCAACGGTTCTTCCCTTGCGGTTGAGGGTATCACCTCTCCCGACGGCAGAGTATTCGGCAAGATGGGACACTCCGAACGCAAAGGTTCCTATCTTTACAAAAACGTGCCCGGCGAATACGAAATGGGTATGTTTGACGCCGCCGTCAAGTATTTCAAATAAGGTTTCCCACGAAAACAGCCGCAGTTCTTGAACCGCGGCTGTTTTTCGTAAAATAAACACCTGCCGAAAACAGGTGTTGACAGAAAACAATAAAACTGCTATAATATAAGTGAACAAGGCAGACCGATAGACGGTTAGCCTTCCGTGTTAAAAGAAATAACCGCCTCAGTTGGAAGCTGTCAGGGCGGTTATTTCTTTTTTATGTTTGAGATGTATTTGAATATCTCGAACACAAGAGTTGCAAATGAAACAAAAAAACTTAACATGAGAAAAAGTTCTTCGTACGTCACTGCCCACATCCCCTCCTTTCCGGAGGGAAAAGAAACCCTCCGAATGCGGAAGGTAACCGCCTACCGTACAAGGTCTGCCTTGCCCGTGAAAATCATAACATAATACGACAAATATTGCAATCAAAAAGCAATTAATCTTTACTTTTTTATGCCGTTATGCTACAATGGCAAAAAAAAAATGACGGAGTGTTCGTATGCGGTATTTTGACAAAGACTGTTTTCTGGAAAAAACAAAAGAAGCCATGGTCGCATTACAAACGCAAGCCATGCAACTCATCCGCGAGGGCAAAACCAAAGAAGCCGAATACCCCAAAGCGGCACGCAATATTTTCATCTGCTACCGCACCACCTATTCCGCACATTGGTATGACCGTACCGATATAGAGGCTCTGCAGGAGTTTATAAACTACGATATGACCGTGCAGACAGGCTATATCGCAAAAACGCAGGAAGAAATGCAGGCCATTCTGAACTCGGATGCAAACGAGGGCGTCAAGAGAATGGCACTTGCAAAGCACGAAGGCTATATGCAACTGCTCAGCATTTTCAACGCCTGTTTCAAAGAGACCGACGAATAAATCGAGATAAAGAGGAAAACCGATATGTCCATTGAAAAAGTAAGATCGTATTTACAGACCAAGGGGTATGCGGACAAAATGCTGGAATTTGACGTTTCCAGTGCGACGGTGGAACTGGCAGCCCTTGCTCTCGGCTGTGAGGGATGCCGCATTGCAAAAACGCTTTCGTTCGCGGTGGGCGACACCACCGTGCTGATCGTTGCGGCAGGCGATGCAAAAATAGACAATCCGAAATTCAAAGCACAGTTTGCAACCAAAGCCAAAATGCTCCCCTTTGACGAGGTGGAAGCCAAGGTCGGCCACGCCGCAGGCGGTGTGTGTCCGTTTGCGGTCAATGAGGGCGTGCAGGTGTATCTGGACGTTTCTCTCAAACGGTTTACGACCGTATTTCCTGCCGTGGGCAGTGCCTCAAGTGCCATTGAACTCACACCCGACGAACTGGAAATGCTGAGTGCTCCCGTGGCATGGATCGACGTGTGCAAGATTCCCGAATAAGACAAAAAAACCTGCAAGACAACACAGAAAGTGAAGTCCTGCAGGTTTTTCATATAATACTTACAATATCAGATCTTTTCCATGCAGAGTTTAAGTACCCGCATGGCGGTCTGTTGCAGTTCCCCGAGGGTGATACCGTCAGGCTTGCCGTAGGTCTTCAGAAGCGTACCGTCGGGTTTGCGTTTACCGACACGGTTGCCGCCGGGCATCAGCACGTCCACGCCTGCACGCACACGGTAGGCGTTGTCACACAAGGACGGAAATTCGGGGCTTTTGGAGGAACGCATCCACCAGTCGGTGATCACAAGACCGTCAAAACCCCACTCTTTGCGTAGAACGGTACTGCACAGATCGTAATGATAATGTCCCCACACACCGTTGATCTTGTTATAAGAGGTCATGATCGTCTTGGGTGCGGCTTCTTTGACACAGATCTCAAAACCTTTGAGATAAATTTCACGCAACGCCCGCTGCGACAGGCGGGAATCGTTGTAGTTGCGGTTAAACTCCTGGTTGTTGCAGGCAAAATGTTTGGGACAGGCGGAAATGCCGTCCGTCTGCAAACCGCGGACGACAGCCGCACCGATCTTACCCGTCAGAAGCGGATCTTCCGAATAATACTCAAAGTTTCTGCCGCACAGCGGATTGCGGTGGATGTTCATGCCGGGTCCCAAGAAAATATCCGAGCCTTTGGCACGCATTTCACGGCCTTCCACGGTAAAGAGTGCCTGACAAAGATCCGTATCCCACGTGGAAGCAAGCAGCGTACCGATGGGCAACAGAGAACTGACCGTATTCAGACGGATGCCAGAAGGACCGTCGGTGCAGGTCATCGGCGGCACGCCTTTGTCACGAAGCGAAGGCAGAACACCGCCCAGAACACCCGCATTGCCGTTTGCACCCAGCGGACTGTTCATGATATAGTCACCACGGCTGATCGCTTCCAGTTCGTCAAGCGAGAACTGTGCAACGAAATCTTCCATACTCGCTTCACCGCGTTTCACATCGGCAAGTTTGATGCCTTTGTCTTTCGTTTGTGCAACTGCGGCAGGCAATGAATCAAAAATACGCTGTCTTAAATCGGTTTTTCTGTACGGCACGGGCTGTTTTGCGGCATACAGGCCGTCTTCGGTCTGCACCGCCACCGTACGCAGGAATGAATAATCGGGTGCGGCGGCTTCCTCGCACTGCGAAAGCACGGTCAGTTCGTCCATATAAACGGACCGGACGGCAAGTGCATCGCGTACGTTGGCACCTGCAAAAAACGTATATTCTCCTTTTTCAAGCACCCATGCGTTTTTATGTCCCGTACAGCCGCTGTCATCAAACGATGCCAAAGCCGAAAACGGAACGTCGATCTCAAGTTTTACCCGTTCACCGACCTGCAACAGGGGTGTTTTTGCAAACGCACACAGACTGCGTGCAGGTTTTCCGAGGACTCCCTGCGGTGCCTGTACATAAACTTGTACCACTTCCTTGCCTGCAAAGCGTGAACCCGTGTTCATAACGTCAAAGACAAAGCGATACCCCTGTTCGCGGCTTTCAAACGATTCGCAGGTGATCGCAAAATCGGTATAACTCAGACCGTACCCGAACGGATAGACGGTTTTGTCGGGGGCAAACGATTCAAAATGACGGTAACCGACGTAAATATCTTCGGGATAGTGGTTAAATTCCTTGTTTCCGAAGTGTGCCGTGCTGGGATAATCCTCTAATTTTGCCGCCGTATCGGGCAGTTTTCCGCAAGGTGTCACTTTGCCGCAAAGCAGGTCAGCCACAGCGTTACCGCTTTCCATACCGCCCTGCCATACGCACAGCACCGCTAATTTATTGTCGTATTCGCGGGATGTCCAGCGAAGATCGATCATACTGCCGATGTTGAGCAAGACCACGCATTTCTCAAACGAATCCGTGACGTATTGAAGCAGTGTTTTTTCTTCACGGGTGAGATACCACGAGCCTTCTTCGGCGGTATTTTCACGGTCCTCGCCCGAACTTCTGCCGATGACGACCACAGCCGCATCGCTTTTTTTCGCGGCAATGCGAACAATATCCTCCGCCACGGGCATTTCGGGATGAAAACGCGGCCAATGTCCCCAAAAGCCCTCATCCGCAGGATGTTTTGCGATCCAGTTTTCATACGTTTCGGCAAGATCCTCATACAGACACAGATCATCGCAATCTCTGATTCCCTGCAACAGATCGACCGTATACGGCGGATTCACGTCACCGCCTGAGCCGTAGCCGACGAAGAACCAGTCTTTCTGACATCTGCCGAACACGGACACTTTCGTACCCTTTTTGAACGGCAAAACGCCGTCATTACGCAACAAGACCGCACCTTCCGCCGCCGCGGTACGCACCAAGGACGGCATATTCTCAAACGGTGTACGGTCCACGCCTGCCTGTGTGGAAGTCTGCGACAGACCGCCGCCGACCGCATCAACGATCTTTGCGGCACCTTTGATGATCTTCGAGATCACGGACATAAAAACACATCCCCTTTTCATAATTAATTACAGCATAACACAAAATTCCGATCTTTTCAAGAAAAACCGTTATTCTTGCCTGTGTTCGTTGCTTTTGTCGGCACATTGTGTTAAAATTCAAATTACAGGAGGTGCAAACGTGAAAGTTTTGTTTTGTTGCATCAATTCCAAATTCATACATTCTTCCCCGGCTCCCTGGTGTCTGTTTGCCGCCTGCAAAGAAAAATGCGATCCCGATATTCAGTTTGCCGTCACGGAAGGCACCATCAACGAGGATCTGCAGGCAATCGAACAAAGAATTCTCGAGCAAAACCCGCAGGTGATCTCTTTTTCCTGTTATATATGGAACATCACGCAGACGCTATCCCTCTCGGAAAGCATAAAGAAAAAACGTCCGCAGGTGCGTATCGTTTTCGGCGGTCCCGAGGTCGCTTACCGTGCAGAACAGGTGCTGACCGACTACGCTTTTGTTGATTTCACGGTTTCGGGTGCAGGCGAAGTGAACACTGCACAACTCATCGATACCGTATATCGCAATGAAAACACGGACGCAGACGGTGTTTCGTACCGCAATGCGGACGGCACGTTGCATATCAATACGAATGAGCCGCCCACGGATGACAGCATTTCCCCTTATTGCGAAGAATATCTCAAATCCCTCAATGGCAGGATCGCCTACATGGAAAGCAGCCGCGGCTGTCCGTTCCGCTGTGCGTTCTGCCTGTCGGGCAGGATCGGTAAAGTCCGCTATATGCCGATGGAAAAGGTGAAAAAAGAGATTCTGCTTCTGGCAAACAGCGGCACCAAAACGGTAAAATTCGTTGACCGCACCTTTAACTGCAACGCCGACAGAGCCGCAGAAATTCTTACCTTTATTCACGCTCATTACGGCAAGGATATTCCGACACACGTGTGTTTTCACTTTGAAATATCGGCGGATCTTCTGACCGAAGAACTTTTTTCCGTTATTGAAAAATTACCGCAAGGCTGCGTACAGTTAGAGATCGGCATTCAGTCTTTCAATGAAGAAACACTGCGAGCCATCAACCGTACCGCAAAACTTGATCTGATCCTCAAAAACACGCAAAGGCTGTTGCAAAAGGGAAACTGTCACATACATATTGACCTCATAGCAGGACTTCCCAAAGAGGATTTTTCTTCTTTCGTAAGCGGCTTCAACCGTGCCTATGCACTCAAAGCCGATATGTTACAACTCGGTTTTCTGAAAATTCTGCACGGCTCTCCCATGGCTGAAAACAAAGAGCTGTATCCGTGCAATCATTGCAACGAGCCGCCGTATGAAGTGCAATCTACGCCGTGGATCACACGGGAAGAACTGCAAAAACTGCACGTTGCCGAAAACGAACTCGAACGCCTTTACAACAGCGGCCGATTCCGCAACACGTTGGACTACATACTGAAAGCAACTTCTCTTTCGCCTTTTGATCTGTTTTACGGCTTCGGTTTATTTTTGCAAAGCAACGAAAACCGCCGCCTTTCGCTGGATGCGTACACCGATCTTGGTTTTGATTATTTCGGCACGTTGTGCGGTGTTGACAAAGCCGTTCTCCGCGATAAAATGATATATGACCGCATTGCAACCAACAGTTCGGGGGTGATTCCCGATCGGCTGAAAGTTGCCGATCCCTTGCTCAAAAAGGTGAAAAACGCACTTCGACTGCGTGTTCCCGTACAAAAAGGCGTCAACCGCAGCGTTGCCGTTCTGTATTCGGGAAACAAGGTCATTTTCTGCGACTACCTTGAAAAAAACAAAGTCAGCGGTCAATATACGGTACATTCCGTTCCGCTTGAAGATCTTTTGCAGACGGAAACGTAAAAAAAAGATTTGAATTTTTCATCCGGATGCGATAAAATTGAAACAGACAAAAAGAAAGGATGATTCTCATGGAAACCGCAACCCTTGAAAAACAGAAAAAAGTGAAAAAACAGAAAGATCCCAAACGCCATCTCAAGCGTTTCGGCGTGTTTCTGGCGATCTGCGTTCTGATCGCGGCAGTCGGCACGATTGCTACCGTTATCACACTCAACAACAACCTCGAATTTGCACAAAGCGTTCAGAAAGTCGAATATGACAGTCAACTCGTTCCGACACTTGACGAATCGGGCTGTTATACGTTCACCACGGATGAAGATTTCAAAGTGATGCAACTGACCGACATCCATTTCGGCGGCGGCTGGATGAGTGCGAAAAACGACAAAATGACCGTCAACTGCCTTGCCGCCCTCATTACGGCGGAAAAACCCGACCTTGTGATCGCAACGGGTGACATTGCCTATCCCGTTCCGTTCCAGGCAGGTACGTTCAACAACAAAAGCGGTGCTGAACTGTTTGCACAGACCATGGAATCCCTCGGCGTTTACTGGACGTTGACGTTCGGCAACCACGATACCGAGGCTTACAGTTATTATGACCGCGAAACCATTTCCGAGTTTTACGCACAGGGATTCGAGTACTGTCTGTTCACGGCAGGTCCCGAGGATATCAACGGCTACGGCAATCAGTGCATTAAGGTCAAGAATTCCAAGGGTGAGATCGTACAGGCCCTTGTGATGCTCGATTCCGGCTCGTACACCGACGGCGACATCCTCGGCATCAAGTGGGACTATGACAAGGTGCATGACGATCAGATCCAATGGTACAAAGACCAAATCTCTGCCTGCAATGCCGAAAACAACGCACTCGGTGCACAGGAAGTAAAATCGCTCGTATTCCTGCACATTCCCTTTGAAGAATACAAATTCGCATGGGAAGAATACAAAAACAACGATCATCAGGACACCGAAAACGTAACGTGGTATTTCGGCAGAGCCGGTGAATCCGAAGAAGGCGTTTACAACAGCAAATATGAAAACGACCTGTTTGAAACCATGCTTGAAATCGGCGGTCAGGCGGCATTCTGCGGCCACGATCACCTCAACTGCTTCTCTGTGGACTACAAAGGCATCCGTCTGAATTACGGCTATTCCGTTGACTACCTTGCCTACGACATCACGCACTCCATCAGCCAACTCGGTTCCCAACGCGGTTGCGTGATGATTACCGTATCCCCCGATGCGGAATATGACATTGAATACAAAAACTACTACGAAGGCAATTATCCGAGCGTGACGGACTTCCCGAAGGAAGAAGTTACCATGCAGTGGAATGAGCAGTAAAAAGTATTTTCACAAAGTGATACTGTGAAATACCGATAGAATACAAATTGCGGTTTGTCGAACAGGGTGCTTATCACCCCGACAAACCGCAATTTATCTTACTCGCAATCGCAACTCCCCGTAAAATCTTCATCTTCGTTTTCCGTTTGCGGCACACGAAGACTCTTTCGCAGTGAGAACAGCGTGTACATCATGTAAAAACACACGCCGAGATATGCAAGCAATATCAGGACGGAAATGTAAGTCCATACGTCCCCCACCCACGGCTGAAACTGCGTAATTACAAAAATGACCGTAAGCATGACCGTCTGTGCCGTTCGGCATTGCAGAAGTTTGCGATCGTGCGTATCCCCCTCGGATTGATATTTTTCGGCAATGCGTGCAAGATCGGTAAGCAATTGAAAATGGAAATACAGATTCAACAGCGTTGCGATCAAACTGACGATACGCAACACACCGTCGGTCTGCACGCCGAACATATCCGTTACCCAGCCGAAAGCGTTCCATGCCGCCAACAGGATACACGGTATGCGTAAGAGGGAGAGATCGCGTTCATCCTCACGCAACAGCCCGATGGCGGACAAAAACAGCAGATACCCCACGAACTGCGGCAAAAGATTGACCGAATTGATATTGAAATTGACGTACAGAAAAAAGTAACCCCATGCAATACGGGAGATGCCTTTATACAGGTTGTTTTCGTTCGTCATGGGTTTTCTCCTTTCTGTTCAACGAGTTGCAACTGCACCTTAAAACCATCGTTCGTTGACAGGCGTGCCGCGTAATAAGCGGGCTTTTCGGGCTCGTCTTCGGGCATGAGACTGCCGCCACCGCCGCCGAGTTCCATGTACGGCCCCCAACCGGGCTCTGCTGAGTGACTGCTCCAACTCTCACCGCGGCTGTTACTGCCGCTGACGTAATCCCCTGCCGCCTCGGTAAGTTCCTCGGGCGGCGTTTCACCGGGATAGACGGGTGAAACGGAAAGCGAGATCACGGATATCGCATCACGCTGTTCCTGCGTGCCGTTGTGATACACGCGTTTTCGGTGCATCTGACCGGCTTTTGAAAATTGCGTATTCGGTTGCGGTGTGACATCGTAGGTCACAGTGTCCGCAAACCCGAACGCATTGCTCTGCATCTGCACGTTGCTTTCAACCGTATAAAAGTTTTGCGTAATCACTTCGGCTGTCCAATTCTCATGCGTTGTGCCGTATACGGTCACGGGAAGGTCTTCGCATCCCCACGAAATATCCGTATCCCTTGTGTGAACCGTGGAAAACGCATCGAGTGCAAGGGCTACGAAGCGACCGTTTTCCTTTTGCACTCGCACGGTCTGAAAGGCTAACGTTTTCATTTTTTCCTGCGTTTCGGGATCGGTGTACGGTGTCTGCAACGTGATCACCAACAGCCCCTCATACACGTTTTCTTCGATCTTACGAAGATTATAGATGTAATAGCCGCCCTGCACGTCGGGATCATCCGATACACCGCTGTCCCACACGGAAAAAACGCCGTTCATATAATTATTCCGCATTTCCGTTTGCAGTTGTGCACGCACCTCCTGCGGTGCACTGATCAGACGGCAGTAACCGTTTTGTGTCAGCACGGCTTTGGCATAGGCATCAAACGCACCTGCATACGTGGTACAGGACACGCTTGCATACGAAGCAAAAGAGGTAATTGCGTACGCCTGTTTGATTTTTCCGGGCAGTGTTACACGCTCACCGATCACCGCCGTCAAGCCCATCATCAACAAAAGACACACAGAAACCAACCGCATACCGACGGGGTATTTTTTGAATCTTGCAATGGCTTCAATGCGGCGGCGGATGTGCTTTGCACCGTTATTGACGCAGGTCGTTCCCGGTGTTTTGGCAAAGCGTTCATTCACCATGGACAGCAGGATATGACCGTATTGTCTGCGTTCTTCACCGTCCAGACGTTCAAGCACTGCCTGATCGCAACGCGATTCCATATCGTTTACGGCACGCACGGCACAGTATACCAACAAGGGATTGCACCAATGCAGACTTCGCAAAACGGCGATCACGATACTCCAAAACGTATCTTTGGATTTCATATGCATCAATTCATGCATAAGAATTTTGTCATCACAATCGTCCGCATCGGACAAAACCAATACAGGTCGGCATACCCCGCACACGAACGCTCCCGACAAGCCGGCTACCGTTATCACACGGCAGGGCTTTACACACAACCGTGCGGCAAGCGTTTCCACCCTTTGGCACACTGCATCCGATGCCGTTGCACCTTTTCGCAGTGCAAACCGCAGACGGAGATAGGATATGACATACTTTGCAAGATGCACGACGACACCGACGACGTAAACCGCAAACAGCCATTGCGTGAGCGTTTCGGGCACACGTTGCAGAACGGGAACGGGAAACAGCACGCGGGTATGATCGGCATTCCCGACCGCAGTTTTGAGCAATTCAACGGGATATTGCCAATTCACAAGTGCAAAACGGTTGTTCCACCCCGCAGGAATCAGCAAAACGGCACCCAATACGCCCCACACGGAAAACTGCCATTTTGGCGGCAATTTATCCGTAAGCAAGGCTTTCACGACAAGCAAAAGCACCGCCACGCCGCTTGCATTCAGCGTTTGCAACAAAAAACTCCACAAATCGGTCATAATCACACCTCCATGTCGTCCAGCATTTTACGCAAACGTTCCCTTTCTTCCTGCGATATGGTCTCCTCTTTCAGAAACGCGGCGATCAGATCGCCTGCAGAGCCGCTGTAAACACGGTGTAAAAAAGAAGCCCGTTCCTGTTTTTGACAGCTTTCGCGGTCAATCACCGCACTGTAAATATGCGGATATTTCTCTTTGTCAATACGCACGAGTCCTTTGTTTTCCATGCGTGTGAGATAGGTCAGCACCGTATTGCGGCTCCAGCCCGTCGTTTCGTGCAGTTTATTGACAAGAAGTCCCAACTCCGCACCGCCCGTTTCCCACAGGGCATTGAGTACCGTCCACTCTTTTTCGGATAATTTCATAGAAAAGACCTCCTACAATTGTAGTATCTGATTACATACTACACTTGTAGTAAGTGTTTGTCAAGAGTTTTTTCTGAAAAAACGGCAATCGGAAATTTGTCTTACACAACAAAAGAGGGCTGTTTGCACAACCCTCTTGATAAAATGTGAATATTATTCCGCATTTGCACCGTCGCTGACGGATACAAGGCCGTTGAACACGCCGATGTAAGCATCGCCGTTCGGGCCGATGGTGATGGGACCGTAACTGTTGTTCCAGTTTCTGCCCAGACCCGTAAATACGCGATAAACGGTCTCACCCGTTTCAAAATCGACGGCGGTGAAATACCATGCCACGTCGTTTTCGTCAATGTCTTCGTTCTGAATGCGGGTGTACAGGTACACAAGACCGCTGCCGACGGACAGTTTCGGAACGACCGTTGCGGCGGCTTCATCGCTGTGCCATGCCACGAAAGCATCGGTGCAATCCTCGTTCATATCAATACGGGTTACGCCTGCATGGCTCTGCGGATCGGTAACGAGGAACCCTGCACCCGTTTCGGAATAGTTGTTTTCGACGATAAAGCTTCTGCCGTAGGCGATCAGGCTGTTTTCACTGACGGAATAGCCTTCTTCAAACAGCGGCACGGTAACGATGGTTTCACCCGTGATGCGGTCATAGACCACAAGGTTTACTCTGCCGTCTGCATTGTCGGTGATACCGCAGAGTTTGCGGATGCTGCCGTCGGAGCAGGGAACGTCAAGAAGCGTCGGCGTGGTACCGCTGCCCTGGTTGATGGCACCGGGTTTGAAGGTGGTGCCGCGGTCGTATTCGGTTCTCCACGTATAGATCGGCTCGCCGTTTTCGTCAATATCAAAACGGTACATTGCGTGGTCGGAAACGATGTACATACCGTCTTCGGCAACTGCAAAAGAGTTCTGAATTTCTTCGTTTTCAAGGCTCATCATACGTACTTCGTTGGTGTCCTTTTCAATGAAACCGACCGTACCGGGACGGGTAACGAACCAGATATTGCCTTCATAATCGGGAACGGCATCGGTGATATATTCACCCTCTGCCATGTAAGGCATGAGATCGAATTCCCATTCAATGCCCCATTCGGGGGTTTCACCGCTGTCGTCGATGTAGAAGATCTGCACCACGTTATCGGAGTTGCCGATGATCGGTCTGTCACCCTCAAGCAGGTGGCAGTACGCACCGCCCGAAGTATCGGAAGAAATGAGACTGAAGTCAAATGTCTTGAAAAATTCCTTCGTGGAGGCTCTCTGCGGCAGAGTGGTCTGGGCGAGCACTTCCAGCGTTTCGGCATCCAGCAAGGACAGTTTGAAACCCGTCATATTGCCGCTGACGGTGATGATTCTGCCCTGTGAATCAAACATAAGCGTTGCACAAAGACCGCCGAAAAGATTCATGGAGCGGGATTTGACAACGGGATCAATGCCCAGAGGGCCTGCATAGTTGTACGTGCCCGTGTTGTAGGAGTTGCCGTGCATACCGTTTCTGCCTTCTTCGGCAAGCAGCGGATGCTGAGGGATCACTTGTTCTTCCAGGGGATTTGCAACTGCGGGTTCACCGTAGTAGGTCGGGATCTTGTCCGTGCCGAGAGGCTCATGGATGCCGTCCCCTGCGGTAAACCATGCAAGCACTCCGCCGCCTGCAAGAACGATTGCCAGAATGATCGCCAGTGCGATAATACCTTTCTTTTTCATTTGTTTCTTCTCCGTTAAAATTTGTCTGTATCAAAACAGCAGTAAAATAGTAGCACATAACGATCGTTTTGTCAAACAAAAAAAGGGGCTGTTGCATCTGAATTCAACAGCCCTTGAATTTTTATTCAGTTTTTACTGTCAATTGCTGTTCGTCTTCTTTGGTTACGTTGTAAATGAACTTCAAAGAAAGGAACGCAATGACGGAACCGGCACAAAGTAGCACGAGATACAAGGTCTTGACACCGTCACCGAAATCAGCGGGCTGAACGGCGTTTTCACCTTCAACAAAGCCGATCGCGGCAAGGCCGAGAGAAACGACTGCCTGACCGATGCCCTGCGAGAGTTTGCGGAAGAAGGAATAGAGTGCATACAGGGAGCCTTCTTCGCTCTTGCCCGATTTTCTGTAACTGATCTCAATACAGTCGGCAACGATTGCCCATACGGTGACCTGGAAAGTGCAGTTGCCTGCATTGATGCACATGAGAGCCGCGATATAAACGATCATACCCGTCATATCGGGTGTCATGGGAATAAAAATAAAGATAAGGCCCGCAACGGAACTGACGAGAGTTGCAACCGTACAGACCGTCTTTTTGCCGTATTTCTTTGTCAACTTGCCGACGAATGCCATGATAACGATCATCGGCACGTAACTGCCGACCATGGCAAGGGAGATCTTGGACGGATCCTTGAAGAAATACTGGAATACCATGTTATTCAGCGACATGGTGGAGTTAAAGAGAGCAACCTGTGCAACGGTGGCGATGGTGGCACCGAGCATGGCACGGTTGGTAAAGAAAGATCTGAATGCCGAGAAGAATGCCTTTGCACCCGTTACGCTTTCGCCCGTATCCTCACGTACGACACGCTCTTTAACGAGTTTCGTGGTGCCCCAAAGCACGAAGAAAGCAACGACGGAAAGCACGATCGCAACAGGAAGCAAGGTTTCACCCTTGAGATTCTGCACTTCTTCGCCTGCGGCGTTGATGTCCTTGGAGTAAACGATGTTCGGAAGAACGATCATGATGACCACGGCAGGCAGTGCCGCACCGATGGAACGGAAGGTGGAAAGAGAGGTTCTTTCTTCGCGTTTATCGGTAATGACCGAATGCAGGGAGCCGTAAGGGACGTTTACCATGGTGTAAGCCACTGACCACAGACAGTAAGCGATCAGACACCATGCATATTTACCGGCATACGGAAAATCCTTGACCGGAGCAAAGATCATCACGTTAAAAATAACGAGCGTGACACCGCCGAGAATGATCCACGGCATATATTTACTCTTTTTGCCGATGCGTTTGGTATCGACCATGTTGCCGATGAGCACGTCATTGATCGCATCCCAGAACTTGGAAATGAGAATGATGACCGCGTAGTCCTCGGAACGGATACCGATGTACTGCAGATAGAACAACTGCATGAACGTGGACACGAGCTGGAACGAAAATCCGCAACCCATATCACCCATGGCATAGCCGAGTTTATCGAGTACACCGAACGGACGGATGCCGTTGACGGGTTGTGCTTTTTCTTTTTTCATGGTAATTCTCCTTTTCGTTTCATAGATTTCCAAAGTGAATCGATTTTATTATATCCGAGATACAAAATGATGTCAAGCGTTTATATGCGACAAATACAGGTAATCGTTGCTTTATAAAAAAACAAAAAAACCCACCGATAAACGGTGGGCAGACAAACATAAAGAATGCCTTATGCTTCGTAGACACTGACCTTTTTGCGGTCTTTGCCGTAACGTTCGAACTTGACTTTGCCGTCGATAAGAGCGTACAGAGTGTCATCGGAGCCGATGCCGACATTATTGCCGGGATGGATATGCGTACCACGCTGACGGACGAGGATGGTGCCGGCAAGAACTGCCTGACCGTCGCTTCTCTTCGCGCCGAGTCTCTTGGATTCGGAATCACGACCGTTGCGGGTGGAGCCCATTCCCTTTTTATGAGCAAAAAGCTGAATGTTAACCTTAAGCATTGTTATTCCTCCGTAGTTATTTTTATAGCTTTGGGATACTGTGAAGCAAGTTCCTGCATATGCAAACGGAAGCCTGCAAGAATATCCCTTGCACTGCTGTTTTCATCGTTGACGAAACAGTGCAGATAGCCGTCTTGCACTTCAATTTCGGGTTGCAGACCGATGATTTCGGTCAGTGTGTTGACCGTCATATAAGCCGCTGACGAAACTGCCGCGCAGACGATGTCCGATCCGCGTTGTGCCGTGCCGGAATGTCCTTTGACGGAAAAACCGATCACGTTTTCACCTTGCAGACGGAAAACGGTGCGGATCATTATGCGTTGATCGCAGTGATTTCAATCTTGGTGTAGGGCTGTCTGTGGCCGAGCTTTCTCTTTTCGTTCTTCTTGGGCTTGTAGGTCATAACGACAACTTTCTTCTGTTTGCCGTTCTTGATAGCCTTTGCAGCTACGGTTGCACCTTCAACATAGGGAGCACCGACCTTGATACCGTCCTCAGAACCAACAGCAATAACCTTATCGAAGGTGATTGCTTCTTCAGCCTCAACGTTAAGCTTTTCGATGTAGACGATATCGCCTGCTTCGACTTTGTACTGCTTACCGCCGGTTTCAATAATTGCGTACATGCTTTTTTCTCCTTTACAAGACTCGCTACGGCGGGCGGGATGACCACTTGTGTACTCTTGACAGAATACGCCCTTGATATGCGGCAACATGGATTTTAACATAATGAACGCACTTTGTCAATACATATTTAACGGGCAATCCAACTTTTTTACCCGAAAGCAGACTTGCTTTTTTGTGCATATTGCTGTAAAATGTTGTCAGTATATAAAACAAGGAGGATGCGTATGGCATTCAGAGAGATAAACCCGAACGACTACACCGCAAAACCCTTTGCGGAACTGGGCAAAAACTGGGCACTGCTCACCGCAGGCAAAGAAAATGCGTTCAACTCCATGACCGTCAGTTGGGGGGCTGTGGGCGAACTGTGGGGCAAGCACGTCGTCTTCGTGTTCGTGCGTCCGCAGAGATACACCTATGAATTTTGTGAAAAGAACGAGTATATGTCGCTGAGCATCATGCCCGACGGCTATCAGAAAGAACTTGCCGTTTTCGGCAGAAAAAGCGGCAGAGATTGCGATAAATACGGCGAAACGGGACTGCACGCGGCATTCACGGACAATACCGCTTACTGCGAAGAAGCACAGAGCGTTTTTGAACTGAAAAAAGTTGCCGCCTTCGATTTTGATCCCGATTCATTCATTGACACGGGCATTCTCCCCGATTGCTACCCGAACAGGGATTTCCACCGCGTATACGTGGGTGAGATCACCCGATTACTGATAAAGGAATAAGCGGCATGGACGTAAAAAACTGGATGGCAGACCTGCCCGACGCCACGCCTCTGTCAACCGTCAACATTCCCGGTACGCACGATTCGGCAAGCCGTTTCGTCATGGCTTCATGGATCACAAAATGTCAGCACACGGACATTGCAAAACAATTGCAGTCGGGTGTCCGTCTGCTTGACATCCGCATGGAACTGAAAAATGACACCTTTGTGTTGGTACACGCGATCATTGATTGCAGAAAAAAGAGATTCATTTTCTCCGAAAAACTCACGTTTGCGGACGTGTTAAAGGATTGCCTGTCTTTTCTGGATGCCCACCCGTCGGAAACCCTGCTCGTGAGCATCAAAGAGGATGACGGACACAACGGCGATGTGTTTTATTCTCGCTTTTACGAGCAGTTCATCGCCCCCCACAAAGAAAAGTGGTTTCTTGCAAACCGTTTTCCGACACTCGGCGAATGCCGCGGCAAGATCGTACTTCTCCGCCGTTGCGGTTTGGGCAATATGCAGACCGAAGACGAGCACGGCATTGACCTCTCACACTGGCCCGATCAGGGCGGCAGAGAAAGCAGTGAGCCCAAAACCTGCGACCTGCAAAACGGCAAAAACCGCCTCATCATTCAGGATCGGTATTCGTTTTTTATGAAAGAAAAATGGCAGGCGTGCATCGTGCCGTGTCTGCAAAATGCAACACCCGATGCCGACACCGCATACTTACACGCAACGAGTACCGCAGGCGGATTGTTGCCGTACGTATCATCGCGGTACATCAACCGTAAATTCTTAACCTACTTAAAAGAAAACCAACGCTTTTACGGTTGGTTTATGTCGGATTTTATCACAAAGGAACTGTGTGAACATATCATTGCCTGCAACAAAGTGCAATAATGTTATGCTGTCGCTTTTTCCGCTTCGCTCTGCAAATCGGAGCGTTAGCGACTCACAATATTTTCCGTGAGGAAAACATATCATTCATATCGAAGATATATCATTTGTCGAAGACATATCAAAAAGCCGCCTCGGGCAACGTCCGAAGCGGCTTTATAATATAATTCAGTATGTCATTCTGCCTTCGTGAAGAAGGAATACACGGAGTTGACCGTGCCGTTCACGCTTGCCATGAAACGGGTGAAGAAGTTTTCGATCGCACCGGGCTCGGTGTCTTCGATCACGCCTGCGTTGACCAGTGCAACTCGCAGTGCTTCTTCGGCTGCAAGCCACTCTGCCGTGTTGACTACGGTCTCATCCAACTGTGCATTCACCTCTGCGACAGCGGCTTCAACAGCAGCAACTTTACTGTCCGAAAGTTTGGACTTATCCGCTTCTTCCCATGCAGCAAGATACAGTTTTACATTGTTCGTGAGTCTGCCTTCGTTGAACTGCGGATAAACATCGGGACGGGAGTAGACATCCTCGATATTTTCATCGCACATGATGTCAAATGCGAGTTTGAGAGCAACGTCGTTGTAGGGCAGTTTTTCATGTGCCTGGTTCTTGATGTACCACGTTCTGCAGGGCAGAAGACCGGTGGTGGCATCCGCATTTCTGTCGGGAGAGATGTGGTTGTGGGCGGGATCGGAACAATACGTACCGACAGCCGTATAATCGTCGGCAAAGGCTTCGCCGGGATTTGCAAAGGTTGCACCCATGGAAGCGGATGCGGCGTGCACGATGCCGTCGCCGTTGGTGGTATCGTAATCTGCACAAAGCGGGAACATTTCACCGCCGTAGCAGACGATATCGAACACTTTACAGCCCGTTGCCTGCAATGCGGCAAGGTTGTCTGCAAAGTTTGCACGTGCCTGTGCATAGGCGTCAACTTTTTCAAGAATTTCGGGATATTCGCCGCTTTCAAGCCACTTTGCTCTGCCTTCTTCGTAGTATTCGGCAGGACACAGTGCCCACAGAATGGTAGTAGGAACGATCGCCGTTTCAACAAGGCTTTCGGCAAGACCGCCGAGTGCGGATTTGAGAACGTCGGTCGGCAGAATACGCAGAACGATGTTCAGAAGATACGAAAGCCAAGAATCACCGAGCAGTGATACGAGGAACTTGTTATAGAGCATATCATCGTCATTGAGGATGCTCAGATCACCCACGATCAGATCGCCGATGATGGTCGAACCGTTGAGTGCGGGAATGACGAACACCATGCGTTCGATGAGGCTGTAATCTTCGGGATAGCGTTCAAGATAGTTGACGGCAATGGTACCGCCGAGGCTGATGGGGCAGATACGCACGCTGTCCGCACCCGACTGCGGCAGAACGACCTCGTGGATGTAGCGGTTGAGTTTTTCGGTTTCATACTGCACGTCACCGATGGAGTCATAACCGAAATAGTAGATGTTTTCTTCACCGACGATATCGGCAAGACCCTGCAGGGGCAGGAAATTGTAGTAATATTCCTTGAGTTCTTCGGTCATTTCACTCATGGGATATTCATAGCAAGGCACTTCAACGGGTGTCAGATAGTTACCCTGATTGTCCTTGTGAATGGCAAAGAGGGCTTCGTAGGTGCCTTTTTTCATCGCTTCCGTCAAACCCATATCGCGGCGTGTGAACACGGAAAGCAGAAGTTCGGGCAGTGCTTCTTTCACCAGTGCCATTACGTCGATCTCAAGCGGCCAACCGGTGATGTAATCGCCGTTTTCATCGGTCTGCCAACTGCCGTCCTCATTGAGAACGTAGGTGTTGTTCTGGCTCATACCGTGTACGATGACAACGGGTGTGTCGGTATTGTAGGCAGGTACGTAGGTTTCCGTTTCAGCCGCAAACGCAGGCACACAGCAAACGGACAGCACCATGACCGCACAAAGCAACACGCTGATGATCTTCTTGAATTTCATAGTCATTTCCTCCCTTGCAACGCTTTCTTGCATTGTCGCATTGCATTATAACACACACGGGGTTAAGAAAACAATGGAGTAAATGTATATCTTTTGTAAACAAATTTAATCAAAATGCACAAAAACGGCTGTCTGCAGAAGCGACAAGCCGTTTTTTTATTAAATATCATATTACGATCTGCATTCCGTTATTTCTGCAGTTGCTGATTGGGCAGGCGGACTTCTATGACGGTAGCAAAGCGTTCATCGGACGAAATGAGGATCTCACCGTTGTGCAGATCCACGATATTTTTCACCAGCGGCATCCCCAGACCGTAGCCTTTGGTTGCATGGGCAAGATCCTGCTGATAGAATTTATCGAACAGCCTTTGCTTCGTGGTTTCACTCATGGGCTCACCGGTATTTGAAAAAACAACACTCGTATACGTATCCGATTGACGGACGGCAATACGCACCGTTTCATTCATGTCGGAAAACTTGACGGCATTATCCGATAAATTGATCCATGCTTCATCCAGCAACGGTTCGTTTCCTTCCACAAACACATCCTCGGCAACAAGTTCGATCTCTATGTTTTTCTCCGTCCATTTTGCATCCAGCAGAGCGATCACACGGCGGATGCGTTCGGTGATATTCACACGGGTAACGTTGGTGAGGATCGCCTGTTTTTCGACCTTTGAGAGCAGGAGAACAGTGGTCGATAAATCGGACAGTCGCTTGGCTTCACTGATGATGATATCCGCGTATTCGTTACGTTGATCGGGTGAGAGATCGCTCTGTTTGAGCAACAGTGCAAAGCCGTGCATGGACGAAAGCGGTGTCTTGAATTCGTGCGAAAAGTTATCAATAAATTCACTTTGCAACAATTCCACGCTTGCCAATTCTTCGCACATTTTATTAAAACGTTGACTGATACGCATAATACGCAGAAAGCCTTTCGTGGAAACACGCACGGAATAATTGCCGCGGCTGACTTCGTCAAAAGCATCCATCAGTTGCAGAAGCGGCCGCAGAACGGTACGGCTGCAAATGACGGCAAGCACCGTACCGATGATGATGCACAGCAGAATAAAGATGTATGCAAGCGTGTGCGGCGGCACGTGACCGACCTGAAACAGCGGTGAATCACGCAGGAATTTTGTGATCGCCAGAACGATGAACGTGGTCAGCCAGATGAGCAGACCGACCGTAACGGAAAAGACCAGCGAGAGGGTGAGTTTGTGATTGTGCTTCACATTAAGCCTGCGTTGTTCGGCACTGTTTTTTGCACCTTTTTCTGTTTTATATTTCATGCAATAACCGCCTTATAACCGACTCCTCGAATGGAAACAATCTTGAATTCTTCCCAATCGTTGAACTTTTTACGCAGACGGTTGATGTGAACGTTGATGGTAAATTCGGTTGAATTGGAATCCGCACCCCAGATCTCATCCATGATCTGAATACGGGTAAAGATGCGGTTGGGATACGACAAAAGCATGAACAGCAACAGAAATTCCTTTTGCGGCAGGGTAAAGTTTTCACCGTGACCGATCACGCTCATGGACTCATAATCGAGCGTTACGTTGCCGATGTGCAGTTTGCGTTCGTTTGCAATTTTGGCACGGCGTAAAAGAGCCTTTACACGAAACAGAAATTCTTCGGTATCAATGGGTTTGACCATGTAATCGTCCGTGCCTGCAAGAAAGCCCATGCGTTTATCTTCGGGCAGATGCTTGGCGGTGGTAATGAGAATGGGGATATTTGCATCCGAAGCACGTACCTGCCGTGCAACCTCAAAACCGTCCACACCGGGCATCATGATATCCAGCACGACGAGATCGAAATGCTGATTGAAAAACAGATTCAGAGCTTCTTCCCCGTCATAGGCGTTGGCAACATCATAGCCGCCGTTTTTGAGAATGATGCTCATCAGTTTTGCGGTATGACGGTCGTCTTCTGCAAGTAAAATCTTAAACATTTTTTTACCTCTTATGCGTTAAAATTCTCCTATTGTAGACAATATACAGTATAAATAAACTTACTATAAAATGCAAGTGTTTATTCACAGTTTGTTTACATTTGAAACAGATAAGTTTATTTAAAGTTTGCTTGACTGTGGTTTAATTATGCTGTACTATAATAGTAAAATAATATAGTTATTATAAATAAATTATTTATTTTGCTTATCACCATAGCAGAAGGAGGGAAAGCAGTGGCGAATCTTAATTTAGTCGGTTACATAGCGATGTACGTGATCGGAATTATCCTTATGTTCGCAATCAGTTTCGTGACCTATAAAAAACACGGTCTTCAATTCCGTCAGGCACTTCTCTTTACACTGCTTGCCTTTGCGGGAGGCATGGCAGGCACAAAACTGGCAGGCATCATCCAGACGGCGGTGCTTCATGCGGCAGGCATTGAAGACAGTTCGGGAATGTCCATTTACGGTGCAGTCATATTTACACCGATCATCGTCCTGATCGTCTGTCTGATCTTCAAACAACCGTGGAAGCCGATCCTGGATCTGCTTGCACCCGGCGGCATCACGCTCGTCGGCTGTGCAAAACTCGGCTGTCTGTTTCTCGGTTGCTGTCCGGGCATCGAATGCAGTTTCGGCGTTTACTACTCGAACTACAAAAAAACGATGTTCCCCTCACCGATCTTTGAGTTTATCACCATTCTTATCATTCTCGCCGTCGGCTTTCTTTACACGTTCAAATACAAAAAACGTGTCACCGGTGCACTGTATCCCCTGCTTTGCATCCTGTACGGCAGCACGAGATTCTTCTGGGAGTTTCTTCGCTACTATCGCCCCGAAGAAGCAAAACACATCATACTCGGCTTTAGTTTCTGGCAGTTCGTGAGCATTCTGGTCACAGTTGCAGGCATCGTTTGGTTTATTGCCCTGCAGCCTGAATGCTTACATAAAATAAAGAGCAGATTTTCAAAACCGCAAGTGCAACAAAAGGCATCGCACGGCAAGGGGAAGAGATAATCCGCTCAACTGCAAAAATACAGGGAAAAAGAATATTAAAATACAACTGTTCTTTTTTACTAAAAGGAGGAGGATTTTCGACAAACACACTTGCATTCCCCCCGCTTTCACACGAAAGCAAAATTTCGGTTTAATGAGCTTTGAAACCGAAACCTATACAAACATCACGTTTGTTTCATAGGGTGTCAGAAGTAAGTCGGATCCGTTTTTTCAAAGGCGGATTTCCGACAAAACTTCTGAAAAGGCTCAAAAGAAATCCGTCAGGTATTTTGTGTGTTTTACGCACGGTTCTTACCAAGCGATCCGCCCGCAGTTTCTTCGTACCGTCAGCGGTGCGTTCTGCAAGCAGACCGCAAATAAGGTAAAACCGCCTGCAGGCTGTCACCCTGCAGGTGCGAAACGCAGAAAAGAACGAAAACTTTTTGGGCGGATTCGAATTACTTCTGGCACCCTACATTAAAACAGGAGGAAAAAACATGAAAACCACGAAAAAGCTCTTGAGTGTGTTATTGGCGGTCATGATGATCGTAGGCAGCATCAGCTGTTCCTTTACGGCATTTGCCGCACCCGCAGGCGTTTCGACCGATCAGTGGAACACCCTTGCAAACGCACTCGCAAACGACACGGTTGCCGCGGCTTCATTCTCCGGTTCGGCCGGGAATTATGCCGTAAGCGATCCCGACGGCAAGATCCTTGCAGCCGTAGAAGCATACTGGGTCGTATTCCAAAACCTTGCCGACAAAGCACCTGCAGATCGCAATGCCGGCAACCGCACCATCAACCAGGTAAACAACTCCATCAAAGCGGAAATGCAGTCCCGTATGGGCAGCAACTACGCAACCTATAAAGTTGCGGATTTCCTGACCAATCTTGCTGCAAATGCAAACGTTACTTCCGATTCAACCCATAAGGAGGTTCAGCAGGACTATAGCGGTGGCAATAGTCAACCTGCCACACCGACTTCTCCTATTTCCGCACCCGCAGCCGTCACTCTGACTGTGAACCTTGACAGTGCATTGCTCGGCTATGACAACATCGCCGATCTTCCCGATTCTGTCACTCAGTCCAAGTCCTTCACCGTCAATCACACGGTCAAAAACGACTACACCGGATGGACCGGAGATGGTGAAAAAACCGGTACAGGCTGCGGTGCCACTACGACGTATGATTACAATCATAACTTCTATTTCTACTATGCCGTCAGCACCGCTACATCCGCGAACGGTGCCTCCATCAGCACCCAGGTCATCAAGGACAGCGCTGCAGCACTGGCTCCCTATGAACAGTATCTTGACGATACCCTTGCTGAAGCTGTTGCGCTCGGCATGGATTTCCTGAACACAGCCGAAAACGACATCAAAGCAGCCAAGAACGCTGTCAACGATGCATTCCCCGGCGGTGTTATCTGGAAGCACTTCTTCCCGGATGCCGACATCACTGCAGGTCTGAAACTGATCGACGACGCACAGGATGTTCTGCTTTACAAAGTTTATGCAGACAACCTCAACGCACTTGTTGCAGCCGGCTATGCAGGCTATGACAAGGCAGCGCTCGTCACCCTCGAAGGTGAACTTGTTGCCAACTACAATCAGTACATGAAGGCAAGCGAAACCGCAAGAACCTTCATTGAAAGTGCAGAAGGCTTCGGCTTTGACCTTGCAGCTGCAATTGCATTCTATGAAGAAGTTGTCAGAGAGATCAAGCTCTTTGAACTTCGCGAACTGAAAGTGAAAATCGACAACACCGTTGCTCCTTATTATACCTACACCCAGGAAGACGTTGTCGGCCCGGCTCCGAAGTATACCAGCGGCGATCTTACCGTTGCCAAGGGTAATGCAAACGGCTTCATCACTTCCATCAATTCGTATCCTGCCGATCTCGTTGAAATCGTTATGCCCGGTTACACAACCGAGCTTGACAGACTTGCAAACACCGTGATCGCCGATCTTATGACCGTTGCAGGCTACAACGATCAGTTCTCAAAAGAATATGCAAAGTATGTCAGTGAAATTCACGTGGCACTTGACGAAGATATGTTTGCTGCTGTTCAGAATTATGACAGCTGGTATTCAGGTCTCAAGTCACTCATGGATCGCATCAAGGCAGACGGTCTTCTTGAAGAAGGCATTGCCGACAAGATCTTCGCTGACCTTGCAGCTGAAATGACCACTCGCATGGAAGGCTGCTATGCATCCCTGTATGCAGAAGTCGGCCCCACCATTGATCTTGCTTACGATTTCTATCAGATCGTCAAGGATTACACCTACATCGATCACCTCAACGTAAGCAACTATGCAAGATACAACAAGCTTTACGGCGATGTCAAGGACAGCATGGACATCTACAACTTCCTGATGGCCACCCCGAACTTCACCGTTCCGGCTGAAACCACCGAAAAGCTTTCCTATCTCAAGGACGTTGTTCTTGATGAATACCTTGCATTCGTTGCCACCGCAGGCTTCGACACTTATAAGCAGCAGTTCATGGACATTGTCAACCGTAACACCTATACGGATGACAAGATCAAGAATCCTGCTGTTGAAGACCACTACAAGGTCGAAAAGGAAGACCTTCTGGAAGTCATCACGAGTCTTGACAGTCTTCTGACAAGCGACCTTGTCAGCGAGCTGCTCGGCGGTCTGCTCAACGAAGACGGTTCTGCACTTGATATTGCACAGCTCATCAAGGATATGATCGGCGACATGCTGTTCAGCGATGCTCTGATCAACACCCTGATTCAGACCCTGTATCCGCTGCTTCTCGGCGAGCTTGTCAAGGTATGGGCAAACGATCTTCCGACGGAAGTTGACATTGTCGGTAAGGTTACTTACGACAAGAACCTCATGCAGGTCGCAGACGACCTCGGTATTGCTCTGTATCCCAACCAGATGGCAAGCAAACTTGATTCTTCCAAGTATGCAGACAACATTGCAATGCTCAATGCAGCAGTGAACACCTTCAACACCGAATTCCCCGGTGCAAAGGCTTCCACTGACTATTTCACCACCGAAGCCGACGAAGACGGCGATCTGGTTCCCAAGAACACCGCCTGGGATTCCTCCGCAATCACCAACGAAGACGGAACCCTCAAGCTTGTCTGGGGTGTCGATGCTGTCAAGGAATCCGGTGCTGATTTTGACACCGTTGCCGAAACCTTCTATCAGGCATTTGACGATGCATTTGAAGGTCTCAAGAAGGTCCTCTATGCACTGTTTGCAAACAAGAGCGTTGATGCTTCCTCTCCGAACGTTGCACACGTCAACTTCCTCGGTCAGAAGAATGCAGCTCTGAATATTACCGTGAACGGCCTGCACGGCTTTGCCAATATCGTTGTTCCGATCTTTGATATGCTCGGTGTTGAGCACACGGCTGTCTCCACCATTGAAGGAACCTATCCGAACAACACCAACGGTGTTGCCGACATCTTCAGAGCAATCATCAGTCCTCTTCTTTCCCTCATTGATAAGCTTGGTGAACAGCCGCTTGACACCGTCATCGGTCTGCTTCCGAACCTGGCTTATGCACTCAACCTTGAAATGCTGCCGAAGATCCTCGGCCTCATCAATGTCAACATTCACTATGCTGCATCCGTTTCCATCGGTTGTAACATCGATGCTGCCTCCGATGACATCTCGTTCAACCTCGGCGAAATGCTCGACCTGAACTCCCTCATCGACCTTTCCGGCGGTATCAACAGTCTTCTTTCTCTTCTCGGTGTTGACCTTCCCGCATTCGATCAGGGCAAGCTTGCTCAGATGGGCGAGCTCAAAAAGATCGATACCCAGAGAGCAGAAGCCACCTACGAAATTGAAAGCGGCAAGGCATATCACATCGAAGCCGACAAGGCTGATGTCCTCTACTACCTGCTGACTTACGTTCTTGACATTGTTCAGGATGAAGAAGCATTCACGAACCTGCTCGGCATGCTCATGACCACCACCGACGAAAACGGTGAAAAGGTACCCGACACGGCAAAAATTGCAGAAGCCTATGCAACCGTTGAAAAAATCGGTCTGACCACCATGGACAAGGGCGATGCCATTGCGGCCATCTGCGAATTGTTCAATCCCATTGAGTACGACTATACCGATTATAATTGGTATGACGGCACTTATGGCGGCACAGTGGAAGGCATGACTCCCGCAAAGGAGATCTACCTTTCCTACTCCACCAACTGGACGTACGAAACCTTCCGCTATGTCCTTGACAATCTGGATGCATTCGTGCTGGATATCACCGATATGGCAGGCAGTGCAACTCTGCCCGAACTGATGGCAGAAAAGATCGATGCACTGTACACCAATGCAAACGTCACGGCTCTTGCCAAGCTGCTCAGCGGCATCGAAGAAATGCTCGGCGGTCTGCTCGGCGGTGAAGAAGAAGGCGATGAAGCTGACACCATCGCTGAAGGCGACAATGCTGAAGAAGAACCCGCTATTGACATTCTTGCAATCATCAAGGATGAGCTTGGCATTGACTTTGCAGCATTTGCAGCGTATGCAGATCTTCCCGATGATTACAACTGGGGCTTTGAAGACGGCAATGGCGAAGGCTTTGCACTCGCTCTTGTTGAACTTCTCAAACCCTTCGGTCCCGTGCTTGACTTCCTGTTCAAGGGCGCAGACATCACCCTGCTTGACGAAATCACCCTCAAGGGCTACAACAGTTATGATTCCGCATTCCTGCCGCTGCTCGAAGCACTGCATTGCGATGTGCATGCACTGGCAGAAGGCGAAGATGCTCTCGAAGCAATCGCACTTGCCCTGATTGCAAAGATGGATGCAATTTCTGCTGATCCCATCGGTGAAATCCTCAACTCCCTGCCCGGACTGCTGTACTTCCTGGCAAGCGACGGTCTTTCCACCGCTGTCAAGAATCTGCTGATGCCCGTTTATGCCGTACTCGACGCGATCCGCCCGATCTACAGCATCGACCTCAATGCGGAAATTCAGAATCTTGCCAAGGATTCCGGTATCATCATCAACCTCGACGACCTCGGCATTACTTTCGTTCTTAACATCGTCAAGAACCTGCTCGGTCTTGATCTTATGGACCTCGAAGTTCTTGTTTACGACGTATGCAAGGTCCTCGGCACCGAATACAATTCCGCAAGCACACTGCTTGCAGACAATGCAAAACGCGGCGACTACAACAAAGGCGTATTTGACGACGTTGATATGCTCACCTGCATCATCGGTTTCCTCTACGGTTGGCTGACCGAAGAAGAACACGCACAGCAGTTTGACGATCTCATCAGCGACGGCTTCACCGCAAAACTCTTTGCAGTATTCGAAAACATTCCCGTCGAAACCCAACAGATCGACTGGATGTACGGCTCTGAATTCGTGGACGGCGACATCTTCGTTCCCACCATGGCAGGCCTTACCTATCCCAACGACTGGACGGAAGAAACCGCTGTTTACGTCACTGAAAACCTCAATGACATCGTAAACTCCGTTCTTGCTATGACCGGCAGCGAATATGCATCTCTCAGCGAAATGCTTTCCGCACAGGTCAACATTTACACCACCGCAAACGTGGAAGCCATCGTTCTTCCGCTTCAGGAACTGCTCGGCAGCCTCGGTGATACGCTCCTTACCGCCGCAGGTATGCTTCTTGACATCGATGCACTGGGCATCAAGAACTATGTTGTTCCCGCTGATATCGACACCGCAGAAGAATTCGCTTCCGCTCTTGCTGACTTCCTCGGCAACGCAAAAGGCCTTCTGAACTGGATCTTCTTCGGCAAGGACATCACCCTTGTGGATGCTGAAATCGCAGCAAACGGTCACACACCTGAAAATGCAGTTGTTGCTACCGTCAACGGCGGCTACGGCTACGCAAACGGCCTCGTCTACATCCTTGAAGCTCTCGGTGTGGATGCTCCCGCCGCTACCACCGCCGCAGACCTTGAAGCTGTTCTTCTTGCAGTATTCAACCGTCTCGACGAAATCCTTGCAGATCCCGTCAACGAAGTATTTGACATTCTTCCCAACGTCTTCTACTTCCTGAATGCAAACGGTGTTTCCACCTCTGCAATCAACCTGCTGGCTCCCGTCACCACCATGATCGAAAAACTCGGTGCATTCGGTGTTGAACTTGATCTCATTGCTATGCTCAATGACATGATCAACAAAGCCCTCGCAGAAAAGACAACGGTTCAGCTTGACGTTGCAGATCTCAGCCTCGGATCGATCTTCGCTCTTGTTGAAGGTCTCACCGGTCTTGAGCTTGATATTCTCGCTGACCTCTTTGTTGACTTCTACGTAGGTAAGGTTGAATCCTATCAATCCGCAGGCGGCAACTACGCTTACAGAATGGTTTATGACACCGAACTTGCAAAGTATGATATGGTTACCATCCTCGTCACCATGGCTCTTCTCCTCGCTACCGATGAAGAAAACGCCAAAGTTCTTGACGAAATGATCGGTACGGACATCATTTCCGCACTCAAGGATGTATTCGCAGGCAAGCCTGTGGATTACACCGCAATCAACTGGGATTATCCGCTTGCCGCCAACGGCACCGTGGATATTACCAAGTATGCCATCACCTATCCCAACAACTGGACCAAGGATACCGCAAAGTATCTCACTGACAATCTTCCCGCTTACGGCGACAAGATCGCAGGTCTGGTTGATGAAAACTACACCTCCCTTGCAGCTCTTCTCGGCGACAAGGTCAACATCTACTCCTCTGAAAACATTCAGGCGATCGTGGATGCCATTACCGGTCTGCTCGTTGACATCGATGAAACTCTCATCGCCGCCGCAGGTCAGTTGCTTGACGTTGACCTTGTAGATCTCAAGGCTTACACGGCTCCCGAAGGCATCGACACCGCAGAAGAATTCGCTTCCGAACTTGCAAACGTTCTCAACACCTATGCAAAGGGTATTGTGGAATGGGCACTCTTCGGCAGAGATATCCGCTTCTTCGTTGACGAAACCAAGGTTGACGGCGAATATGAAGTCGGCGACGACATCATCGTCATTGACGGCGGCCACGGCTACGCAGAAGGTCTGGCTCTGATTCTTGAAGCACTCGGCTGTGAAGATCTTCCCAAGGTCTACGAAGACGAAAACTTCGATTCCGCAAAGGCTGTTGAGGACATTCTCAACATTGCATTTGCAAGACTGGATGCAATTCTTGCAAACCCCGTAGAAGAAGTATTCAATGTTCTTCCGAACGTTCTTTACTTCCTGAACGCAAACGGTGTTGCCGTTGCATTTGACAACCTCACCGCCTGCATCGTCAATCTGATCGACAGAATTTCCGTATTCGGTATTGAACTCGATCTGAACGAACTCATCGATCTCCCGGCTCTTCTCGGCATCGAAGAAGACGTTGCTCTCAGCGTTGATAACCTTACCATTGCGGCACTTCTCGAAGTCGCTACCGTTCTCACCGGTCTTGACGTAACCGTATTTGAAGATGTTCTCGTCGGTTTCGCTCTCGGTCAGGTCAACGAATACGACTCCGTAAGCAATTTCATCGCAAAGAAGATGACTTACGCCGACGAATTCGACAAGCACGACATGGTCACCGTCATTGCTACACTGGCTCTCCTGCTGGTTGCTGACGAAGAAAATGCCGCTGTTCTTGACGAAATGATCGGCACCGACATCATCTCCGCACTCGACGGCGTATTTGCAGACGTTCCCGTCAAGTACGTTGACATTGATTGGAATTACGCTCTTGCCGACAACGGCACGGTCGATATCATGAAATATGCTATCACCTATCCCAACAACTGGACAGAAGATACCGCAAAGTATCTCACCGACAATCTTCCTGCCTACGGCGACAAGATCGCCAACATGGTAGACGGCAATTATGATTCTCTTGCAGCTCTCCTCGGCGATAAGGTCAACATTTACTCCTCTGCAAACATTCAGGCAATCGTAGACGCTGTTGCAGGTTTCCTCGGCGACATCGACGCTACCCTGCTTGACGTTGCAGGTATTCTGCTTGACGTTGATCTCGAAGGTCTTCTTGATTACACCGCACCCGAAGACATCGACACCGCAGAAGAATTCGCAAACGAACTTGCAAATGTTCTTTCCACCTATGCAAAGGGTGTTGTGGAATGGGCATTCTTCGGCAGAGACTTCAGATTCTTTGTTGACGAAGCAACCGCTTCCGCTACCTCCGATGCAATCGTTATCAACGGCGGTTACGGCTACAACGAAGGTCTGGCTCTCATTCTTGAAGCTC
>JAZNRU010000025.1:0-70705 GCA_045590895.1 Acutalibacteraceae bacterium
GGGGTGTTTCGCCCGTTGCGACGGGCGACGAGAGGCTCTGCCTCCCGACTCCGCAAGCTTTTGCAAAAGCTTGACCAAAAATCTTTAAATGCTGACGAAGCAATTTACACTGTGCAAATAAGCCGCTAAATCATAATTTACACACTTTCCGCTTGCACCAAAAAAAGCAGATATTTCCATTTTTACCCGGAATATCTGCTTTTCGTTATGCATTTACTTGGCCGTTGGCGGGATTATCAATAATCGCCGCTGCGTTTGGATTTCATGGTGATAACTACTGCCGCGGCAACCAGACCGACCATGATAATTACCATGACAACACCGATCGTTGAGCCGTTGGAGGTGAATTGTTCCGCTACGACAGGCTGCTGTGCGGCACCCATTTCGTCTGCCTGTGCACCGCCGCCCATATCAACGGAAACCGAGAACTGCTGGGTGACAGCAGGTGCGGTCGTGTTTTCAACCGCAGGTGCCGTTGTGTTTGCCGCAGGTGAATCGGTGCCTGCGTTCGTGTCCGCAGGTGTGGTGGGAACGGTCGCATCTGCAGGTGTGGTGGGCACGGTTGCGTTTGTTGCCGCGGTGTCTGCCGCCGCTGTGGTGTCTGCAACGGTAGTGCCTGCCGTCGTGGTTTCGGATTGCTTGGTTGTCGTCTCCGTCTTGTTGTTGGAGTTATTCTTCTTCGTGGTGGTGACTTCCGTGTTGTTCTTCGTGGTCGTCACGGTGGGTTTTCCTGCGTTGAGAGCCTGGTTCGCGGCTTCCAGTCTGGAAGCAAGAACGCTTGCGGCAATGGATTCATCCTCATTCATGGAGGGCGTGATGCCGTTTGCACCGCTGTTGCCGTTGCCGGACTGCGTGGTGAGTGATGCATTGTATTCATCGATCACGCTCTGTACGCTTGCATAAGGATTCACACCGTTGAGGTCGGCGGCAAGCGGAAGGCTGCTCGTGCCGATGATCTTGCCGGGAATCAGGTCCGCCATTGCAACCGCACCGAGTTCCGTCAGATGTGCACCGTCCGAAGTAAAGGCGGGAAGCAGTGCATCTTTATCCACGGGACTGCTCAGCGGGCTCATGTCAAAATAGCCGTCGATGAGGTTTGTGGTCTTGATCCATGCGTCAAGCTGATCGCACATTTCCTGTGCATCCTTCGTCCAGCTCAGATCTCCCGTCTGACCGAGAAATTCGCGTTCATAGCCTTTCCACGCGGACTTGGTGAAGAAATAAACCTTCATGCCGCGTTTTCTGGCGGCGGCAATGATCTGTTCGTAACCTGCAATGATATCCTCTACCGAAGAATAGGGAGCCACACCCTTCATGCTTTCGGTCATGGGATGCAGAATGTCGTTCAGACCGATCTTGACAAGCACGACTTTTGCACCCGTGATATCGAGTGCATCGCGTTCAAAACGGTCAACGACAGCCTTGCCGTAGAGATTGCCGATCAGACCCGTGCCGTCATGCAGAAGACGGTTAGCGACGATGGAGTTATTGACAAAGCCGATGTGGGTGTTGCCCGCGGCATAGGCTCTCTGTGCAAAGTAATGATAGGCTTCGTTCGTGAGTGTGGAGTCACCGATGAATACGACGCTGTATGCATCCGCATAGGTTGAACGGACGTCCACACGGGTGAGGAAGGGAATTGTATGGTAGGTGATCGCACCGGATGCGATCTTGATCTCGTTGTTTGCGTTTGTTGTGCGGTTGCTGATCGCACTTTCAAGGGCTGCCATGTTCAGGAAACTGCGGCCGCCGTACAGACCGCCCGTTTTGATGTAGGTCGTAGAGGGATAGTACACGCTGACCGTTACGTATTCAAGCGAGTTTGTGGGGAAATAGATGCTGTCCGTCCACAGCACTTCACCGGGTTTGATAACGGCGGACGTCTGACCGTCGTTGAAGGTGATCTGCGTTGCGGTATCCGTAAAAATGGCGGCTACGTTATCGGTATCGGTCTTTGCAATGGATGCCGCACCGATATGCAGATCTGCCGTGCCGTATTCGTTGGAGAAGCAGAGTTTCGTATACAGACCGCCTGCGGACAACTGCAGTTCGGTACGCACCACACTGCGTGCGGGAATGAGGTCGTTGAATTTGAATCCGGGAACGATCTGTTCGAGGGAGATCGATCCGTCAACTGCGGCAGTCGACCACGAACCGATCCACTCGCCGGGACTTGCCGCCTCTGCCGTATCGGTCAATGCAGGCATTGCAAACAGTCCGGATGTCAGCAGAATACAGAGTGCCAACATAACGGCGGCAACGGATTTCAATTTATTCATGTGAAATTCCCCCAATTTAGGTGTGATTATAATCAAATATCAATATAGCATAGATACACACTATAATCATACCACCGAAAGAGCATTTCGTCAATAACAAAAACGCAATTTTCAGAAAAACAGATCGGTTTTTGCAGGGAGAACAGAGAATACGTACGTCTTGCCGCCTGTATCTTCGGTCGGTTTGATTTTTATATTGCTTTTTTCGATTATTATGTTGTATTATAGAATCAGCAAAAGGTTACGGAGGTTGACGATCATGATTGAAAAACACAGAGCTTTGTTCGGCTGTGTTTTTGAAGACAACGGTATACGCGTTCATATCTGTTACAAAAACACCCGTGCGGTTTGCTATTGTGAAAAAGAACACCGTTACACGGATGAAAAATACATTCTGACCGTAAGCGAAAACGGAAAGGAAATCAACATTGCGTGTTCGGGCGAAAAGAGTGCGTTTTATGCACTTTGCGACCTTGCCGTGCGAATCGAGGAACACACGCTTACCGACGGTGAATACGTCTGTGCACCGTCGTTTAAGGTCAGAGGTTACATAGAGGGTTTTTACGGCACGCCCTGGACGCATGAAAGCAGACTATCCGTGCTTGCCTGCATGGCAAAGAACCGCATGAACACGGTTTACTACGCACCAAAGGACGATGCGTACCACAGAGAGAAATGGCGTGAGCCGTATCCCGAAAAAGAGCTTCTGCGGCTCAGGGAGTTGTTCGATGCGGCAAAAAGCTACTATATGGACTTTTATTGGTGCATTGCACCCGGGCTTTCGATAAAATATTCGGACGAAGCGGAATTTGATGCCTTGCTTGCAAAAACGAAGCAGTTGTATTCGATCGGCGTGCGTTCGTTCGGACTGCTTCTGGACGACATTGACGAGGAACTTGTATTTGAAGAAGACCGTGCCGTGTACGGTGAAACGGTCAACGCCCACATTGATCTGATCGAAAAATACCATTCCGCACTGCTTTCGATTGACAGTGCGATCAAACTCACCGTCTGTCCCACCCTCTACAACGGCAAGGGTACGGAATACTATATTTCCAAACTCGGTCGGAACATTTCGCCCTTGATTTCGGTTTTCTGGACGGGCAGGGACGTCTGCTCACGGGATCTGACGGTTTTTGAAGCACTGAAATTCATTGAAGGCACGCACCACAAGCCGCTGTACTGGGACAACTACCCCGTCAACGACTGCTCCATGTACAACGAAATGCATCTTTCACCCGTTATCAACCGTGATCGGGATCTGTGGAAGTATTCCGAGGGTATTATTTCCAACTGCATGGAATACGCCGAGTGTTCAAAAATACCGCTGATTACCTTTGCCGACTACCTTTGGGACAGCGAACACTATGATTCGGAAGCATCCTACGAAAGAGCCATCCGACAGGTGGTGGGCAGGGAAGATGCCGAAAATTTCCTTGTTTTTGCGGATCATCTGTACACGTCTTGTCTGAAAGACGCCAATTCAAGAAGGATGCATAAACTGTTCGGTGACGCGGAACGTGCGTTCAAAGCAGGAGATATTGAACGGGCAATGACGCTCGTCAGTGCTTACATCGAAAAAATGACGGCCTGCCGCGAATACCTCAGCCGCGATTTGCCCATTTGCCGCGAACTTACAAAATGGTCCGATAAATTTGCAGTATTTTGCGATATTATCACTACGCTCGCAAAATACGTTACGAACAGCGACGGCGAACTGCTTGCAAAGATCAATGCTCTGATCGAAAAGTACGATTCCATGCCCGCAAGGCTGACCGCAGACATGAATCTCAAAGAGGAACTGCGTGATCTGTTGCACGCCGCAGTATAACAGAAAACTGCACCGAACCGTAATCATGCAAACACACACCGCTGATAAAAAAATATAAAACGGAGGGTATTCCATGTCAACAGTTAAAAGTTATGTGAAAGCAATCTTTGCCGTGCTCACCTGTCTGCCGCTGCTTCTCTCGGCTCTCGTTCAGACGCTGACCTCGTTCGGCTACGGTGAAAAGGACGAGCAGGCGATCGTCGAAAACTTTCTTGAGGGCAATGAGGACTTTCTTGACGAAGCGGTTGCAGGGCAGTGGTCCGTCGGCTTCGGCAGAAACGTGCTGACACCCGAAGATATCGACACTTACGGTTATTTTATTGCCGGCTATCTCAAATTTCCCGCACAGGAAGTCACGGCTGTGATCGATGACATCTGCGTGCGTGCCGTTGTTCTCGATGATAATTCAGGACGCGGTGCGGCGGCGTTTGCGTGGGTGGACTGTGTCGGTCTTATGAACAACGACATCAAAGCCATCCGTGAAAAACTTGCCGACATTACCGGTGACGGTCAACTTATAAGTATTGACGTCGGTGCAACCCATACCCACACGGGTGTTGATACGCAGGGGCTCTGGGGCAATATTCCCAAAAGCGGCAGAGATCAGAAATACATGGATCGGGTGATTGAAAAAACCGCCGATGCGATCCGTACCGCTTACGAACAGCGTACGCAGGGAACGCTTTACTATTCTGCTCTTTCCTGTCCCGAAATGTTCAGGGATACCCGAGATCCGCAGTCTTTTGACGACAAGGTGCATCTTCTGCGTTTCATGCCGTCCGATAACGGCAAAAAAGAGATCTTTATCGCCAATTTCGGAGCCCACCCCGTCAATCTCGGTTGGGGCGGCAGTGAACTTTCGGGTGATTTCGTATATCATATCGAACAGGCGATCAACGAACGCTACGGTGCCGATTTTGCTTTCATACAGGGTGCCATCGGCGGCGGCATTGAGATCAACAGAAGTGCCGAAAACGGCATCACGCAGGATGCGTCCGATTATGAAAAACTCAAAGAATACAGTGCAAAAATGGCGGGTATTCTTGACACGCTCGTGCAAAGCGGTGAGACCGTCGATCCCATTCTGAACGTAAGACACACGCAGGTCGAATTTGAACTCAACAGTTTTCTTTTCAAACTTGTTGAAAGAGCAGGACTTTGCAATGCACAGGCTTATAAACAGGACGGAAAAATTCTGCTCACAAGCGAGATCGGTTACGTGGAGATCGGCAAGAACATCAAGGTTCTTGAAGTGCCCGGTGAAGTGATGCCCGAGATCGTATACGGCAATTTCTGTTCCGCAGAAGAAGCCTATAACGGTACCGAATATCCGCACGCCGCACTCAACACGCACTTTGCAGAAAGCGACGAAGTCCTTGTGTTCGGTCTTTGCAACGATGCACTCGGCTATTTTGTTCCCGACAACGATTATTCCGCCTCCAACGAAGAAGGACATTATGAAGAAACCGTTTCAACGGGCTCCGGGAGTGCATCTGCACTGTCGGCAGCCTTTGAAGCGTTCCTCGGAATTTGGGGATAAGACAAACGGAAAATTCCGATGCAAGGACATCCCGCAACGGATCGCCCGTCTGCCGGATGCCTGCCCGATTCCCTTACAAAAATACCAATGAAACGACAGAACCGCCTTCTTTCGAGGGCGGTTTTATTTTTGGGTTCAGGTTATAAAAATATTGAAAAGGGGAAAACTAATGTTGAAAAAACTATTTACATTTATGCTTTAATAATATATAATCTAAAGCACAGATGTAAACAAATTGCTTTGAGGAGGTGCTGTACAATGGAAGAAATTATGTCACGCATAAAAGAGGTTGCACTCCAAAACAACGGGTTTATCAGGACGTCACAGATTGAAGAAACAGGTTTAAGCAGACCTATGATAAGAAAGCTTGTTGACAGAGGATTTCTTGAGCAGGTCAGAAAAGGTTTATATATTCTTGCAGATGAAATTACAGATGAGTATGCATTGCTGCAAGCACGATGCAAATCTGCAGTTTTTTCTTACGGAACAGCATTGTTTATGTTAGGTCTTTCAGATCGTACTCCGCATATTTTTGACATTACGGTTCCCCAAGGAGTAAACATAAGTTTCCTGAAAAAGGAAAACGATAATCTGAGATGTCATTATGTTCAGCCTGATGTTTTTGAATTGGGTATAACTGAAGTGAAATCTCCGCAGGGGGCAACGGTAAAGGTTTATGACAGAGAAAGATGCATCTGTGATCTGATACGAGAAAAAAATCAGATTGATATGCAGTTATATACACAAGCCATCAAGGATTATTTCAAATCCAAACCGAACCACAGAAAACTTCTTAAATACGGAAAGGTTTTCGGTATTGAGGACCGGATCAGAACCTATATGGAGGTATTGTGATGAAAACACCGGAACAATTAAAAGGATCCGTCAGAAGTATGGCAGAAAAGAAAAATCTTCGTGCACAGGAAGTTCTGCAGATGTTTCTCTTTGAAAGAATATTGGAACGACTTGCAAATTCTTCGTATCGCAACAATTTTATTCTCAAAGGCGGACTTCTGATTTCATCAATGATTGGTATCAGCGAACGCACCACAATGGATATGGATACAACCGTCCGCGGTATTCAGATGGAAGAGGATGAACTCGTCAAAGCTGTTAAAGAAATTGGGCACATTTTGCAGAACAGTGTAAACAAAGCGGGGGAGCATCGTCTGCTCCCCCTGTTTTACAATTAACCGAAATATTTATGCAGCAGACCTTCCGGTCCTCTGCCGTGGCGGGCTTCGTTACGGAAAAGCCTTCTGTACAGGACTTTGCAGGCATTTTAACACAAAATCAGCACAAAATGAAAAAGGTTATGCACAAAAAAAACCACGGCTTTGTTGTTTTTATGGGACAACGGAAAAAAGTGCAGATGCTTACGGTTTGCTCACGGAACTGCAGCGGACGGTGATTCGTTTTTCACCGCCGTAGGTGCAGGTGTACAGAATCAGATCGTTGCCTGTGTCCTTGACCTTGTCCGTATCGGTCGGCAGCAGCAGCTCGACCGAATCGACCTTGTAGGTGTGCACTTCGGAATCCATGTCCGTGAAAATGATCGTGTCGCCCGGATTCAGATGTCCGAGATAGCCGAAATGCCAGCGGTAGTTATGAGCGGCAATCACAAGATTGTCGGTTTTTGTGCTGCCGTAATAGCGACAGGGGGCGATGGTGAGTCTGTCATAATCCCATTCGCTCATCACGGGCAGATCGAGCGCAAGCGCAGGAATTGACAGATAGCCGATATAGCCGTAGCCGTCAATTTCCTTGACGGTCATTACCTCGTCAAAGGGATCAACGATTGCAGGCTGCTGTTCGTTTTCGGCAATGGCAATGCGGATGGAATCCATCACCACAAGTGCATTGTCACGGGCGGCATTGCTTTCATGGTTGTTATAAATAAGCAGTCCCAGGGCAAAGCAGATGCAAAGTGCACCGACCGTCATAAAAGCAAGGGCTGTTTTTCTTTTCATGCTTCTTCCTCGTCCTTTTTGCCGAGATTGAGCATTGCCCAGCCGATGCTGAACAGCAAAAGCCCTGCCGTTGCAAACACGGGCACGGGCCAGTTGAGCTGTCCGGTGTCGATCAGCTCATCCTCGGGCGGGGGTGTTTCTTCGGGCGTTGTGGACGGTTCATCCTCATAGTCTTCATGGGTATTGATGATAACGACCGTCAGTTCCGACGTCACATAAGTGACATCATATTCCGCAGGTACTTCAATTTCAACCACACTCCACACATAGTTGCCGCTGAGATTTTCCCATCTGTGTGACCAGTTGTTTTCTTCGCTGAGTGCAAAGGTGTCAACGATCACACCGTCTCTTAAAAGTGCAACGGTAATGTTCGGCGGGACGGTATCCGTTGTTTTCCAGGTTTTACTGACGCTGATATGGGTTCCGTCGTATCTTCCCTCGTCGTCCTGTACTTTGGGGGATGCATCAACGTCGTGGAGCCATTCATTGTTTACGGTATCTTTGACGGGCAATGTAACAATAAAGGGATTGGGTGGCAGATAACCTTCGGGACGTCCGATGGGCACGATGAGGTACGCACCGAACGGCAAACTGCCGAAAACAAGAGTTCCCGCCGCATTGGTGGTCTGTTCGGTATATGAAATGTTATTTCTTTGTGCGTAGGCTGTCAGGTGTACGGGCAGATAGGCATCGGAAAAGTTACCCGTCTGCATACCGTTGGCGGAAAATGCATCGGTATAGGTAAAATGTATGCCGTGGCTGTCGGTATAGCCGTATGCAATGTGATAGAGCCTGAACGAAACCCCTTGCAACGGATTCAGATTGCTGTCACATAAGCTTATGGTGATACTGCCCGTGGTTCTTGCGTTTGATGCGGCAGCGGTGTCGGCGGAAAACAGGGAGATACACAGGATTACAACGAGCAGCGCTTTGCAGAGCCGCTTGACGGTCGTATTGTTTTTCATTGGCACTCGCTCCTTTCTCACGGTTTATTCCGTTTTCTTTTGATCGGTTTGTCCGCTTTCGTTCTCTTTTTTCTTTTTGTTTTGTTTGTTGTTTTTTCCGCTTTTGACAAGCAGAACAATCAGCAGCGCTGCCAGAATGGGAGCCGCTACGGCAGGGGTGACGATCAGCGGATCGATCTGATAGGCTTCGGTGATGACATTGATCACCTTTTTTTCTTCCACATTTTCAATGCGTGTTCCGCGCACAAGCATTCGGTGGGTATTGATGCCGTAAGGAGTACAGGTAACAAGGGTGCAGTAATCCTCACCTGCAACGATGTTCAGGGCATCGGTTTCGTGCGGCAGAACAATGAGGATCTGATCAACCTGATAGGTGATTGTTTTGTCAAGAATGCGGATGGTGAAAATGTCGCCGATTTCAACCTTATCGAGATTGGTGAACAGCTTGGCAGAGGGCAGACCGCGGTGTGCAGACAGCACAGAATGGGTGCTTTCACCGCCGATGGGAATGGACGAGCCCTCCACATGGCCGACTGCGGAATTGAGAACCTGATCGCTTGTGCCGTGGTAAACGGGCAGCTGCACCTTGATTTTGTCGATGGTGATGTAGCCCATCATACCGTCACCGTTGACATCAAGGGTATTGTAATATTCCTCGGCAATGCTCTTGTGGTTCATAAAGGGAAAGGACATATTTCTGATTTTCTGATTGTAAGCATCAGCTGCTTCAAAAAAGGCAGAATAATCCTCGGGGGTCAGATTCTCAATCAGGTCATCGTAATTCATAACCGCTTTGGATTGTCTTTTTTCATTCCAGAAATCGCTGATGGTGGGATACAAAAGAACGGTCAGACCGACAAGAAATATCGCAACAAGGATAATCGTGGAGGCACTGCCGCCTTTTTTCTTCTTTGTTGTTTTCTTTTTTTTCATTATATAATTGCTCTCTTCATAAAAATTCTCAACGTTATTGCCGAACGGATATTCAGAAACAACGGTCAGCATTTTCGGGACAGCTCGGTGCCGGCAGAAGGGCGGGCGGGATTTTGGGTTATGTTATCTTTTTTCAGCTTTCGCCGTCGGAATCCGATTCGTCAGATTCCCGGTTCCTTCAGGCAAAGGAAGCCATTCTCTTTTTGGAAACGAGAATGACGCAGGCACCAACCATCAGAACGATACCGACAACGTAGAAGATTGTGGTACCGATGCCGCCGGTTTCGGGAAGCAGAGAACCGGTTTGGTTCAACACTTTGACAGTAGGATCAGCATTGTTATTTACTTTGAAAGTAGGAGCAGATGCACCTTCTTCAATACCGCTTGTGATAACAACTTCAACAGGTGCAGTCAGAATGTTGTAACCGTCGGGAGCATCCGTTTCTTTCAGTTGATATGTGCCTTCGTCAAGACCGAGGAAATAAAGTTCACCGCTGTCAAGCGTTGTGAAAGATGTAACTGTTCCGTCCGCATCTACTTCATAGGTGAGAACACCATCAGCACCGGTAACATTGGAGAAATGAATGACGTTGCCGTCTGCATCAAGAAGCTGGAAGGTAGCACCTGCAAGAGGTTTCTCCTGTGCTGCATCGCCTGTGCCTTCAACCATGTACTTCAATACATCGAATTTCCATGTGTAAGTTTTTGTTGTATGTTCTTGGGTTTTCCATTCGTTGTTTTCGCCGTATTTGAGATAAACGGTATTGAGGTGAGCAACTTCAACAACAGCATTTTCATTGAGAGTTGCAGCATATTCAACAAGAATCTTTACATCCGCATCATTATCTTCAATTGTTGCGATGAAATCATTATCGAAAGCAATTTCAAAGGTACAACCACAAGTGCCGGAAGTTTTAACTTCATAATTGCCTGCTGCGTTATATGTTGTACCGCCGACAGATACTTTTACGCTGGCAGGGTCGAAAGTAAGAGCGGTGTCCATGGTATCGTGCATGACGTAATTGACAGCACCGTAGCCGACAGTAATGTAAGATCTGTAGTTGACAACCTGATCGATGTCAGCATCGTTCCATGTGCCCCAAGAATTGTCACGATCTTCCTGAACTTCCTTGGTGATGTCAGGCTGTTTGTTCTTTTCAACAGCGGTGACAGTGGAATTGGTGTTGGTCAAAGAGCAAAGAGTACCAACGGTGGTGTCAACTGCATAGTAACCGAGGTCAAGACCTTCGAATTTTACATTTGCAGATGTTGCCTTTTCAGATTGTGCAGCTGAAACGCTTGCGGTATTTTTTGCATAATCAACAGCGGCAGTGGCAAGAGCCTGATCTACAGTTTTGCCGTCTGTCAAAACAACGGTTTTTTCGTCTGCATTGGTAATGGTGAAGTAATCTTTACCTGCACCTGTGGTGAAGAATGCATCCCAACCTTCTGCAATTGTGTAGACACCCTTTGTGGCGTCTGCTGCGGAGGGTTCAAAATCGAGCATCTTGTACACGCTGTAGGTGGAGTCCACGATCGCGTTGGTGATGGTGATTGAGCCTGTGCCTGCTGCGAATGCCATGACTGCGCAGGAGAGAACGAGGGTGAGTGCTACTAAAACTGCAAATACTTTTTTCATTTTGTTTACTTCCTTTCTTTTTTTAATTTGCAATTTTGGTTACGGGGTTTGTTTTTTGCATTCTCCGTCGCAAACGGATAGTTTTTTGCGGATTGGAGATTATGTCAACCTCCTTTCACGCTTACGACGAATTATGCTATACAAAACCGGAGCTGCCGTCAGAGCAAAACCGATTATTGTAACATAGAGAGTTCCCGTACCGCCCGTTTCGGGAAGCACGAAGCCGTAGGTGTAGTTTTCAACGGCAATGATGGTGGTAACGGTCTGTATGATACCGTCCGGGTCAGGCTTGTAGAAGTAGAAATAAACGGGTGCCTGCAGAGCGGTGTAGCCGTCCGGGGCGGCAGCCTCAACAAAAGCAAACGGGCCGCCGGTTGTGGTCAGATACTGCGTTTCAATAAAGACCGTGCCGTCTGCGCCTGTTGTGTAAGAGCCGATGTAGGAAAGCGTTTTGTTGTCGGGGGCAGCAATGCTTTCTTCTGCTCCGTCGGGCACCGTTGCATAATGGTTACCTGTCGGACCGTACAAATGGAAGGTAACGCCGGGCAGGCGGTTGTTGGTTGTTCCGTCCTGTTTGATCAGTGTGATGTTGTGAATGGAAGCCGACGCGCCACCGCTGTGCTCCTCAACCTGGAACATGGCATCGAGCAGGTCGGAGACCTGTGCCTTGCCGTCGATTTTAACGGCATTGCTGACCGAAACAAGACCGTTTTCGGTGATCAGCGTGGTGTAGTCGATTCTGATATGGAGTGAATCGGGCACCTCAAAGGTGAGCTTGTTGGTTGCCTGGTCAAAGGTGACGGTGTAGGAATAGCGGCTGTTCTCGCTGTCAAAATCGACCCATGTGCCGTCGGTATCTTCGTAATACAGCTTGATGGTGTTCCAGTAAACGGACAGATTTTTCGTCATGGTGTCTTCAATGGTGAGCTTGTCTGTGCCGGGCAGAATGTCAAGCGCGTTTTTGTTGATGTGAATGTCAAAGTCAAGCCTTGACTCGCGCTGCACAACGTGCTTGTCCAGCAGGCCGGTGTTGAATTCCGATTCTTCCGTAACAGGGCCTGAGGTATTGTCTTCATTCCATGTCAGCTCTGCGGTGTTGTCAAGAACAAGATTGTTTTCTTCGGTCGAATACAGGTATTCATCCTTGACTTTGAGCTTGTAGGTGAAAACATAGTCGCCGCCTGCATTGACCCATTTGTAAAACTTTTCAAGGTCTGTTCGTTTATACAGATTGCTCCAGCCGGCCGTGGTTGCATCGGGATTGGATTCGGTATATTCAAACAGGCTTGCGTGGATGTTCATGCTGTTGCCGGAAACAGCTCCGTTGTAGGCATATTTGTTCATCCATAAGCCGTCTCTCCACGGATCGTAGCAGGTCACCTTCAGTGAGCCGGGAACATATTCGAGCTTTTCGTCGAAGATGTCGGTGAAATAAGCGGAGGTGGTTGTGTTGTTCAGATATCCTTCATCACCGTGGGTGCCCGGAATGGTGTTGTGAAACACTACGGTGTAATCAATCGTGCCGTCTTCATGGACGCTGGATTTTTTGGTAATCTGCGGTGCATATTCGTAGGTGGTCGTGCCGGTGCCCTGGATGATATCGGTATAGTTGAAGTAGGCTTCGTTCGCCATTCTTTTGCCTTCCAGAAGCACATCCTCAAGTGTCTTGTCACCGGTCAGAGGACCTTCCCATTCGACACCTGTTGCGGCATCAAAGGGAAGTTTGTAAGTGACGGTCAGCACAGCATTTTCATCCAGAATCCATTTGGAGGACGGAATATCGGGGCTCGATGTGTTGAAGAACACATTGAAGCTGTGGTGCTGATTGCCGCTTGCAGGGGAAACGAGAATGAATGTGTTTTCTGTAGGACCGCCTGCAACATAGGGGGTAAAGTTGATGGTTCTGCCGCTTTCGGTTACGGCTGTAACAACCATGTCCTGCGGGATGTTTTCGACATACAGATAGCCTTCTGCATTGTCGTCATAGCCCCAGAATGCCGCAAGGTCGGTCAGGAAGAATCCGCCCCAATCCTTGATAACGGCAGGAACTTCCGCTTCAATGGTGAAATACACGAACTCGCCGTCATTGCCGCTTGCACTTTTGCGCACACGTGGCACAAAGCCGACAACGTCGGCATCACCGCCGGCTGTTTCCTCCTTGCCGTTGATGGTGGCGGTGACGCGGTTGGTGTAATTTTTCATTTCACCCTCCGCCAGCTCTTCATAGGTGGAGTAATAAACGATTACGAATGCATAGCCATCGGGCAACGCAAAGGACATTGTGTCGCCGTTGATTGTAACATCGTCCCAGCTGATGTAGGCATCCTCCAGTCGGTTGCCGAGTGCATCATAATGCTTGATGCGTATATCTTTTCCTGTGTAGTATGCAAGCCCTTCCCCGAGGGTGTCAATAATGACGGTGCCCTGCAGGTTGTGGTTATCCTTTTTGATTTCAACCTCCCATTCGATGACGGGAACCGGATTTCCGTTTGCATCTTCAAGAACGGTCTGCTTGCCGTCCTTTTCCATTTTTTCGAGCTCAACGCGCAGCCAGTCATCAGTCCAAACATAAACGTCTTCGCCCTTTGAATTTTTACCCGTGGAATCAAGGCCGTTCCACATGTCTACGGTTTCGTTGACGATCAGGTCATCGTAAACCTGCGTTTTGTAGGTGATCAAAAAGCCGTTGCCTGCTGAAAAATCCGGAAATCCGGAAAGCCGGAAGCCTTCGTTTGCACCGCTGTTGTGGGACGGATGGTCGCTGACAACAGGCTGCGGATCCAACACGTTGCCGTCAAGGTCCGTAACAACGATGGTGTCGCGCAGTGTGAAGTGGTTTTCCCAGATCTGGTCATCAATCACCAGATCCTTCACAATACCCTGCGTAGCCTCTACGCGGATGGTATATTCCATCGTGTGCTCGTCGCTGTTGTAGCTGCCGTGGGTTTTTGTGACATTCATTGCCGCGCTGCCGTCGAGCTGCAGATTCACGCTTATCTCATCGTTGAACACAACATCCGTGGATGTGCCCGACTGCGTAGTTGCAACGGCCGCATTGAAATCAATGGTGAACTGCACGTTTGAATATTTGGATGCAAAGCATTGGCCGTTTTCGTCATCGAAGAAGCGAACGCGCAGATGTCCTGTTGCGTCAACAAAATATTCGCCGACGTCCATGATGGTGCCGTCTTCGGTTTTGGCCGTAATCGGATGCCAGCTGTCAAACGGTTCGCAGTCGAGGTTTGCAGGAAGCTGATAGTGCAACAGATGGTCGCCGTCGTGCTGAAACTGCACCCAAGGACTGCTTGTGTTGTCTTCGCTGAAGGTCATTGAAACGGTATACTGCTGTCCGATATAAACCGTGTCGCCCGACTGAATCGGCACACCTTCCAGCGTTTCGATCGAAACATTTGTTACAGCCTCTGTCAGGTCGGTAATGTATTTGATGTTTGAACCGGGGGCCGCGGCAAACATCAGCGGCGCTTTTATTGCAGTATTGCTTTGTGCTTCGGAGGATGCATCGCCGTCGGTAATCAGCGGCTTGTCGGAGGCGGCTTTGTATTCCGTGTCCTTGGCAAAGCTGAGCTTGCCTGTTTGACCGTAACCGATGATATTGTCGGCAGCGGTAATGGTTTTGGTTTCAACACGGTCATGGCTGTCGCCTGCAATGATCAGCAGACTGTTGTCGCTGACCGACAAGATGATACCCACCGTGTCTGCAACCGAATCTCCGTCCGTGTCATAAAAGACGACATCGCCTCTTTGCGGTGTGTATGCATCGGCAGCCGCATAAGCGTATTTATCCTGCCACGCAAGGCGCATGGCTTCTGCACCTGCACGCTTGAGGTCGGACACATTGTTGATATTGGAATAATGCAGGCAGAACGAAACGAACATTGCATTCCATTTGCCGTAAGGATTGCCGTACCACTCACCGTAACGGGTATAGCCGTTGCGGTTGCCGTCGTCATCAAATGCAAAGTTCTTTTCGCTTTCCGTGTAGCCCATCTGACTTATAGCAACGGCAATCAGATTTTCGGGAATATTATTGGTGATTTCAATATCGTCAATTGTAGCAAGCCAGTCGCTGACCGTTTCAATATCCGCGTTTTTGTCGGGGAAGCATTCACTCGTATGCGTATGCTCAACAGCGATACACACAAGTGTTTTTTCATAGCAGGCATCCGTGTGGGTGTGTACGGCGGCATCGGGTGCTACATCTCCGTCCGTTACAGATCCGGATATCCTTTCTTCGGAAATCAGCGGAATACCCTCTTCCAGTCCGCAAACAAGCACACTTGTATAGCAAGCCTCACCGTGGGTGTGCTCGTCCATACCGCACAGTGCATCTGCCGTGGCGGTGATGCCGACCAGCTTGAGCCACCAGAAAACGATGACAGCGACCGCAACTGCAAATACCAAAAACAAAGCGGCAAGTTTTTTGCTGTCGATTCTGAATTTTTTGTGTCTGTCAAGATAATTCGTGTTGATGCTGTCCAAACCTGCCACCTCCTCTTTTGATTTTTGCATATTGTTACAAAATGTATATTATTTAATAATGCTGATTTTGTCAAACGGCCATATTCTGAAAAATATCTTGCCGATAATGTATTCTTCGCTGACAAGTCCGATCACACTGCTGCGGCTGTCAATAGAGGTTGAACGGTGATCGCCTAAAACAAAGTAATGATTATCCGTCACATAGCATGGAAATGTGATGTCACATTCGCCCAATGCCTTGTCGGTGATATACGGCTCATCGAGCAGCTCGTCATTCACATAGACATTGCCGTTTTCATCGATGTTGATTTTATCGCCGGGCAAGCCGATGATTCTTTTAATGAGCAATTTGTTCTGATATGTGAAGCAGCAGAACTCTTCTCTTTCAAGATTTGTTGTCTTCAGAAGAATGACGATTTCTTCATCATGGAGGGTCGGCTCCATGCTCGAGCCCGAAATCTGAAGAACCGGCAGTGCAAGTGTTGCAATCAGAACGGCAACGGCAGCAACAACAATCAGAGAATACATGGTGGTGCGAAGCACCTGCTTGTATTTGCGATTGTATTTTTCTCTGAGAATTTCCGCTTCGATCTGTGCCGTTGTGGGTAACGACCAAGCCTTTTTTTGTTTTTTTCTTACCATTTGGGGAAACGCTCCTGTGAAAGGGATCAATTGGATTTTTCAAGCAAATTTTTTAAGCGCAATCTGACGATGTTCGCAAGCTCATCGGGAAAAACATTGATTTTTTCATCCTGCTTCGCAAAAAAGCACAGCATCTGCCTGTATATTTCTCTGTCTGCCGGCAGGGGGACAGCCCGAAGAACAGGCTTCGCCTGTGCATTGCCGCCGTTTTTCGGAGCAGCTGTTTGTGCCTGCCCTGTATTTGCCTGCAGGGATGCCTGCAATCTGTTTGCAGATTGTAAGGAATTTTCAAGCTGACGGGTCAGAACCGAAAGGCTGTCAAGCTGCTGCAATGCTTCATTTTCTGCGGTCAGCTTTTGTATCTGCTCTTTCAGCTTTTTGTTTTCCTTGCCTGCATCAAGAAGCAATTCAAGCAATTCAAGACGACTCATTTTTCTGAGTTCTTTCGTTGTCATGTGAACCGTAACTCCTTCAGTTTTCTCTGTGAAAAATAAATTATAATGCTGTATTTGCGAAATTACAGTCTTACTGTCCACATTAGAATATAACACATTTTCTTTCTTTTTTCAACACCTTTCACGATGGTTGTTTGTTTGTTTTTTTATTTTATTAACAATAAAAGATAATCGTTGCCGATGCAAAAAGCACCGCAAAAGAACAGAACCGCCCTCGAAAGAAGGCGGTTCTGCTTTTGGAGATATGAAGAAGAAAGGTCAGTTGTCTTTTTCAAAGGATAAAACGGTGCCTGTTTCGGCGTGGATGTCGTATTCGTATTCGGTAAGACCGACACGGAACTCTATCTCGTAATGCCACGTGCCGTTGTCGTGATCGCGTTCGGTGCGGTCAAACACGGCATCTTCTGCTTTTACGCCTGCGTGGTTGAGGGCTATCTGTTTTGCGGCTTCGGGGGTGATGAAAACAGGCTGTCCGTAAGGTGCGGAAACGGAATCGTCAGCCGCGGAATCGGGAATGAACGGAGAAGAAGTCGGCTCATTCCGAACGGCATCGGAAGTCGGTGCAACGGTTTCACTTGCCGAAACCGATGCCGTCCCGTTGCCGCCGACGGCACTTGCAACCGCATCTTCAATCGCCTCCGCACGGCTTTCGATTGCATCTTCAACAGAATCAATTTTGCTATCGATTGCATCTTCAACGGGATCGATCTTGTTTTCGATCGCATCTTCAAATTGTTCTGCTTTGTTTCCGATCTGTTCGCCGACCTGTTCGATTTTGTCGCAACCGCTGAACACAAGAATTGCCGCAAGAATGAGGATGATCGTGATGATGATTTTTTCAAACATATTTATTGTCTCCTTTTAGGGTGACGGGTATAATCCGAACCCTGAACATAAATACTTTTCGACAACCACCGCAGAAAGCAGAATGGGGGAGCATCGTCTGCTCCCCCTGTTTTGCAATTAACCGAAATATCTCTTGAGCAGACCTTCAAGTCCTCTGCCGTGGCGAGCTTCGTCACGTGCCATTTCGTGTACGGTATCGTGAATTGCATCCAGTCCGTTCTTCTTTGCACAGGCGGCAAGGTCGAATTTACCCTGGGTTGCACCGTATTCGCAGTCAACACGCCATTTGAGGTTGTCTTTGGTGGTGGCTTTCATCATGGGTTCAAGGTCTTCGCCGAGCAGTTCCGCGAATTTTGCGGCGTGTTCTGCTTCTTCATAGGCTGCTTTTTCCCAGTACAGACCGACTTCGGGATAGCCTTCACGGTGTGCGATGCGTGCCATGCACAGGTACATACCGACTTCGGAGCATTCGCCGTTGAAGTTGGCCATCAACTGTTCGAAGATGTACTTCTTGTCTTCTTCGCTGATGTCGGGATTGTTCTTGCCGGTCTTGGCATAAACGCCGTATTCGTGTTCGGCGGCGAGTTTCATTTCACCGACGACCTCATTGAACTTCTCTGCGGGAACCTTGCAAACGGGGCATCTTTCGGGGGCGGAATCACCTTCGTGTACATAACCGCAAACGCTGCAAACAAACTTCTTCATCTTAAATTACCTCCATAAAATAAATATACATTTTTTTGTTTTTTTATGACAACCCTTTTCGGTGTTGTTTATTGAGTTTTGCACTTTCTGCAAGTGCCGTAGAGCATGATCGCACCGGACAGGATGTCGCTGTCGGTCATTGCGCGTGCCTGTTCGATGATCGGCTCCGCATCCAGCGGCAGGTCGATGACCGATCGGCAGGTGTTGCAGATGAGGTGGCTGTGGCCGCAGGCGTTGCCGTCAAAACGAACTACGCCGTCTGCCGCGATTTTCTGGGCTTTGCCTTCTTCGCACAACTGGGTGAGATTGCGGTAGACCGTTGCCAGGCTCAACGCCGGGAATTCCTGCTTGACGGAGAAATAGATTTCTTCCGCCGTCGGATGGTCATACCGTGCACACAGGTGGGCGTACACTGCGTCCCGCTGTCGGGAGTGTCTTTGACTGACCATTTCGGGAACCTCCTTTTTGATTGGTGCTATCAATAACGATAATCACTATCGTTAGTATACACACAAATCACTCCTTTGTCAAGACCTTTTTTGAAATTTTTTTAATTTTTTTGCACAAAACCCGAAGGCACATTGTTTTCTCAATAATGCAAGCCTATTCTTCATGGCGAAAAAGGCAGGGAAGGATGCAAAAGTACGCGTAAATGCAACTATAATTATAGACAAAATAAAGATACAATCATAAAAAGAGGAATCCCGACAAAAATCGGGATTCCTTTGCTTGTTTTATTTGGCTTTATTTTATGATTTATAAATAAACAGAAGATGGTAGTTAATGTTATTTTACATCAAATATAACATATAGTCAATCATAAAATAACATAAAAAGCAGTTTCATTTTCCGTTTGGAATGAAACTGCTTTTTGTATGCTTATTATTACGATGTAATTATATAAACAAGTAAGATACACCGGCGGGATCAGCCGAGGGTTGCACTCTGCAATTCGATCACGGCAAGTTCCGGGCGGTTATTGACGCGGAAGGGGAACAGGCTGTTGCCGATGCCGCGGCTTACGATCATGTGCGTGGTGCCCTGTGTGAACAGACCCGCATCGTATTGCGGCAGAAGTCCCTGCCCGGGGGCGTACAGACCGCCGAGAAAAGGCAGGCGTACCTGACCGCCGTGGGCGTGACCCGTCAGCACCACGTCCGCCCGTGCGGTGCAGTAATCGTCAAACAGTTCGGGGCGGTGCGAGAGAACGACCGTGAAATATTCCTGCGAGCAGGACTGCATCAGTGCAATGCGTTCGTCCCGTGCCAGGTCGTTTGCGTTCGGATCGCTCAAGCCCAGCAGGACGATGTTTTGTCCGTTTTGTTCAAGCAATACCGATTCGTTGTTCAGCACCGTAACGCCCGCGTTGCGAAGTTCGCGTTCAAACGGGGGATAGGTCGCATACAGGGCGATTTCATGGTTGCCCGTCACGTAGTAAACGGGTGCGATCTGCAGGGCTTTCTGCATGAACCGCAAAGCGATCTGTGTGTCGGTTTTGCGACTGTCAATGAGATCCCCCGTCACTGCGATAACGTCGGGCTCGGCATCCTGCAACAGTTTGAGGAGACTTGCGTTCCCGTCACCGAGGGCATCGTTGTGCAGATCGGAGACCTGTGCAATGCGAAAACCGCTGAATGATGCGGGAATGCGGTTGCTCTGCATGGGATAGTATACGGTTTCGATGCGGTTGTCATCGTAGCGGATCCGGGCCGCAAGGCTGATGCTCAGCACCAGAAGGCAGGATAAAACGCAGAACAAAATGAGCCGCACGCGATAGGAAAGACTGAAAATTTTCATGTGCAATCACGAAGAATAGGGATCGTAGGGGGATTTGTCTTTGTTCTTCTTTTCGGGGCGGGGTACGTATTGCAGACTGCCTGCATACGGAATATCCGCCTGTTTTTCACGCGGACGTTGCACCGTGTTGTGGGGAGAACTGACCGCATGGGGGCGTTGTACGTAGTCGGAATAGGTGGGAGGACGGCGTACGGGCTCCTGACGGGGCGGTTCCTGTGCAGGGGGTGTCTGCGTTTGGGCTGTGTCCTTATTGACGACGGCAAGCGGATCCAACAGCCATGCAGGCGGCGTATTGCGAAGATCCTCGCTTTTTGCCTTTTGCGGATCCACGGCGTGTACGTGTACGGCAACCACCGCACCGTCTTTGGCACGGATGCGTTCTCCGGCTCTCTGTGCACGGCGGCGTTCTTTGAGCGTCTGCACGCGGCGGTAGCGGTAAATATAGTTGCCGAGGATCGCGGCGGTCACCGCTGCAAGCATGAAAAAGGGAATGCACCACCACAGATACTGCGAGGTGTCCACGTAGACCGAAATTTTGTACATTTCTGTGATCTCTGCCGCCATTTCAGCCGCAGGACCGATGCTCTTGAGTGCAAAGAAGCCTGCAAGGAAGTAAATACCGCCCAGAAGGAAGTCAAAACACACAAAAACCAAAAGGAAGCAGACCGCACCGAACTTACGGCGCGGTTGCTTGAGAGATTCAATGAATTCGGAAAAACGATGACGGATCGTCATATTTATCAATACTCCGTAATGCCTTCAAATACCTGTCTTGCGCTTCCCGCGAGAGTCACGCCGGTATCGTCATAGCGAATGGTATAGTCGCCGCCGGGCTGTTTGACGACGATGTCGGTGCCTTTCTTGCAGTAGCCGAGTTCACAGGCAGCCACAACGGCGGCACACGCACCCGTACCGCAGGCAAGGGTCTCGCCGTTGCCGCGTTCATGCACACGCATTTTCAGCGTGAACGGATTGACCACGCGGACAAACTCGGTGTTGATGCGTTTGGGGAAAATGCTTGCACGTTCAAACAGTCTGCCGACGGTGGGAACGTCCACGGCATCCACACGCGGACAGAAAATGACGCAGTGCGGATTGCCCATGTCCACGAGCGTGACTTTGTATTCTTCGCCGCCCATGGTGATCGGGTGATCGATCGCTTTTTCGACGTCGAGCGTGCAGGGGATGTCTTCCATGCGGAACGAGGGCATTCCGAGGTTGACTGCGGCGGAACTGACCTTGCCGTCTGAAATATGCATCTGTACGGTTTTGATGCCCGTAATGGTTTCAATGGTGCAACTGTCTTTGGTTACGATGCCGCTGTCATACAGGTACTTTGCAACACAGAACAGGGCGTTGCCGCCGAGTCTGCCGTTGGAGCCGTCCGTATTGAACAGACGCATACCCACGTCGGCAACGTCCGAGGGTTCAATGATGACCAGACCGTCGCCGCCGACACCTCTGTGGCGGTCGCAAAGCTGAATGGCAAGCGATTCGGGACAGGTGACGGAGGAATCGTAGTCGTCAATGTAGATGTAGTCGTTGCCTGCACATTCCATTTTGCTGAAACGCAGGGTGCTGCGGGATTTACGCAGGTGACAGATGTCGATGAGTTCCGTGTTCTGTTCGTTGTAGCGGCTTGCAATGATGTCTGCAAGTGCGTTTGCCGTGTCAAGAGAAGTGATGCAGGTGATGGAAAGCTGAACGGCTCTGCGGTGCAGACGGATGTAATCGTTGATGGTGGAATCGTAGATGGCACCCGTGTAGATGATGTAGTCGAGTTTTTCTTCTTCAAGAAGTTTGAACACTTCGTCGCTCTCTGCGATCAGGGGAACACGGACAACGTCCGTACCGAGGCTTTCAATGGCGTCTGCGGTGTCGGGTGTTGCGTAAATGGTCATGCCCAGATCCGAGAACTTCTTTGCAAGTCCGACCACTTCGTAGTTATCGTGTTCGGAAACGGAAATGAACACGCCTGCGGGATGTTCGGTGGAAAGGGTACGCATCTTGAAGCCTGCACTGGTCAGACCTTTGAACAGGGCTTCGCTGAGGTTTTTACCGATGCCGAGCACTTCACCCGTGGACTTCATTTCGGGGCCGAGGATGGAGTTGACGTCGTTGAGTTTTTCAAAGGAGAATACGGGTACTTTGACCGTGTAGTAAGGCGGAACGGAGTACAGTCCCGTGCCGTAGCCGAGAGAAGCAAGGGGCTGACCGGTCATGACCTTGGAAGCGATGTCGACCATGGGAACGCCCGTGACCTTGCTGATGTAGGGAATGGTTCTGGAGGCTCTGGGGTTGACTTCGATAACGTACAGATCGTTGTGGTAAATGAGATACTGAATGTTGACGAGTCCCTTGGTACCCAGTTCCAGAGCGAGTTTCGTGGAACAGTCGATGATACGCTGTTTCATGACGTCGGTGAGGTTGAAGGGCGGATAGACGGCAATGGAGTCACCGCTGTGCACGCCTGCACGTTCGATGTGTTCCATGATACCGGGAATGAGAACGTCCTTGCCGTCGGAAATGACATCGACTTCGAGTTCCTGACCGGGCAGGTATTTATCCACGAGGACGGGATTTTCGATCTTGCCCGAAAGGATGATGTTCATGTATTTGATAACGTCGTTGTCGCAGTGTGCGATGGTCATGTTCTGACCGCCGATAACGTAACTCGGACGAAGCAGAACGGGATAGCCGAGATCGTTTGCGGCATCAAGTGCTTCCTGCATGGTCATGATACCACGGCCCGAGGGGCGAAGAATGTCGAACTTTTCAAGCAGTGCATCAAATTGATCGCGGTCTTCCGCCGTGTCGATGCTCTTTGCACTCGTACCGAGGATACGGATGCCTTTATCGTCGAGGAATTTGGTGAGTTTGATCGCCGTCTGTCCGCCGAAAGCGACGACAACGCCCACGGGTTTTTCCACTTCGATGATGTTCATGATGTCTTCGGGGCACAGCGGTTCAAAATAAAGTCTGTCTGCCGTGTCGTAGTCGGTGGAAACGGTTTCGGGGTTGTTGTTGACGATGACCACGTCGTAGCCCATTTCCTTGAGCGTCCATACGCAGTGGACGGAGGAATAGTCGAATTCGATACCCTGACCGATGCGGATGGGGCCTGAACCGAGCACCATGATCTTGGGTTTGATGTCGTCAATAAATGCTCTTGCTTCGCAATCGCTATCCATCGTGGAGTAGAAGTAGGGGGTCTCAGCGGCAAATTCCGCGGCACAGGTGTCTACCATTTTGTAGACGGCGTTGCGGTGGAAGGGTACTTTCACACCTGCAATGCGTTCAAGTGCGGTATCGGGATAACCGTACTTTTTGCCCTGCAGATATCTGTCTTCATCCAAGCCGTTTGCGGCAATGTCGAGTTCGTAATCGGCAAGATTTTTAATAGCGTTGAGGAACAGACGGTCGATCTTCGTGATGTCAAAGATCTCATCGAGCGAAACGCCCGCTTTGATGGCTTCAAAAATGGTGAAGATACGCATATCGTCCATGGAAGCCAGTCTTTCACGCAGGGAAAGATCGTTCTTGGGCTTTGCGTTGAGGGTGTCAAGGCTGATCTCCGCACCGCGGATGGCTTTCATAAGTGCCATTTCAATGCTCGGGGCAATGCTCATCACTTCGCCCGTTGCTTTCATCTGCGTGCCGAGTTTGCGGCTTGCGGAACCGAATTTGTCAAACGGCCACTTGGGGAACTTCATAACGATGTAGTCCACGCTCGGTTCAAAGCAGGCACAGGTCTTGCCCGTAATGTCGTTCATGACTTCGTCGAGTGTCAGGCCGAGTGCAAGTTTTGTGGTGACCTTTGCGATCGGATAGCCCGTTGCCTTGGATGCAAGGGCGGAAGAACGCGAAACGCGGGGATTGACTTCGATTACGGCGTATTCCATGCTGTTGGGATTGAGTGCAAACTGACAGTTACAGCCGCCCACGATGCCCAGAGCCTGTACGATCTCCATGGAGGCGTTGTGAAGCATGGTATATTCCTGCGGTGTGAGCGAGAGGGCGGGAGCCACGACGATGGAGTCACCGGTGTGAACACCGACGGGATCCACGTTTTCCATCGAGCAGATGGCAATGGCGTTGCCCAGTGCGTCACGCATGGTTTCAAATTCGATCTCTTTCCAGCCGAAGATGTATTTTTCAATGAGTACCTGCGTAATGGGGGACATATCAAGGCCCGTACGTGCAATGACCTTGAGTTCATCCGCGTTGTTGGCAACACCGCCGCCCGAGCCGCCGAGTGTGAATGCGGGACGGACGATGACGGGATAGCCGATCCTGTCTGCTACGGCAAGGCAGTCCTCAACCGTGTTTGCAATGTCGGAGGGAATGGTGGGCTGACCGCAGGCATCCATGGTGTCTTTGAACATCTGTCTGTCTTCCGCACGGTCAATGGCGGCGGCATCCGTACCCAGCAGGCGGACGTTGTTTCTTTCAAGGAAACCGTCCTTGGACAACTGCATGGCAAGGGTAAGACCGGTCTGTCCGCCCAATCCTGCCAACAGGGAGTCGGGTTTTTCTTTGCGGATGATGCGTTTTACGCTTTCCACGGTCAGAGGCTCAAGATAGATTTCGTCTGCAAGTGCCTGGTCGGTCATAATGGTTGCGGGGTTGGAGTTGACGAGAACAACGTCCAGACCGAAACTTTTGAGAACGCGGCAGGCCTGTGCACCTGCATAGTCGAATTCAGCGGCCTGTCCGATAACGATCGGGCCCGAGCCGATCACGAGAACTTTTTTGATGTTTTTATCCAGCGGCATAAACTCAACCCTCCATCATTTTAATGAATTTTTTGAACAGGAAGCCCGTATCCTGATGGCTCGTTACCTTGTCGGGGGAGAAAGCAACGGTCACGGCGTTGAATACGGCGTATTCCATACCTTCGTTGGTGTTGTCGTTGCGGTTGACGAACAGCGGCATACCTTTGCCCAGAAGGCTGTCCGCATCCACGGCAAGACGGTGGTGCTGTGCGGTGATGTACGTGCGTGTCCCCTTGAGGTCGGCAACGGGCTGGTTTGCACCGTGGTGACCGCTTTTCAGTGTCACGAGTTTTCCGCCGAGTGCGAGTGCGGCGGCAAGATGGCCGAGACCGATCGCAAACACGGGAACTTTTCCGAGAAGTCCGGCAAGCACACGCAACAGGTCTTTGTTGTCGGTGGGATCGCCCGGGCCGTCGGATACGAGCACGCCGTCGGGCTTGTCCGCAAGAATTTCGGCGGCGGTGACGGTCTGCGGTACGACCTTGACGGTGCAGCCGAGTTTCGTCAGTTCGCCGATGACGTATTTTTCAACGCCGAGGTCCACGAGTGTGACCTTGTATTTTTCATTTTCCGCTTTTACGGTGTAGCCTTCTTTGCAACCTGCACCCACGGGAAGTCCCTTGAAAGAATCGAGGAGTGCGAGTGCGGCGTCTGCGGAATCGGAAACGGCGGCGATCTGTGCACCTTCGTCACGGATGATGGCGGTCAGTGCACGGGTGTCGATGTCGCACAGACCGACGATGCCTTTTTTCTCCATCCAATCCGACAGCGTTCCTTCACTGCGGAAGTTTGAGGGAGTTTCGCAGACCGAACGCACGATGAATGCGGCAGGGGAAACCTGACTCTGTTCGTCTTCGCTCTGCGTGCCGTAGCAACCCGTGACGGGGAACGTGCCGACGATGATCTGACCTGCGGCGGCAGGTTTTGTCAGCAGTTCCATATAACCGACCACGCCGGTGGAGAAGATCAGTTCACCCACCGTGTCGCCGTCTGCACCGAAGCGTTTGCCTTCAAAAATGCGTCCGTTTTGCAGGACGAGGTAAGCCTTTTTCATTTTACAGTACCCTCCGTTCGAGTGTGTTTGCATTATATAACTAAATAATTATTATAAACCAATCCATACAGCCTGTCAAGATTTGTTTCGACACGCAAAGCGGTTTTACGCAAAAAAAAATCTCTCCGGAAAACGGAGAGATCAAAAAACAATATCACTGTCAAAAGCAATGCCGAGCAAAGCATCCGCACGAAAAGGAAAAACAATACACGGACAAACCGACATCATATTGCCTGTTTTTGCCGTCTTTACCGTCATTTCCGTGCACCTCTTTCTCTTAATTCGCACGATATTATACAACGATGAAAGCTGTTTGTCAATGCCGAAATGTCGAAAAATATCGGCAAATTTGCCAATCGGTGACGTAAATATTTGTGCAAAAGATAGAATATGTGAAAATACATTTCAAAATGATGCTTGTATTTTTGCTTTTTCGGTTGTATAATGAACATATGAAATTAAAAGGAGACATTGTTATGCAGATTTTAGTGTCGATTGCTACCGTCATCGTGATGATCCTGACCTCGTTTGTCAACGGTCTTTTCGTCAAAACGCCGTCCGATCTTGCTCCCGTTGATCCCGATACCGCTTATGAAGCGGATCTTTCCGCCGCGGACGTGCTGTTTTTAGAGGGGCTTCATGCATCCGAACTTGCATGGCTTGCTTACACACAGCTTGACAACGGTGCCATTCCCATGACCGGTAATAAGAACGGTGACGTGACCGTCAATCCTTATTTTGCCGACGTTGCGGCACTGGCTATGCTCACCGATGCCGAAAAGTATGCGGATGAGGTCAAGGCGTACATGGAATGGCATTTTGAACATCTCAACACCGCCGAAACCGATTACAACGGTGTGGACGGCACGATTTACGATTACACCGTGACCGTCGAAAACGGCAAGGTGGTTGCCGAAAGCGTTACGAACGGTGAGCCGTCTTACGATTCCGCCGATTCCTACGCCGCAACCTTCCTTACCGTTGTTAATGAGTATTACAACGCCACCGCTGACAGCGAATACATCCTTTCCCGTGCAGACGGTATTCTGCGTGTTGCCGAGGCAATGCTTGCCGGTTATCACTTCGGCCTGACCTTTGCCAAGCCCGATTACGAGGTCAAATACCTCATGGATAACTGCGAAGTGTACGAGGGTGCACTTGCGGCAACGGCACTGCTCAATGTGATCGGTGTGTCCGATTTTTCGGACGTTCTTACCCTCAAAAAATGTGAATACGCCGCACAGACCGTAGCACAGAGCATTGAAAGATCACTGTGGAATGCCGACGGCGGATATTACGAAGCAGGCATTTTCAAGGACGGCTCAGCCGCTTACGAATTCTCGTGGGATACGTTCTATCCCTGTGCCACGGCACAGTTGTTCCCCGTTATTCACGGTCTCATCGGTGCGGATACCGTGCGTGCAACCAATCTTTACAAATCGTTCTGCGAAGCGTACGATTGGGAAAATTACGACATCCCCTCCGAGTTCTGCTGGGGCTCCAATGCCCTCGCCGCCGCAATCATGGGCGATGCCGACCGCGTGATGAACTATATGCAACACTATGCACTTGATGCAATCGACCACGCCTATCCGCTTTACAATGCCGATATTGCCCGTGTTGCCATGGCGGCCCATACCCTGCTTGAGAAAAACGCATAACCGCAACCCTCCGTCACCCTAAGCAACTCCATCCGTTCTGCCGTTTCAGCCCCGTTCACCCGAACGGGGTTGCTTTTTTGGTGTTTGCGGAATGTGGGGGGATAATAAATCATAATTTATCTCTTTTTTTAGCCCCGATCTTTCCGTGCGGAACTTTTTACGACCGATCCTTTCAGAGACGGAATGACGATGGATAAATGTAAAATTTCTGTAAATAATGTTTTATTTTCTTTTGTTTTATCTGTAAACAATAAACAAAAAATAAGTATTAAATTTTTAATCATTGACTTTTTTATTAATAACAGTTATATTAAAAGATGGATTTATGTCTGCATTTGTGATTTTTCCGTTTCAGACGGCAAACAAAGCAGAAAAACTGAGATTCAATAAGGAGAGACGATTATGAATCACAAAAACACATTCGTCAAAAAACTCACCGCCATCGTGCTGTGCCTGTGCATGGTCCTGCCGGTGCTGTCCACGGGCTTCAGCCCGCTGTCGGCACTGCTTGATGGCATTGCCCTGAACGCCGATGCACGTGCGGAAGTGCAGGGGATTGGCTCGGAAAGTGTGAACCCTGTTAAATTTTCTGCGGCTTCCAATACTCTGTATGTCAGTAATTACAGTTCAGTTTCAACAACGGTATCTGCTGTAATAACCGATTCGGCATACAAGGTAAGAATCAAATCCATTTCTGCAACCATGCCGTATGAAACAGGTGCAAGTCTGAATGTAGTATATACTGCGGGTACGATTGTATCCGGCACATCTACTTTTTCGGTGACCGGTTCCATACCCTCTACCGCAAACTCTGTTGTCCGTTATACATTTACGTATGATTTGATGAGTGCAGACGGAAAAACATTGTACAGAAATCTCACCGGGTATGCCTACGGTGTTCTTTCTGCCGTAGCACAGGCAACGATCAACACGACATCCGGAGAAAGAACAAGTTATAATCGTGACAACAATAATTTCCTTTGTTACCAAACTGCGTTGGTAAATCTTGAATGGAATGGTTTGTATTTTCCCAATTCAAAATACTTTTTGTATACAACAAATGTTAACTCCACATGGAATGCATACACATATGACTTGGGTGTAAAGAATTGTTGTACAATTAATTATTCTCCCACATTATCTATATCTCAAAGTGGTATTTCAACAAGTGCGATCAGTTTTGATCCTACTGATTATGGAATGGAATCTGCCGGTTCCGGAACATGGTTCAGCATCAATTGGTCAACGCTTAAATCGGGTTATTACAATTTCACATACAACATGAATATTAAATCGTGCCATGATACTGATATTGTGAGTGAATCTTCCGGTACGGTTGAAATTTATCATCTGAATCCGAATAATACTACTTACGGAATGTCCGAACGTGCAACTGCTGAATATTTCGGTAATCTTGCACGCGGTGTTGAAAGCGACCTTACTCACTATGTACAGGAAAGCAAGTATACAAAGGAATCGTGGAGTAATTATCTGAATGCACTTGATATGGCGTATCAGGTTGCCTATGCGGAGGAAAATGAAACCGCAGGTTTCCGCATGGCCTGTAACAATGCCTCTACCGCTTATACGAATCTCTATAATGCCGTTAAGAATCTTCAGTACAAGAATATTTCCGTTTCCTATGACAGCATTTTTGATATTTACGATTGGTACAGTTCGGATTATTCGGGCAAACTGAATCAACCCACACAGGCAGATATTACTGTTGACACGTCAGCAGGTACCATTCAGATCACCGGCAATGCAAATTCCACTGCAAGCAGTGACATTTATACGCAATACAGCAGTCCGAAAGCCGGATACCATTACATAGAACTTGAAGCAAACACCGAATATATGCTGCTTTATAAGGCTGAGCATAACGGAAACGGTTCTTATCAGGTCTATGTGTTCCCTTATAACGATGACGGAAGCAACGGTTCGTTTAACGGAGTAGCATGGGCTAATACAAACCATGACGGTTCTACGCAGAACGGATGGAGAATACTTACCTTTAAAACCGATACCGGTTCCTTGGCTGCCGCTGTTCGTTTCGGCGTGCGCGGAGCACAATCTTCGGTTAAGTTCTCCAATATCCACCTTGTCAAGATCCCCGACGGTTACACCGCAGAAACATATGCTGAATACATCAAAAGTATTACATATCCTTCTGCATCGACGGTTGTGAATCCCAACACCGCAACGCAATACGGCACGTTGGTCACCCCCGCCAGAGGCGGTTATACTTTTACAGGATGGAAGGATGCTGACGGAAATACGGTTACATCCGCAAGTACGGTAAAGATCATTGATACACAAGCTCTGTATTCCACATGGACTGCCAATCCTTACACATTGACATACAATGTTAATGGCGGCACGCTTACGGGGGATGCTTCGGTTTCCTATACCCCTGATGATACACTTACCGTTGCAACACCCGCAAGAGAGGGCTATACGTTCGGCGGTTGGCTTGTCACCACAGCGGACGGCAATTGGGAGGCCAATAAAAACTATTCTGCCGGAGAGACCGTAAAGAGTATGTACGGCAATGTTATCCTCACCGCACAGTGGACGATCAATCCGTACACCATTACTTTTGCAAACACGGGTGACAGCACCGTTGCTCCCATTATGCAGAATTACGGTACAACGGTCACGGCACCTGCCGATCCCGCCAAGACGGGTTATACCTTTGCAGGTTGGGATAGGGAAATCCCTGCCACCATGCCTGCTGAAGATATAACGATCACGGCAAATTGGAACATCAATCAGTATACCGTTACGTACGATCTTAACGGCGGTTCTTATGCGGACGGCAATCCCAATCCGACAACATACAATGTTGAAAGCGATGCCATCACTCTTGACAGCACAGGCCTTTCAAGAAAAGGCTATACCTTCCTCGGTTGGCAAGGTACGGGTATTGACGGCACGCTCAAAGATGTTACCGTACCGGGCGGTTCCGTCGGCAACCGCAGTTATACCGCCATGTGGTCAGCCAACACCGTTTCTTATATCATTGAAACCCACACCATGGGTGTCAACGGCAACAGCGACACGGTCAGCACCGAAACCAAAACTGCAAAAACAGACGAAACGATTACGCTCACGCCCGCAGCCAAAACAGGTTTCCATGTTGACGAAGAACAGTCCGTTCTTTCGGGCACCGTTCCTGCAGAGGGAACGCTTGTTCTCAAAGTTTACTACGCACGCAATGCTTACGAACTGCAGGTCGTTGCAGGCAAAGGTATTGAAAGTGTTGCAAACGGCGGCTCTTACCTGTACGGTCAGAGACTGAACATGAGCGCGGAATACATTTACGGTTATGAAAATCTCGTCTGGAGTGATGCAAACGGCAACGTTTACACCCCCGGCACGTCGCTCATGCCCGATTCCGATCTGACACTGACCGCATCGGCAACCCCGATCACTTATAACATCGGTTATGATCTTGCAGGCGGTACGCTTGAGGGTGAAAATCCGACCGAATACAACATTGAAACGCCTGATTTTACCCTTATCAATCCCACGAAAACCGGTTACACCTTTGCAGGCTGGACGGGTACCGGTCTTACGCAAGCAACCGAGACCGTCACCGTCACCGCAGGCAAAACGGATAACCGTTCTTACACCGCAACGTGGAAACTTGTTGAATACACGATTACATACGATCTTGACGGCGGCAGTGAAGTTACGGCAAACCCGACTTCTTACACCATCGAAAGCCCCTCCTTCACCCTGAAAGCACCCGTTAAGACGGGCTGGGCTTTCCTCGGCTGGACGGGTACGGATCTGTACGGCACGACCGCAGACGTTGAAATTGCAAACGGCTCTTACGGCGACCGTACATACACCGCCATGTGGAAACACAGCGATGCGAAGTACACCGTCAATTACTACACGAAAAACGTGAACGCCGAAACCTACACCCTTGTTGAATCAAAGGAAGTGGAATCCTTTGTCGGCGATATTATCGTTGCGAAAAAAGATTGCAAAGAGTTTGCAGGATTTACGTACGATTGTGCAAAACTGAATGACGGCACGGATGAGGTAGAAGAATTCACTGTTGCCGACGGCAATACGACCGTTATCAATCTTTATTACAACAGAAATACGTACAAGATCACTTACTACACCATCAATGCGGATGATCTGAAAGAAGAATTCACCGTTGTCGAGAAGGAATACGAAGCCCCCCTGTCTGCTTTGGCACAAGAGCCTGCCCGTACGGGTTACGAGTTTACGGGTTGGGATACCGTACTTCCCGGTACCATGCCTTTGAACGATCTTGAGATCTCTGCTACGTGGGATCCGTGCACGTTCACGATCACTTATACGGATATTTACGATGAGCTGTCGAAATATCCCGCAACGCACACCTACGATACCGAAACCGATATTTCCGCCCTTCCCGAACGCACGGGTTATACCTTCGTCGGTTGGGAAACGGACGGTCAGCCCGTTACCTTTGAAAACGGCAAGATCGGCAAACGTCAGTTCGGTCAGGATTTCACACTGACCGCAAAATGGTCGGCAAATGCCACCACCTACACGGTTGAAACTTATATTATGGGTACGGACGGTATCTATCCGACTGCCGCAACTTCCGTTTCCGAAAAGAAAGCAACCGTTACCGATGCACGCATTGAAGCAGTGCATGAAAGCATGACCGGTTTCTCTGCGGACATGGCAAAGAGTACCGTGGAAATTGAAAACGCCGCATGGGACGGCAGCAGTGTGCTCAAACTCTATTACAGCCGTAATCAGTATACCCTGACGTTGAAAGCAGGCACGGGCATTGCTTCTGTTTCGGGTGCAGAGGATTACTACTATCAGCAGTCCGTTACCGTTGATGCAAGCCTTGCGGACGGTTATGACTGGGTAAACTGGACCAAGGACGGCGTGCTGTTTGCGGATGCAAAGAACTACACCTTCGAAATGCCTGCCGAAGCCGTTGCCCTCACGGCAAATGCAGATATTCATATCTACAATATTGCCATTGATCTGCAGAACGGTGCGTTTGCGGCAGGTTACACCAAACCCGAAACCTACAAAGTCACCGATGCCGATATCGTCATTCCCGATCCCGTCAGAACGGGTTATACCTTCATCGGCTGGCTTGTGAACGGTGAAAACAAAGGCACGGGCTATACGATCCGAACGTCCGACGTGGTCGATCTTACGCTCGTTGCACAGTGGAAGATCAATCAGTACACCATTACGTTTGATACCGACGGCGGTACGGAAATTGCTCCCATTACGCAGGACTATGCAACCGACGTTACGAAACCTGCCGATCCTACCAAGACGGGTTACACCTTTGCAGGTTGGGATGTTCCTGTTCCCGCTACCATGCCCGCCGAAGATATGACGATCACGGCACAGTGGACGATCAATCAGTATACGATCACGTTTGCAAACACGGGTGACAGCACGATTGCACCGATCACACAGGATTATGCAACCGAGGTTACCGCACCTGCCGATCCTACCAAGACGGGTTATACCTTTGCAGGTTGGGATATTGCCGTTCCCGCTACCATGCCCGCCGAAGATATGACGATCACGGCACAGTGGACTGCCGTTGAATATTCCGTTTCTTACGATCTCAACGGCGGCACGGCACAGGGCAACAATCCGACCGTATACACGATCGAATCGGATGCATTCACCCTTACCGCTCCCGTCAGAAACGGCTATGCATTCATCGGCTGGAGTGGTACGGACATTGACGGCAAAGCCTTGGAAGTCACCGTTCCCGCAGGCTCCGCAGGAGAACGCACCTATATTGCAAACTGGGAAATTATTGAATACACCATTGCTTACGATCTCGACGGCGGTACGGTTAACGGTGAAAATCCGAAGTCCTACACCGTTGAAGATGCATTTACCCTTGTCAATCCTCAAAAAGAGGGTTACACCTTCGCAGGCTGGACGGGAACCGGCATTGTCGACAATGCCATGGTCGTTAAGATCAGCGGTGTTACGGGCGATCGCAGTTACACCGCAAACTGGCGTGCAAAAACCGATACCCCGTATACCGTCATTCACTATCAGCAGGACATCGGTGCGAATACCTATACCGCGTATGAAACCGAAAACCTGACCGGCAAGACCGCAACCGAAGTGACGCCCAAGGTCAAGACCTATCCCGGTTTCACTTCACCTGCCGCACAGACCGTCACCATTCTTCCCGACGGCAGTGCAAAGGTAGAGTATTACTACACCAGAAATACCTACACGGTCTACTTCGATTCCAACGGCGGCACGGCGGTGGATTCCATGACCTTTGCATTCGGTGAAACGCTTGCGGGTATTCAGGAGCCCACCTGCCGCGGTTACACCTTTGCAGGCTGGATACCGGCACTGCCCGAAACCATGACCGCAGGCAATCTCTACGTCACGGCTTCCTGGCAGGCAAACAGCGACACGCCGTATACCGTTTACCATTATTTCCAGGACGTTGACTGTATCAGCTATCCCGAAGAACTCATGAAGACCGAATACTGCCACGGTGAAACGGGTGCCACGGTCGAAGTTGCAACGTGGGACGTGGAAGGCTTTACCGCACCTGCAAAACGCAGCATCACCATTGCGGCGGACGGTAGCCGTGTGGTACGTTACTACTACACCAGAAACACCTACACCGTCACCTTCGTCGATCACAACGAGCAGGTTCTTGATATGCAGAGCGTGGTTTACGGCCTTGCCGCAACACCGCCCGCACTGACCGACAGAACGCCCGATGAAAACGGTCACTACACCTTTACGGGTTGGTCGGAAGACATATCCTTTATCCGCGGCTATGTCACCGTCAAGCCTCTCTATAAGGAAGAAGCACATATCCCCGGTGCGGATGCCGATTGTGTCAATGCACAGAAATGTTCCGTCTGCGGTTATGTGATCGCTCCCGCAACGGGACACATTCCCGTTGAACAGACACCTGCCAAGGCACCCACCTGTACCGAAGCCGGTAACACGGCAGACAGCGTTTGTTCCGTCTGCGGCGAGGTCGTCTCCACCTATAAGGTACTTGCCGCACTCGGCCACGATGTCGGAAGTTGGTTTGTGGATGTTCCCGCAACCGAAACGACGACCGGTCTGCTCAAACGTTGCTGTTCACGCTGTGACCTGTTTGAGACCTATGAAATTCCGATCCTCGACGCCATACCCGTTACTTCCGTTGCCATCACCACACAGGGAACGCAGGCTTACGTCGGTACGACCTATCAGTTGCGTACAAAGATCACGCCTGCCGATGCAGGCAACAAGCAGGTGATCTGGGAATCCTCCGATCCGAGTGTTGCCACCGTGAATGCGGACGGTTATATTACGTCCCGCAAGCCCGGTGAGGTTACGTTTACCGTTACCACGCTTGACGGCATCAAGACCGACTCCATCACCGTCAACTTCTATTATTCCGCAAGCACCTACAGCATTGTGCTGGTAGACGTTTTCGGTTGTGAAGTCTTCATGGACGGCAAACAGCTGACCGGATCCATGGCGGATGTGGTCCGAGTCAAAGCAGGCAGCACCATCGCCTTTACCCTCGATCCCACCACCACCGAATACGTGGAACAGGGCGGTTATATCCTGACCGCCAACGGAAAAAATGTGAAACCCGATGCAAACGGCGTTTACTATATTAATAATGTATATGAAAACATTGAGATTTCCGCACTTCCCGTGATCGGCAAACCCGAATTTGACGAAAACCAGAACTACGATACGGACGAAACTCCCAAAAAGAGTATCTTCTCCAAACTTTTCGAATTCTTTGAAAAGATCATGGCCTTCTTCAGAAGTCTGTTCGGTATGGATTAAGCACACAAATAAAAAATCCCGTCGGAGAAATCCGACGGGATTTTTGCACTCTTTTTAAAAAGCAACGGGATACGTATTTTCGGTATGCCGAAAAAAGAATCGCATTTTTTTATACGGGAGATTTAACTCTATATATTATTTTCATTTATATTTGCACATTTTTATACTGTAACGGTGCAGAAAAAAACAGGAGGAGTAAGGCATGGAAGAAAGAAAAATAACAGCAGAAACCGTTATGCAATTCAAAGAATATCTGCGAAAGGAGGAAAAAAGCAAAAGTACCATAGATAAATATATGCGGGATGTATGTGCATTTGTGCGGGACTTGCCGGAAAAGAGAGTAACAAAAGATACTGTAATTGCCTATAAAAACAATCTCATAGACGAAAACTACGCAGTTCGCAGTATCAATTCCATGCTTGCCTCGCTGAACAGTCTGTTCGATTTTCTCGGCTGGTCGGAACTGAAAGTAAAATCTATCAAATTGCAAAGAAGCATTTATTGTCCGGAGGAAAGAGAACTGACAAAAGCGGAATATATGCGTCTGGTAAAAGCGGCTAAAAGCAACAAGAACACCAGATTGGAACTTATCATTCAAACCATTTGCTCAACGGGAATCCGCGTGGGAGAACTGGAGTTCATCACGGTAGAAGCAATAAAAAAGGGGGAAGCGGTCGTTTCGTTGAAAGGTAAAACAAGAACCGTTTTTCTTCCGCATAAACTGAAAAAGAAATTGTTGTGTTATGCTGCTTCACGAAAAATACATTCCGGTTGTCTGTTTGTCACACGCAACGGCAAAGCCGTGAGCCGTTCCAATATATGGCGTGAAATGAAAAACCTCTGCACGCAGGCAGAGGTGGATCCAAAAAAAGTGTTTCCGCATAATCTGCGGCATCTGTTTGCAAGAACATTTTACGGTCTGGAGAAAGATATCGTAAAATTATCGGATGTTCTCGGCCACAGCAACATAAATACCACGAGAATATACATTATTTCTACGGGTTACGAGCATCGCCGCTGTATGGAGCGTATGCATCTGATTATTTAATGCATTGCAAAAACGACAACTGCATAGTTTTGCGTATACAACATAATCTGTATTATGAAATTAAACATACAATTGCTTGTACTTTTTCTGTTCAGCAATGGTAAAGAGTGTCAAATATGCCTGTTTATTTATTTCTTATTTGAAATAATAATTTTTAAAATTTTTAATATTTTTACAAAAAGCATTGTTTTTTATAAAAATGTATGATATATTTAAGCAGAATAGAGTAGTGTCTGTAAAATTACGGCACTTTGCATTTATGACATAATACAGATTATGTTATATGAATTATAAATAATTAACAATGGCGGTAGAGTATGGCTAAATATAAAGCGAAGATCAAGGATAATCATCTTTATGTGTTGGCTAAAACGGCAAAGGACGAAACTGTCAGTGTGCCTGAAATTGATTATTTATCAAAGAATTTTATACGCGGAATATTAAAACCGGAACTGAAAGGCAGAAACAAGATTCTGTTTTACGGCCCGGTTTCTGTTGCGTTGTCCGAGCATTTGAAAAAACCGATGACACGGCATGAATTTTATCTGATCGTATCGCAATTGCTCGATATCTCAAAGCGCGTTGCCAAAAAGAATTTATATGCGAGCAAACTTGTTTTTGATCTGGACAATATTTATATAAATGCAACCACAAAAGAACTACAGTTTATTTATTTGCCTTTTGCTTCGGTCGCAAAGGGTACGGATTTGTTTGAGTTCCTGCGTGAGTTTATTTACCGCGTTACGCCTGTGGACGGTAAAGAAAGTGAACATCTGTCGAAGTTTCTGTTTTTCCTGAACAGCTTGCAGTTTTTTGATATGGAAAAAATTGAAGCCTACATAAGGAAAGAGGACCGTGCAGCGTTTGATACCGTCAGCCGACAGGAATCAGGTCACAGCGGTTATATGACGGACAAGCAAAAGGATTATTACGAGCATTATGATGCCAAAAGCAATGCCGGGGATGACGATGCCACCGGACTGCTTGCAAATGAAACCTTTGAAAGCGGCAATATGGACGATGCAACCGGCTTGCTGGCATGTGATCCTTTCGGAGATGATGACACGGAAGATGAGACCGGATTGCTGAGTGAAGATGATATGCCGTCGGATTTCAAAAATCCGATGCGACCGGAATATCAGCAGCATTATCCCAGTCTTCGCAGAATCATGACGGATGAGATTATCCAAATCAACAAACCCGTATTCCGCATCGGAAAAGAAAAGAGTTATGTAGATTACTTTGTATCTTATAACAATGTTGTAAGCCGCAGTCATGCGGATATTATCACAAGAGGAAACCGTTACTTTATCATCGACCTTAATTCCAAGAACAAAACGTATGTCAATGATAAAGTGATTCCCGTTCAATGTGAGATAGAAATTTTTGATAATGATAAGATCAGATTGGCAAATGAGGAATTTGTTTTTTCGGTGTAAATTCGTCAATCACCAACAGGAGAGTTAATTATGCGATTTGTGGCAATAGCTGAAACTGACATCGGAACGGTTAAAACAACCAACCAGGACAGCATACTTATCAGACAGGCAAGCTATGAGGGCGGTGAAGTTCTTCTGGCTGTTGTTTGTGACGGTATGGGTGGTCTGGCGAAAGGTGAACTTGCAAGTGCGACCGTTGTGCGTGCTTTCAATGAATGGTTTGATACGCAGTTGCCGTATGAACTTGTGAACGTGGATCTCAGTGTGATCGGTTGCAAATGGGAATTGATGCTTCGTGCCCTGAACCTGAAGATCGGCGATTTCGGCAATGCACATCACGTGAGTCTGGGAACCACCTTTTCGGCCATTCTGATGATCAACAATGATTATCTGATCGGTCATGTCGGAGACTCCCGCGTTTACAGCATTACCAATACGCTCACACAGCTTACCACGGATCACTCCTTTGTTGCGAGAGAGATCGCAAGAGGCAATATGACACCCGAACAGGCAAAAACGGACAAACGCCGTAATCTGCTTTTGCAATGTGTGGGTGCATCCGCAGAGATCGATCCGCAGATATTGTCGGGCAAAATTTCAAAAGGTGCCTATATGCTTTGTTCGGACGGCTTCCGTCATGAAATAACGGAAAACGAAATGTACGAACTTCTGAATCCCGTCAATTTGATTAACAAGGATTCCATGCACGCAAACGTGCGTTATCTGATAGAGTGCGTAAAAGAACGCAAAGAGAAAGACAATATATCCGTTATCCTGATTAAGGTCAATTAAGGCGGTGACAAGATGACAGCGGTCGGAACTGTAATTGAAGGAAAATATGAAATTCTGAAAGAAATAGGTCGCGGCGGTATGTCCATTGTTTATCTGGCTATGGACAAACGTCTGAATAAACAGTGGGCAGTCAAAGAGATCCGCAAAAAGGGCAACGGTAAAAACGACGAAATCGTCGTAAACAGCCTCCTTGCGGAAGCCAATATGATGAAACGCCTGGATCACCCCGCACTTCCCCGTATCGTTGATATTATTGACAACGGCATAACGATCTACATCGTTATGGACTACATCGAAGGTGAATCTTTAGACAGAATTCTCAATGAGTACGGCGCACAGCCGGAAGATAAGGTAATTGAATGGGGCAAGCAGCTTTGTGATGCATTGGGTTATTTGCATTCTCAGCATCCGCCCATCGTTTACAGAGATATGAAACCGGCAAACGTTATGCTCAAGCCGGAAGGAAATATCAAGATCATTGACTTTGGTATTGCAAGAGAATATAAAGAGCAGAATCTTGCCGATACGACCGTTCTCGGTACAAAAGGTTATGCACCGCCTGAACAGTACAGCGGTCAGACCGATCCGCGATCGGATATATTTGCATTGGGTATGACAATGCACCATTTGCTGACAGGTGTCGACCCGCGTTCGGGTGAACAGTATGCATCCGTGCGTCAGTGGAATCCTGAGTTGTCGGAAGGCATTGAAGCCATTATCGATAAATGCGTTGCTCCCGCGGCAGAAAACAGATATCAGAATGTTTCGGATCTGCTGTATGATCTGGATCATCCCGATCTCATTACCAAAGGATATAAGAAAAAGCAGAAAAGAAAACTGTTTACCTTTATTGCATTTGCGGCTCTGTCCGTAATTGCTTTGATCGTCGGTATTGCAACCAACGTTGCAGCCCGCAGCATGAACAACAACGACTATGCACTCAATATCGCAAGTGCAAACGTTGAGGACTACTACAAAGCCATTGAAATCTATCCTGACCGTGTTGATGCTTACAATAAGGTTATAGATTACTACAAGAATACGAGTGCCGAAGCCAACGAAGGCAACATAAAGAAGATCGGCAACAAAATTTCAAACGGTGAACTGGATACAAGCTTGCCTGAAGTTGCACAGTTGTTCTACAACATGGGAAAACTGGCATTCTCCGAATACCCCGGCGACTTCAAGACCAGAGCCGTTTATGCAAAAGCCTACTTTACACAGGCAACCGAAACACAGGCAGAGTATGACAAGAAAGCAATTGCCGAATGTTATTATTCTATCTGTAAATTCATGACCAACCAGAGTAAAACTTCGGAGCATTCTAAAGCGGATTACGAGGCATTGCTTGCGGAAATACAGAATGCAGTCGAAGAAGTGTCAAAGGCGGACGACCAGGAAGCCAACTTTGACAAGATCTCACTGTATTACGTTACTTATCTTTTCATTAACGATCAGGCTAAATATCTGGCAGCCGTCGGATATGACTATGATACGGTGTCCGGATTGATGGAAAACGTGTACAACCGTGCACAAGGTCTGGTTTCTTCACTGGTTGAAGTACAGCGACTGCAGGCAGAAATGCGTGAAGATTACGATTATTTCTGCACCAATATTGAAAACGAATACACGGAAGCACAGAAATGGCAACAAATCAACAATGCAACAGGAAACGGAGGCAAAGACAATGGCTGAGATCTTATCGACCGTATCAATCGTTGCTTTTGTTCTCAGTGCAGTCTTCTTCGTTGTTGCCGTCGTAGTTCTGTTTGTCTTGAATATTCCGTCCGTGATCGGAGATCTCAGCGGACGTACTGCTAAAAAAGCAATCGACAAACGGCGTATAATGAATGAAAACAGCGGCGATAAGTCATACCGCACGAGTGAAACCAATGCAGAACGCGGAAAACTGACTTCTACGATGCAGCATGAAAGAAAAGGCGGCGAGTCTTCAAAAAAAGGCGAAGGCAAGAAGCGTAATGCAAAAGCCGCCGCACGTAAGGCTGCTGCGGCTGAAGAAATGGTTGAAACAGGGTTGCTGGAAAGAGGAACGCCGATGGCAAGCCATGAGGAAACAGAGGTGTTCGCATCCGATTCTTCTACGGAACTGCTGGATGATTCCATGCCCGCAAGAGCTGAAGGCGCAGAAAAAAAACAATTGACAACAATTGAAAATATTATGTTCATTCATACGGATGAGGTGATCGGATGAGAGTGTTGAAAAACTATCATCGCTTTCTTCTGTTATCGGCCACAGGCTGTGGTATGTCCGCATTGGCGTTGGCGATCATGCCGTTCATTACGCTTGACGGTTCTGCCGTGCAAAAAGGCGTTGCAACGGTAATCGCACTGATGTTCTGGCTGGGCCTTGTCGGCGAAATTCTGTTTTTTGTGCTTGCCGATAAGCAGTGCAAAATGATTGAACAGCGATTGATCAAAAAAAGAAGAAGATCATTCAAGGATGTAAGAATCGGTATCATTTCGTTCTTTACCGAGCCTGAAGCAGTCGTTGCGGATGCAATTGCGATCCTGTCTTTGATCGCATTGATCCTGTTGAGTGTTCTGCAGGTCACAAATGAAGGGCTGATGATCGCCGTTTTGGTGACGTTTTACATTTCTTTTCATTTACATTGTTTTCTGAACGGAAAAAACTATAAATACCTGAAAGAATTTCAAAAATACTTCAAAAAGCAAGGAGATAAGAAAGATGAATAATCGAAAGGTGCGTATTTCGGACCGACTTCTGGCAATTATTCTGACGGTGCTCATGGTTATGAGTGCCATGCCTGTTTCCGCGTTTGCCACTGAAGAAACGGAAGGCGGCAGCCGATTGATCACAAATATCGGTGAACTGTCTTTTAAGGTGGGACAGGAAACGGAATTTACATTCACAACCGAAGTTTCCGAAGCAGATGCCGGAAGAATGGTTGTCGGAACATCCACTTTCAGTGATGAGAATGCAATAGTTAAATATTTGGAAACAAAGGACGGTAATTGGTACGTTCTGACCGGTGAATCTTTCGGTCCTGCAAGCGGTTTCCCGCTGACAGACGGTGCCACGAGCACATTCAGCGTTACGTTTGCTACTCCGGGTGTAAAGACATTTACCGCTTATATTCAAGATGCGCAAAGCGGTAAGATCGTTTGTGAAACAGAAGTTACGTTCACCGTTGCCGACAAGGAAAAACCCGTTCTTTCGACGAGCATTACTGCCGAAACGGAATTCGTTGTCGGTGAATGGACCGTATTTACGTTCTCAACGCTTGCCAAGGACTATGCCGGCACAATGATTATCGGTACGTCCGATTTTACAAGCGAATCCGCAAAGGTTCAGTATTGGGAACCGAACACGCCTGACGGAGAGGGTGCATGGCTTGATCTGACCGGTAAGTTCGGACCTGCCGACGGTTTCCCGCTTGGTGATTTCGAAAGTAAGTTCCAGGTGATGTTTACAGAAGCAGAGGATTGTACTTTCACGGCATCCATCATGTATGCAACGGGTGAACAGGTTCTTGCTTCTGTCGGTCCTGTTGCTGTGAACGTCAAGGATAAGTTTGATGTTACTGCAACCAAAAACGGAAACGGTACGGTTGAACTTAAAAACGGTGAAAATACCGCCGCAGATGCACTGACTGTTGTGGAAGGCTCAACGGTCAGCCTTGACGTTGTTCCCGACGAAGGCTGGTGGATCCAGTCCGTATCGATCGACGGAGCCGCACAGGAAGTAACCGATTACAATAAATTCAACACCACGTTCGAAGTCAATGAAGATATTGCCGTTGAAGTTGTGTTTGTTGAAGTATTTACGGTCGACGTGACGTATGAAAACGAAAAAGGTGCCGTTCAGGTCGGTGAGAGCAATAACGGCGGCAGCGTAACCGTAGTGAAGGGTACGGATGTCGAAATTATTGCTACGCCCGAAACGGGATACAGAGTTACCGAAGTGAAGATCGGCGGGGAAGTTGTTGATGCGTTTGACGGGAACACCCACGATTCCGCCAATCCCTACAAAAAAGAACTCAAAGCCACAAAAAACTATACCGTTGCGATCACGTTTGCACCGCTGGTCTATTCCGTCACGCTTGGCAGTGCCGAAAACGGTCAGCTGAAGGTTGACAAGACGCAGGTGGAATACGATAAGCCTGCCGTTGTCACCATCACACCCCATGACGGTTACACGGTAGATACCGCAACGGTGAAAGGCGAAAGCGGAACCGTTGACGTGTATAAAAATATAATAGAAACGGAAAGTGATTCGGAATTCACGCTGACCGTTGCAAAAATTACGGAAGACAAAGAAATCGTCGTTACGTTCAAAAAGTGTGAGACCACGACTGCAAGCGATGCAGGTCTTTCCTGGAATGACGAGGATGCATTGCGTCATAACGGCAATCTGTACGTATTCAAAAACGGCACTTCCGTTGTATTCGAAACCGCGAAAAAAGGAATCCGCATTACCGATTCTTTTGACAACAAATTCGGTAACAAAGTCACGAACAGTGTTTCGGTCAGTAAAAATATAACGATCAAAAAGATCGAAGTCTGGTACGATCTGGGTTGGCATGAAGTGCTGATCGACGATTCCTCCGTCAGTCTGGAGATCGCTTACGATACGGGTAAACCTGTTGTGAGCATCAAGGAAACAGACGAAACTGCAAAGCAAAACGGCTATTACAGCAATGACGTTCTGCTGACGGTCAATGCGGAAGACGAGTCTGCTTATTCCGGTCTTGCGTCCGTTGAGTATATGGTAACAAGCGACGGCGAAACGACGACGGAGTGGACGGAGATCTATACGTACGACAGCGAAATTGAAGCCGCATTCAGCAAGGACGATCTTAAAATTCCTGCTGCTGACAACGACAGTGAAAAAGTGACCGTTTCCGTGCGTGCAACAGACCGTGCAGGCAACGAATCCGAAATCGTAACGGTCAAATTGAAGATCTGCCATACGGCTCCGACCGTATCGATCACATATAACGATAAGCAGTCAAAATATGCCGATCCCGAAGGCTATTGGTACAATGCCGACAGAACGGCTACCGTCATGATCGTTGACCGTGATGATGTCTTTGATGAAACGGAAGCCGAAAAAGGTTTTGCCTTTGAAGACGGTTCCGTGGCATCGTATGCGTTCGGCGAGTGGACGCATAAAGACGGCGTGCACACGGCAAGCGTTACCTTCAACCGCGAAGGCAGATACAAACTGAATGGCTATTCATACACCAACAAGGCAGGTCTTGAGGCGACGACCATCGCTTACTCCGGTAATCACAGCGATGCATTCGGCATTGACAAAACCGATCCCTCCGGTACGGTCAAAGCGAACAGCAGTGCCTGGGACGGTGAGGGCGTTGACTGGGGAACGTTCTTTGAAAAACTGACGTTCGGTCTGTATTCCAACAAAGAAGTTACCGTCGGTCTCGTTGAAAACGGTGCATCCGATGCACTTTCCGGTGAGCAGAGCGTATATTACTACGTATCCGATTCCAATGCAGGTCTGACATGGGAAGATTTGGACCGTCTGTTTGAAGACGGTGCGTTCACCAAGGACAGCGTAACGGTAGAAAAGGACCGTTTGTTTGCCGTTTACGTTGCAATTGTCGACAATGCAGGTAACGTTGCATTTGTCAACACCAACGGTATCATCCGTGATGCCACCGACAGTATCATCTATGATTTTAAACTTGCGAAAGAAGCAATCAACGGCGGTTTCTACGGCAACAATCAGGTCGGTTTATACGAAGATGAGGACGGCAATGAGTACAAGGGTATCAGAGCCGACATCACCGTCAGTGATCCGTCAACGGACGGTATCTATTCCGGTATCAAAAGTATTGATTATACCGTCACATACGGCGGTTCAACGAAGCCCACGCAGGAAGGCAACCTGTATCAATTCGATGTTGCCGATCCCGAAAAGAAAGATGAATGGAAAGGTTTCGTCATTATTGACGCCCGGGCAAACAACGGCCCGAACGTAACGCTGACGGTTACCGTGACCGACAATGCAGGAAATATTACCACCAAATCCATGAATATCGGTGAGATCTGTCTGGATGATCCGACGATCAGCATTTCCGTTGATAAAAAGGCGGTCAACACGGAAAAAGACGAGAATGAAAAAGTTGTATCCGGTTGGTACAACACCGAAAGAACGGCAACCGTTACGATCTCCGACCGTAAATCCGTCTTTGATGCCGATGCCGCAACCAACGGTATCAAAGTAACGGTTACGGATAAGGACGGAGAAGTGATCGCCGTAACGCAGGGTGTGGATTATACCGTTTCCGATTGGGACAGCAACAACAATCTGCACACCGCTCAGATTACGTTCATGCGTGACGGTAACTATGAATGGTCTGTTTCCTACACGGACAAAGCAGGCAATACTGCAACGGCTATTTCCTACGGTACAAGTGAAGCACCCACGAAGTTTGTCATTGACCGCACCAACCCGCACGGTACCGTTACAATCAGCGGCTATAAGTGGACGGATAATATTCTGAGCGTGCTGACCTTCGGTCTTTTTGCACAGAAAGAATTTGAAGTCAGTGTAGTAGCTTCGGACAATGAAAACATCAGCCCCGTAGACGTATCTTATTATGTCTACAACGGCACGAAAGCCCTTTCTTTCGACGACCTGAATGCACTTTACATAACAGACAATTTCACTGCAGAACTTCCGGAACTGTCCGGACAGTTTACCCTTTATGTACGCATTGTCGATAAAGCAGGCAATTACATTTACGTTTCTTCTGACGGTCACGTGATCGACAGTTCCGCAACCGCGTTGTTTGTCAGTGCTCCCGAAGCACCTGCCACCGGTATTTACGGACCGAATGATGTGGAAAGATTCGTGGATACAGCCGCCAACGGCTACAACGGTATCCGCGTTGCGATCAGTGCCAAAGAAGCAGACAGAGAAGAAGACACCTATGCAGGTATCCGCAGAATTACGTATGAGGTCAAGTCCAGAAATACAGAGAACGAGGAATACGTCACGACACAAAGCGGAACGCTTTATGATTTTGCGTATGTACGCGATACCGCTGATAACTCCAACGGCGGCACACTGACGGTCACCGACGTCAACGTCAACGGCGGCACTCCGGTTAAGAGCGAACTTGCGCAGGTTCCCACCAAAGATATGCTTTGCCGTGCATGGAACGGCTCGATCATCGTCAATGCCGATATCAACAATAAGTGTGACGTTATCGTTCTGGTTACGGTTGAAGACAATGCAGGTAACGTCAAGGTCAATAACGCAACAATCGAAGAAGGCGAAGAAGGCAAAGAAGGCAAACTTTGCAAGCTTGATATCGACCTGACGGCTCCCACCATTGAAGTTTCTTACAACAACAATACGGCAACCAACGAAAAATATTTCACGGCTGAACGTACGGCTACGGTCGTTTACACGGAAAGAACCGAGCATTTTGATCAGGCGGCCGCACAGAAAGTGATTACTGACAGCCTCAAAGCAACGGATGCGAAAGGGAAGGATGTTTCGGAATCGTATTCCGTAAACTGGACGCACGGCAAAAACAACGCCAACGCCAATACCGATACGCATACTGCAACCATTACCTTCAGCAAAGATGCAAATTATACGTATTCTCTCGACTGTAAGGATCTTGCAGGAAACGTCTGTGAGTCGATCAATACGGGCAACAGCGTTGCACCTTTTGACTTTGTAATTGACACCAAGGATCCTGTCGGCTCGGTTACCGTTGCAGGAAACACATGGACACAGTTCCTTGCAAAACTCACGTTCGGTCTGTTCGGCAATTCGTCCACTCAAGTCTCTGCAACGGCAGACGACGATACCAGCCCCGTCAAGATCGAATTCTACAAGCACAACGGTGATACCGGACTTGCAAAAGCAGATCTTGATGCAATGCAACTGATTGCCGCTACACAGGGTTATGAAAAAGGTGAACTCGACAAGGTTCTTGAAAAGGTTCTTGTTGAAAATATTGATTCGGACGAACAGTTCAGCATTTATGTCCGCATCACGGATATGGCAGGTCATTCGATCCTTATGAATTCCGACGGCTATATCGTGGACACCGTTGCGAGTGCCCTTACCGTAACACCCGTCACGCAGGCAAATGAATACGGTATCTACGGTATTGACGAACTGAAACAGGATGGCGGTGTCCGCATCCGCATTGAAGCCAACGACGTATACGAAGACACGGATGCTTATGCCGGTATCGCCAAGATCGAATACAAGGTCGAAGCAGTTGTCAAGGGCGTCAAAGAGATCACGCAGAGTGAAGTTCTGTATTTCTTCGATTATGAACGCGACCCCGGTGATAACGCCAACGGCGGCAAACTTACCGTAACCGACAAAAATGCAGAAACTGTCAGCAAAAACGGACAGGTTCCGCTTAAATCGGAGCTCTGCACGTCCTGGAACGGTGATATCATCGTGGATGCCGTCAAGAACAACAGCAGTAACGTCACCGTTACCGTTGTCATTACCGACAATGCCGGTAATACGACAACAAAATCCGTAAATCTTGACATCAACAATACAACACCCACCCTTGACGTTACGTTCGACAACAATACCGCTTTGAATCAGAATTATTTCTATGCAAAGCGTACCGCAACGATCGTTATTACGGAAAGAAAGAATCATTTCAGTTCCGTTGCCGCCAATGACGGCATTGTCATCACTGCCAAAGATAAAGACGGCAAGGATCTTGAAGGTGCTTACACCGTCAAGAGCTGGAATACAAACGATGACGGCAATGATCCCGATAAGCATACGCATACCGTCAGAATTGAGTTTGTTGATGACGCACATTATACGTTTGCGGTTTCTTATACCGGCAAGTCCGGCAATCCCGCAACGGTCAATATGAATGACAGTGTTGCTCACGCAGATTTCTACGTTGATACCATGAATCCCACGGGTTCCGTCACGGTCGATACGCACATCTGGTCAAAGCTCATCAAAGTTCTGACCTTTGGTCTGTACAGCAGCAAGACTGCAGACGTCACGTTGGCTGACGAGGACAATCTGAGCCCCACCTTCATTGAATACTACAAGACAAACGATCCCGTTGCTCTGACGGAATCCGCTTTGAATACGCTTTACAGCGAAGGTAAATTCAAAGCATACAGCGATCCCTTCAAGGTGAAGGTTTCCGAACAGTTTGTCATTTATGCACGCATTACCGACTTCGCCGGAAACTTCATCTACGTCAGTTCCGACGGTTATATCGTGGATGACGTGGCGGCTGCTGTCAGATTTATTCCCGATCCTGAAAATGCTCCCGAAAACGGTATCTACAACACGGATGTCAGAATGCTTGTGGATGTGACCGAAAACGAGGATTACTCCGGTATTGCCAAGATCGAATACTGGGTCATTTCCAAGGGTGTGGAAACACAGCGTGAAACCCTCTTTGCGTTCGACTATACACGCGAAGAAGGTGAAAACACCAACGGCGGTTCTCTTACCGTAACCGATTGGGCAAGCGGTAAGAAAGTTGTAAACAACTACACCGGCAACGTTCCCACAATGGAACAGCTTTACAACGCATGGAGCGGTTCGTTCATTGTAAACGCTGCAATCAACGACAGTTCCGATACGGTTGCCTACATCCGCGTCACCGACAATGCAGGCAACGTTACCAATGCAAAGGTTGCCTTGGATATCGACGTCACGGATCCCGTTATTGAAGTTTCGTATGAGGAAACGGCAAACGAAAAGGCAAAAGACGGTTACTACACGTCCAGAACCGCAACCGTTTCGATCACCGAACGCACCGATCACTTCAGTGCGGCAGATGCAACCGCTGGTATTGAGATCACTGCCGTTGACGGTGCCGGTACGGCAATCGAGAATGCCTATGTAATCAGCAACTGGACCACGCAGGAAGGTGAAACACCCGATGATGCAGTCCATACGGCGACCATCCGTTACGTTGCAGACGCCAACTATACGTTTGCTGTTTCGTATACCGATAAGGCAAGAAACGAAAATGTTCCCGTCAAGACCGCAGGTGTCAAGAATGCGTATGCGTTTACCGTTGATACCACAAAGCCCACGGGAACCGTAACCGCAAAATCTGCAGAAGGCAGAGAAGAAACATGGAGCAGTATCGTAGATGAACTGACCTTCGGTTTCTGGTCGAATACCAAAATTTCCGTCAGCGGCACCTCTGCGGACGTAACGTCTCCCATTCAGAGTGTGGAATACTATATGCCTGTGGCAGAAGCCGCAAAAGACAATACGGCCGTGCTTTCAAAGGCACAGCTGGATGCCGTTGAAAACTGGAAAGCATTCACCACTGTTGATGTGGTTGAAAACACACAGTTCACAGTCTATCTGAGAATCACCGATTATGCGGGTAATTACGATTACATCGCAACCAACGGTCTGATCGTGGACGAAGAACATCCCGTTGAGGAATCCGTTGCACCGGAGATCTCCGTATCTCCCGCAAAACCGGTCAACGGCATTTACAGCGGCGATGTCAAGGTAGCCATTGAAGTAGTCGATCCTATGGTCGGCGGTACCTACTCGGGTCTGAAGGAAGTCCGCTATGCGGTTTATGACCGTGACAGTGCAACACCCGGCGTTCCCACGCAGGAAGGTACCTTGTTCTCATTCGACAAGGAATATCCCAAGCAGTCTGAACTGCAGCAGAAATGGACGGGCGAAATCACGGTTTCCGCCGCCAAGAACAACAGCAATAACGTTCAGATTATCGTGTATGCAACCGACAACTCTCTGAATGCTGTTGATAACTCACAGAAAGAATCCAAGAGTTACACCGTAATCAGGATCGATACCACTGCTCCGACCATCTATGTTTCCTATGACAATAACAATGCCGACAGCGAAACATATTTCAATGCTTCCAGAACCGCCACCATCACGGTAACGGAACGCAACTTCAATGCGGATGACGTAAAGGTGACGATAACCAATACGGACGGCACCGTACCTTCCGTGATCGGTTGGACGAACACCGCAGGCACCTACAATAAGGATGATGCCACGCACACCGCAACCGTCACGTATTCTGCCGACGGCGACTACACCTTCGCAATTGAATACACCGATCTTGCCGGCAACAAAGCAAGCGGCGTCAATTATGCTTCCGGTTCCGTTGCTCCCTCTGCATTTACGGTCGACCGTACAAATCCGACCGTCAGTGTATCGTATGACAACAACAGCGTTTCCAATGAAAAATACTTCAAGGCAAGCCGTACCGCTACCGTAACGGTTGTTGAACACAACTTCAGTGAGAACCGCGTGGTCTTCACGCAGACGGCATCTCTCAACGGTGCTGCTGTTTCCGTTCCCTCTGCAAGTTGGGTCAGCCATAACGGCGATACCCATACTGCTGTTATTTCTTACAATGCAGACGGTGACTACACCTTCGATGTCACGATGACCGACCTTGCCGGTAACGGCAGCGGCGAAACTTCTTACGGCGGTTCTGTCGCGGCGAAGTTGTTCACTGTGGATATGACCATTGCAGAACCCGTCATCGGCGGTGTTGAAAACGGTGCAGCATACAACGAAGCCGTTGTTCCGACGGTTGCGTTTACAGATGTAAACTTTGCATCTTACGAGGTCAAACTTCTCAGAACCCGTTTCGGCGACAAGAATGCAGATGTTTCCGAACAGTTCCTGACAGGCGATGCCCGTATTGACGCCGGTATTGCAGGTAGTTTCGACACATTCGAAGCCATTGCGGAAAACGACGGTATTTATACGCTCGTCCTTTCCGCAACAGACCTTGCAGGTAACACCGCAAGTTCAACAAAGACCTTCACGGTCAACCGCTTCGGTTCGGTATATGCTTACGATGATTATCTTGTGTCACTCATCAAGGACGGCGGTCAGTTCGTCAAAAAGCAGGACGGTGCGCAAACCGCGATCACAAAGGATCTTGTGATTACGGAATACAACGCAAATGCGATTGCTGCCAACTCCCTGTTGATCATGATTACCAGAAACGGCGAACCCGTTGACGTCAAATATGAATCTGCACCCGTCGCATCTGCAGACGTGACGGTTGGTGCAAGCGGATGGTTTGAATATGTATACACGATCAGCAAAGAGAACTTTGCAGAAGACGGTGAATACAGAATTTCAATTTCATCCAAGGATGTCAATGACAGAACTTCCGCAAGCGTTCCCGAAAACTCGATCGATTCCGATCGTCAGCCGATCAAGGATACGATGAGTTTTACGGTTGATACCACGAAACCCGAATTGATCAATATCACGTTCCCGAATGCAAAATTCCTTGATGAATACGCTTCCGTCAATGCTACATTCATTGACATCAGCTATTCCGTCCTGGATATCGGCGGTCTGAAGAAGATCGAAGTTTTCGTCAACGGTGAATCCGCAGAAGTAATCACTGATTTCAGTGATTCGCTGAATACTTTCGACGGCCGCGTCACGATCAATGAATCCAATGACCGTCAGCAATTTGAAATCAGAGTCGAAGACATCGCCGGCAACGTAACGAGTACGTCGGCAGAAGACTTTGATCCCGCAGAGGCCTATGAATTCAGATCAACCGTTCTTGTATCAACCAACGGTTTCATCCGCTGGTATGAAAACAAGGGTATGTTCTACGGCACCATCGGCGGTACCGTCGGTGTGGCTCTGGCAATCGGACTTTTGGTTTTCTTTGTAAAAAGAAAGAAAGAGAAAGATGCATAACCAATAAATGAAAGAGGAGGTCGTTGAGTCAGCAACGGCACAACGGTCTCCTCTTTTTCGTTATCCGTATATGTGGGCATCTCATTATGTGCATCAGTGCGTATAAGAACATATCGTGTGTTTGCTCAAAAATGTAAAGAATCGGATAAAATATTCACTGTGGCAAAATAAACCCAAAAATAAAGCAGAAAAGATCGGTGTCTCGATATGATAAATATGTTGTTGGAACATAATTTAATGACAGAAATGAACTGCGGTGCAAACTATACCTGTATCTTGAACGATAACAGTCTGTTTTTGCCGACGGAATATAAGGTCTTGCAGAGTCAGAACAACAACTGTTTCGTAAAATGCATGAAAATGCTGTATGACGGAAAAGTGCAGTTTTACTATCTGACATCGCAATACCAACCGTTCGGTTCATTGTTGAGTATGTTATCGCCTGACAGTTTTCTTACGGTCGTGTCCGGCTTGTTTGCGGATATCATCGACGTAAAAAACAACGGTTTTCTGTCTTGTCTGAACATCAACATCGATCTGGATCATATCTATATTGACACCACAAATTACCAGGTAAAACTGGTTTATATTCCTACCGGTAAAAGGTTATTTACCGACAATGCACAGTTTGAAAGTGAACTGCGTACCGGACTTGTAAAAGTAATATCCAAAACGCCGTCGCTTGCATCCTCAAAAACGATGCAACTGATGCAGGACCTGTCTAACGGAATGCTTTCTTTGGAGGATCTTCATAAGAGAATCAAAGGAAATCAGGTCATTGAATGGGGAGGAAGAAAAGATACTTCCCCCGTTGCTTCCACAGAACGCAAATGCAGGCTTATTGCTGTCAATTCTCCGATGCAAACCGTCATTGATGTCAATAAAGATGATTTTGTGATCGGCAAAAGAGAAGATTCCGTAGACGGCGTTATAACTTTTAACAAGATGATAAGTCGTGTTCATTGCAAAATTACACAGAAAAACGGTGATATCTGTATTGTTGATCTGCACAGTGCCAACGGTACATATCTGAACCGGATGCGATTGCAACCGGATCAGCTTTATCCCATCAAAGACGGCGATATCGTCAGATTGGCAAACAGTGAATTTAAGATACAAATAGGATGATGCATATGAGTAATCGTAAACCGCGTATTGTAATTGCAGATAACGACCGGAACTATATCATACCCTTGCAGTTAAAATTTGTTGAGGAATTCTTTGATCGTATCGACCTTGAAATCATAACGGATCGGCGTTATTTTGAAGAATTTTTTTCAACACCGCAGAATATTGACGTGCTGATCGTTGCCGAAGATCTGTATTCAATGGTTCTGCAACGTCATAACATTGAAAATATGTTTGTTATGACCGAGCGCCATGAAGAAGATGAAACGGCAGAACTGACCGTGTGTCACATATTCAAGTACACAAGCATCAAAGAAATATTCAACGAGATCATCGGAAAAAGTGCAAGCGTGCTTCATATCGAAACGGAAGATCAACGCGAACCCCAGATCGTATTGGTCTATTCGGCGGCCGGCGGTGTCGGTAAAACAACGGTAGCTTTGGGAATCAGTGCCTGTCTCGCCAAAAACCATAAGCGGGTGCTTTACATAAATGCAGAGCGTTTGCAGACCTTCCAGCACAAGCTGAATAATTCTTCTCCGGTATCCGATTCGGCAGTTTATGCAGAGATTTCAGACCCGTCCGATGATATTTATTCCAATATAAAGCATTGCGTTCGTCAGGAATTGTTTTTCTATCTGCCGCCGTTTAAGGCAGGCCTTATGGCACTGAATGTTCCGTTTTCCGTTTATTTGAAGATTGCTCTTTCCGCCAAAAAGTCATATGACTATGATTTTATTGTCATTGATACGGACAGTGTCCTTGATAATGAAAAAGCAGAATTGCTTTCTGTGGCTGATAAAGTAATTGTTGTAACCGGACAAAACACAGATGCCGTATACGCCACCAATATATTTGTTTCCAATATAAACGGAATAAACGCCGAAAAATACTACTACATTTGCAATGACTTTCAAAAAGATAATAACAATGTGCTGATTGCACCGCCGTTTGCCATTAAATTTACAGTCAGTGATTATATTGAGCATATTTATAATTATGATTTGATAACCTGTGAGGATTTATCAAAGAACTCGGATATTCAAAAAACAGCTTACTTAATTATTTAAGAGGGAATTGTATGGAAAAGGATAAAGTTGTTGTCATCTTTAAGATCTGTAAACGGAATCAGGAATTCGATATTGAAGTTCCGTTAAGCATTTCCGCAAATGAATTGGTTATTGCATTGGATGTTGCTTTTGAATTGGGGATTGATGTGTCGGATATCAAAAACTGCTATATGCAGGCGGAAAATCCGATTGCTCTTTTGAAAGGCGAAAAAACACTTGCGGATTTCGGTATCCGTAACGGAAGCATTCTTTATTTCAGAAAGTAAAAAGGGGAACGGACTATGGAAAACGGATACAAAGTGGTTATTTCCAACAAAAATATTTATAAAGAAATAGAATTGTCCCCTGAGATGACATTTGCCAAAGTAGGTACAGGGATTGATTGTACCTTCCGTTTACTGAAAGATCTGTTTTTTGATTTTATTGAACTGACTTTTCAGAAAAAGAACGATAAATGGTTTATTGTATGTTCCGATAATTTGTACATAACAACAGGTGATGTTCGCAAACTGGTAACAAAAGAATTATCACACGGTGATATTTTCGATGTTTGTTATTGCGAATCAAACAACACTGTTTTATCAATAGAATTTTTATTTGACTTTGGCGGCAATCGAAAATATGAAAGATTGCTGTCGATCGATTCTCTGTCACAGTTGACCATCGGTTCCGAAAACACAAACAACATTGTTCTTAACAGCAGATTTACACAGAACGACAGAATCCAATGTGTCCGCAATGCAAAAGGTTTTGAAGTCAGCGTTGTAAGAAGCAAATACGGTGTGTATATCAACGATAAAAAAATACAGAAAAGAGAGCAGTTGTCGATTGGTGACTTTATTTCTGTTTCTGACTATACATTTTACTTTTCAGGCGAGGGATTGTGGACCGAGATCCGGAATGATATGGGATTTAACGGCATAAGTTATGCAGATATGCCCAATCCGAATGCATATCCCAAATTCAACAGAAATGTTCGCGTGCAGAGCGTTTTGAGTGATGAAAAGATTCAGATTCTTGATCCTGCTGCCAAAAACCAAAAACCAAAAAACAATCTGTTTATGAGCCTTCTGCCTTCAATGGGAATGATGCTGACATCCGGTGCAATGGCCATGCAGGGCGGCGGTACCATGATTGCATTCAGCATGATTTCTGCAGGTATGGCAGTTTTTACGGCAGTTCTCGGTTTTGTTGATAACAAAAGAGACTATAAAAAATCTCTGCTGAAAAGAATTGAAGAATACAATAGTTACATTGACAAAAAGCGTGAAGAAATTGCCGGATGCAGAGAAAGTGAAAGAAAACAACTGGAGGAAATGTATATTGATATTGAAACGGCACGCAGCCGTTTTGATGAGTTTTCTTCAGATCTGTTTGACAGACAACCGGGCGATCCCGATTTTCTGTTTGTCAGAATGGGCATCGGATCCGTTGTTGCCAAACGTGTTATCGAATATAAAAAGCAGGAAAAACTGGAAGCCGAAGATGAGCTTCAGATGATTCCTGCACAGATCAGCAATGAAAATGTATATATTGAGAATGCCCCCGTTGTATGTGACTTCAAAACGGCAAATGCTGTTTGTATTCTGGGTGCTGAAAGCAATCGGTTCAGTTTCTTTAAGAATGTAGTGTTGGATATCTGTGCACGTCATTTCTTTACAGATCTTGAAATGATATTCGTTGCTGAAAAAAAGAATGCCGATAAAATTGCATGGCTTCGCTTTTTGCCCTATGTAAATAATCCGGATACGGGTATGCGTAACATCATTTGTGATGATGAAAGCAAAAACCGAATGTTCGATTATTTGTATAAAGAATTGACGTACCGTGAAAGCGTGAAAAACGACAAGTCCGTATTTAAGCATATCCTCGTATTTTTCTATGACGAGTTCGGTTTCCAACGTCATCCGATTTCCAAATTTGTGTCAAAAGGCAATGAACTGGGTGTCACATTCGTGTTCATGGTTGAAAACAGAAGTTTGGTTCCCCTCGGTTGCAGTTGTGTTATTGAATTGCTTTCCGATGCAACGGGACGTCTGGTCGATGTTGCAAACAAAGAGAATGCCTGTACGTTCAGATTTGAACCTGTCAGCGACGAGCAGATTAAAAAAGTTGTCAATATGCTTGCACCTGTCTATACGGAAGAAATCTCCCTTGAAGGTGCGTTGACCAAGAATATTTCCATGTTCGAAATGATGAACATTTTCATGGCTGAAGATATTGACCTGCAGACACGTTGGGCACAGTCACAGGTATTCAAATCCATGGCTGCACCGATCGGCGTTACCAAAGACAGTTATGTATATCTCGATTTGCATGACAAGGCACACGGACCTCACGGTCTGGTTGCCGGTACGACCGGTTCCGGTAAGTCTGAAATTCTGCAGACCTATATTCTTTCCGTTGCAACCATTTTCCATCCCTATGAAGTGTCTTTCGTTATCATCGACTTCAAGGGCGGCGGTATGGTAAACCAATTCAAAGATCTGCCGCATTTGTTAGGTGCAATCACCAATATTGACGGTAAAGAAATCGACCGTTCTCTTAAATCCATCAAAGCTGAATTGCAAAAAAGACAGCGTCTGTTTGCAGAAGCCGATGTAAACCATATTGATAAGTATATAAAGAAATTCAAGGCCGGTGAAGTTTCAACACCCATCCCGCATTTGATTCTGATCGTTGACGAATTTGCAGAATTGAAAGCCGAACAGCCGGATTTCATGAAAGAACTTATTTCTGCTGCCCGTATCGGTCGTAGTTTGGGCGTGCATCTGATCCTTGCAACACAAAAACCGTCCGGTCAGGTTGATGACCAGATCTGGAGTAACTCAAGGTTCAAACTTTGTTTGAAAGTACAAAGTGTCGAGGATTCAAATGAGGTCTTGAAATCACCTCTTGCAGCAGAGATCAAGGAACCCGGTCGTGCTTACCTGCAGGTCGGCAACAACGAAGTGTTTGAGTTGTTCCAATCTGCATACAGCGGTGCTCCCGAAAAGATTTCAGACAGCAAAGTCAAAGAATTCTCCATTGCACAGGTCTCTATCAGCGGTAAACGTACCGTAGTATACAGCCAGAAGAAAAAGAAGAATTCTGAGAATAATCTGACACAGCTGGATGCGATCGTTCGCTACGTCCATGATTACTGTGTGAAACAAGGCATTCAGGATCTTCCCAATATCTGTCTTCCGTCGCTGTCTGATATGATCGTTTATCCGGATGCACTTCCCTTTAACGACGGCTTGATCGATATCGGTATTTATGATGATCCGGATAACCAGATTCAGGCGTCCACGTACATTGACATTGATAATAAGAATACGCTGATCATCGGTTCTTCCCAATACGGTAAGACCAATATGTTACAGGCCATTATCAAGTCGGTCTGCAACAACAAGTCAGCAGCCGAAGCCGTTTTCTATATCATGGACTTCGGTTCCATGGTCTTCAAAAACTTTGAGTCGCTGAACAATGTCGGCGGTGTCGTGACATCATCGGAAGATGAAAAACTGAAAAACCTTTTCAAACTGCTCTTTGAAGAAATTGCAAGCAGAAAAGAAAAACTCATTGAAGTCGGTGTCAGTTCGTTCTCCTCTTACATCGAAGCAGGTTACACGGATATGCCGCACATTTACCTGCTTGTGGATAATTTCACCGCTTTGTCCGAAATTTATCTGCAGGATGACGATAGTTTGCTGACAATCGTCAGAGACGGTATCTCCGTCGGTATTTCAACTATCGTTGCCAATATGCAGACGGCAGGTATGAGCTATAAGTATATCTCTAACTTTGCCAACAAAGTCGTGTTCTACTGCAACGACAGCAATGAGTACAACAACGTCTTCGATCACGTTACCGTCAAACCCGACGAAAAACCCGGTCGCTGCATCGTTGAAATCGACAAGAGAATGCTGGAATGTCAGAGCTATCTCGCATTTGAGGGCGAAAAAGAGATCGAACGTGTCGAAAGAATCAAAGAATTCATCGAACAGGCCAATCGCAAACACGGTGCAAAACGCGCCAAGAAAATCCCCTGCATCCCCAACGTCCTGTCCGTCGATATTCTTCATACCGACTTCGCTGCCCAACCCGAAAACGCCTGCATCCCCGTCGGCCTTACCTATGCCGATGTCAAGCCGTTTAGTTTTGATCTTGCACAAATGGGTATTTTTGGTGTTTGCGGACAAGGTACGAAAGATCAGTATGCATTTGCAAGATATCTGTTGTGGTCATTGCAGAATATGTCAAAAAATAACAATATTGAAGTCGTAATTTTTGATGACATAAAACGCTCATTTGCTGATATGAAGAATTTGAGCGTCGTCAAGAATTATACGCTTGAGGTTGATACTATCAAACAAGTTGTTGCTGATTGGCATAGTCGATTGGAAAAACGTTACCAGCAAATGCTCTTTGAATCAGACGGCGCGGCGACAGATGATTCATTGTTGGTTATGTTTATTCAGAATAATGATGTAGCAAGAATCATTAATGACGATTTTGATGTGATGAATCAATATTCTGAAATTACGACAAGATTCAAAGAGTTGGGTGTTGCAATCTTTTTTGCAAACATCGAAAATGCGTCAATATCTTATGATTCTCCCGAGCCTCTTCGTCAAATCAAACAAGATCAGCATTTGATGTTCTTCGGAGATCTTGATACTTTGAAAGTATTTGATCCTCCATACGATGCAATTCGCGAAAACAAGAAAAAACTTTCTTCGGGGGATGCTTACTATATCTGCGGTAATGATGTTACCAAACTTAAAATGGTGGATTTTGACCAATGATACTTTATTGCAGATAAATCGTATAGCGATTTGTCATATTAAAACTTTAGAAAGGAGAGAAAAAACATGGCACAGATCAGAATGACTCCCGATACCATGAGAACCAGAGCCGGTCAGACAGACAAACAGGCAGAAGCTGTTCAGAGCGTAATGAGCGCAATGGATTCCCTGCTTGCAACTCTTAAGACTGAATGGGAAGGTGAGGCTGTCAAGGGTTATGAGGATAGATACAATAAGATTAAGCCCTCTTTCAAGAATGCTAAATCTTTGTTGGAAGAAATTGCTCATAACTTGAGAGCAACTGCTCAGATTGTCGAAGAGACAGACAAGAATATTGCATCTCAGTTCCGCAAATAAGAAATGCGGAGGCAACGACGGATTGCCGCTGTTTTTGGCGGCAATCTGCCGTTGCAAAAAGTCCTGCATTTGTGTATCGGAATAACTTTCAGAAGATTGTACCGCTATTGCGGATTTATAGAATTATTAAACATGGAGGGAAGCGGTAATGACAAAGCAAGAAGTGCAAAACAACATAAGATATAATGAAAATCTTGTGAATCAATACCAGCGTGAAATAAACAACTTAAATAATCAAATAAATTCATTGAACTCCGGAATTCAATCATCAAACGGACAGATTGCAGGTCTTGTAGCCAGAAAAAAAACACTTGAACGTGAAATGAGCGAACTGAATGGTTTGCGTGCAAAATTACAAGGGTTAAAAGACAATTTTGGGAACAGACAATCAAGACGAATGAATAATTTTGTGCGCTATTCGGCACAAGTTATAAATGTGCATTTTATTGGTTCTTATCTTTCCGGAATGAGAGATTTGTTATCCGGAAGGGAATATCAGAATGCACTCAATGGGATTGTTGAATCAATTGCTAAAGTGATGAATAAACTCAGGGCCAAACAACAGGAAATTGACTCTGTTCAAGCAGAAATAAACAAAGCACAACAAAATATAAATAATGCAAATGATGAGATCAACAGATGTCGCCAGCGCTTAAACCAAAGACGCAGTGATCTTGCTTATCGTAAAAATCGCATTCAATATTGGAAAGAGCAATTAAAGAAAGCAACATAAAATTCAGGGGGTGTAAATAATGGCAAGCAATCAATGCATTATTGACGATTCGTACTGCACTGCAATGGGCACACATTTCAAAAAACAGGGCGAACATCTTGATAGAATGGTTTCTGAATATATCAGCGAATTAAAAACAATTCGCAATACGGCAATATTAAAAGGCGATGTCCGCAAAGTATTGGATGATTACATTAAGTATGCGGAAAAAATGAAGGAAAAGATTGGCAATATTTCTCAGACTGCACAAGCACAGGTAACAAAGTTTCTTACTCAAGTTGATCAGGCCGATCAATATTTGTTCTAAGGAGATTTTACTATGCCGGAGATTAAAATTAATATATCAAATTTAGGGAATGCCGTAATCCGATTGAATAATATGGCTGCAAATTGGAGTGCTCGCAATACCGCTCCGCCGAAAACTGTTGGCGGCGGAAAAACGGTTAATGAACTTGAAGAAATTGCACAGATCTATACTGATTTGAATAGCAATTTGGTTACACTTGCCTCAACAACAGCTTCCTTTTTTTCCAATATTAAGGATAGTTATGAAGCAAGTGACAAAAAGGCAGCTGTTGGAATTAAACAGGGAAAGTAATAGGGAGAGTTGATACTGCAACGCAAAAGGATACTCTTTATATATTGAGAATTTTCGTAGCAGGTTGCTGGACTTGATGTTTTTTCTGCTGTTGTTATTTTTTCAAAATGGAGGTGCGGAATTATGGCATTGGCAAATAATCAGCTCTTGATGCTTGATATTTTGATCTATTCTGACTATTGCGAAAACGATAAAACTGTTGGACAGATTGTTGAAAGAATAAAAGATGGTCTGAATAATGGTGAAATATCAGGCTGTGGAAATATGTCTGCTGATGACTTAAGAGGTGTTATTGCATCAATTGAAAGGGATTCAAATTTATGTAGTTACACAGTTAAGAACTATGAAAACGATCCCTCTACCGGAGAGCGTGTCGCTTGCTTCCTTGATGATCCTGATCAACCTAAAGATGTTAATGTGGTTTTTAGAGGTTCTGTATTGTCCGATGAATGGCACGACAACGGAGAGGGTGGATATAAAGCCGATACAGATCATCAATTAAGAGCAAAGGAATATGTTGATAAATTACCTGCGGAATATGGCAGCAATATGACTGTAACAGGTCATTCTAAAGGTGGAAATAAGGCACAATATGTGACGATTACAACCGATCGTTTTTCTCGTTGTGTATCTATTGATGGTCAAGGTTTCTCTGAAGAATTTTTGGAAAAGTACAGTGACGAGATAGCTACAAAAAAGGATCGGATCGAGTCAATTTCTGCAGCTAATGATTTGGTAAACAGTTTATTATATCCTATTGCAGGAATAAGAACATATATTCTTACAGAAGATCAAGGACTTGATTTCAATGGTTATCATAAATTGAGCATTTTGCTTGATGAAAACGGAAATTTGCGGTCAGAAACCGAACAATCGCCATTGGCACAGATAGTGAACGAATATACAAGATATATCATATCAAACGTACCGGAACCAAAGAGAAGTATTGCAATCAACGGATTGCTTGCAGTGATGGAAGATGGTGGAGATAAGGAAAGTATTATTCAAACCATATATGGTGGTTATACGGCAGTTTCGTATTTAGATAATTTTGCATTTGATCAATTTGTTCGTCAGGTTTTTGGAACTAAAGGTGGTGTTTTTTTGACACGAGATTTTTCAGATGCTTCCAAACAGAAAATGCTTAGCCTCGTAACACAGGTTGAAAACGAAAAATGGGGCGACTTTACCGATTGGGTTGGGGATCGTTGGTACGATTTTGAATCATGGATCGGCACTTTGGACATCAAACGTTATATCAACAATGTAAATACGTACCATAAAAAGGTTATTGACAAGAATAACGCAACAGAAGAATCAATAAACAAAATTTTTGATGCTGTTCATAATGTTGATGCTTCCTATAGTACAACTTTTGATAATATATCTTCCAACTTGTCTGAATGGCGTCGTTTTATTCAAAACTTAACTTCAATTGTTGAACCCGGACAAGGCAATTTTAATAGTAAGTATATCTCCAGGACTTTGAATAACGTGCTGAGTAATATATCCAAAGCAAATATTCAACGTGTGCGAGATACACTTGTACAAGTTGTTGACGGTGAACAGTTGTTTGATATGGATCTGATTCTTGACTACATAAAGAAGGATCCTGCACAAATGACAGCTGATGAAAAACAGGCTGTTCTCGGTGTTATTGCCGAGTTGAAAGACACTGTTGCCTTTTATGAGTCAGCTTGTACACTCGGTGATGATGCATTAGGTGCTGCTTTTTGGAACAGAGCCGGTTGGGTTGCGGATACTACGAAATATGATAGTTTTTCTGCCATCTGTGCACATTACAATGATTTATATATGAGTGTGTTGACCGGATGTATTGAACAGGGAGAAGACAGCAATACCTTTGCCGCTGCTTTGATGAAGATCAGCAACGGAGAAGATGCCTTGAGTCTATTGGGTATTGATGCATCTGTGGAAGTTGGCAAAATTTTCGGCTCAGCATCCCTTACAGCTTATGTAGCGAAATGGAAAACCGAACATTCCGAACAGTATTTCGGAAAATTGACAGTATCGGGAAGTGTTGGCGACAGTTCGGCCGGTTCGAATAATAAAATCAAGTCCTTTAATGATTGGGCAGAGAAAAAACTCAAAGAAAATGATTTACTCAAAGAAGACAAAGCACCGACAGAATATATTGATACGAGAGACCCTGAAACTGCCGCAAAGGATGGTCTGCCGACTTTCTATAATAAGAAACTGACTCTCGGCGAAGCAGACCTTATCGGTGGCAATGCAAGTGTCAGTATTTACGACGGTAGTTTTGATGTCGGTGAAAACGGAAAAATCGGTGTAACCGTCGGAGAAGCTGAAGCACACGCAAGCATAAAGGCCGGTTTCTATGTTATCGGTGCTGATGGCAAAAAAAATAAATTCAGTCCCGGTATTCAGGCAGAAGTCGGTGCGAGTGTAACCGCCGTAGAAGCCAATTGGGAACAGCAGTGGCTGGGAGATGAAAATCTTGGCTTGAATACCGATGTCGGTGTTACCGTCGGAAAGGCGTCTGCACAAGCAGATGTTGGTGCACAGGTTTTTGGAGAAGACGGTAAACTTAATGTTCAATTGGGAGCAAGTGCCAGTGCAGAAGCAATTGCCGCAGAAGTTGAAGGCTCGGTCGGCGTAAACGTGCTCGGCGGTGAAGTCGGCGTGAAGGGTACACTGAATGTCGGCGTGGGTGCACACGCAGATGTCGGTTATCGGGACGGAGTGTTTAAGATCGATGTCGGTGCATCCATCGGTGTTGGTGCTTCACTTAAACTGGAAGTTGATGTGGGCGGCATGGTCGATGGTGTTTGCGATGCGGCAGAAGCTGTCGGTGATTTTGCGAAGGATGCCTGGGACGGTGTTAAAGACGGCTGGAATAAATTATGGTCATGGTGATTAACAAGGTGGATTTATAATGAATGGTTTCGTTTTTATTGTAATTGCCATAGTTATTTTGCTGATGCGAAAATTTATTACACCATCTAAAAAAGAACTCCCGCGAACAGCGGGTCGAGGAATTGTCAGAAAAAGAATACAGCGAGATGCCATAATTTATTTTTTTGTTGAATTCCAAGATAAAAACGGAAAAACATTCGTCGGAGAGTCAATTCCCTACAAATCAACCAAAGGGAAATATCAGATTGGTGAACCGGTAAATATCCTTTATTATTTTTCACCCAAAGGAACGCCGTTTGTTATTATTGATGACGATGAATTGGTTTCTCTTGAAGGAAATGCAAATGTAGTTGCCAAAGTTATGTTGATAGCGGCAATAGTATTTTTTGCAATAGGTGTCTTTACTTTAGTTTTTTAAGTTGATATAATTTATAAGAATAATATTTTTTTGGAGGTACTATTATGTTTAACGGTTTATTGCCCATCGGTTCTGTTGTTTTGATTGGTGACAGCAAGAAAAAGGTTATGATTGTCGGCGTTTGCCAAAAAGGCGGCGGCGAAACAGTTCGCCTTTGGGATTATACGGGTGTTATTTTCCCTGAAGGATATCTTGATTCAAACAAGATGTTCTTGTTCAACAATGAACAGATCACGCAAGTTTATGCACTGGGCTATCAGGATGCAGAACAGATAGCATTCAAAGAAAAAGTTGATACCCTCATACAGGATCTGCGCAAGAATGAGGATTGATAGAATGAAAAAAGCAATAGCACTTTGTATTTCTGTTTTTTTCATAATTGTTATTTTTGCAGGTTGCAGCACAAACACTTCTAAATCGTATACTTTTTCTATTGACAACGGAGATAATATCAAGATCAGTTTGAATACTGCCGACGGATATGATATTTCTTCAGATGTCCCCTTTGCTATTTCCTGCGACGGAGAAACACTGAGTCAAGGGTCTTTCATATTTGCTGAGTATTATGAGCAATATGCAGATGTTGTCAATACGGATGAAAAGGCCGTGCTGATTGATTCCGGCAGCAAAGATGGCAATAATTATGTTTTCTGGTGTTATGATAACTCTGAATACAATTACGTTATTATGGTAGATGATTCAAACACCGGTATTATCTTGGGCAACGCTGTGTCGGAAGAAACGGCAAAAGAATGTTTTAACAGACTTACGATTTCTGCAGAGGAATAATTGTTGGTTTGTTTTTACGATTTGTTTGTTTACGACATTCAATTAAACAGTTTGTAAGAGAGAGTCTGATGAATTTGCATAAATTTATCAGACTTTTATGAAACAGGAGGCGTGTATTAATGGATATAAGAAGTTGCAGGAATTGTGGGCAGATTGTGAATGAGCAGGCGAAGTTTTGTCCGCGGTGCGGTGGTTCGAACTTTATGTATTCGGACAACAATGAGACCCAGTTGCTGAACGAAGAACCCTTCGGCGGGGCATCCGTGTACGGACAGCCGATGAGAAATCAGCCCTATAATCCGCAGAATGCAGCACCCATGCCGACACCCAAGAAAAAGGGTATCCAATGGTGGCAGATTCTGCTGATCGTGCTTTTGATTTTGATTGTTGCAGGCTGTATTATTGCAGGAATCGCTCTGAATTCGGATGACGGGGACGTGACGGACAACAACGACTTCAATGACAGTTACACGATCGACAGTGATTCACAGTACGTTACCGAGGCTACGGAAGAAGCAACACAGGCAGGAGTTCCTTACACCAAGGGTGCAGTGACGGACGGTGTTTACGTCAATGAATGGGCAAACATCAAAATGGCAATTCCCGAAGGATTCAACGATGCGGACAGTGCAACCTATGCCGCTGCGGAAAATGCGATCACGGATTGCGGAGCATACTTTATGGCAAAAGACACGATGTCGCTGATCTATATCTGTTATGAAAAATTGCCGACGTTCCCGGCTTACACGGAAGAAGAGTATCTTGATATTGCTCTCGAAGTATTTGAAGAAATGGATGAGATCATTTTAAAAGAAGCTTCCGAGACTTATTCGACCACAGTGATCGCAGGAGAAAACTACACGACGGCAAAACTGGTGTTTGACAACGGTTACGGTGACTTTGTGCAGAACGTTTACGTCAGAAAACTGGATAATTATATGGTCTTCATCTGTGCGATCAGCCAGGCTGAAGACGCGAACACCGCACTGGTCAGCACGATCACGACGGCTGAATAAGGGAGGTCTTTATATGGCACGATACAGTAAAGATTTTCAGATTTCGGTTGCGTTTGATGACATCTTCCGAACCGTTCATCAGTATCTTCTTTCCGAGGGATATGAGTACATAGTGGACGACGGAGAAAACGTGTTTCAAAAAGGCAACGGTTTTCTCTGCCACCCGAGTTTTTTCAAACTGTCACCGTTCAACGGTGGCGTTCGCCTTGAAGCATGGGTGAAATTTGCACTGCTTCCCGGTGTTTATGTCGGTGAATACGGAAAAGACAGTGCCGTCGGGGCATTGACGAAAGGGCCCATGAAGGATCGTCTGGCGGAAATTGAGAATATGCTTGTGCAGTGCGGCGGTGCTGTAAACCGTCCGTCGGTTCCGGATGCACGGATGCCGATGCACAACAATGGTATGCAACAGATGCAAAGCGGCAATTTTTGTACCCGATGCGGAACAAAAGCAGAGAAGGGCTATATGTTTTGTACCAATTGCGGCGGCACACTCGGTACGGGTGTTCCGTATACCCCGAACGCCGTCAACGGCGTACAGCCCATGCCGGATCTGCAATTGAATATGCCTCCGACGGATGTTGTCGTTGACAAGAGAGAATACAGAAGCAAATACGTAAAGAATTTCAACAAGGACATCCGCAACATTTCCATTCTTTGTTACGTTTGCGTAGTAATCAACAGTGCACTTGCCTTTGCGATGGATCCGTACGGTCTGATTGATGCGGGACTGCTGTTGGCAATCACGTTGGGATTGCATCTCGGAAAGAGCAAGGTCTGTGCCTATTTGCTGTTGGCACTGAGTATTGTTGAGATCGTGATTGCAATTGCATACAGAGGAAGCGGACCGTACTGGTGGCTGATCGCCGCAATTCTTGCAGTTAAGACCTTTATGAAGGCGGATAAAGAATACAAGGAGTACGTTTCCGGTATACAGGGATAAAAACTTCTTTGCAAAACATTTTGCAATATTTTTAACAGGTGAAGACTGTCACAATTCCTGTTTCGGATTTGTGACAGTCTTCACTTTACGGCACAACTGCAGAATATCATTTTGCATCCTGTATTTGCGTATGAACCGAAAGGATGTTCTGTTCGTTAAAAAAGTTCAGAATCGTGCTGACGGGAGCACTTCGTCTGATTGCAATGCAAAGAAAAACAAAGCAGACGAAAAGCAACGGCACAATGAAGGGAAAAGAGGCAGGAGCGTGCGTGAGGATCGTTGTGATATCGTTGTTTTGCAACGGGTGTCCGGCCAAAAAACAGATTGCAAAGAATAAATATGACAATGTGCCGAAAGCATTAACCAATAATAAGTGGAACCGCGTATACCATGCCGCAAAGCACCGTGGTGACGGTAACAGGGAAATCAGTACGGGACAGATGATTCCGGACAGACCGATCAGCGTGACTTGAAGGCGGTCATGACTTTGCAGTTCACACAAGACGGACGGTGTCGGCCAAAAGGATACCGAACGGATCTGTCCGCCGAACAGAATTGTGAAAAGCACGTGGCTGAGTTCATGCAACAGCGGATACAGAAAAACGGCTACCCATAAGCCAATCAACAGAATAAAAATCATTTTCGGTACAAATTGTCTGATGTTCATGCTGACAGTTTGTACTGTTTTTGGATTGATATACAAAGAACATCTGAATGCAACGCAAATTTTGTCCGCACGCGATCGTTTCATCTTCTTGCAATTGTCTTTATCATGTGTTAATATTTGAATCGTAAAACCGATGAGGAAAAATACATGAAACGGCAGGATCATCGGAAAACGGAAATGAAACGTGAAGAAGCGGAAAAAGGAGAGAGTGAAAATGAAACAGAAAAAGAATATTCTTGCATCCACCGCGTTGCCGTGCGTACTGACGGCGTTGACGGTCATGGGCACCATTCTTTACAATGCCTGCCGCTTTAACTGGGTGTTTGTCAACATTACCGTAAAGGTGGATTCCTTTACGTATATTCTGTTGTACGTTATGATCGCAAACTGCATTGCCCTGGGCGTGCTCACGGCGTTGCGTGTAAAAAACGCGGTAAGCAAAGGCGTGAGAGTGCATGAAACGAAGGCGTACCGCACGGCACTTGCCGTTTGCAGCGTGCTGAGCGTGTTGCTGTTCGTCGCCGCCATGGTGTTTACGTTCAGCATCTGCACGGGTGAATCGGGAGAAGTTTACGGTCTGTATCTGCAAAAGTCATTGCCGACGGCACTTGCCCTCATCGGCGTGCCGCTGTGTGCCTTGCTTGCAGGTATGGGCAAGAGCAAAACGAAGACCGTTATAACGGCGGTCCTGCTCGTTGTCACGTTTGTGTTCGGGTTTGGCAGTCTCGTACCGCTGACACCCTACCGCATCACGAGTGAGCCCGTCGTCATTGATACGGGCAAGGATTACAGCATCGTGTTCTCCGCAAACGGAAACGGTACGGGCTATGTCGAGTATACCTACGACGGTCAGAATTATAAAGTGTATGATGAAAACGGCGGCAGACTCAATACCGATACGCGCATTCACAGCATCAACGTACCCTACGAACATCTGAATGACAACGATTACCGTGTCGGTTCGGTGCGTGTGATCGAACAGTTCAGTTACGGCAGCCATACGGGAAAAGAGGTCGTGTCCGAAAAGCGTCACTTTACCCCTGCGGATGAAAAAGACATGACCGTGCTCGTTATTTCCGACTGGCACACGATGCTTGAGAAGGCATACAAGGCTGTTTCTTACGTCGGTGACTACGATGCGATCATTCTTTTGGGCGATTCCTCTCCCGGTGTGGATTTTGAAGAACAGATCGTCACGAACGTGGTGGAATTTGCAGGTGAACTCTCCAAGGGGGCAATGCCCGTGCTGTACGTTCGCGGCAACCACGAAACACGCGGCGAATACGCAGGCAAACTCCTCGGTGCACTCGGTATGGATGAATTTTATTATACCGCCGCATGGGGCGAGTATTACTTTGCGGTGCTTGACAGCGGTGAGGATAAAAAAGACGATCATCCCGAATACGGCGGGCTCAACGATTACGAAACCTACCGCAGTGACATGATCGAATGGCTCAGAACGCAGGAGACCGACTATGAAAAAGTGATCGTGCTGTCACACGCATGGCAGATCAGCGGCGTGGAGCCCGAACTCAGCGAAGCAGGCTGGAACGAGATCGACCGTCTCGGAGCACGTCTTTTGCTGTGCGGACATCAGCACCGGTGCCGTCTGCTCGGCACGAGCGAAGCCGAACAGGCCGTTCTTGCGGCACATCCGGGCATCGTCGGTTATATAGACGGCGGCAAAAGCGGCGAGGACTATATTGCTTCCGTGATGTATCTTTCCGAAGACACCATCCGTCTGCAGGCGTTCAATACAGCAGGTACCGAGGTGTTCACACATGAGATCAACTGGGAAGAATAATAAAAAACTGCGTGCGGTCATTGCGACCGTGCTGACATTGGCGATTCTTACGGCAGGAGGGTACGTGGCTTCTATGTTCGGCGTATTTTGCGAGGGAAATTATAAAGAAAATACCGCAGACCATGCACAGCGGATCGAAAACAGCCCCTTGCAGGGAAAAACGGTGCTGTTTTTAGGCAGTTCCGTCACCTACGGCTACGCATCGTTCGGCGTGGCGTTCCCTGAAATGCTTGCAAAAACGGACGGCATCACCGCCGTGAAAGAGGCGGTTTCGGGCACAACACTCGTCGACAACGGAAAATCTTCCTACGTTTCACGGTTGAAAACGGCGGATACATCCGTGCGTTTGGATGCCTTCGTGTGTCAGCTTTCTACCAACGATGCCACCAAAAAGATGCCCCTCGGTGCGGTGTCGGACAGCATGGAAATGACCGATTTCGACACGCAGACCGTGGCAGGTGCGATCGAATACATCATTTGTTATGTCCGCAATACGTGGAATTGCCCCGTTGTGTTCTACACGCAGGCGAAATATGACAGCGAAGCGTATGAAAACATGGTGCAACTGCTCGGAGAGATACAGAGGAAATGGGGAATCACCGTGCTTGATCTGTGGAACGATGCCGCATTCAACGACATCAGCCCCCAACAGAGAAAACTGTATCTTGCCGATCACATCCACCCCACGCAGGCATTTCGAGTGTTCATAACGGATTTCGTGTGAACACTCGACTTTTTTATTTAATTTCATAGCTTCATCAACATGTATCGAGCAGGTTTTATCCTGCTCTTTTTTGTTATGCAGTGAGATATTCCACTGCTACACCCTGACGGGTATCTGCTTTGTAATTATCTGCGTTTGACGGAATTTCAATATATCCCACAAAGCGATAATGAATTACAATACGCTGTGTTCTGTTTTTGCCTGTGCCTTCGGTTTCATAAATGTCAATGTGGTCTATAAGCTCGTGAAGGAGTGGCGCCGTTAGAGTTTCCATTTCCATAAACTTGCGAACGGCAGAAACAAAAAGTTCTTTTTCCTTTTCTTTGTTATTAAGTTGCTCCTGCTGTTCTCGGAGTTTTGAAATCTTCGTCCTTAACTCAAGTCGTTCATCTTCGTACTTTCTTGACATATGCATAAACCACTCGTCAGTTACCTTACCGTCCATATTATCCTCGTACAGCTTTTCATAGTTTCTCTCAACCTTTGCATTTCTGCTAATAAGTCTTTCAAGCTCGGTTTTGAGATATTTCTCCTCGGAAAGTTTGTCGCTGTTGGTTTTTCGTGCAAGGATTTCGGCAAAGCGTTCCTCGTTATGCCTTATACAGGCTGACATCTTTTTGAGTTCAAGCATAACAATCTGCTCGATTGCATCAGCCCTCACATAATGTCTGTGCTGACAGCTGCCTCTGTAATCCTTTACATAATTACTGCAACTGAAATAGTGAATGTCTTTGTTACGGGTATTCACGTGATACCACAGCTTATGCCCACATTCGGCACATACAAGAAAATTACAAAAGATATTCTTGTCACCGTTTTCAGGCTTAGGGTCTCTGCGCTTGCATTTCTTGATAAGAGCCTGTACTGCTTCAAAGGTTTCACGGTCAATAATCGGCTCGTGCACATCCTTGAAAATCTTCCAATTTTCTTCGGGATTCTGAAGTCTTTTCTTATTCTTGAAACTCTTGGAATAGGTTTTGAAGTTCACTACATCACCGCAATATTCCTGACGAATAAGAATCTGACCTATGGTAGAGCTTTTCCATTTGTACGGGTTAGGCTGTACCTTTTTACCGCCTCTGCCTATGCCTCGCTCTTGCCAATATGAGGTGCAATTCTTTATTCCTCTGTCCTGCAAGGTTCTTGCAATTTTGTCCTGACCGTAGCCTTCAAGATAAAGCCTAAAAATTTCTCTTACAACGCTTGCCGCCTCGTGCTCAATAATCCACCTTTTAGGATTCTGCGGGTCTTTCATATATCCGTAAGGCGGTTGAGAGAGTGGCTCACCCATATTACCTCTGATTCTTTTGGCAGAGCGTACCTTCTTTGAAATATCTCTTGCATACATCTCGTTCATAACATT
>JAZNRU010000026.1:0-33362 GCA_045590895.1 Acutalibacteraceae bacterium
AGGCAGAAAACCTTGGTATAAAACACTCCAAGACGAGCAAGAGTTTTTCAAGAGATATTATTATCATTTGCTTATCGGTGAAGGTGTATCAGAAAATATTGAAGAAAAAGCAGAATTGCTTTTTAAAGAACTTTGGTGTAACGGAGACAGAGCCTTATTCTCTGAGACGGTAGAGGTGCTTGAATATTTCAAAAAGCACGGATATAAAATGGGCGTTATTAGCGATACATCGCCGTCACTTGAATTCACATTACAGCAACTCGGTATAGCAAAGTATTTTACATCATTTACTGCAAGCTCCTTAGTCGGTGCAGGAAAACCAAGTCCGATCATTTTCAATGCCGCACTGCAGGCACAAGGCGTAACAGCCGCGGAAAGCATCTTTGTTGACGATTGCAAAGAAGAAGCGGACGGAGCGAGAGAGCAAGGTTTTACGGCGTTTTATCTTGACCGAAGCGGTGAGAATAACGATCAATGGACTATACACAATCTCAAAGAGTTGATTGATTTTGTTGAGGGACGGTAATGGAAAACATGGGTTTGGGTTGGACTTTTGATACGGTTGCGGACGTTTATGAAAAATTTCGTCCGGGCTATGTTGATGAACTGTATCAGACCATATTTGAATACAAACCGATCAGCAATACAAGCAATGTTGTTGAAATCGGCATCGGCGGCGGTCAGGCTACGTTGCCGTTTTTACAGACGGGTTGCCGTCTTACCGCTGTGGATCGCGGAGAAAACTTCTGCGAGATCTGCCGTGAGAAATTCAAAGCGTATCCGAATTTTTCCGCAATCACGGGAAAATTTGAAGATATTGATTTTGACGGTGCATACGATCTCATTTATTCCGCTTCGGCATTCCATTGGATAGACGAAGAATCAGGCTACAATAAGGTGTATGCCTTGCTCAAAAACGGCGGTGTGTTTGCACGCTTTGCAAATCATCCCTACCGCGACAAAGGACAGCCTTCCCTGTCGGCGGAGATGGATGCGATCTATGCCGAATATTATTATAAATACCACAACAAACAGCAAAAACCCCTGACCGAATATTCCGAAGAACAGGCTCTTGACAGGGCTTTGCTTGCTGAAAAATACGGTTTTGCGGACGTGCAATACAAACTGTATTACCGTACGCGGACGTTTACTGCCAAAGAATACAGGGCACTTTTGGGAACGTATTCCGATCATATTTCCATTGAGGAAACAATCCGCAATGTATTCTTTTCAGAAATAGAAGATGCGATCAACCGTCACGGCGGCAGTATTACAATTTACGATACGATCGATCTGCAATTGGCAAGGAAAGGTTGAAGATGTTATGAAACTGGTTATTCTGTTCGGGGATATTGCAGTGGGTAAAATGACGGTCGGACAGGAACTTGCAAAGATTACCGACCTGCGGCTGTTTCACAACCACATGACGATCGAACCCGTCATAGAAGTGTTCGGTCATTATGAAGGAAACACAGTGAAACGTCTGCGGCAGGTCATTTTTGAGGAGTTTTCAAAGAGTGACAATTACGGAATGATATTCACCTACGTGTGGGCGTTTGACATGAAAAGCGATTGGGATTATATAGAATATGTTTCCGATCTGTTCAAAAAGCAGGGTGCCGATGTTTATTACGCGGAACTGGTTGCTTCACAGGAAATAAGACTTGCGAGAAACGCAACCGAAAACCGCCTTAAAAACAAACCGTCAAAGCGTGATCTTGATTTTGCGAAAAAAGATCTGCTTGAAACCGATCAAAAATATCGCACCGTCAGTTACGACGGGGAAATACCGTTTCCGAATTACATAAAAATTGATAATTCCGACCTGCCGCCCGATGTTGCGGCACAAATAATAAAAGAAAGATTTGATTTATAATGATTGACTATACGCAGATCAACGCAAAAACATGGGATCTGTGGGCAACGGACGGATGCCGATGGACACTGCCCATAACCCACGAAGAATACGAAAAAACGACGGCAGAAAACTTTTGTGTTCTGCTTACCCCCTGCATTCCCGTTCCGCATGAATGGTTCGGCGAACTGAAAGGCAAAAAGATATTGGGGCTTGCAAGCGGCGGCGGTCAGCAGATGCCCGTATTTGCAAAACTCGGAGCAGATTGCACCGTGTTCGATTATTCCGACAGGCAACTGGAAGCAGAAAAAACGGTGTCTGCAAGAGAAGGCTGCAATATAAGCATTGTAAAAGGCGATATGGCAAAACCTCTCCCCTTTGAAGCTGAAACTTTTGACTTGATCTTTCATCCCGTTTCAAACGTCTACGTAGAGGATGTGTACCATGTCTGGAACGAGTGCTACCGCATCCTTAAAAAAGGCGGCAGACTGCTCTCCGGTCTCGACAACGGCATATCCTATCTTTTTGAAGAAAACGATCCTTTGAAAGTTGTGAATCCCTTGCCGTTCAATCCGCTGAAAATGCCGCAAGAAAAACGCGATGCCATGATCGCAAACGGTGACGGCATACAGTTCAGTCATACGTTGGACGAGCAACTCGGCGGTCAACTCAAAGCAGGTTTTACGCTCAAAGCCTTATACGAAGACCGCGACGGCGAGGGCGGCAACGAGATCGGCAAATACTATCCGCAGTACATTGCAACATTTGCTGTAAAATAAGGTGAAACAATGAGAATCGTCAATACCTGTGATACAATCAAATCCGTTTTCGCTGACGGGTTCAGTATTGAACTGTGGCGAAAATATGCAAAAGAAACAGCAAAAGAACTGCCGTCAAAATGCGAAAACGATGCAAAAGAATACGATTTTAATAAAAGTGTTCTTCCCGTTCTGGAAGCGGCATTAAGTGAAGAAAAGATTGATTTCGTGAGCAGAAATTTTCAGACGGTCATTGACACGCTCCATGAGAATCTGTCAGAACTTTTTGACACGGAGCCGGATATTAATATCATTCTGTATCTCGGTCTTTGCAACGGTGCAGGTTGGGCAACCACGCTGGACGGCAAGGACACCGTTCTGTTGGGAATCGAAAAAATCATCGAACTCAACTGGGGCGATGAAACGAATATGAGAGCCCTCATTCTGCACGAGATCGGTCATTTATGGCACAAACGCAACGGAAAGCTGCACATACCGGAATACACAAAACGCAGAAAAGGCATTGCACAGCTTTACTGCGAGGGCGTTGCCATGGTTTGCGAACATATTCTGTGCGGTGATGATGATTTTTACCATCAGGACAAGGACGGCTGGCTCACGTGGTGTTATGAACATGAAAATGAAATAAAGCAGGAATATCTCCGCAGGCTGGAAGCAAAAGAGAGCGTACAGGACTTCTTCGGGGATTGGTGTTCGTACGAGGGACATTCCGATGTGGGATATTTTCTCGGCTGCCGCTTCGTGCGGTATCTGATGAAAACGCATTCCTTGAAGAAAATTGCAAATATGAAGTACCGTACATTGAATAAAGAGTTCATTCATTTTACTCAACAAAGGTGAACTTATGCGAAACATGGAAGAAATCATATTTGAAATTGATGACATTTCAAAGCTAAAGTCAATTGAACAAAAACATACAATAAAACCTGCAACTTTGCAGGCTATGAATGCACATCTGAAACTTTGCAAACCGAAACACAAACGCCTGTTTTTCAAAGGTATAACTACATCGGATTGGAATGAATGGCTGAACAAAGGCACGCAGTATTATCTTTTATACGAAGACAACAAACCCGTTGCACGTTGTGCGATCGAAAAATACAGCGATCGGGCATGGGAAGCCGCGGATGTAAAAACAGTTCCCGAATACCGTAATAAAGGTTTTTCAAAAGAACTGGTTTCCTTTGTGACACAAAAAATTCTGGAGCAAGACAAAATTGCGACCTGCTCTACATTGCCCAGCAACACTGCAATGTTAAACGTAATTCGCTCATTGGGTTTCCATAAAGCCGATATAAAAGATTTCTTTGACGTTTCCGTTGAGCCTCTTAACCCCGAAGAATATGCAAAGTGTTCAAATATATGGAATATGCAAGCACAGCCGATGGCAGAGAAATGGAAAGAAGAAATCGCATCGGGCAACCGACTTGTTTTCGTTTACAAGATCAACGGAGAATTTATCGGTGAGGGTGCATTGGTTTTTGATACGGGAGATGCCGATTACACAATACCGCATAAAAGGATCTACGTTTCAAGAATGGTCGTCAAAAAAGAATACCGCAACCGCGGCATCGGCAGTGAGATTCTTTCGTTCCTTATAAACAAAGCCAAAGAAATGGGCTATCCGGAGATCACGCTCGGTGTGGATAAGGACAATCAAGCCGCCCTGCATCTGTACCGAAAATACGGTTTTACGGAAGTTCTTTTTGACGGCAGTGACGAAAACGGCGCGTACTTCAAACTTATGAAAAGGATATAAAAAATGAAAATCGCAGTTTTAGGCTATGCCGGCAGCGGTAAAACGTATTTATCTGATTCCGTTGCAAAGGAAAAAAACATTCCCGTTTTGCATCTTGACGATGTAAAATGGGATAAAGAATGGAAACCGATCGACGATTCACTTGTATTGCCGACCGTCAAAGAGTTCATGCAACAGGAAGATTGGATCATAGACGGATATTATACGTATCTTTTTTTTGAAGAACGTTTGCGTGATGCAGATCAGATCCTTCTTCTGCAATTGCCGGTATTTCTCTGTTTTTACCGTGCATGGAAACGATCAAAAGTACGAAAAAAACAGGGATACACGAACGATATGAATGCATGGTTTGTGAAATTCACTTTATTTGGTTGCAGAAACAAAGAAAGACGGGCACATTACGCCGCTATCGCCGAACAATACAAAGAAAAAACCGTTGTATTAAAAACAAAACGGCAAGTTGATACATTCTTGAAAGACGGCAGGTGACAGAATACAAATGATAAGTTTCGGTATGCCCACATTGATTGAAACAAGCACGCTTGAGGAATGTGCAAAACTGTGTGCGGAATCAGGGCTTGATTTTATTGAACTGAATATGAATCTGCCGCAGTATCAACTCCCGAAAATTGATGCAGATTACTTCAAAAGCATTGCAGACAGATACGGTGTTTACTATACGATTCACCTTGACGAAAATCTGAACGTTTGTGATTTTAATTCATATATTGCCGCTTCTTACATAAAAACGGTTGCAGACACGATCGAAATCGCCAAACAACTGCATATTAAAGTACTGAATATGCACATGGCAAAAGGCGTGTATTTCACCATGCCCGACAGAAAGGTCTATCTTTTCTCCGAATACAAAGAACAATATCTGAAAAGCATTGCAAAATTCAGAGATCTGTGCGAAAATGCTGTCGGGGATGCCGATATTATGATCTGCATTGAAAACTGCGAAGGCTACGAGGATTTTCAAAAGCAAGCAATTGAACTACTTTTGGAAAGCCATGTTTTTGCTCTGACTTTTGACACGGGACATAACCACGGCATCGGCGGTGCGGACGAAGAATTTATCATGCATCACCTTGACCGCTTGTTCCATATTCATTTACACGATGCAAAAGGTAAGAAAAATCACCTTGCACTCGGCACAGGTGACGTGGATATAGCTAAATATTTAAGTCTTGCAAAGACTCAAAACTGCCGTGTGGTATTGGAAACAAAAACGATTGACGGATTGAAACAGTCTGTTGAATGGTTGAAAGGATAGGTGTTCATTTTGCAAATCCGGGTAATGACTGCCGATGATTACGATTCCGTGATGAAACTATGGTCAGATTCAAGCGGTGTAGGTATCAGTCCCGACGATTCCAAAGAAAACATTTCAAAATATCTGCAAAGAAATCCGATTTCGAACATCTTTCCGGTTTTGCGGGCGGTCTGCTGATGGGATTTATTTTGATCTGACGGAGAATTTATAAATTATGCTTGAAAAAATGAATGAGTTTTTTGATAAACGCTTGGACGGTTACGATGAACACATGATGAGCAATATTGATTCTGCCGATGTGTTTTATCCGTATACCGCCGACTGTTTACCCAAATCCAACGGTGCAAGAATTCTTGATTTGGGTTGCGGTACGGGTCTGGAGTTGGAACATTATTTCAGACTCAACCCAACGGCTGTAATAACCGGTATTGACTTGACGGAATCAATGCTCCGTGCATTGAAAAAGAAGTTTCCCGAAAAAGATTTAACATTGATTTGCGGCTCATATTTTGATGTTCCGTTTGGTGAAAACATTTTCGATGCCGCCGTTTCCGTTGAATCCCTGCACCATTTCACGAAAGAAGAAAAAATCCCGCTTTATGCAAAGCTTTGCAAAGCATTGAAAGACGGCGGATATTTTATTCTGACCGATTATTTTGCACAGTCGGACGAAGATGAGAAAACGTTCCGAGAGGAACTGCTGCGGCTCAAAAAGGAACAAGGCATTGACGACCATGAATTTTATCATTACGATACCCCGTTGACGGTTTCCCACGAAACGCAAGCTTTGTTTGCAGCAGGATTTTCATCTGTTGAAGTTCTCGGCAACTGGGGTGCAACATTCACATTAAAGGCTATTAAACAGGTGTAAATATGACAAACGAAGATATATTAAGAATTGCACTTCAACAGTCAGCTTATGATTGCAATTGTGAAGCGGAAGACTTTTTATCCACTGAAAACAAGATCGTACTGTCGCAGAAAAATGACAAAGCAAGAGTATATATGCCCTTGCCTCTTGCATGTGATCTGGTTTCATACGGAAATAATATCGTGGCACAAGTCAGTCCGCAAATGAAAGAAACCGTTGCGTGGTTTATAGGAAAATATGCCGTTGCACATTGCTTTGAATCGCCGAATGTTATTGCCCTCAATGAAAAATTGGCACAGTTTGGATATAAGGTCTGTTTTATGGCTGAATACTTTCTGCCCGATGTCAAAGAACTGAAAGAACTACCCTGCGATTACGAAATAAAAGTTTTGCAACCGGAAGAATTCGAGCAGTATTACACCGCTGAGTGGGGCAACGCTTTGTGCGAAAAACGAAAACATCTTGATAAACTTGTTGTCGGTGCATTTCATAGCGGCAAACTGATCGGTCTTGCAGGCTGCTCGGCAGATTGCGAAACAATGTATCAGATCGGTGTTGACGTACTCCCGGCATACAGGAGAAAAGGCGTTGCATCTGCTGTAACAAGCAAAATTGCCGTTGAAATACTGAAAATGGGCAAAGTCCCGTTTTACTGTGCGGCATGGTCAAATATCCAATCGGTACGAAATGCAATCAAATGCGGTTTCAGACCTGCATGGGTGGAACTTACCGCGAGAGACAGCGAATTTGTGGATACAATGAATGAATAAGATAAAAAACGTTTGTTTTTATTCCAAAAGAATCCTATGCTAATATGCAGAATCCCGACAAAAGGAATATAAAAACATATAATTCAAAAAAAACAACAACGGTACTTCCCTTTTTGGGTTGCACCGTTGTTTTTGCGTTGATTGACAGGTTTTATGAAAATGCGGTCATGTCCGCACAAAGCAAGCGTATGCGGCTTGCAGACAGCGGATAGAGAACCTTTCCGTATTTGTTGCTGACCGATTCCAGAAACTGCAAGGGATTGAGCGTAAGTTCCGGTGAAGCGGGCAAGGTGACTTCTATGACGACCGTATCGTCGTTTTCCTCGTTGACCGTATACGAATGAATAGCGGCGGATACGTCGACCGTTTTCGTGCCTTTTCTTCCCTTGACCTTGGCAGATTTTTCAACGGTCAACGCCCCTGCTTCAATGATCTTCACCACTTCTTGTGCGGAAATATCCTCGGCATCCAGAACAATTCTGTATTCTCCGTAGGCGGCTTCGGCAGGTTTGCAGAAGGCTTTTGTGACAGCCTCTATGTGCATTCCGTCAGGCATGACGGCATTCAGACGGTCTTTGATCTCCCCGTTGGTGATCTCCCCCTCAATGCGGATGTCAAGCGGCTCATAGCAGGTCTCAACACCCAGCGGCAGGGGTTGCAAGAAAGAAATATAAGGATGGGGATTGAAGCCCTCGGTATACCACAGCGGAATATCGGCTCTGCGGACGGCTCTCGTCATTAAACGGAACATATCCAGATGCGACACGTATTTGACCGCACCGCTTTTAGAAAACCAGATCCTGACGTCGCGCATCGCATTCACCTCCGTTGAGTTTATCCGCACCGCAACCTGCACACTGCTGTCGGCAGTGCGGCGTGGTTTTTGCCTGTTTTGCCTTTTCGCTTTCACGGATCAAAAACTGTTTGGAAACGCCGTAGTCCATGTGATCCCACGGCAGTACTTCCGTATAAGGACGGGTGCGGTTTGCGTAGAATTCGGGTGCAAGTCCGCATTCTTCAAAAGCATTCATCCACGTGTCAAATTTGAAGTGTTCATCCCATCCGTCAAATTTACAGCCGTTTTTCCATGCCGTTTCAAGCACTTTGGAAAGCCGTCTGTCGCCGCGTGCAAACACGGCTTCAAGGAAACTGACGTGCATTTCGTGGAAACTGATCTGCACTTTTTTGCTGGTATTGGAAACTTTGAGCAGTTCCTGCCTTGCGGCAATGCCTTCCTGCGAAAGTTGGGGCTCCCACTGGAACGGCGTAAAGGGTTTGGGAACAAAGGTGGAGGCACTGCAGTTGACGGAAATGCCCTTTCCTTTGGGGCGTTCGGGCAAGGAAAAATAAACGTCCACAACACGGCGTGCAAGAGCCGCAATCTCCTTGACATCCTCATCGGTTTCCGTAGGAAGACCGAGCATGAAATACAGTTTCACTGCCGTCCATCCGCCCTCAAAGGCTTTACGGGAGGTTTCCATAATTTCTTCTTCGGTGACGTTTTTGTTGATGACGTCACGCATTCTCTGCGTACCCGCTTCGGGTGCAAAGGTCAGACCGCTTCTGCGTACGCTCGTGAGTTTTTCAATGAGATCCTTGCGGAAATTATCCACACGTAAACTCGGCAGAGCGATATTGACTTTCTGCGGCACCGTCCATTCCAACAGTTTGTCCAAAAGCGGCTCAAGTTGCGTGTAGTCGCTTGAGGACAAAGAGGACAGCGAAATCTCATCGTAGCCCGTGGTCTTAATGAGTTGTTCACACTGCCGGGAAATGGTTTCGGGGGATTTTTCACGGATCGGTCTGTACAAAAAACCTGCCTGACAGAAACGGCATCCGCGGATGCAACCGCGGAAAATTTCATGTACCACGCGGTCATGCACCACTTCAATGAACGGAACGATCAGATCTTCGGGATAAAACACCTTGTCAAGATCGTGAATAACACGTTTTTTGACCCTTTCGGGTGCTCCGTCTTTGGCGGTAATTGCCTGCACGGTGCCGTCTTCATTGTAGGTCACGTCGTAGAGTGACGGCACGTAAATGCCCTCAATTTCAGCGGCTTCACGCAGGAATTCCTCCTTGGTGGAGCCTTTCTTTTTATGTATTTTCAGCAGATCGATCAGTTCATTCGTGACTTCTTCCCCCTCACCGGGCATACAAAGATCCACGAAATCAGCCAGCGGCTCCGCGTTACAGACGGAAGGACCGCCTGCCACCACAAGGGGGGTAAGCGACGTTCTTTCCTTTGCATACAACGGCAAGCCTGCAAGATCGAGCATATTGAGAATGTTGGTATAGCACAGTTCATACTGCACGGTAAAGCCGATCATGTCGAAATCCGTCAGCGGATCGCCGCTTTCAAGTGCAAAAAGCGGAATTTTGTTTTCACGCATTTTTTCTTCCATATCGGGCCACGGTGCAAACACACGCTCGCACCATGCATCCGCACGGGCATTCACAAGAGAATATAGGATCTTGATGCCCAGATGCGACATACCGATCTCATACGAATCGGGAAAACAGAAGGCATAACGGATATCCACACTGTTTTTGTCTTTTACTACGCTGTTGAGTTCGCCGCCCGTGTAACGTGCGGGCTTTTGCACCAACGGCAGAATTTTTTCAAGTTTTTTATTCAAAACAACACATCCTTTGCTTATCTATTATAACGGCAACGTGTTGCTTTTGCAAGGCGTTATTTACGAAAAAGGAACAGAAATGTCAGGTAGAGAAGAAAAACAACGGCGGTCGGCGTGGGTTTGAGAAAAATTATATACGCAAGCAGTAAACCCCACGTCACAAAAAAGAAGATCCCTTCCGTCACGTTCATGATCTTTTCTGCTTTTTCCTGCGGATAAAAAAAATACAAAATGCAAAGCAAGCCCCGTCCGCCGTCCAGACAGCGTAACGGCAACAAATTGCAAAGACCGAGAGAAACGTGTACAGCCGCCGCCGTTTGCAGTTGCGGAAAAGGAACCGACAATCCAAACAAAAAAGCAAAACAAATCAGATTGACAAAGGGTGCCGCCAACGCACAGACCGCTTCCCTTTTATATCCCGCCAACCGCAGGTTTTCATCCGTCATACGCATTCCGAACAAACCGACGGTGATCTCCTGCGGTGCTCCCGCATAACGTGTCACGCAGACCAGATGCATCGCTTCATGCAGGATCACAGCCGACAAAACGGAAAACACCGTTATCATATCCGTTTGCAGGCTGAACAGAGTAAGACCTACTGCAAAGAAAAAGGTTATGCGGATACGTGTTTTGCCGAGTTCAAACACCACCGTTTTCCGTCATTATGCAAGCGCACATCGTCCTGTCCACGCACATCCCTCCCCTTTAATGTATGAAATATAAAAGGAGAATAGACACCCCTTATGTCCGATGTTCTTTGATCTTCTGTCGCAACGATTCATACCATTCCACGATCCTGAAGCGGATTTCATACCCGTCCTCTGCCGCAAGGACGTTTCCGTTGGCATCGAGAAAATCATCGGTCACTTCCTTCGTCACGGCAGGCAGGCACAAGGGCGGGAACATAACGCACCACCAGTTTTTCCCCTCCGCTTCCCCCAACAGCACACGAACGGCAAGGTAATTGCCCGCCGGAAAGGTGACATCATCATAAGTGCGTGTTTCAAAATATTCGGTTTCAATTTCAATGCGTGCGGTGTAGTCTGCTCCGTTTTCCGACAAAACGGTGTTTGCAACTTCGGTCAATTGGTCTTTGCAGGCAGACACAGCCAGTAAAGCATCCTGCGTGTTTTGTGCGTTCTGAAAGCAAGATGCCCCGGACGCAAGCAGGCGGTCACGCACCAGTAATTTTATTTGCTGATCCTTTTCGCTGTCGGAGTTTGCAAGCACGTGCAAACGCAGAACATCCTGCCGCAGTTCTTCACAGTGCAAAGCATAGGAGGCCGTACTGCTCAAACATAAAGACAAGACACAAACCAATGCAAGAATCACTGCGAGATTTGTTTTTCGGGTGCTGATGTACATAAAAAAACCGTCCTTTCACCCAAAAGTGTGGACGGTTTTTTGGAAATTTATTCCATCAGTTTTCAAATTTAAAAGCCGTTTCAACAGGACGGCAGACAAAAACTTCCATCGTAATACTTTTAATATCCTCTGCACATTTTTCCGCGGTTGCAAGATCGGTAAAAATACCGTAAACGGCGGATCCGCTACCACTCATGCATGCGGCTTTTGCGTGGTATTTACGCATGACAGATTTGATATCGGCTCTGCCGGGCACCTCAATGAACTGCTCAAACAGATTCGAGCAACGGCGTAAAATTTCAGGTGTGTTCCCCGTTGCGGCAAAATACAGAAACTGCTCGCGGTCGGCTCTGCGTACCCACAGCGCCGAATCGTAAGCGGTATACGCTTCTGCCGTGGAAACGCCCGCCTGCGGTTTTGCCACCACGATAAATACGTCTTTCAAAGACGGCAAAGGTGCAATGATCTCGCCCATGTTCTGACAAAGCCCCATACCGCCGTCCAGACAAAAAGGAACGTCCGCACCGCAACGGAATGCAATTTTTGCCAATGTACGGTCATCAAGCGGCATCCCGAACAAACGGTTCAACGCACGCAGAGTTCCTGCGGCATCCGCACTGCCGCCGCCCAATCCTGCCTGGCTCGGGATCTTTTTTTCAATACAGACCGATACGCCTTGTTCACTGCCGACGGCTTCCAGAAACAGTGCCGCCGCTTTATAGGCAATATTTTTTTCTCCCGTCGGTATGCGTTTGTCCGTACAGGAAACGGAAATCCCCGCCTCCGCAAAATCAACGGTGATGCGGTCATAAAGATCAATGGATTGCATGACCGTCCATATTCCGTGATATCCGTTCAACAGCACGCCGCCGAGATCAAGAAAAAGGTTGATTTTTGCATTTGTCAACAATGTAACAGGCATCGTCTGCACCATCCTTTCCGCTGTTATTTTAGCATAGTTTTTTATTTTTGCATATATGTTTTTAAAATTTTTCAAAGAAATTTGCAAAAACCGAAATTGGATAGAAATTGTATATACAGAATCAGAGTTTTCAACAAAATGTTGAAAACTTTTGTTAAGTCAAGCAAATTTCTTTACTTGTTAATCTTTTAACAAGTGTTTTTTGTATAATAATCAGGAGTTTTCAACATTTTGAACAGAGTTTTCAACAAGTAAAGCAAAACTGCTTCACGGCAATATGCCATTTTTTCCCCTGCAATATTAATTGTTAAACTTTTGACAATATGATTATTGCAGTATTTTTTTCCTTTTTTCTGTATGTATGCAAACGGATATAAAAAATATACAATTTTCGTTTGCAGAAGATTGCAGAATAAGATAAATTATGATTTACAACAATTCCCTCCTCCAACTTTTCCGTGAACAAAAAAAACCTGCCGAATCCGACGGGACTTGACAGGCTTTGGGTTTATATTAAGATTTAAGCGATCAACGATCAATCTCTGCGGTTGTTGCCGCCGCGGTTACCGCGGTTGCCGCCGTTTCCTCTGCGATCACCGCCACGGTTGCCGCCGTTGGAACGGGGTTTGCGGGGTTCATCGGAAACTTCGTTTTCGGGTACAAGACCTTCAACCTTGATCAGTGCGTTTCTTCTGGAGAGGTTGAGTCTGCCCTGATCGTCAACGGGAAGAACTTCAACGATGATCTCGTCACCGACGGTAACAACGTCTTCCACTTTTTCAACACGCTTTACATCGAGGTGGCTGATGTGTACCATGCCTTCTTTACCGGGAGCGATTTCCACGAATGCACCGAAACTCATGAGTCTCGTAACGACTCCCTTGTAGATCGCACCGACTTCGGGATCGTTGGCGATGGTGTGTATGATATCAAGTGCTTTCTTTGCATTGTCGAGATCGGTGGAGGAGATAAATACGGAACCGTCATCTTCAATGTCGATCTTAACGTCACATTCTGCACAGATCTTCTGGATAACTTTGCCCTGCTTACCGATGACATCACCGATCTTTTCAACGTCGATCTTGGTGGAGAGCATCTTGGGAGCATACTTGGAAAGTTCTGCTCTGGGCTCTGCAATGCAGGGAAGCATCACTTCGTCAAGAATCTTGCAACGGGCAACATAGGTCTTTTCGAATGCTTCTTTTACGATTTCGGGAGTCAGACCGTGTACCTTGGTATCCATCTGAATAGCAGTGATACCTTTCTTGGTGCCGCCGACCTTGAAGTCCATATCGCCGAAGAAGTCTTCAAGTCCCTGAATGTCGACCATGGTCATGAAACGGTCGCCTTCGGTAACAAGACCGCAGGAAATACCTGCAACGGGAGCCTTGATGGGAACACCGGCTGCCATCAGAGAAAGCGTGGAACCGCAGATGGATGCCTGCGAAGTGGAACCGTTGGAGGACAGAACTTCGGAAACAAGGCGGATGGTATAGGGGAATTCTTCCACGGAGGGGATCACGGGAAGCAGTGCTCTTTCAGCAAGTGCACCGTGACCGATCTCACGTCTGCCGGGGCCTCTGGAGGGTTTGGTTTCACCGACGGAGTATGCCGGGAAGTTGTAGTGGTGGATATATCTCTTGCTTTCTTCTTCGTCAATGCCCTCAAGATGCTGTGCATCACCGATGGTGCCAAGAGTGGTCACGGTGAGAACCTGTGTCTGACCGCGGGTGAACATACCGGAGCCGTGTACACGGGTAAGCAGGTCAACTTCTGCATGAAGCGGACGCATATCGTTGATGCCTCTGCCGTCTACGCGCTTGCCTTCGTCAAGCAACCAGCGGCGGACGATGAATTTCTGGAGTTTATACAGGCAATCGTCGATCTTGGCAACTTCTTCGGGGAAAAGTTCGTCGAACTTTTCGTGAACGGCGGCATAGATCGGACGAAGTCTTTCGTCACGGATTCTCTTGTCGTCCGTATCGAGTGCGAGTTTTACGTCTTCAATTGCAAATTCCTTGATTGCTTCGTACAGTTCGGGAGAAGGATCATTGGACGGGAACGAGACTTTTGCCTTGCCGATGTCAGCCTGAATGCCCTTGATGAATTCAACCATTTCTTTGTTGACTTCATGAGCTGCCATGATACCGTTGAACATGGTTTCGTTGTCGATTTCGTTTGCACCGGCTTCGATCATGGCAATGAGATCTTCGGTGGATGCAACAGTAACGGCCATTTCACTGATCTCACGCTGTTCAGCGGTGGGATTCATGATGTATTCGCCGTCAATAAGACCGACGGAAACACCGGAGATGGGGCCTGCCCACGGAATTTCGGAAATGGAAAGAGCGATGGAAACACCGATCATAGCGGTGATTTCGGGCAGACAGTCGGGATCTACGGACATAACGGTAGCCACGATGCCCACGTCGTTACGCATATCTTTGGGGAACAGAGGACGGATCGGTCTGTCGATCACGCGGCCGGCAAGGATCGCCTTTTCGCTGGCTCTGCCTTCACGTCTCTGGAAAGAGCCGGGGATCTTACCTACGGAGTAGAGTTTTTCTTCAAAGTCAATGGACATGGGGAAGAAATCCACACCTTCACGGGGCTTGTCCGCCATGGTAGCGGTGCAAAGGATTTCGGTTTCGCCGTAACGAACAAGGCAGCTGCCGCCGGCAAGTTGTGCCATTTTACCGACCTCTACGACAAAAGGACGGCCGGCAAGAGTGGTTTCATACGTTTTGAAGCCTTCAAACATTTCTTTTACCTCACTATTATTTATTTCAACGGCTTGGTTTTCGTGTTTTAACAATAAATACAGCATTCTTCAAAAAGATCAAAAAATACTCTATTCACTGCTAAAACCCGACCGACAAAGCCGAAGATGAACTTGTTTCAATTTGCAAAACAAGGCGGCAGGAAGCCTGCCGCCTCTTTCGGATCTCTTATTTACGGATGCCGAGTTTTGCGATGATTGCACGATATCTTTCGATATCAACCTTCTGCAGATAAGCAAGGAGGTTTCTTCTGTGACCGACCATTTTCAGCAGGCCGCGTCTGGAATGATGGTCCTTCTTGTTTGTCTTCAGATGCTCGGTAAGATCATTGATTCTCTTGGTCAGAACAGCGATCTGAACTTCGGGAGAACCTGTGTCGCCTTCGTGAAGAGCGTACTCTTTGATGATTGCGGTTTTTTCAGCAGCAGTCATGTTTTTTTCACCTCATTAAATATTTATCTCAAGCCCCAGCCAAAGGCAGGTGTTTACCGCAAAGCGGTTCAATCCAAAGGCCGAGAACTCAGACAGGTATGGATTATAACACAAAGAGTTGCATTTGTAAAGCACTTTTTTGCATTTTTCACAAATTTTTCAAAAGAATTTTTATACAATGCCCTGAGCGATCATGGCATCGGCAACTTTCAGGAAACCTGCGATGTTTGCACCTGCCACAAGGTCGTAACCGAAACCGAACTTTTCGGCGGCTTCAACGGAAGCATCGTGAATGTTTTTCATAATACCCTTGAGTTTTTCGTCCACTTCTTCGGAAGACCATGCAAGACGCATGGAGTTCTGACTCATTTCAAGACCGGAAACGGCAACACCGCCTGCATTGACAGCCTTGGAGGGGGCTACGCAACGCATTTTATCATGCAAAAATGCGAGTGCTTCGTTGGTGGTGGGCATGTTGGAAACTTCAACATAATACTGAACGCCGTTATTGACCATCTGCTCGGCTTCGACCATGGAAACTTCATTCTGGGTAGCACAAGGCATACAAATATCGCACTTGACGTTCCACGGCTTCTGTCCGGGGAAGAATTCAACGCCGAATTTGTCAGCATAAGCCTGCACTTTGCCGCTGCCTGCACGCATTTCAAGCATAAATGCGATCTTTTCATCGGTGGAAACACCGTCGGGATCGTAGATATAACCGTCGGGACCCGACAGCGTAACGACCTTGGCACCGAGCTGTGTCAGTTTGGTTGCAACACCCCATGCAACGTTACCGAAACCTGAAATGGCAACGGTCTTGCCTTCCAGCGTATCTTCAAAATGTTCGAGCATGCACTGCAGATAATAAACAGCACCGAAACCGGTTGCTTCCGGACGGATGAGAGAGCCGCCGTAGGAACGGCCCTTACCGGTGAGAACGCCGTTTTCATAGGCATTCTTAATTCTCTTGTACTGACCGAACAGATAACCGATCTCTCTGCCGCCGACACCGATATCGCCTGCGGGAACGTCCACGTCGGGACCGATGTGACGGTACAGTTCCGTCATAAAGGACTGGCAGAAACGCATGACTTCCGCATCGGATTTACCGATGGGATCAAAGTCGGAACCACCCTTGCCGCCGCCCATGGGAAGGCCGGTCAGGCTGTTTTTGAAAGTCTGCTCGAAAGCAAGGAACTTCATGATACCGATGTATACGGACGGATGGAAACGAAGTCCGCCCTTATAAGGACCGATAGCACTGTTAAACTGGACGCGGAAACCGCGGTTGACCTGCACGTTGCCGTTGTCATCCACCCACGGAACGCGGAACATGATCTGGCGTTCGGGTTCAACGATTCTGCCGAGAATATTCAGCTTTTCATAAATCGGATCGGCTTCGATCACGGGAGCTATGGAGTTGAAAACTTCTTCAACGGTCTGAATAAACTCCGGTTCTGTCGCATTAACTTTTTTAACTTGTTCGAGAATCTTTGTCATGTAGGCATTCATCTCAAGATCACTCCTTTGCCTGTTGCAAAAATTATGGTAACATAATAAAACATGAAAAAGCCCATTGCAAGAAAAAATTTAATGTTTTTTTCATTTTTTCCATTTTGCACAATTTCATCACTTTAGCACAGCAAATCACTATACAATGTAACCATTGCTTTTTACGCATTGTTTTCCATTTAACAATGTATACAAATATTGTAAAAAAAATAAGTATAAATTTGCAGTTTTTTTGTATTTTTCTTGTTTACTTTTTGCATAATTGGTATTATAATAGCCTGTGGTGTATTAAATCAAACACGCTAATAAATCAGGAGGAATAAAAATGGCCAGAAAATTCAAATCCATGGACGGCAACAACGCAGCTGCATACGTTTCCTATGCATTTACCGAAGTTGCCGGTATCTACCCCATCACCCCGTCCAGCCCGATGGCTGACTATGTTGACCAGTGGTCCGCACAGGGTGTGAAAAACATCTTCGGCACAACCGTCAAAGTTGCCGAAATGCAGTCCGAAGCAGGTGCTGCCGGTACCGTTCACGGCTCTCTTGCCGCAGGTGCTCTCACCACCACTTACACTGCTTCTCAGGGACTTCTTCTCATGATCCCCAATATGTACAAGATCGCAGGCGAACTGCTTCCTTCGGTTTTCCACGTATCGGCAAGAACGGTCGCTTCCCACGCTCTTAACATTTTCGGTGACCATTCCGACGTTTACGCCTGCCGTCAGACCGGTTTTGCAATGCTTGCAGAAACCAACACGCAGGAAGTTATGGATCTGGGTGCAGTTGCTCACCTTGCTTCCATCAAGAGCCGTGTTCCCTTCATCAACTTCTTCGACGGTTTCCGTACTTCCCACGAAATCCAGAAGATCGCAATCTGGGATTATGAAGATCTCAAAGAAATGTGCGACATGGATGCAGTTGCTGCATTCCGTCAGAACGCTCTGAATCCCGAACGTCCCGTTATGCGCGGTTCCCACGAAAACGGCGATATCTTCTTCCAGCACAGAGAAGCCTGCAACAAGTACTATGATGCAGTTCCCGCTATCGTGGAAGAATACATGGGCAAAGTCAACGCCAAACTCGGCACTGACTATCAGTTGTTCAACTACTACGGTGCTCCCGATGCAGAAAAAGTCATCGTCGCTATGGGTTCTCTTTGCGACGTTGCTGAAGAAGTCATTGACTATCTGACCGCAAAGGGCGAAAAAGTCGGTCTTATCAAAGTCCGTCTTTACAGACCGTTCGCAACCGACAAGTTCGTTGCAGCCATCCCCGCAACCTGTAAGAAGATCGCTGTTCTTGACAGAACCAAGGAACCCGGTGCCATCGGCGAACCTCTGTTCCTTGACGTTATCGCTGCTCTCAACGCAGAAGGCAGAACCGGTATCGAAGTGCTCGGCGGCCGTTACGGTCTGGGCTCCAAGGATACACCGCCCTCCAGCGTATTTGCAGTATATGAAGAAATGGATAAGGATGCTCCCAAGAAGCACTTCACGCTCGGCATCAACGACGACGTAACTTATCTGTCTCTTGCTGAAAAGCCCTCCCCCAACACTGCAGCAGCAGGCACCATCGAGTGCAAATTCTGGGGTCTCGGCGGCGACGGTACCGTCGGTGCCAACAAGAACTCCATCAAGATCATCGGCGACCATACCGATAAGTATGTTCAGGCATACTTCCAGTATGACTCCAAGAAGACCGGCGGTATCACCATTTCCCACCTTCGTTTCGGTGACAGCCCGATCAAGAGCCCCTATTACATTAATAAAGCAGACTTCGTTGCCTGCCACAACCCGTCTTACGTAACCAAGGGTTACAAGATGGTCAACGACGTAAAGCCCGGCGGTATCTTCCTTATCAACTGCCAGTGGAGTGCTGAAGAACTCAGTGCACAGATGCCCGCAGAAGCAAAACGCTACATTGCCGCCAACAACATCAAGCTTTACACCATCAACGCCATTGACCTTGCCGTTGAAATCGGTATGGGCAAACGCACCAACACCATTCTTCAGTCCGCATTCTTCTCCCTTGCAGCAGTTCTGCCGCAGGCTGAAGCAATCCAGTACATGAAGGATGCCGCAACCAAGTCCTACCTCAAGAAGGGCCAGGATATCGTTGACATGAACCACAAGGCTATCGACGCAGGTGCAACCGCTTACGTGCAGGTTGAAATCCCCGCTGACTGGGCAACCGCTACCGACGATGCAGCAACCGCCGCATCCGAAGGTCCCGCAAAGCTCGTCAAGATGGTCGACGGCATTATGAAGCCCGTTGCTCTCATGAACGGTGACTCTCTCCCCGTTTCCGCATTCATGGATCACGCCGACGGTACATTTGAACACGGTGCAGCCGCTTACGAAAAGAGAGGCGTTGCCGTTATGGTACCCGAATGGGATCCCACCACTTGTGCAAAATGTAACAAGTGTGCATTCGTTTGCCCGCACGCAACCATCCGTCCGTATGCTCTTACCGACGCTGAAGTTGCAGCAGCACCCGAAGCCATCAAGATCGCTCCCAAGCCGATCGTAAAAACCGAATACAAGTATACGCTTGCAGTTTCTCCCTACGATTGCATGGGTTGCGGCGTTTGTATCGGAGTCTGCCCGACCAACTCCCTGAAGATGGTCGCAAAAGACAGCCAGGAAGCACAGCAGGAAGTATTCAACTACTGTGTTGCCAACGTCGAAGAAAAGAAAGAAGTTGCTACTGCCGCTACCGTTATCTCCAGCCAGTACAAGCAGCCCCTTCTTGAGTTCTCCGGCTCCTGTGCAGGTTGTGCAGAAACCTCTTATGCTCGTCTGATCACCCAGTTGTTCGGTGACAGAATGTATATCTCCAATGCTACCGGTTGTTCCTCCATCTGGGGCGGCCCCGCAGCTACCTCTCCCTACACCGTCAACAAAAAGGGCCAGGGTCCCGCATGGGCAAACTCCCTGTTTGAAGACAACGCAGAACACGGTTACGGTATGTTCCTCGGCCAGGGTGCTCTTCGCAACGCTCTGATCGCCAAGGTTGAAACCATTGCCGCAGGCGAAAACACCAAGGCAGAAGTCAAGGCTGCTGCCGATGCATATCTTGCAACGCTCAACGACGGCGAAAAGAACAACGAAGCCGCTGCCGCTCTCGTTGCTGCTCTTGAAGCCTGCGATTGCGATTGCCAGCTCAAGAAAGACATTCTTGAAGGCAAAGACTACCTCGGCAAGAAGTCCGTATGGATCTTCGGCGGCGACGGTTGGGCATACGACATCGGCTTCGGCGGTGTTGACCACGTTCTTGCTTCCGGCGAAGACGTAAACATCATGGTATTCGACACCGAAGTTTACTCCAACACCGGCGGACAGGCTTCCAAGGCTTCCAACATCGGCCAGGTTGCTCAGTTTGCTGCTGCAGGTAAGGCTATCGCCAAGAAGAGCCTTGCTGAGATCGCTATGAGCTACGGCTACGTTTATGTTGCTCAGATCGCTATGGGTGCTGACCAGAACCAGACCCTCAAGGCAATCAAAGAAGCAGAAGCATACAACGGCCCGTCCCTCATCATTGCATACGCTCCCTGCGAAATGCACTCCATCAAGGGCGGCATGGTCAACTGCCAGGCTGAAATGAAGAAGGCTGTTGATTGCGGTTACTGGAATATGTTCCGTTACAATCCCGCTCTCAAAGCGGAAGGCAAGAATCCGTTCGTCATCGATTCCAAGCCTGCTACCACCAGCTATCGCGATTTCATCATGAACGAAGCACGTTATTCTTCCCTTACCCGTTCCTTCCCCGAAAGAGCAGAACAGCTCTTCGCACTGGCTGAAAAGACCAGCGTTGACAGATACAACCACCTGCTCAAGCTCAAGGCTATGTATGAGCCCGATGCTGAATAAACAGAGTGCATAACCAATCCCGATACCGGCGGTTCACCGTGAACCGCCGGTGTTTTTTGTGTGCCAAAATAAGCAAAAACAGCAGATAGGTTCACTTCTGCTGCGAAAAAGTGAACCTATCTGCTGTTATTATTGATTTATATATCAAGCGTACAACCACATTATTCCTGTTGATAACTGTACTGTGCAGAAAGAATGCCGTTCTCATCAAAATTGAGAGTAATCGTAAAGTGCTCCTGTGTGCCGTCGATGTAGGTTATCGTTCCGCTGATAATATCCGAGATGCTTGCAAGCGACAGATCGGGGGTATTCTGCAATGTTGCTTCCAGTGCATCGGATACAAACCACTTAAAAGTCATTCCGTCCGCATTGTATAAAGTACGGAATTCTTCACCGCTGACGGAAATCTCTCTTCCCTGCTTTGCACTTTTTGCATACGCTTCGAGCCTGTTACGCAGGGACATATTCTGCAACAGCGAATCAGCAAGAACCGTCAGTTTTCCGTTTTCCGTGCATGAAAGGGTGATGCTTTCAAGCGCATGTGCATCTTCAACCGAGAGCCGCAATTGTTCCATCGTTCCGAAATATACACCGCTTGCCTCATCACCGGAAGTATGCCATCCGCTTTCGGTTGCGTACAATTCCTGTAATCTGCATTTCAAGTCATGGTACATTCTTAACTTTTCTTCCGCTGTCATATTCGCAACATCATAAACGGTCAAAATGCCGCCGAACGGAATGGAGATCTTGCTTTCCTTATGAACAGCCGTAAGATTTTTGTTTTCTTCAGCCGCACTTGCAACGATCAGCGAAAAATTTTTGTTCATGAAAGCATTTGCGGATTCGCTGTTGTCATGGTTTTCAGCGGTACTTTGCACATCGGTGCCTGCAATTTCGGAAGGTTGCGTTGCGGTTTGATTGACATTAAAAACGACCGCGAGTACAAAAACAAACATACAAAACAGTGCAGATGTTTTATACATCTTTTTTCTTTTCAGCATCTTTGCATGATCGATCTCACTCACGCGGTTCAGAATGCTGCTTGCCATATCTTCATTGGTCTTCATAGGTAAAATTCTCCTTTTCAAGTTGTTTTTTGAGACTTTGTTTTGCCCTGTGGAGCAGTACCGAAGTTGTCTTTTGGGACTTTTTCAGAATTTTTGCAATTTCTTCAATCGAAAAATCTTCAAAATAAGACAGGATGAGTACATTTCTGTATTCGGGATGCAAACGGTCAAGGGCATTTCTGACGGCTTTTTTCGTTTCTTCCCTGTAATACAGTTCTTCAAACTCCTGTTCATCACTTTGCATTTCTTTGCAAACATCCAACGCGAGCAGTTTTCCGTTGGGATTCTTGCGAAGCCAATCGATTGCAATGTTTCTGCCGATGGTGTAAAGCCACGTCTTAAAAGATGCACTGCCCTTGCTTCTCGGCTTTTTCACAAGCAGTTTTACAAATGTTTCTTCCGTTAAATCTTCAGCGACCGCAAAATTACGAACAATGGAATGGATATAATTCTGCAGTCCCGGTCGATACTCGGTTACAATTTCAACCAAGGCATTTTTGTCACCTGCAAGAAAACGGCGGTAGCTACCTTCACCATGATCCATAAGGTTCTCCTTTCCGAAAACTGTTTTTCAGCCTTCATCTCTTACACGGAAAAGGACAGAAAATATTACACATAGCAGAGCAAAAAAAATGCGGTTGTTTTGCAACAACCGCACGCATGATATTTGATTTTAATTATTGTATGAGCCCTGATGTTATGTCAGAAAATCCGTCTTTGATCTCTGTATCAAGTCTGTCAAGCGGATCATAGCCCAGACCGAAATACTTGAATGCCCAGATCACGGGACTGAGTTTGAAGAACAGTATGTCCACGATCGTCACGAACATTCTGAGGAATTTGGGCAGATCGTTGGTTACGGGTACTTCCACGGGTGCAAATTCTTCACCCTCTACGTGCAGCACCATCGGCTGTGCATAGCAGATGCCGTTTTCACCCGAGATATAGAAACGGACGTACAGATACGGATCATTCAGCAATTCATCCCTGTGCAGATCCAGTGTCACGACACCGTTTTCAACCTTTTCACGCTTGATGACGTTGCCGTCGGAAACCCACGTAATCAGGTTTGCATTTTCACATTCGACCGTGATCGTATCTGCATTTTCATCGACCGTGATGCGTGTAACGCGGGGCGTGTTGTCAAGCCAGTAACTCTTGCTGTCATATACGTCCTGCTCCACGAAACCGGGCATTTCTTCCATACCGTTGAGTTCCACGCCGTTGGAGAAATGGGAAACGGAGAAATACTGTCCCTTTTCCTGGCATTCTCTGAATGCTTCCAAAGTCAGTTCGGGCATCCAGCACATGGTGTAGGCATCGTTGACGGAAGATTCATTGTGAGAATCGGCAAACGTGTTGCCCCACGGCACGACACCGTTCGGAATGGTCTTCTGCAGAACCTGATCGTAGAGAATACGGTCACAACGGGTATGTGCATCGGTGGCACTGTTGATGCCCATACCGAGAGAAGAACCTGCATAATCAAGGAAGAGTCTTGCGAATTTGTTGGCATAATACTCATCCACAGGCTGTCCGACGTGGTCTGCGGAATCCTTGTCGATATACACGTATTCACCCACGTGGGAAAGATAGGAAATGCCGCCTGCTTCCATGACACCCTTTGACGGCGTTTCATAGTCACCGAACACGCCTGCAAGTCCCTGTCCGTAGTCACTGAAATAACCTGTCAGATGGCAGTCGGCAAAGGGCGTTGCCATGTTCAGTTCAATGCCCTTGGGTACGTCGAGCATTCCGTTTTCAGTCGTACGGGTAAGCGTGATACCGTCTTTGGTCACATAGGTACGGTTTTCGTTGGTGCCGTTGAGATAGGCTTCATATTCTTCCTGTTCAATGGGAACGATCTCTGCCATATTGGTACGGTCTTTCTTGATATAACGCATCAAAGGCACGGTTTCGGGGGCTACGTTCCAACCCTGATTGATCGTACCGTGATCGGTAAGAGCCACGATCTCATAGTTGTTGGCATAATGCAGACGGACGTACTCGTCGACCGTCAGAAAACCGTCCGATGCGTTGGTGTGACTGTGCAACTGGGTCTTATAGTCATCCCATGCATCCCAGTCCACGTCCTCATAAGGATTGTCAATGATATAATTGACACGGTTTGCATCCACGGCAAATGCGATCTGCTGAAACACACCTGCGAGCATCAGCACGGACATAAGAACACAAAGCATTTTTTTGACATTTCTTTTTTTCACTGCAATTTCCTCCCGTAAAACAGTTTCAGTATAATTTCAGTTTAACAAAAACAAAAATACAAGTCAATGAAATTTTCTTTTTCATCGATTTGCACAAATATTGTTGTTTATTTTTTCTTATAATCCAGACGAATCAAAGCAGATATGACGGAGATACTTGCAAGCACCTCGTTGCACATACCCGCATAGGACCTGCATGACATATTGTAGATAAACCATACGCCTGCCACGGGCAAGGTCAAAAGACGGATGTGCTTAGGCTTTTGCATCCACTGCGAAAGGGTTGAAAAGATCATACCGAGAATGGGGAACAAACTCCATATATTTTCCCACGTGAGCACACCTGCCACGATACTTGCAACAAAGAACACCGCAAGCCAGATTTTGCTCTGTGCCCACTTTTGCGTGTCTTTATAATAGAAAACCACGCAACGGAAGGTCTGCATACCGTTGATCACGCATCCGGTCATGTTGCCCAGCACCAAAAAGTGCAAGGTCCACAATGCGGTGCAGATCAACTGAAAGATCAGTATATGCTGTCTTTTTTTCAACTGAAAACTTGTGATCGCCGTTGCCATGGCACAAAAACCGATGATCTGAGCGATAATAAAACTGTGTTCTCTTAAAAATTCCATATCCACATCTCCTGTGTGCATCATTGTACTGCATTCGTGTGCATTTGTCAATGTAAAAAAATTATTGACAAACGATAATTCTGCTGTTATACTGAAATCAGAAATTATAATAAAACGATAATTTTGAGGTGCAACATGAAGAAGAAAACGCTTTGTTTTATTTTGCTTGCGGAATTTGCGTTGCTGTGCGTTCTGCAGATATTGCTGTCCGATCCCGAAGAAACGGTGTTTTCGGTCGCGTCTTTTCCGTTCGCACACATCGGCATTCTGCTCGGAAACCTTGCCGCAACGGGCTCTGTCGGAAACGGGATCGCAGTTCTTATCATCTGTGCCGCAGGATTGACACCGATCTTGTTTGCCGTTTTACAGTTCAACAAAAAGGAAGACCGTCCTGCGGGGATCGCACTGGTCTTTACGGGCATTTTGATTGTCTTTTTGTTGCCGATGCTCGCAAACGATGCATTGCTTTCCGACCGTTTGCCGCTGTATGATGAGAGTTTACTTGTCACGGTCAGAACGGGGATCTGCCTTACCTTGTGGTCATCGATCGTGTGCTTCGCAGTATTGCGGATATTGCGTCTGTTTCACAGTGCCGACAAAATGCAACTGTTTGCGTATGCACAGAAAATACTCTACGCCCTGTGTGTGCTGTTCACGGCTGTGATCGCCGTTTCCCTGTTCGGAAATCTGCTTTCTGAATGGCAGGAATCAACCACATCGGCAGATCGCTTGCTTGGCTGTATTCAATTCCTTGCAAACTCAATCAACTATGTATTCGATATTATCATCGCAATGACCGCCATTGACCTGTTCGGTCAGATGCAAACGGAGAATACGGTACGGTGTGCAACGCTTCTTTGCCGCCGCTGTACGCTCTCGCTGACTTGTATGGTCATTTTCAGCACCGTTTGCAACGTTTTACACATTCTGCTGTTGCCAAAAGTGACGGATTTTGCGGTTTCGCTTTCCCTGCCGATCTTCAACATTGCGTTCGTGCTGTTTATTTTCCTGCTTGCAAGGCTGATCGTTGAAAACCGCAAACTGCACGACGACAACGATCTGTTTATCTGAGGTGCGACATGGCTATTGAAGTACATCTGGATCAGATGCTGAAAAAAAACAACATGACGAGCAAGGAACTGTGTGCAAAGATCGGCATCACGGAAGCCAATCTGTCCATTCTGCGAAGCGGAAAAGCCAAAGGCGTGCGTTTTTCGACCATCAACAAGATCTGCTTTTATCTCGGCTGTGATGTCGGTGACATTTTAACTTTTGACGGAAACGGAGAGGATAACGATGAAGAATAAAATACTGATTGCCCTCACGGTTGCGGCATTGGCAGTGTCTTTTATATTGGGTGCTGTGGGTATCATTGACCTTACAAGGGAACCAAACTCCAACCGCCGCAACACAAGCGACAGGCTCATCGGCGTGATGCTGACAAAGGAATATCTCGACCTGTTTGACTTTGAGAGTTATTTTAACGACCATGCCGCGGATATTCTAAACGGAAACAACATCATCAGTGATACCGACGGTTACGAAGAACGCATCTATGCGGTGCTGACCGACGTTACCCACACCGACGGTGAAACGGGCAAAACGGTACACTCAAAGGAATACGCTTTTCCCGACGTGGAGGGATTTTACATCTACACTGCTACCGTGCAGGATGCAAACGGAGCTTATACAACAACCGTCAACGGCGGCAACGGATTAAGTGATATAACAAGCGGCAGTCATTACAAGGACAACGGCGAAGAACAGACACTCGAAGCCACGATTTATACCACCGCTGACAGTGACCTGTATACCGTGTATGCAAATCCGATCTATCAGACCGAAAGCGGAGAGGTGTATCTGGTCGCAGGCACGGGAACGGCAGGAAACGGCGGCATTACGCAGACGCTCAAAGAAACAACCACATTTACCAAAGACGGTGAAGATTACTCGTATACCGCCGAGATCATCATTCACCGCGAGGAGATCGAAGCCGCCGAACAGATCACGATTACACAGTTTACCGCAGATCATGAACAAATATATTCCGACACCTATGCGTTCCCCGATCTCACCGACACGGTAACGGCAAGGGCAGAAACGGCATATATGATCGTCTGCGAAGAAACGGGAGATGCCGTCAATTATCGCATTGTGCAACGAAGCGATGAATCGTTTGAAGTGTTCAAAGCCGACCAAAACGGCATTTGCGAAAAAATACCGATCGGAATTACATGGCTGACGGAGAGTGATTTTTCATTATAACATCAAAAAAGACCTGCGATCGAATGCAATCGGTCACAGGTCTTTTCTTGTATCGGATCAAATAAGTGCAAATTCGAAGCGGGTATAATCCCCCGTTACGGGCTCACCCGTCAGGAAATTGCGTGCGGTAAACACAATGCGGTCATCGTACAGTTCACCGTAATAACCCACACCGGCATCCGTGATACCGAAGTTATTGGGCTTGCGGTAACCGGGAATGCTCAAAGACACAACGTTGTTCTTTTCATTGAGCACTTCCAGCGTCTTGTCAAACACACCGCCGTGCAGATGTCCGTTGATGAAGAACACGTTTTTGTATTTTTCCATAACGGCACGCACTTCGTCATTCTGCTCGCCCATATCCCCCGTTTTCCACACTTCGGGCAGTCCGTGGGTTTCGGCAAAAGGCTGATGGCACATCACGAACACAGGTTTACCGTCTTTTGTGCCTCTTGCGAGTTCTTTATCAAGAAAAGCGATCTGTTCGGGTGTGATGTGTGCCTTTTCGAGCACTCGTTTTTCGGTTGCCAACACAATGAACGTGTAACCTTTGACATCGCAGGAATAATAACTCTTGCCTTTTGTATCAATGCCGAGATATTCTTCCACTTTTTTCATCACGATGTTCGTATTACGGCCGTAAATGGCTCTTGCATCGTGGTTGCCGATGGTCACAAGCATGGCAGGGCCGTTTTTTTGCATGTCCAGCACGCGGAAGAAGCGGCGATATTCGCTTTTAAATCCGTAATCGGCAATGTCGCCTGCCATCAGTGCCGCATCAAAGGGCGTTTCGCTGTTTTTTATATCTTCAAAAAAGTTGGCAAGATTTTTTTCGGCACTTTCACGGTCGGGAAGATGCGTATCTGCCATGCAGGCAAAGGAAAGCTTTACATTTTCAGGATCTTCAAAACGGATGGGAGCCTGCGTTGAAACCTTGTAGATCACATCGTATTTCGGATTCATAGCCTTGAACTGTGCGATGTATTTGGTGATGAAAATTTTGAAAGACATATCTGTTTCCTCATTTTTTTGTAATTCCGAATTAATATTATACCATGCCTTTTCTTTTATTGTCAACCGTTCGAAAATAAGTTTACAATTGCATTGCAGGTGTGGTATAATGACTGCATTACATAAGCACAGGAGACAGTAATATGACACAGAAAGAAAAAATGCACGCACAGGTGCTTTATTTACCCAATGACGATTCCATTATGACCGAACAGTTGCAATGCCTTGACCGTCTGTATGATTTCAACATGACACGCCCCTTACAGCAGGAAAAACGTGCGGAAATGCTCAAGGAAATGTTTGCCGAGATCGGTGAGGATTGCTACATCGAACCGCCGCTTCACGCCAACTGGGGCGGAAAGCACTGCCATTTCGGCAAAAACGTATATGCGAACTTCAACCTGACGTTGGTGGACGATACGCATATTTTCGTCGGTGATTATACCATGATCGGTCCGAACTGTGTGATCGCAACCGCAGGACATCCCATTCTGCCCGAACTCAGAGAAAAAGCCTATCAGTACAATATGCCCGTACACATCGGCAAAAACTGTTGGCTGGGTGCAGGCGTGCTCGTCATGCCGGGTATCACGATCGGTGACAACTGCGTCATCGGGGCCGGCAGTGTGGTCACAAAGGATATCCCCGCAAACTGCATCGCCGTGGGCAATCCCTGCAAGGTACTGCGTGAGATCGGTAAACACGACAGAGAATACTTCTTTAAGGACAAAAAGATCGATTGGTCGGAAATCAACTTATAAAAGAATACGGCAGAGGAGATTCGGTTTTCCTCTGCCGCATTCTTCTTTATTGTATTTTTTCCTGCAACAAATTGAACATTTCAACGGTTTGTGCTTCGTCTTTGCCGTTCAAGACAAGAATATTTCCATCGGATCGCAAAACAACGGCAGACTCGGTTTCGGTATAGGCATACAGCGTGTATGCTCCGAATTCTTCGTTTTCAAACTGCCCCATGGAAAGACGCGGTGAACCGAATCCGTTGGTACGTCTGCCCTTTTGGAATGTTTCGCGATATTCCGCAGAATCAATGCTTGCATAATCGACCGTCAGATCCGCATACCAATCTGCTCGTACCGTAAAGGCCGTGTCACCGTATTGCAAGGTAACGTCTCCCGTAAAACCGCTGACAAGGCATACTGCAGTTAACAGCAAGACAATCACCATCACAACTGCAATGATAATCTTGTCGGATTTATTCATCGGCAATTTTGCATTGCGGTCTGCCGTACCGGCGGCGATCTGCTTTTTATAATAGGTATACGAATAGACAAACGGAATCAGAACAAGCAAAAGCACGAATGCAAACAACACACCGAATACGTATTTTTCGGGCACAACAAAGCACAGCACTGTTTGCAAAATACCACCGATCACCCATACTTTTCCGGCCAGTCGGTGCGTCTTATTCCAGTTTTCTTCATTCACAAGTGTCCATTTGATCTTAATACCGATGGTAGAATTGGGCTTGCATTTGGGCATATAATTACCTAAGACGATAAACATAAGCCCCAAAAGTCCGACCGTCCATATACTGACATCCACCGTTTTCCCGAGTGACACCGCATACATCATGGCACTGACAAAGCAGGTCAGAAACGGACAGATCCACAACACCATACGCATCACGTTTTTGCTTTGATCGGCATTTTTCTTGTCTTTGTCCGTAATCAACACGCAAAGCCACTGAAAAGCAAGCAACACAAGCGGAATGCCGAACACGGTAAACGCTTTACCGCTCCAACCGTCGGGCGTACCGTCCGTTCCCCAATGAGTCACCGTTTGCGACGGCAGACGCTCCCACAGAATGACACCCGCCAACATCGGCAACAAGATCACCGCAGAGGATAATATCAAAGCAACTTTATTCTTCTTCAACATCACTGTCCACTCCTTTCAGATCGCTCAACCACAGCATGATTTCTTCGAGCACCGATACATTCAGTTCATAATATATATATTTCCCCTCGCGTGTGTCGCGGATGAGTTCCGCTTCTTTGAGCACCGACAGATGCCGCGATACAGCCGCCCCCGTCACGTTAAAGTGCTCCACGATCTCCCCTGCTGACAGTTTGCCCTGTTTGAGCAGATTCAGTATTTCTCTGCGGATGGGATCCGCCAATGCACGCAAGGTCTGTTGCATTCCCATGTGGATCACCTCTGTTTTACATTTAACATTTAACTTAATTGTTAAATGTATTATACACTGCCTTTTCAATTTTGTCAAGAGGCAATATTTGCATTCCGAAACATTGATTTTTTCACAGATGTGTGTTACACTTGAAAGCACGGATATAAAGCGGATTACACCGCAAACAACCATATATTCCCATGCAACAGGAGATTTATTCATGCAAAACGAATTATTTTTACAGGCAACCGCCGTTCTCGAAGAACTCGGACAAAAGGCAAACTTAAAAGCAGGCAGCATCATTGTCGTCGGCTGTTCCACAAGTGAAATAACGGGCAGTACGATCGGCACGAATTCAAGTCCCGATACGGCAGGTATCGTTTTCAGGGCTTTGCACGAATATGCAACCGCTCAAGGCTGGTATCTTGCATTCCAGTGCTGTGAACACCTCAACCGTGCCATCGTTATCGAAAAGGAAGCCGTTCCCTTTGCAGAAACCGTGAACGTCGTTCCGCAACCCAAAGCCGGCGGCTCCATGGCAACGCAGGCGTATACGCATTTCAAAAACCCCGTTGTGATTGAAGAAATCAAAGCGGATGCAGGCATCGATATCGGTTTTACGCTGATCGGAATGCATCTGAAAAAGGTTGCCGTGCCGCTTCGCCTTGACAACAACAGGATCGGCTGTGCCACCGTGCTTGCCGCACGCACCCGCCCGAAATTCATCGGCGGAATCAGAGCCGTTTATGACGAGGAATTGCTATAAAAAAAATGAATAGCAGACGTGACTGAACTGCGGATAGTATTGAAAAAAGCACTTCGTGTGAAGTGCTTTTTTCTATAGAACAACGTTTTTATTGAGCATTACCCTTTGCGGTGTTAACAGATGAAATGAGCATAACGCGAATGCTCGTGCAGGCAGCATCAAGAATCTTGTATTCATCTTCGGATATGTAGTTAGTTTTGAATAGCAGTTCTAACCAATATCCCGTTTCATTGGCTTCTTTCAATGCAATTTGAAGTTTTGCAATAAAATCAGCTTTTCCATGTGCATACTGTGCTTCACGAATATTTGCCCCAATGGAAGTTCCGCTTCTGCCAATTTGATTAGATATAATAGACTCACGTTTTTCTTTCAAACATTTTACAAGGTTAATAATTTCAATCGCAAAATCCATAGATTGGTTCTTCAATTTACTATCGTGCATAATGACACCTCCATTTTTGATTCATTATACCAGATATTATTACATTTTTCAATATTCAGTGAAGTTTGGCTTCGCCAAGTGAAGCAGCGGTGTTACCGCCGTGAAGTTTCGTGCTTCCGCACGATGTGAAGTTAAGTGTTCCTCATATCGTGCCGCAGGCACACTTCACGCACGAAGTGCACTTCACAGCCGAAGGATGCTTCACGTTCTGCGAAGCGGAACACTTAGTTTGAAAAAAGCACTTCTTTCGAAGTGCTTTTTTCATGGCGCGCTGGAAGGGACTCGAACCCCTGACCTACTGGTTCGTAGCCAGTTACTCTATCCAACTGAGCTACCAGCGCATTTCTTATTGCTCAAGTATATTAGCACTTTTTTGAGCAAATGTCAACCTTTATTTTTAAATTTTTGAATTATTTTTTATTTTCAAAAGGATGATCCTGTTCATGCAGGGAAATTTTGGGTAAGCTCCAGTGGAAAACCGTTGCCAGCACACGCACAAGAACGATCAGCACCATGGCAACAAACGCGGAAATGTTACCCGAACAGCCGAAATGCAACAAAAGATAGTAAACGATGCCGCCGACAATAGAAGCGGTGGCATATACGCGTTTCGTAAATACAAGCGGGATCGTGCGGCTCATGCAATCACGCAGGATGCCGCCGCCGACACCCGTGAGCATACCGAGAAAAACGCAAAAATAAGGATTCTCGGATTCCCCCGCCGTGATGGCCGCCTGGATGCCCGAAACGGTAAACGCTGCAAGACCGACGGAATCGACGAAGTTATTGATATTATCAATGAGTTTTTCGCGGCGGAAGTAGTGTTCACGCAGAATATAGGCAATCACGAACACGCTAAGCGACGACACAAATGCCGCCGCCAAGAGACGGAAACTGTAAAAACAGCGGGGCGGAACGTAGCCGATGAGAAGATCACGCACGGCACCGCCGCCGAACGCGGTAATCATTCCCAAAGCCATCACGCCGAACGCATCCAGTTTGCGGGATATGGCGATCATTGCCCCCGAAACTGCAAAGGAAACAGTACCGATCATTTCGGTAAGCCCGAACACAAAATCCGTAATTTCCATAAAAACTCCTTTGAATCATTTTCAAACCGAAACACAGTATAATACATTTTCCGTGCTTCGTCAATATTTTCAAAGATTTATATCCACATCGTATGCACGGTCGATGAGAATAAAACGGACGTTTTTGTTTTCCGCAAACGCATAATACTTTGCATTCTCAGACAGCAGTTGTTCCTGCGTGCAATCGGAACACAGACGGGATTCAATGATATTTTCATATTGCACGATCGTGTCAAAATGCCGACGGACGTAGTTCTCACTCATGGACAGACAAATGAAGCGGATCTCTGACAGGTATTGAGAAGAAAAGGACTTTTCCCAATCCGTGGGGATATAACAACCCTCAACGGTCAGATTCTGCTTGTTTTCGATGGCGGTTTTGATGATCTCGCACACGATCGGCCACAGATACGCCGTCAGTGCGGCATCGTCACTCAAAGGTGTGAGAGTTGTGTTGCCGCTTCGGACCAACCCCATTTTCAGATGATCGACCGATAAATAAGGATATTTATACTTTTCGAGCAACTTCTGTGCAAGCAAAGTTTTCCCTGTATGCGATGCTCCCGTTATGATAACGACCATGATTCTTCCCTTTTCTCGTTATTATTTTTACATCATAATTGAAAAAAACAGCACCTTGCGGCACTGTTCTTTTTTTCATAAACAATTCAGCTTATTCAGCCTTGCTCTTTGCATAGCAATCGCTGCAAAGGACATCTCTGTCGTCACGGGGCTTGAAAGGAACTCTTGCGACACCGCCGCAAGCACTGCAGGTGGTCTCAAAGAACTGTCTTTCAGTCTTGGGAGCCTGTTTACGGGCTGCACGGCATTCTTTGCAACGCTGGGGTTCATTTTCGAAACCCTTTTCAGC
>JAZNRU010000027.1:0-9332 GCA_045590895.1 Acutalibacteraceae bacterium
TAAAAATGGAAAATTTGACGATACGTTTACAGACAGAAAAAGACTACAGCGCAGTAGAAGAATTGACCCGTGAGGCATTTTGGAACGTCTATAAGCCGGGGGCGGACGAGCATTACTTCGTACACATGATGCGAAATCACCCCGATTTCATTCCCGAGCTTGCATTTGTGCTTGAAAATGACGGCGAGATCATCGGCAATATTATGTACACGAAGGCTTGGCTTGAGGATGAGGAAGGAAACCGCAAGGAGATCCTTTCCTTTGGTCCCCTTTGCGTTGCACCTAAGTATCAAAGGCAGAAGCTCGGAAAGCTGCTCATCGAGCATTCATTTGAGGCGGCTCGCAAGATGGGCTACGACGTGAACATCAACTTCGGCAATCCGGGCAACTACGTCAGCCGCGGGTTCGTGAGCTGCAAAAAGAAGAACGTGAGCTTTGTTGTGGATGGCAACTTCCCGACCGCACTTCTCGTTTGCGAGCTCGTTCCGAACGCGCTTGACGGCAAAAAGTGGATGTACATCCCCTCTACTGCCGCCGATTGCTGTGAGAACGTCGCCGCTGTTGCGGCATTTGATGCGACTTTTCCACCCAAGGAAAAGAAGTGGATGCCCAGCCAAGAGGAGTTCTATATCTATAGTCATTCATCGGTAGTACGATAAACGTAAAAGCCGCTGAGGTGGAGAGATCCATCTCAGCGGCAATTTTTATCTTTTCTTATAAATGACAAGCTCGGGATTTTCGCCGTTTTCCTCGTAGGTGCAGATAAGGATGAAGTCCATATTGGCAACGACGCCAAAACATCTGTCACCACCGAATTCGCACTCCAACTGATTGCCAAGATAGGTGGCGTTATCGTCGAGGAATTTGACGGTATTCCCGTTGGGGAGGCGGTATTCCAAATTCACGTAACCGCCCACAAGAGCATTGAGTTTTTCAACCTTCGGCATCCCTTCCACGCCGAGCGCATTGATCTCGTCGATCAGTTTGCGCTTGAACTCTTCAAACTTCCCGCCATCGTCAAGGTTTTTATAGTTCTTCCAATAGTCGAGCTTTGGGAGCATTTCCTTCAAATAGGCGCGAGCCTGCTCCGAGGAAAAAACTTCGCTTGCCATATTCGCTACACAGACCTCGATCAGATCATCCATATCGTGATACATATACTCGCCGTCGGCATAGCACCACTTGCAGTATTCTTCATTGAAAAAACCGTCTTTTTCTTTACTGATATTGGAATCTTCAAGCGGCATACCACAACATTGACAAATTAGTTTTTGGGGGGATCCAAGAAGCGTATTGATGGATACATCAAATAGTTTTGATAACAGTTTTAATGTTTCGGTGTTGGGTACCGTTTCTCCATTCTCCCAACGACTGACCGCCTGACGGGTGACAAATACCTTTTCGGCAAGCTCCTCCTGGGAGAGTCCATGTTTCGTTCTGAGTTCAAAAATGATATCTTTTGTTTCCATAATGTTTACCGCCTTTGATTACTGTAGGTTTAGTATAGCAGATCGCGGTATAGATAGCAAGCAACGCTCTGTTGCTCTCACACCTTTTTCTTTGTCTACTGCGGAGCAAAATTTGTTCTGTGAAAGACCTTGCCTTTGGCGTGAGCGTATACGAACGGCAAAACTCCCCCGATGCGGGGTTTTCGCCGCAAAAATAAAGGCTGTTGCAAATCCGGAAGGGAATTGCAACAGCCCTTTGTTGTATCATTTTCAGCCGATCGTCTGTGCGTTGTCGGCAACTTCTTCGGTGGCTTCTGCGGCATCCGTGGCGGCAACGGCATCTTCGTCACCGTAAACCAAACGCATCCATTCATCAACGTTGCTTTCAAAATCGGTGATGCTCAACACCTGCATACCGCTGACGGTAACGTCACGGTACGTATTATCCATGGGGATGCGGTGCTGTTGGATCTCATAATTGCTCAGCATCTTGAAAGCGGAGAACAGCAGAGAGATGCAGGTCTTGTAATCCAGGTCGGTAACGATACGCGGCATGAATTCCTTTGCAAGATCGACGATCTCAGACAGTTCCATGGTCAGCAAACGGTCTTTTGCGGACACGATGATCTTACGCTGACGGGCGGTACGGTCAAAGTCGGATCTGCCGATGTAACGGATACGGGCGTAATACAAAGACTGAAAACCGTTGAACAAAGTCAGTTCGTCGGGTGTTTCAATGATGCAATCGTATCTGCCCCTTTGACGCATGATCTGGTTCAAATAATTGGTTTCTTCCACGGTGGGTGTCAGATACAGACCGCCCATGGCATCAATGATGTCAATAAACAGATCGAAGTCCACCATGGCGTAATTGTCCACGTGAATGCCGAAGTTGGATTCAATGGCACTTGCAAGCATGGAAACACCGCCGTAATACAGGGATGCATTGATGCGGTCGTAACCGTGACCGGGAATTTTTATGTAGCTGTCACGCATAATAGAGGTCAGCACGATGGTATCGGTATAGTGGCTGACGGATACAAGGATCATGGAGTCGGAACGGCCTACGGTTTCGGACAAAATCTCATCGGCACCGATAAGAAGCACGTTCCACACGTTTTCGTCTGCCATGACAACGCCGCTTTCTCTTGCATTGGCATCCAGCAGTTCAATAAGGGAGCTGTATTCATCTTCGGACAATTCGAGATTCGGATCACCCGTCGGCTCGTCGCTTTCGTAAATACCCGCATTTTCGCCCATATTTCCGCTTTGTTCTTCCAGCGGAATGTATGTGAAACTGCTGAACAAAGCACGCAGAGCAAAAAATCCGCCGCTGACGAGAACGGCAATCACAACTACGATCGCAATGACCGCCTTCAGTGCTTTTTTCTTTTTCTTGGGCTTGACGGGTTCGGCATAAACGGCGGCTTCTCCCTGTTCGGGTACGGGCACGTCACCGAGCACGGAAGCATCAAACGCAAACGCATCTTCACTGCCGGCATCGGAGGTGTCTTCGTATTCATCTTCTGCAACCGCATCCTCGGTTGCAGGTACATCTTCCCCTGCGGTACCGTCGGTGCTGTCGGTGGAATCACTGTTGCTTGCGGCATTTCTCATATTATGTAAAAAGGAATCGAAATCGCTGTTGAATTTATCTGAATCGGACATCATTTATTGCAACCTTTCATAATTTCCTAAATATATATATATTATATTAAAAACAAAAATTTGTCAATACCGTAAAACATGGATTTACAAATAATAAAAAATATTGTAGAATAACAGCATAAAAACAAACGGAGGAAAAATATATGTCATTTTGTGCCAATACAGTATTGAACGACTGCATTGCCTGGATCCGTGATTGGTTTGCCGCAAACGGACCGGATTGCAACGCGGTGATCGGTATTTCGGGCGGCAAGGACAGTTCCGTTACAGCAGCCCTTTGCGTAAAGGCATTGGGTGCCGACCGCGTGATCGGCGTGCTGATGCCCAACGGAGAACAATCGGACATTGCCGTTGCACGCGATCTCGTGGAAACACTCGGAATCCGCGGCATTGAGATCAACCTTCAGTCGGCTTACACCGCCTTGTGTACTGAAATTGAAGACAAGATCGGTCAGATGAGCCATCAGGCGGTTGTCAATCTGCCGCCCAGACTTCGCATGAGCACACTCTACGCCGTATCGCAGACGTTCAACGGCCGCGTAGCCAACACCTGCAATCTTTCCGAGGACTGGGTGGGATATTCCACGCGTTACGGGGATTCGGTGGGCGATTTCAGTCCGCTTTCCAATCTGACCGTAGCCGAAGTCAAGGAAATGGCAAGATGTGCGGGACTTCCCGACCGTTTCATTGACAAAGTGCCGTCCGACGGACTTTGCGGCAAAACGGACGAAGACAACCTCGGCTTCACATACGCCGTACTTGACCGTTATATCCGCACGGGAGAATGCGACGACGGGCAGACGAAACAAGCCATTGACCGCCGCCACAAAGCAAACCTGTTCAAACTGCGTTTGATGGACACCTTCCCCTACGACGGTCCGCGAAAAGCAGAGGATTGATTATAATTATTAAGGAAAAAACTGAAAAATAACCAAAAAAAGGGAGTCATTGCATTCACGGATGAAATGCAACAACTCCTTTTTATTCTGATTCAAAACGGCAATACAGATGTTCTCCGTGTGAAACAAGTTCCACGCTGAAAGTACAGCCTTGCCCGGCATCTTTGGGTTGCACGAACAGTTTGCCGTCCCGTTCACTCACGTCAAACCAACCGCAGGATTCGTAAAACGCACGGAACGTCTGTAAACCGATTTCAAGTTCCGCAGGCGGTACGGATTCATACACGCTGACCCTTTCACACACTTCATACTCCGCACCGCTGACAAGTTGCGTCGTATGCCGCAAGGCAATGCGGTCATCGTCAAACAGATGCAAGGGAACGAGAATATCACCGTATTCTTCGGAAGTATTACTCAAAGTGCAACGCATTCCCGACCACACGTACGCCTTTTTACCGTCTGCAAGTCCGCGACAGGCAAACAGATAATGATCGGTTTTTCCGTCCGCATCCGTTTTTGATACCAGAATGCTGCTGCCGTAATCGGTCACGGTACAATCGGGCAACCACGCACGTATTTTTTCTTCCAATTCGTAGCGGTTGTCGGACGAACGGAAATGCATATCCCCGAACGCATAAAAATCACCGTAGTTGACACGGGTACGAATAGGCAGCGACAGCACGTTGCCGCTCGGAAAAGCCTGTGCGGAGACGGTATCGCTTTTGCTTGTACCGTCCACGGGCTTCACGATGTAACACCACAGCAGAAAAAACGGCAACAGGCAGGCCACAACCGCACAAACGGTACGCAAGCGGTGACTCCGTCGTTTTTGCTTCATCTGTTTATCGGATAAACGCAGGGTATCCGTGAGAAGATCTTCCGTTTTTCCTTCTCTTTGCTCCTCGCGTTCACCGCTGAGCAATTCCGCCAACGACAACTGTAATACGGTGCTGAGTTTTTCGCAAAGCCCCACGTCGGGAAAACTCAATCCGCGTTCCCATTTGGAAACCGCTTTGTCGGACACGCCCACCAAATCACCGAGTTGTTTTTGTGTCAATTGCAACTGTTTTCTCTGTTCGGCAATCAATTGACCGCATTTTTGCAGATCCATACGTTTCACCTCACCGTATTTGTAACACAAATACAAAAATCACGCAACCGACTGTCGGTAGAATCAATCGGAATCAGGCCGTTGCAGGGAACGTCTGCGTATACGTCATATTCACGCTGATGTCATGCGAGGAAAACAGCACTTCCATATTGTTGATCTCAATGCACAGTTTCATCACGTATTCAGCTGATACAATCTGCATACTCTCACAGTCATACACCACGCGGCAATAACCGCCGTCATACGTGGCTATAACGTTGGAATCAATATCCCCTTCCGACCAGCCGAAGGCAAAATCGGGCATATAATCAAAAATAAAGCCGATGTCGTTGACGACGTTGAACATTTTTCCCTGTCCGTTTCCGAGGGTGGAATTGACGGACGGCTTGGGTGTAACCGTAATTTCAGCCTGTCCGTTGCCGAGGTCTTTCCATTCGGCAGACTGTGCATCTTCCGCCGTGAAAATGCAGACGTCAAACGGATTTTCTTCTGAATACGGCGGCAGGGGCAGTGTTTGCGGCTTATATACGGCATCCATGACCGAATGCACGACCTTATCCACTGCGGAATTCTTTTCTCCGTCTATGGTAATATCGGAAATAACGATGGCATCACTTCCCGTAAACGTTCCGCCTGCCTTCGTTTTGTTGTAAACGTCATTGTAAATTGCAATGATCTGCTCGGTCTGCGTGACGGCAACGGGGGCTTCGGCCGTCGGATTCTGAACGGCGGTCGGTGTATCACTCGTCTCAACGCTCTGTCCGACACCCGACGTCGGTTCAAAAACCGTACCTTGCGTAACGGTGTTTGCAAAATAATCGGCAGGCAGTTCCCCTTCGATCACGGAACCGTCCGGCATATAGTTCAAAACTTTGGTCGTGGGCACTTCTGTGGGCACTGTCGCTTGGCTTTCACCGCAGGCGGTCAAAGCGGACAACAACAGAACAGCCGCCAAAAAACACAATGCTTTTTTCATAATCTGATTCTCCGTCTCTGCTGATTTATTCTCACAGTGAAAATATACACTTGCCTCAAAGATTATATCATATTGAAACCAAAAAAACAACTGCGGTACGAAAAACTGCTTTCCGTACCGCAGATATTGAATAAAATCAGAATATGCCTTCGCTTTCGTCAATAACGATGCTGTCCCAGTCTTCCCAGTTTTCCAGTCCGACAGCCGCACGCAGAACAATACGGGCATCCGCACTGTCAATAACGGTATCGCGGTTTGCATCACCGAAGATCTGCACGTCGATATTCTGTGTCAGACTGACACTGTAACGCATGATCTCACGCGAATCCGAAGTTGTGATCTGACCGTCCTTATTGACGTCACCGATCTTGTAAGAATGCAGGTTGACTTCACAGATGAAACCGTTAAGTTTCGTATCGTCCGTAACGTTCCAGAACGGAGCACCGCTTTCATCCACCATGATTACAAGATGCGAACCGGACTTGGCATCGGGCAAGACGATGCCTTCGGGCATGGGAGAGTTGTCTTCCCACGTCCAGGCCTCACCGACCATCGTAGCACCGAGCATATAGTTTCCGCCCGCCGTTTTCTGCATATTCATGAGGGTTGCAAGTTCTTCTGCAGTTTCAACGGTTGCCAGATGACCGCCGATGGATTTGCAGAATTCCTGTGCTTCCTTGTAAGTCAGACCGCCGTCAAAAACGGTGTAATGACTCAGCCCGTCCAGCGTTTCGCTGACTTTCACAAGGGTGGTCGGGAAGATCACACCCGTTTCAACGATAAAGCCGAAACTGTCTTTGCGGTTGTAAGTTGCATCCTCGATGGTGTAGGAATCCGTACAGGTTGCCCATTTGCCGCTGTAAGAGCCCGAGAACAACTGATCGGTAAACATAAAACCGTGCGTTCCCTTTTTATCGTCGCTGTAGAAGTTCTGATACAGGTAGTTTTCACCCGTACCCCAACGGTATTCACCATTCGTTACGTTCAATCCCATCCATGCAAACGGAACGGGTGCATTTTTCAGCAAGGTGTTGACGATCGCCTGTTCATCGGCAGAGGTGACCGTAGCCAGATAGCCGCCGACTTCCTTGGCATAAGACGCCGCCTTTTCATAGGAATCCGCACCGGTATAGAAAGTATAGGTGTGGCCGTTTTCGGCAGTGATCGACGAGACCTTTTCGGGTTCGTAGGGAATGACGATGCTGTCGGGATCGGTAGGCGTATCCTTGGCGGCATTGGTGGAATACAGAATGATGCTTTCGCCGCCGCTTAATTTCATGATGCTTGTAAAATAAGCATAAGACGCATAATACAGGCGGATATCCAGGCTGTCGCCGTTTTCGGACAGGAAATAGAAACCGTCCTCCGTGCCTGCAAGGTAAATGACGGAATGCTCACCGTAACCGGATCCCGAATAATAGAAATGAATATGCTCACCGGGATCGGCGTATGCGGCAAGGAAGTTTTTGAGTTCCGTTGCGGTGGGAATGCTGTAAAGTTTCTTTTTATTGCTCGTGCCGATGCCGTTTCTCGTGTACTGCGAAACGAACATGGCGTACGAGAAGCAGCCTCTTGCGCTCCAACCCCAATAAACACCGCCGAGAACAGAGTCGTTGACACTGGTAATAGAGCCGTGATAATTCGGGTTGCACCACATGGAGCCGCCGAAGTCCGTAACACGGTACTGTGCACGGAACAAAATATCGTACAGTTTGCTTGCGATCGCGGGGGTGGTCTGTGCCGCCGCCAGTTTGAACACTTCAATGCCCTGTTGCTTGGTCGTTCCCTTTGCCTCAAAGAACGTACCGCTTGCAGGCGTAAAGAAGGTATTTTCCACCTGAGCGAGAACAACGGGTTCTTCCGAAATGTCCGAGGTGGCTTCTGCAACGCTCGTGATTGCCGGCACAAGCATTACAATACTCAGCAGAACGCAAAGGATCCTGCTTACAGGTTTCTTCATACTGTTCATCCTTTCATATATCCGATGTATTATATCACACGGGCTCTTTTTTGTCAACTTCAAATCCCGATACACATTGCCGCATTTGTGCAATATAATCCATTATAAGGTATGATACACTCCGTTTCTTAAATTTAACTAAAAAAAGAGGTGAAATTATGGCACTTTCAACAAAATTTATCCTCGTCAACCATTTTATGCCGTTTTGGGAAAATCATACATCTTTTTTGTTTCATCAAGGAAAATCGGGTGGTTACGAAACCGACAAATTGGGGTTTGTTTAACTGTCGGTATCCCTCAAAAACAAGGAGTGGTGGGCAGTCGGTCTGCGAAAAGCATTTCGACAAACCGCAATTCACACTTCTTTTTCATTCCGACAAAATCAGCCTCTTGCGGACAAGTCAGCTATGTGATAAAATATTCACAACATACGCAAAGGTGGTATTCGTTTTGAACAACAGCAATATCGTCATCCGTCCCCTGCTGCCGACGGACAGGGTGCTCGTACAGGATTTTTTCGACAACATGGGAGAGCGATCCGCATCCTTTTTCAACGTCAATCACGGCAATGAGATCCGCACGCTGGATTATCTTGACAACGGCAGACCGAACCATCTGTTTTGGCTTGCAGAAGCAGAAGAAAACGGAAAGACCGTCATGGCAGGTCTTTTGTTTTTATGGGATATTCACACCACCGCCGCGTGGCTGGGGGTTGCCGTGCGTGATTCATTCCAAGGAAAGCGGCTCGGTCAACGCCTGCTGGAGACCGCCTTTGACTATTGCAAAGAACAGGACATCGGTTGCATTTTACTGCGAACGAAATACGAGAATATTCCCGCACAGAAACTGTATGAACGGTGCGGATTCGGTCGCATCGGTCACGACGGTAACGGCGAATATCTTTACATCAAACGATTTGAAAGGACAGAATAATGTTTATACAGGCAGACTTCGGAAAACCTCTGGGTAAGATCAAACCCGTTCACGGTGTCAACAACGCCGCCCGCAAAACGAATTACGGACCGTTGCTGGACGACTTCACCAATCTGCACGTTCCCGTGTGCCGTCTGCACGATACGGGCGGCACCTACGGCGGTACGCATTACGTGGACGTGCCGAACATCTTTCCCGACTTCAACGCGGATACCGATGATCCCGCGAACTACGATTTCACACTCACCGACCGCTACTTACAAGCCTTGCACGAAGCAGGGATCGAGATTTTTTACCGTCTGGGCGTCACCATTGAGCACGAGCCGAAAAAATACAA
>JAZNRU010000028.1:0-33585 GCA_045590895.1 Acutalibacteraceae bacterium
CCGCTTCCGCTACCTCCGATGCAATCGTTATCAACGGCGGTTACGGCTACAACGAAGGTCTGGCTCTCATTCTTGAAGCTCTCGGCGTTGACGCACCCGTTGCAGAAAGTGCCGAAGACCTCGACGAGATCTTCCTTGCAACCTTCACCCGCCTTGATGAAATCCTCGCATCTCCCGTGGAAGAAATCTTCGAACTTCTTCCGAACCTTCTGTACTTCCTGAATGCAAACGGCGTTGCTTATGCATTCGATAACCTCACCGCAGCCGTTGTCATTCTTCTTGACAAACTTGCCGCATTCGGTATTGACCTTGATCTGGATGAACTCATCGACCTGCCGGCTCTTCTCGGCATCGAAGAAGAAGTTGCACTCAGCGTCAACAATCTTACCATTGCCGCACTCCTCGAAGTCGCTACCGTTCTCACCGATCTTGACGTAACCGTATTTGAAGATGTTCTCGTCGGTTTCGCTCTCGGTCAGATCAACGAATACGACTCCGTAAGCAGCAAGCCTGCTTATAAGATGACCTTTACCGATGAATTCGACAAGCACGACATGATCACCGTCATTGCAACTCTGGCTCTCCTGCTGATTGCCGACGAAGAAAATGCCGCAATCCTTGACGAAATGCTCGGTATTGACGTTATCTCCTCTCTGCAGGGCGTATTTGCCGATATGCCCGTTGCCTATGCCGCTCCCGATTGGGATTACTGCTGGGCTGAAGACGGTATCGATTACACCAACAACACCGTACAGGTTATGAAGATGTCGATCGAATATCCGAACAACTGGACAGAAGAAAGCGCAAAATACGTAGTTGACAATCTCGGCGGCATCGGTGACCTCGTCGCAGGTCTCATCGACGGCAACTATGATTCCCTTGCAGCACTTCTTGCTGACACCGTCAAGATCTACTCCTCTGAAAACATTCAGGCAATCGTAGATGCTGTTGCAGGTTTCCTCGGCGACATCGACGCTACATTGCTTGACGTTGCAGGTGTTCTGCTTGACGTTGATCTCGAAGGTCTTCTTGCTTACACCGCACCCGAAGGCATCGACACCGCAGAAGAATTCGCAAGCGAACTTGCAAAAGTTCTTTCCAACTATGCAAAGGGTGTTGTGGAATGGGCATTCTTCGGCAGAGACTTCAGATTCTTTGTTGATGAAGCATCCGCTTCCGCTACCTCCGATGCAATCGTTATCAACGGCGGTTACGGCTACAACGAAGGTCTTGCTCTCATTCTTGAAGCTCTCGGCGTTGCTGCTCCCGAAGCTGACGATGCTGATGACCTCGAAGCCATCTTCCTTGCAACCTTCACCCGTCTTGACGAAATCCTCGCAGATCCCGTCAACGAAGTATTTGAACTTCTTCCGAATCTTCTGTACTTCCTGAATGCAAACGGCGTTTCGGTTGCTCTGAACAACATGACAGCCGCGATCGACATTCTTCTTGAAAAACTGACAGCATTCGGCATTGATCTGAGCATTGATTCTCTGATCAACCTCAAAGAACTGCTCGGCCTGCAGGATACCGATGTTTCCATCAGCCTTGACAACCTCACGGTTGCTGCGATCATCGAAGTAGTCGGCGAACTGACCGGTCTTGATGAAAGACTGCTCAATGACGTACTTGTCGGTTTTGCTCTCGGTGAAGTTACCCAGTACGCATCCGTCAGCACCTACTCCGTCACCTACAAGATGGGTTACAATGATGACTTTGCAAAGCATGACATGGTCACCGTTCTTGCAAACCTCGTTGTTATGATCGCCATGGACGAAGCAAACGCCGCAGTCCTCAAGGATCTGCTCGGCGAAGATATCTATCAGCTCCTGCTGAACATCTTCAACATGAGCGAGATTCCCGTACAGGAATTCGACTGGGCATTCACCGAATATGCCGACACTGATTATGTGTTCTCCGCTCTTGCAACGAGCGAACTGTTTGCAGACTTCGCTTACGGCGAAATCTACACAGAAGAAATGGCACAGTACATTGCCGACAATTTCAGTGATTTCATTGACAACCTGATCTACCTGCTCGGTATTCAGATCGACGGCATCAACATCAACAGCTTCGAAGATCTCATCAACACCCTCATCAACGGCAACCTCTACAACAGTGCAAACATCATTGCAATCCGTGACGCTCTCGCAGGCGTTGCAGAAAGCATCTCGGGTGTTGAAGGCGGCGAATACATCAAGGGCATCCTCAAGACCAGCCTCGGCGTAGACATCGACGCAATCGTCAACTACGAAGTTGCTGAGTTTGACAACGACAGAGAACAGTTCACCACTGCTCTCTGCGAACTGCTCGAACCCATCTTCCCGCTTCTCAAGTGGCTGCTTGCAAACGAAGACATCACGTTCTTCCTGGATGAAAAAGGCTACGATGCAATCACTCTGTTCGGTGCAGAGGGTTATGCATTCGGTATCATTCCGCTTCTCGAAGTTCTTGATTGCGACGGCATCCTGACCAAGGATTCCTACTATGCACAGGTTGAAAATGATGACAGCGTTCTGCTGACCTCCATTCTCAACCCGCTGTTCGACAGACTCGACGAAATCATGCTCGATCCTGCGACGGAAATCTTCGCAATGCTGCCCAACATCATCTACTTCATCAACTCCAACGGCCTTGATACAGTCGTAAAGAATACGCTCAACGCTGTTTACGTCGTATTCAACGCAATTGAGCCGATCGCAAAGATCGATCTTTACGAAATGCTTGGTATCCGTCTTGATGAAGTCACGTTTGAAACGCTCATCGATCTCGCATTTGACATGATCGCAGAAAGCACCGGTTATGAGTTTGACCTGCTTGATGACTTCAGCGCAATTCTTGAACTGACCACAGGTAAACTTGAATCCTACTACTCTGCAAACGGCAAGCTTGCCTACAGAATGGTCTACACCGATGCCAAATCCGGCATTGAAGGCGGCACCACCGCCGAAATGGTGACCATCGTTCTTCGCCTGTTGGTGGCTTTCATCAACCAGTCCGAAAACGGTGAAATGGTGCTTGACCTGATGCAGTCCGAAATGGGTATGAGCGATGATGCAAGAAAGTACATGGCTGCTGTATTCGCTACCATCCAGTACGGTATGGGCGAAACCGACCAGGGTATCGAAGCTTCCCTTGCAACCCTGTACTACATCTTCTACGGCCTTGACCTCGGCGTTGAAGAGGCCAACGGCATCCTCAAGGACATCAACAAGGAATGGGAAAAGATCCTCAAAGATCTCGGCAAGTCCGACAACCCGGATGAACTGACTGTCGGTAATATGCTTGCAGCAGCTCTGGATTACTTCATGGATGACATCTTCGATTCCGAAGGTCTTGCATCCAGCGGTTTGATTCCGTTCTTCACGAAGCTCCTCGATCTCTTCAAGAAGATCATCAACTGGTTCAAAGAAACATTCAATCTTTGATACCTGATTGATTCTCCCTGCAAAACGGGGGCTGTGCGAAAGCACAGCCCCTTTGTTTTATTCTGCTTTGCTGTGAGGTTTTTCGTTTTCGTGGGTTAAATAAGTGAAAGGCGTTCATTCTGCTTTTCGGAAAGGAGACAATACGATGGACAACACGGCTGAACAATACCGCCGCTTTTTACACGGCGACAAGGATGCGATCGCACAGATCATTACCGAGCACCGTGCAGGGCTTGAACTGTTTTTGCAGACGATCGTGGGTGATGCACAGTTGGCGGAAGAACTCACGCAGGAAACGTTCGTGAAGCTCTTTATCAAAAAACCGCACTACAAACCCACGGCATCCTTCAAAACGTGGCTGTACACCATCGGCAAGAACGAGGCACTGCGATACCTCAGAAAGCAAAAACGCAGTGTGCCGCTGACGTATGAGGATGCGGTGCTGATACCCGACGATGCACCGACGACCGAAGAACGGTATTTTGCCGATGAAGAAAAGCAAAACGTACTCGCAGTGCTCGGAAAACTGCAACCTGCCTACCGTGAGATCCTGTGGCTGACGTATTTTGAAGGCTTGTCCAACAAGGAATGCGCGCTCCTGTTGAACAAAAACGTGCACGCCGTCGAAAGTCTTGTTTCCAGAGCCAGGAAAGCGCTGAAAGAGCAATTACGAAAGGAAGGTTTTTCTGCATGAAAACGAATAAAGAAATGATCGAAGAAGTCACCGACCGGGTGATGCAACACGACCGCAAAGTGAAATCCAAACGCAAAGTCACGGTATCTCTGCTTGCGGTGCTGACGGTATTCGTCTGTCTTGCAGTTGCGGCAGGTGCATCCGGCATTGCAAACAGATGGGCGGTATTCAGCCCCGAATGGCGTGACAACCTGATTGACAGAGCCCAAAACGCAGGCACAGCGGACGGCGTGGAGGATTTTAAGACAAGACGGGCACAAAGCGACGATATTCTTGCAAAAGACGAAAACTACTTCATTCTTCCCGACCGCGAAAAGGAAGTTTTTATCAATGTAACGCAAACGGGCGGTGATTATATTTTCTCCCTTGAAAGCGTCGTCCCTGCCGAACAACTTCGTAACCGTCTCGTCAGCGGCTCGCTTGCAAGCGGTGACATGGTGTTTGAATGGCAGGTAAACGTCGAATACTACGCTCTCGTACGGATCAGCCGTACGGACGGTCAGCCCATGCGTGACGAGGAAGGCGGCGATCCGTTCTTCCACTTCCACCGTTATATTGAAGGTTACAGTCCGTTTGCGGTCAATATGTGTCTGGAGGGTGACGGAGCGTTTACCGTCATGGATGGTGACACGATGCTCTATGCCGTTAACGTGACCAAATTGGTGGCATTTGCCGACCGTACGCTGGTGCTGTGTCCCGTTGACATCGACGGCGATTATGACTGCACAGAGCACCTGTACGCCGCAAAAGACGAACCGATCACACGCAAGGATACAGCCCCCGCAACGGCGGTGCTGCTCACCTTTGACCTGCCCGACAGCATGGCAGACAAACAGGTGCAGGCTGAACTGCTCAACGGCCGCGAAGAAATGTTCAACAACTTCAATTACGGAAAATAATTGCATAAATGCGGTTTGTTTAACAAACCGTAAATCGTCTGTTTCCACGCACCAAAAACCCGAACCTCACATCACTGTGAAGTTCGGGTTTTTATTGTTTCTATTCTGCTTTTTATGCTCAGAATCCGCCGTTTTCGGCAGGATCTGCACCCATCACAAAGGTCAGTGTGCCGCCCTGCATGAGCTGTTCATGGCTGATTCTTGCACTTGTGAGTTTCACACCGTTGAGCGTGATGCTCTGTACGTATACGTTGTCAGCATTCTGATTTTCGGCGGTCACGGTCAGCGTGTTGCCGCTTGCAAGCGTGACGGTCGCACTGTCTACACAGGGAGAGCCGATCCAGTATTCATCCGTGCCGGCTACGGGGTAAATGCCGATCGCACTCAGCACGTACCATGCACTCAATGCACCGCCGTCCTCATTGCCGTCCACGCCGTCGGGTGCGGTTGCGTAATAGGTATCCAAAGCGTAACGGACGTATTTCTGTGTCAGTTGTGCCTGTCCTGCATCGTTGAACAGATACGCCGCGTGCAGATCGTGTTCGTTGCCGTGCCAGTAACCGCTGCTCGGAACGGGAGAATTGCGGATGGGGCTTGCATCTTCCATGAATGCGGTCAGTTCTTCAACGAAGGCTTCTTCGCCGCCGTAGAGTGCAATGAGAGCCTGCGTATCGTAAGGTACTGCCCACTGCCAGTGTCTTGCACCGCCTTCGCAATAACCGAAAGCAAGTTGCGTACCGAAAATGTCATCAACAAAACTGATGGCATTCTTGGAGAAACTATCATACCACGAGCCGTCTGCATTTTTCGGACGGAAGCACTCGGTTTCGGCATCCCACAGATTTTCGTAATTGCGTGAACGTGCATAGAAAAACTCTGCATCTTCCGCATAACCGAGTTCCTCTGCAAGAACAGCCAGACAGTAGTCTGCATAGCAATATTCAAGCGTACGGCTGACACACATATCGTCCCCTGTCAGATCGGCAGGAATATAGCCGTATTCCATGTAGTATTTGTTGTTCACTCTGCCTTTTGCACCGCCGAAATCGGTCATGGCTTCGTTTTTCATGTATGCATAGGCGGCTTCGATGTCGTAATCATCATAGCCTTTGAGATAACTCTCGGTGAATGTCATATTGGCAGGACTGCCGAACATGGAATGGGTCTCACCGCCGCCCGACGGCCAACGCGGAATGGCACCGTAAACATCTGCCATGGCAAGCAGGGAGTTAAGCATATCGTTCTGCAGTTCGGGGCTGATGAGTGTCTGCAAAGCGGTCACGTTGCGGAAGGTATCCCACAGGGAAACGTCGGAAACGTAGGTAAAGCCGTCCGCAGTGCCGACCGTCTGATCGAAACCGAGGTATTCACCGTTTACGTCGGTGTAGGTGGTGGGCATGAGCATGGTGTGATACAAAGCGGTGTAGAAATTACCCTTGACTTCGTCCGTACCTTCGACCGTAATCAGCGAAAGTTTGTCTTCCCATGCATCTCTCGCAGCGGCACGTACGCCTTCAAAATCAAGGCCGTCGGTTTCCGCAATCAGATTCTCCCTTGCATTCTCAACGCTTACGAAACTGATCGCCAGTTTCATTTCAATAGGATCGTTTTTGCTGTTGCCGAAATTGACATCCACACCGACTTGTGTTTCGCTTTCATTCAAAATGCTGACGGATTCGGGTGTTTTGTTGAAAACGGCAACGAAATAGGCTTTAAGACCGCCGTAACGGCCTGTAAACGCGGTGTCGACCGTGGCACTGCCCGTGATCTCACCCGTTGCTTCATCATAATACGCTTCACCGCCCATGGACTGACCGTTGAGCATGAAGGACGTAACGTCGATATAAATTCTTGCATCCTTTTCGGTGCGGAACGTATAACGGTGTGCACCGACGTGGGCGGATGCCGTCAGTTCTGCCATACATCCGATGCCGGGCAGATTCACGGCGTAATAGCCTGCCGTTGCGATTTCATCGTCATGCGTAAACAGCAAAGCACTCGCATCTCTGTTGCCTACGGTGGGGGTTACGCGGAAATGCCCCATATCAGCGGCACCCGTACCCGAAAGACGGGTATGGCTGAAACCGATGATATGCGTGTGAATATAGGAATAACCGCCGTTTGCCCAGTTATTGATCAGTTTTTTACCGCCGACGATGCCCGTATCGGGGCTGAGTTTGACCGCACCGTTGGGAGCCTGTGCACCCGGATAGGTCATACCGCTCATATAAGGCATACCGCCCGTGCCTGTAAAGGGATCCACGTACTGACCGAGTTCCCCTGCATCCAAAGACGGCATTTCCACGCTGAACGAGAGTTCACCTGCACCGAACAGCGATGCAAAGAACACCAGAAAAGATAGCAGAAAGGTCATGATCTTGCGGATAACAGCATACATAGAAGTCTCCTCCTTTTTTCCATAGCAGTACTATATCACATTACAAACAAAATGGCAACCGATTATTTGTTAAAAGATAAAATCTCCGAGGGATACGTTGTAACCGTCTTCTTTCAGATCGGAATACTCGCCGATGTTATTGAAAACGGCGTAGATCGTTCCGATGATATTCACAAAACGGGACAGCATTTTTCTGAACGTATGCAACTGCGGGGCTTCGTAATCGTCCGTTTTGGTAAGCGTAAACGAATGAACGGCGTCGCTTTCATTCATTTCATACGTAGTTACGGTGATGGCATCAGCGGAGAAATCAATGACGTTGTACAGACGTTCGGTGTAATCGTCCATACCGATTGCGATCAGATCGCTGTAGGGGATCTGATCGGCTTCACGGGGTCTTCCGACCGAAGCGGAAACCATGTAAACCGTACCCTGTGCATTTTCAACCGTGCCGCCGTCGGTCAGTTCCTGTACGCTCTGACCGTCGTACACTACGTCCGTTACGGAATAATGGTGGGAATGTCCCGTCAGTACCAGATCAATATTGAACGCATCAAACATGGAAGAATACAGCAACCGCAGAAGATTGTTTTCATCTTCTCTGCTCTCAATCGTGCCGCCGTACAGATCGTGGTGCATCATGACGACACGCCATTTGACATCCGCATTGGCATCGGTCGCATTTTCGATAAAATTATAATGATCCGTACCGCTTGCGTTGTTGGAGTCGATGCACAAAAACAGCACGTCGCCCTTGACAAACCAATAGTCACCGCCCTGATAGGAACTGACCGTACCTCTCGTTTCATTGGGACGGTTACCGAAGAAGCGGTAATCAACGCCCTTGCGGTCGTGGTTGCCGATGGACGTGGCAAAACTCAGACTGCGGGAAAGGGGTGAGAACGTAAGTCCTTCGTATTCACAGCGAAGTCCGTCCGAAGCCTGATCGCCTGCGGAAAGAATGAGATTCAGATCGGCTTTGGTGCTTGCCTGTGCAAGCAGATCGGCAAAGGCAAAAGCAGTGTCTTTCACACCGTCTCTGCTGTCACCCGAAACGTGAATATCGGAAATGTACAGTGCGGAGAAAGCATCGTCTTCCACGGTTTCAAAAGAATAAACCGCACTTGTTTCGTCTCCCGAAACGCAGGCGTAATAATATGTTTCGCCGCAGGAAAGTCCCGATACTGTCACTTTTGCAACCTGATCGCCCTGATAGGAAGCGATCAATTCACCGTCAAATGCTTTTGCATCCGTCAGCAGTGCATCCGTGCCGACCAGCACACTGCAAGCAGTGACATCGGCATCCGCATACCACGAAAAGTTACGCTGTGTCTCGTCAGAACCGGGTTGCATGATGATGCCGCGTGCGGCTTCTTCTTCGTCAGCCCACAGCACGTCCCAAGCGGAAACGGCATTTGCAGGAGCCACACAACTGAAGACCACCAACAGCATTGCCATAAAGACACTGCACAGTTTCATCGTTTTTTTCATTTTTCTGTTCTCCTTTTCATTATATCATTCTCTGTCAGTTTTTGTCGGCAACCGCTTTGACGATACCGATTGCTCCCAAAAGCAGCCCCAGCGGAATGAGCAACAGTATGCCGCTTGCAAACAGCAGACAGACGATGAGCACGATCAAAGCAGACACAGCCAACACCGTAGCTAAAATTTTGGCGGTGCCCCATGCCATTTTGAATACAAGTTTGATCCACCATACAAACACGAGTACGGAAACCACGGCAATGAGAATATCAAACAATTCCTTTTCCACCTTTCAGAACACGGATATAAACAGTATAACATATTTTTTCGATTTTCGCAACATAAATATACCGTTCCTCTTTACAAAAAACGGCGACTGCTTTATAATGGAATCAATCAGATTTCGGAAGGAGAAAAAATACATGAAAAAGAGTTTTTGTACCGTTCTCGCTGTCATAATTTTTGCATTTCTTTTTTGCATGACTGTCGCCGCACAGACGTCTGCAATTGAGATTTTTGATGCGGTGATCGTACTCGCGGAGGATGCGAGCATCACGGACACCTACGCCGCCCAACGCCTGCAATACTACCTGCAGGAGATCACGGGCAATGAGATTTCCATCGTCACAAAAGCCGAAGCCGACACGGTCGCTTTGTACGTCAGCTCATTCGACTCCACGCAAAATGACCGTACCGACGGCAGTTATACCCTCACCTCGACCGAAAATGAGATCCGCATTCTCGGCAGCGGCAACAAGGGTGCCATCAACGGCGTTTATGCGTTTTTGGAGAAATACTGCGATTGCCACTGGTATGAAGACGAAGTGATCCTCATTCCCGAAGACGAAAACCTGTGTGTACCCGTGGGCATCAGTGAGGACTACACGCCGTTCTTTGAGTATTCAGAAACCGATACCAAAAGTGCCCGCGATCCCGAGTTTTCCGTTGCAAACGGGCTTACGGGCGGCATTTACAAAAACTTAACCGCCGAACAGGGCGGTGCGGTGGAATACCTCGGCGGATCGAGCCACACGCTCGTAAATTTCTATTGCAAACCCGAAACTTATTTTGACGAACATCCCGAATACTATGCATGGCGTGACGGTAAACGCTCCACCGCCCAGCTTTGCCTGACGAACGAGGACGTCAAGAATACGGTCATACGGGAAGTATTGGCACTGTTGGAGGAAAAACACGATCCCTCAGCCACCGTACAGATCGTATCCGTCACACAGAATGACAACGGCGAATACTGCGAATGCGAGACCTGCACGGCTCTTGCCGAGAAAAACGGCTCCCAATCCGGCCCGATGCTGACCTTTGTCAACGAGGTTGCCGCCGCCGTCAAAGCCGCAGGCGATTACGACAACATAGCCTTTGACACCTTTGCCTATCAGTATACGCGTAAAGCCCCGACCGACGTCGTGCCGCGTGAAGACATCATCGTACGTCTCTGCTCCATTGAATGCTGTTTCGGTCACACATTGGACGACCCCGATTGCAAGGAAAACGTTGCCTTCATGCAGGATCTGACCGAATGGAGCAAAATCTGCAACCGTCTGTATATCTGGGACTACGTTCTCAACTGCGATGAATCCATCTGCATCTACCCCAATTTCGGCGTATTGCAGAGAAACATTCAGATCTTCTACGAACACAACGTCAAGGGAATTTACGAACAGGGCGTTTACTACATTGCCGACAGCGACGGCGAATTCGGTGAAATGAAGACCTACCTGCTGACAAAACTCATGCAAAATCCGTATCTCGATTACGATGCGGAAATGCTCGCTTACATGAAAGGCGTTTACGGCCCCGGCGGTGAACAGCTCAAGGAATTCATCGACATCATCACCGATCACGCCGTCACCCGTTTCTCGCACCTGCAGATCGAAACGTCCTCACGCAGAATGCTCAAAAATATGTCACGCAAGGACGTCAAGAAATGCGACGCCCTCTGGGAACAGGCAAAGGAACTTGCGGAAAACGAAGAACAATTGGCACAGATCCTACGCAGTGAACTTTGCTGGCGGTACTGGAAATGCTCCAAGTCCAAATCGGAATTTTCAAAACTGCAAACGCCTTACCTGTGGATGAAAGCAAGAGAAGACCTGTACAGGGATTTTCTTGCCATGGGTGTCACCCGCATGGGTGAACGCAACCGCCACGACCTTTCCACGGACAACGCTTTCAACCATCTCTACCGCCACATCTACACGTGGATCACGCTGTATGACGAAGATTTCCTGGAACCGCTGAACCGCCTGAGCGAAACCATTTACGAAAAACTGGAAGACTTTTACAACGCAACGCACAAAACCGCATAAACAAACATAAAAAAGAGCAGCATCTGTTCCGCACGGGCAGATACTGCTTTTTTTGATTCTTTATGAAAATTGCGGTTTGTTTAACTGTCGGCACCCCTCAAACCCTTGTCGCCCCTGAAAGGTTATTCCCCTGTTAGGGGAAATGTCAGCAACGCTGACAAAGGGGTTCCCGTTTTCGGAGAAAAAGATGTCACGAAGTGACAGAGGGGTTTGTCAAGTTTGCACAAATTTGAAGAAAATAGTTTGATATTGCCGCCAAAACCCCTCTGTCTGCCTGCGGCAGACATCTCCCCTTTCAGGGGCGACAAGGGTGTGGTAGGCAGTCGGTCTGCGAAAAACATTCCGACAAGCCGCAATTTCTCAATCCGATTCCGCTTTCCCCTGCTGGCTGTCATACAGTTTTTTAGCCCGCAGACAGGACAGGGCAACACAGACCAGCGAATACACCGAATACACGAGATGCGGCATGATATCGGGCGAGTTTTCAAGCATCGTGACGTGCAGAACGATGCTCACGACACAGCCCGTGAGCATGAGTACCGTATACTCAATATAGGCAAACATCATCATAAACGACGTGATGATACCCAACAGCGAGGATGCCGTGTCGAGAAATACGTACTCAGATCCGAGAAGCGGCAGAATAAACCACAGTGCAGTAAACGCGGCACAAAAAGCGGCCGTCATCACAAGGCGTTGTTTCACACTCATTTTCCGCAGCACCGTGGATTGTTTCCATTTGTTTTTATTCCAACGCACGAAGGTCAATATCTGGATCGGACAGGACACCAACAGGGCATACAGAGCCGAGCCGTACAGATGATAGTAAACGTACACGAGTGCGTACAGCACCGAATTCACACCGCCCACGAGGCTCGCATAGCGACTCACCCGCGATTGAAACAGCCCCACGCACAGCGAAATGAACAGCGGCAGCACACGCAGAAAACTCTGCTTGTATATCACGCTCGTCACCGCGATGAGCACCGCCGTAACCGCCATAAAAACACACATCGGCACGTCCTTTTTATTCAGAAAGGGCGTTTTTTCTTTCGCTTCGTCTTTCAAATCGGCTTTCCTCTTTCGTTTATTTTATCTGAAATATTTTTCGGCGTTGAATCTGTTTTTGAAGCAGAAGTGCGTTTCCAGCAGTTTTGAGAATCTGCCGATCAAAAAGCCGTTGATAACGGCACAGACGACCGTACCGATACCGACGCCCCTGAACACGCCGAAGCCGAAAAAGGCAAAGGACAGGCTGATGCCCAGCACCACGCTGATGCAGTCAAAAGCAGTCTTGACCTTGTTGATGTTGAAACTGAATTTGTGTGCGAGTTCCTTGACGATGAGTTCGTATGCTTCGGGGGAAATGTAGGTGTGGAAAAACAGCGACACGGCAAACGAACAAAACACCGTGCCCAGTACGTACCACAACAATCTGAAGGCAATGTGTTCATCGGGCAAGGGTGCGATCAGAGCCATTGCCGCGTCCAGCAACGTGCCGTACAGCACCGCCGTGACGAACGAAAACAGGTAAGAAAGTCTGAACTTTCGCATGATGAGGGCGGTCAGTGCGATGAGAAATCCCTGAAATACGTATTCGGACACGCCGAACGAAAACCACGGGAGAAACTGCGACACTTTCAGATGCAATATGTAGGCAGGGGCTACCACCATGGACATACCGAAATCCGCTTTTTCCGTGAACGAAGCCGCAAACGCCATGATAACAAGCCCGAAAACATAAGAAAGTTCCGTATAAAACACTCTTTTTTTCATATACAAACCTCTCGCCGCATCAGGGCAGAATATTGCCTGCCGAACGGTAAATTTCATACCATTCTTCACGGGTGATGCGGATGTTGCAGGCGTTCAGACAATCAGCAAGGCGGGACAGATCGGTCGTTCCCGTAACAGGCTGTATTTTTGCGGGATGCCGCAATATCCATGCAAACGCCATGCACGTTTCGGAAACACCGTAACGCCGTGCTATGGTCTGCAAGGTTTCGTTGAGTGCGGGGAATTTTTCGTTGCCAATAAAACAACCCTCGAAGAAGCCGTACTGCATCGGTGACCACGCCTGTACGGTGATGTTGTGAAGCCGACAGAAATCAAGCACGCCGCCGTCACGGTTCACAGCCGATTCGTTGTACATATTCACGTTGATGCCGGCATCGATCATGGGCGTATGCATCACGCCGAACTGCAACTGATCGGCACAAAGGGGCATATCCATGGCATTCTGCAGGAGCTGCATCTGATACGGATTCTGATTGGAAACGCCGAAATGGCGTACTTTTCCTGCCCTTTTCAGATCGTCAAAAGCCTTTGCAACCTCATCGGGCTCCATGAGTGCATCCGGACGGTGCAACAGCAACACATCAATATACTCCGTGCCGAGTCTTTTGAGACTTCCGTCCACGGAATTTACGATGTGTGCATACGAAAAATCAAACTGACCTTTGCGGATGCCGCATTTGGTCTGGATTAAAATATCCGCACGGTCATATCCGGAAATTGCCTTTCCGAACACTTCCTCGCTTTTACCGCCGCCGTAAATGTCGGCATGGTCAAAAAAGCAAGCACCGTGTTCAAGTGCCGTGTTCACAAACGCCGTCGCTTCGCGTTCGGTCATGTTGCTGATTCGCATACAGCCGACCGCCACGGTCGGTACGGACAAACCGCTTTTACCGAGTTGGATGTTATACATTTTATATCCTCCGAAGTATCATGCACAGCATTGTAGCACACAATCGGCGTATTGTCCAGTATTTTGTAAATTATGATTTATGTGCATAAATCATAATTTATCATTCGGTCTCTCCGTAAAGATTTTTACAGTTTTTTCCGCATAAGCCCGTGTTTGTTGCAATAATAGTATACATATCCCCTGCCGCGAAGGCTCATGCGTGTTTCCGCGTTTCCCTCGGGATAGAGTTTGACGAACGTCACGCGGTCATTTGTCAGATGGGCAATGAATGAAATGAAATGTGTTTTGGTCATCTCGTGGGACACGGTGAGGAAATATTCATCCTCCACTTTTTCAATCTGCAATTCATGCATTTCATCGGGTTCCTCGGCTTCCAGCGGCGGCAGGGCAATGCCGCAACAACTGACGAGGGCATCCCCCACGGTACGCATGATGTTGCCGCACAGCGGGCAGACGTAAAACTTTGACCGCAGAATGTTGGAAGAAACGTTTTTATTCGTAACGACCTCACCCGACAGCAGTTCCGTTACGGACACGCCGAGTGCATTCCCCAACGGCTCTATGAGCGTGATATCGGGCAAACCTTTTCCCGTTTCCCACTTGGAAACCGCTTTGCTGCTCACACCCAAAAGATCAGCAAGGTGTGTCTGCGTCAGTCCTTTCTGTTCACGCAGAGAACGGATCGTCGTTCCGATGATATACGCATCCATAAATGCCACTCCTTTTTTCTTTTTGAAACAAAGCGATTATAGCACCGTGCGGCAGTTTTTACAACCTACGCTGCGTAGACAAACAAAACGCCGATCGCAAAGAGAACGTTCCGAAAAAACAAAAATTTCTCACCGCTGTTTTTTTTGTGCGTGCGAACGGCTCATTCTCTCTCTTTCTTACATAACATTCTTTTAAACATTCTTTCTATATATAATAGTATGTACGGTCCTCAAAACGGTCCGCAGAAAAATATACATCAACCCACAAAGCAGTCCGCAACAGCAAAACAACCGACAAGCCGAAAAGCCCGATATAAAAGGCTTTGTGCGACTTCGTCGGTCCGCAGATCAGTCCGCAAAGATTTATGTATCCTCCGTCGGAACAGTCCGCTGATACGGTTTTGGCTCACGGCTGTGCACCGAAGGTTTTTTCAATCAGTTCACCCAACTCTTTATATGCTTCATAGTCCTGCAATTCAGAAAGATTGTCGGCAATGCTCTGATAGTACCAGCGATGCTCGTTCTTGTCTTTTTGATTGAAGCGTTGCCACAGTTCTTCACCGAGGAACTGATGATCGCGGTACATCGAACGGATATTGGACAGTTTATCGCCCAACGTTATCATTTTCACTTCCCTCGGTGCATCTTTGAGATGATCGATCGTTTCCTGCTTGCGTGTTTTCCACGTGGATTCCGCTGACAGGTGTTCGCGTTTGTTTTCGCTCTCCCCTGCCACAAGCAACGCCACGCGATCCCCGAACAATGCTCGGATCTGCTCTGCCGTAGCCGCGGTATCCTCTACGGTATCGTGCAGTACCGCCGCCGCAAGAACGGCATCATCGGTGGTCATGGTCGCAACGATCGCCGCCGTTTCCAACGGATGCAGTATATAGGGTATATCGCACCCCTTTCGCAGTTGTCCTGCGTGCATTTGTACGGCAAACTGAATTGCCCGATCCAATAATTGTCCCATACGAATCACGTCCCGCTGTTTTCTGTTTGAGAAGTTTTATCTTTTTCCGCACAGCGGTTCTTTTGTTCAATGCGGATCTCCCAATGAATAATGACCGCAAGAAGGGCACGGATGATGATAACCACACCGAGAATGGCGAGTTCTTCAAGATTGTGAATGATAACGGTTTTGATGATCTCGGCACCCATTTTGAATTCCAGTGCCAGCGACAAAGCCTTACCGAGATCCGTAACGATCTCCGCAGGCCGTTTCTTCTTTATGCTTTGCAACATACGAACCAATGCACGGATGGAACCGATAAAAATAATGACGATTCCGATCAGTTCCAAAAAACCGGAAGTGATTTCCGCCACGGGAACGAGAAATTCTTTGAATTCCACTGCAAAATTTTCAAACATATAAAACACCGTCCTTATCCGTCATTTTGTTGTGCATATCGACTCCATGCGGAGGAATAAGTCTTGTTTCCGTCGGCATCCACCCACATGGCCTCGGCTTCGGGGATGGATTCAATGAGGGAGAGTCCGTCCTGCCGTTCCATACAGAACAGTGCGGTGGACAGAGCATCCGCCATTGCACTGTCCTTGCAGACGACGGACACGGAAATATATCCCGTGGCGGGCATGAGGGTATCGGGATGGATGATGTGGTGATACGCCTGTCCGTCCACATAATAAAAACGTTGATACGATCCGCTGGTGACGACCGATTCACCCGACAGATACAGATAGGCAAAATAATCGCCGTTGTCGGGATTTTCAATGCCGACTGCCCACGGCTCTCCGTCCGCCTTCGTGCCGACCGTACGCACGTTCCCGCCCACGTTCAGCACGTACCCCGAAATGCCTTTTTCTTCCAGCATTTTTGCGACCTGCTCAACGGCGTAGCCCTTTGCGACGGCTCCGACGTCCAAGGTCATCAAAGGATCGGTCAGAGTGACCGTATTGTTGACCTCGTCAATGACCATTTTTTCAATGTCACAATGCTCGGCGGCAGCAGTAAGTCTTTCCATGGGCGGCAGGGATGCCTGTGCGGGATCGTCCTTACCGACCGTGCGGTAATCATGCCACAAAGACAGCACGCTTCCCATGGCAATATTCAACATACCGTTCGTCTGTTCGTACATCTCTTTTGCAAAAAGCAACATATCGATGACACGCCTGTCAACTTTTACCGTGCGGTGCACACCGTCCGTCAGTTCATTGACCGTGCAGAGATTTTCCGTGCCGTCAAACCGATGATAGATCGTGTACAGGTGGTGGTATTCCCCCATCAGGGAGAAAATTTCCTCCGTTACGGCATCAAATTCTTCCTGCGTGTAAGCGTAGCCCGTGACAGTGGTAACGGTATCAAAATAATCCATGGAATGGGCTGAAAATTTACTTTTCTGCGGTTGCGTTGCACACGCACTCAGACACAAAACCGACAGGCACAGTGCAAGCACAAAAGCGATCACTCGTTTCATTCTTTAACCCCGAAAACAAAAAGAGAGAGAGGAATGTCTCTCTCTTTATTTTGCAATATTACAGTATTACTCAGAACTTGGAAGCGGCCTTTACAAAGCCCGTTACGTAGATCGTGCAACCTGCGGTCTGCAGATCGGCAACGCCCTTACCGTCTTCGGCAACAAGACCTGCGATCTCAGCGGCGGTCTTGCCTACGCAAGCGGCATCGAAAGCGGCAGCCTGTTCGTACCATTCTTTGGCAGAACCTGCATAAGCGACCATGCCGTAGTCAGCACCCTGTTCTTTCTTGGAAAGAACTTCCTTGGTCGTATCAAGGGTTGCAACGCCTGCAAGGTCGAACGTGAACGTAACTTCCACGCAATCGCTGGCACAGTCAACGACTTTGCCTTCTGCGTTGACAGCGGCGGCAAATACGGTAACGGCAACCTTGTTGGAACCGTCTTTTTCTTCGGTGGCATCCGTGCAGGTCTGCTCGGTAGCAACCGTGACTTTCAGCGAGTCTGCGGCGGTAACGGCAGATTCTTCAGCGGCGTTGTAAGCCTTTTCGATCGCGGAAACGAATTCGTTGATCATGATGGTGCAACCTGCGTTCACAACTTCGTCGGTGCCTTTGTTGCCTTCAGCGACGAGAGCCTTGACTTCTTCAAGAGTCTTGCCGACAACAAGTGCTTCAAAAGCATCGGCCTGTTCGTACCATTCTTTTGCGGCACCGCCGTAAGCGACCATATTGTAATCGGCGCCCATTTCATACTTGGTTTTGAATTCTTCGTTTGCAACGGCTTTGCCGTCTGCGGTGAAGTTCACGGTGTTGCTTGCAGTGTCAAGTGCACAGGCAACGATCTTGCCGCTTACATCTACGGTAACGGCGGCAACGGTAACGTCCACTTTACCCGAACCGTCTTTGTCTTCAGTCGCATCGGTCACGGCAAGGTTGGAAACGTAGATACCCGAACCGAATTTGAGGGCTGTTGCAGCGGCTTCTGTGGTGGTGGGATCTTCATTTGCATTGTTCGAGCAACCTGCAAAAACTGCACAGATCGCCATAACGAGGCAAAGTGCGAGAACAAGGGTTTTCTTCATGGAAAATGACTCCTTCTTTAATAATATTTTCTAAAAGATAATATAACAGAAATTAAATTTTGTCAACTACTTATTGTAATACTTCACAGTTTTTCAGGAATTCTTTTGACAAGGAACGATCCGCACAGACCGATGATGATTCCTGCAACCGTACCCGAAACGGCAAGCACGGCAAGATAATAACCCAGTTGTGCGGTATCCAGAAGCACTGCCGCCGTAAGAATCTGTCCGACGTTGTGCATCACACCGCCCGCAACGCTGACACCCACGGTCGAAAAGATCTTCAGTTTACGCAAAAGCACCATGACCGCAAGGCTGAGCACGCCGCCTGCAAGGCTGTACAGAATCGACACGCCGTTTCCGAACAGCATCCCGACAAGCAGAATACGAAGAAGCGAAACAATGCCTGCCGTGACGGGGCCGCGGCGATACAGCAAAAAGACGATCACAATATTCGGCAAACCCATCTTGATGCCCGGCAAGGATGCCACCAAAGGCGGCAACATGGCTTCCACGTAAGCCAGAATCAGTGCAAGTGCCACGCAGATGCCTGCGAATGCAACCGTTTTCGATTTGTTTTTCACGGCAAATGCTCCTATAAGATAATGTCGGGGGTATCCGTTTCTTCGGAAAGCGTCACCGTAATGACCACTTTGTTGGGAAGACAGACGATGCTTTCACCGTCGCGATACACAGGCTTGTGTGCCACGCAGATGCCGTCGGGACAGGTGGCGGTTTCCATATACGCTTTTCCGTCGAGGATCACAAGGCGGTTGTGTCCGGAATTGTCCTCCCCCGTGTAAATATCCTCAGTCCTGTTTTCGTCCAACGCATACACGGCATACACTTCGCCGTTCACGCTCACGCTGACTGAATCTCCGGCACTGCGGAAAAAATGAAGATACACAAGTCCTGCCGCCGCAACAAACACAACGGCAACGATCAGAATCATATCATTCCGAAATCTGCGTTTTGTGACAGTATCGTTTGTTTTCATATCAGCCGATCAGATCTTCGTGATCGACGTTTTCGGGAATGTCGGGGAAAAACACGGACTTGAGACAACCCGTGGGGCAAGCCTCTACGCAGGAGCCGCAGTTCGTGCATTTGTCATAATCAATGACCGCAAGGTTATCAATAACCGTAATTGCACCGTGCGGACAGGTCTTTTCGCACTTTTTGCAACCGATACAGGCGTTCTTGCAAGCCTTTTTGGCGTCAACACCCTTTTGTTTATTACTGCACATCACAACGGTGGACGTTGTCTGCGGAATCATGTGAATGATATGTTTCGGGCAGGTGTTTGCACACAGACCGCAACCCAGACAACGGGCAGTATTGATACGTGCAATGCCGTCTGCAAGGCAGATCGCATCCGACGGACATACATTTGCACAGTCACCGAAGCCCAGACAGCCGAAGCGGCAGGAATTGTTGCCGCCGTAGACCATGGAAGCGGCAGAGCAGGTCTGAATACCTGCGTAATCAGCCGTTTTGCTTGTGGCATCGCAGGTGCCGTTACAGGCAACGAATGCAACCACGTCCTTGAACGGTTCACTTTCAAGATTGAGAATGGTACCGATCTGATCGGCAACCGCCTGTGCACCGGGAATGCAGAGATTGGGCTTCACACCGCCCTCTGCCAATGCGGCGGCATAGTCGTCACAGCCTTTGTAGCCGCAGGCACCGCAGTTGATACCGGGCAGACAAGCACGGACTTCCGCTTTCAGCGGATCTTCCGGTACTGCGAAGAAATGGGAGAATACGGTCAGCAGAACGCCTGCAATGACCGCAACGGCAAGCATCACAAGAAATGCAATCAAAATTTCCATCATCAGCACCTCTTATCAAGCAAAAATATTTTCAACGATGCCGCTGAAGCCCATGAAAGCAAGGGAAATGAACGATGCGGCAATGAGCGTCACGGCAAGTCCGCGGAAAGGTGCGGGGATGTCGGTCTCGTCGATCTTGGAACGAAGTCCCGAAAACAGCACCATGGCAAGCAGGAAGCCGAGACCGCAACCCAGGGAACTGACCATGGATTCAACGAAGCTGTAACCGTCGATGATGTTGTTGATGGTAACACCGAGCACCGCACAGTTGGTGGTAATCAGCGGCAGATACACACCGAGACCTTTATACAGAGAAGGAGAAAACTTTTTAAGAATCAACTCAAGGATCTGTACAAGCGTTGCAATAACAAGTATGAACGCAATATTCTGCAGATAACCAAGATTCAAAGTATCAAGAACCAAATGCTGAATGGGATAAGTTACAGCAGTAGCCAACAGCATGACGATGGTTACGGCGACCCCCATACCCGTAGCCTGATCGAGTTTTTTGGATACGCCGAGGAACGGACAGATACCCAAAAAACGGCTGAGAACGTAGTTATCCACAAGCACGGACGAAAGAAGAATAACGATCAGAATTTTTGCACTTTCCATCAGTTCTCAACTCCTTTCTTCGCACAGGCACCGCTGTTGCAGGAGCCTGCATTGGGGCATCCTTCACAGGAGAAGGACTTTTTAAGGGGTGCTTTGCCGTGTGTCACGACGTAAATGAGAGCGATCAGAAGACCGTATACAAGAAGTCCGCCGGGAGCCTTGGTGAGCACTTCGATCTTGAAGTTCTGCATAAAGGGAATTTCAATGCCTGCAAAGGAGCCTGCACCGAACACTTCGCGGATGGTGGACATAAGGGTAAGAGCAAGCGTGAAACCAAGCCCCATACCGACGCCGTCGAGTGCGGAAGCAACGACCGCGTTCTTGTTTGCAAACATTTCGGCTCTGCCGAGAATGATGCAGTTTACGGTGATAAGGTCAAGATACACACCGAGCGTTACGTACAGATCGGGCAAGAACGCCTGTACGAGCATCTTAACGATGGTAACGAAACCTGCAATAATAACGATATAGCAGGGAATACGCATGGATTCGGGGATCACTTTACGCAACAGGGAGATGAACACGTTTGAGCAGATGAGAACCAGCATTGCGGCAATGCCCATACCGAATGCACCGTCAACGGTGGTCGTGGTGGCAAGTGTGGGACAGGTACCGAGGATCAGCACGAGAACGGGATTCTCTTTCAGAATACCGTTGAGCAAAACGGTTGCAGATGATTTTTCTTTCATTCCTGAGCACCTCCGTTCAATACTTTTACTGCCGCAAAGGCACGTTCGATCGCCTGCGTATAGCCGTCCGTGGTCAGCGTTGCACCGCTGATGGCGTGAATTTCTTTATAATTTTCTTCCGTTTTTCCTGCAAACTGGCCGTAGAAACTTTCATCGGCACAGGCATCTCCGAGACCGTCGGTTTCGGCTTCGGATACGGTCAGACAGTCAATGATCCTGCCGTCTGCCGTGAGAGAAACGCGGACGATGATATATTCACCCGATGCGGGATGATACTCGTTGCCGCCCTTGATGCCGTAACCGGCACCCTTGGTTTCCAGAATGAAGTTGCCGCTTGCGGTCTTCTTTGCGGAAACGACCGTTTTTGCGAGATCGGGGAAGGCTGCAAGGTCAATGTCTTCCGAAGTGCTTGCAAGGACGGTTGCAACGGCATCCGCGTACAGCGTTTCGTTTTCAACACCTTCGGTAACGAGAGTACCGTCTGCATTCACACCGATGAATTGTTCACCGACGACGAAAACAAAGCCTTTTTCGTTGCTTGCGGCGTAAACGGCGTCAATGCCTTCAAGAAGTTCGGTCATGAACACTTTTTCAAAAGCGTTTTCACCGTCCGGGAAAGCGAGTGCCAGATTATCGGCAAGGATCTGTTCTTCCGTGCGGATATCCACGGAGCCGCCGCCGAGAATGACGACCGCATTCAGTGCATCCGTGATCGCGTTTTTATACGCACCCGTGGTTTTGGTAGCACCCGAAATGATATCGACCGCTTCCACGCCTGCGGCATCTTTATCCTTGAAGTTTTCGCCGTAGGTCTTTTCCTTGCTGAGCGTTTCGTTGGAGGACAGGCAAACGGCACCCGTCACAACGCCGTCGGCATTCACGCCGCACATGATGATGAAATCCGTACCGTAGCCTGCGGTCTTGAGTTTCACAACGTAACCGAGGCCGGAGGTTTCCTTCTGCACTTCCGTGACGGTTGCAGGCAGAGTATAGGCACTGATGTCAACGGCTTCAAAGGCGTTGGCTTCGGGCATAACTTCCTTGAGGGCCTCGTTGGCGGCCGCCTGCTGATTCTGTTCAATAATGGGAGCCGTGATGAAGTTTGTAACGGCAAGCAGAACGGTAATGACCGAACAGATGCAGATAAACACGGCAAGATTTTTGATATATTTTTTCATTTCTTCTCCCCTCCTGCCGCAAACACTTTACGTTTCGTCCATTTGCAGATATAAGGATTGAGAATGTTCATGAACAGAATTGCAAATGAAACACCCTCGGGATATGTTCCGAAGTAACGGATCAGGCAAGTGAGAAGTCCCGCACCGAGACCGAAAATGACCTTGCCCCACGGGGTATAGGGAGAAGTGGTGTAGTCGGTAGCCATGAAGATGGCACCCAGCAGCACACCGCCGCACAGGACCTGCGAGAGTGCCGCAACCGCATCGAAACCTTCCATGAAGAAAGAGAACAAGAACACGGTGACAATGAACACCACGGGAAGTTGCCAGGAGATCACGCGGCGGACAAGAAGATATATACCGCCCAAAAGCAATGCAAGTGAGCAGGTCTCACCGATCGCACCACCGTAATTGCCGAGGAACAGATCAAGCAAAGACGGCATGGTTTCTGCCGAAAGCGGCGTTGCGGAGGATACCGCATCCACCGGGAACGAGGGCACTGCAAGGCTGCTGAACGCAACGAGCATGAACACACGTGCCGTAATGGCAGGGTTTACGAGGTTGCGGCCGATGCCGCCGAACAGGCATTTGACTACGATAATTGCAAACAGAGAACCTACGGCACACTGCCACAACGGCACGTCAACGGGCAGATTCAGTCCCAACAGCAAGCCCGTGACGGCGGCGGACAGATCACCCACCGTCTGTTCTTTTTTAACGATTACGTTATAAAGTGCTTCAAAACCCACACAGCAAGCCACGCACACGGCAACGACCAGCAGGGCTTTGAGTCCGAAAATGACCGTACCTGCAACGGTTGCGGGAAGCAAGGCGATCAGAACGTCGCGCATGATGCCGGATGTGGATCTGCCGCTGTGAATATGGGGAGATACCGCTACGGTTGTAAATGAGCTCATGATTTTCCGCCCTCCTTTGCACTGTTTTCAATGACGATTTTTTTAGCCAGTTTATTCATCTGCACCAACGGACGGTTGGCGGGACACATAAAACTGCAACAACCGCATTCCATGCAGGTCAGCACGGAAAGATCCTGCAAACTTTCCGCATCTCCCTTTGCGTACGCATCGGCAATGTCCGCGGGAGAAAGTCCGAACGGACAACTGTTGACACACGCACCGCAACGGATGCAGGACGTGGTCTTGGGAAGTTTGGCTTCTTTGGCACTCAAAGCGAGCACTGCGTTGGTATTTTTAATGACGGGAACGTCCGTATTCGGTACGGCAATGCCCATCATGGGGCCGCCGTAAAGGATTTTTGCGGGATCTTCCTTAAAACCGCCGCAAACGTCGAACAGAGCCTGAATGGGCGTGCCGACAGGTGCAATTACGTTCTGCGGCTGTTTGACGGCACCGCCGTCCACGGTCACGCATTTTTTGACGAGAGGCATACCCGTACGCAGAAAACTGCCGATTGCGGCAACGGACGTGCTGTTGAGCACCACGCAACCGACGTCGATGGGCAATTTTCCCGTCGGGATCTTACGTCCCGTGGTGTGGTACACGAGCACCTTTTCACCGCCCTGCGGATACGTGTCGGGCAACACTTCCACCTTGACCGAAAAACCGGTAAAGGTGGCGGCAAGTTCTTTCATGGCGTCGATCACTTTTTTATTGCTCTTTTCAATGCCGATGATAAACTGTTTGACACCCAGAAAACGGTTGAGAGCGTTGATAGCATACTGCATATCGTCCGCACGGGTAAGCATGGTTACCGAGTCACTTGTCACGTAAGGCTCGCATTCGGCACCGTTGATGAGCAGATATTCAATTTTTTCGGCAGGTGCGGAAAGTTTGACGTGTGTCGGGAAGCCTGCACCGCCGAGACCGACTACGCCGCTGTTTCTGACCGCTTCAATAAATTCCTCGCGATTGCCGACAACGGGTGCACTGACTTCCTCTGCCGTCATTTCGCCGTCGGATTCAATAACAACGGCCGTGGTGGCGGCACCGTTGGAAAGCAGGAACTCTGCAATGCGAAGAACTTTACCCGAAACACTCGAATAAATGTGAGAAGAAACGGGGCCGGATGCCTCGCCGATCTTCGTACCCATCTTGACGAGATCACCTGCTTTGACGACGGGCGTGGCAGGTTTGCCGATGTGCATGACCATCGGAATGGTCACGGTCTGCTGTTCCTCAATACGCACAACGGGAATATCTTTCGTACCTTTTCTGTGCGGTGTTTTTATTCCGTGAAGATAAGAACCCATAAACTTGTACCTTTCTCAAATTATTATTAAATATGCTCCTCTCAGGTGCATATACATACATAATAATCATATTACAAACCGTCTTTGATGTCAAGCAATAACTTTTTGCAATTTATATATAATGATTATGTTTTTATTATTGTATCTGTAAATAACAATTATTTATTCATTTTATCTTGCCATTACGGAATATTCTTGCATCGGTGAAAAAGACGTACCCGTGTATGCCGCAACCGTTTTTCTCGGTGAAACGCAGTACGGTGAACTGCACTCGTTCTCGGAAGTATATCTTGACGAAAACGAAGAATTCTCGTTCAACATCAAACTGCATTCACAGTCCCTTACGATCAAAAACGCGATCTGCCTGCCCGAAAGTCTCGGCGTGAAAGCAAAATGCGAAAACGGCGTGATGACGGCAGAGCCATGGCGTGCGTGGTGTTCACCGAGGAGATCGGTGACATGGAAACGACCGAGATCAACAACTTCACAGCCGACAACATCGTGTTCAGAAACATCACCTACAATGCGGCAATGAAGTCCAAATTCTCCGCCGCCAACGAAACGAACACGATGAACGTGACCGTGAAAAACGCAAACTTCAAGTTCTTCTCCTCGGCAAAACACAACAAATTGCTGTTTGAAACGGACGAATTTGCAAACGTAACGTTCAAATAATAACCACACAACAAAACAACAGGGTATCGGCAATGATGTCGATACCCTGTATTCTTTAGTAAAATGCAAATTGCGGTTTGTTAAACAAACCGCAATTAGTCTCTTTGCAGGTCTTCCGAAACCGCGATCAGGTCTTTTTCCGATACCGCACCATGGCAACGATGATCGAAACAATGGCGAACACGGAGCCAAGCGTCGGCCCGTATGCCTGTGACATAAAATTATACACCAGCCAGAACGGTGCACTGCAAAGACCGAATTTACGGATGGTCTGCTCGTTTTCGCACCACAATCCGCCCGTCTGAAAAATTGCACCTGCAATGGGCAGCAGTTCGAGCAGGTCTTTTTGCACGAAAGCGGAAATGAGTCCGACTACGGTAATCACCGTTATACTCAACGCCACCAACCACTTTGTATATTTCTTGAAAGGTGCATCGTTTTTCTTTGCCGCAAGAAAGGAAAACACTGTGGATAAAAAATCCATGATCGCACCCGAAAAGGCACCGAGTAATATGTATTGAAACACATACAGTGCATTGGAAATGCAGGTCACCCACACGATCTGCCTGCGTTTTTTCAGTTGGTAACTCAAAAGATACAGCCCCATCGCGACAAAACCGATGATCTGCGAAAAAACAAACAACAAAATTTACCTCCCCCCCCCCTTGTTTTTCCTTCGTTTCATTGTATACAATACAGGACGTAAAGTAAAGCAAAACCTTTGCATTTCGTCAGCATTCTTTTTTCTTTGCATATTACAAAAAAACTTGACATAACAGAAACTTTGTAATATGATATTAAAAAATATGTTTTGAATTCTGATTCAGAAACAATTTCAGCTTATTTTGTAAATGATCGGGTATTCCTGCGGGAATACTCTGCCCATTTGCAGGATAGGCTTTTTTTATGCCTGCCTGACTACTTTATTTCAGGAGGAAATTTTTATGGGTCGTTATTCTGATCCCACCGCCGCACTGGCTATGGGAAGCGTCAACCGCGAGTTCGCAAAATACGAAAAGAAAGCAAAAAAACTCCGCAGCCTCTACAAAGCAGGCAAACTCAGCGAGGATGCGCTTGAAAAAGCGTATGCCGAATTCCCCACTCTCTACCGCCACGTCTTTGATCGCGTGTTCTGGGAAGACACGTATCTGTGGGAGGATGAAACACCTCCCGCACAGGCACAATAATTTTCACTCCCCTCTCACCCTTGCAACGGGAAACGGGCTTGCTTCGTTTCCCGATTGCATTCCGTGTTTTTTTACGGTATAATAACCCATATAAACCGACAAACGGATTGCGAGGGATGCAAAAATGCAAACGCGTACGTACCAAACCGACCTGTGCGTGATCGGCGGCGGCATGGCAGGACTTTGCTGTGCGATCGCCGCGGCACGGCACGGCATACAAGTGATCCTGGTGCAGGATCGCCCTGTTCTCGGCGGCAACGCTTCAAGCGAGATCCGTATGTGGATCGGCGGCTGTCACGGCAAAGACAACCGGGAAGGCGGTATCATTGAGGAGATCATGCTTGAAAATTTCTATCAAAATCCCTCTTTGCGGTATTCCCTGTGGGACGGTGTTCTGTATCAGAAAGCGATCGCAGAGGAAAACCTCACGCTCCTGCTCAATACGAGTTGTTTCGACTGCACGATGCACGAAAACAGGATCGAAAGCATTAAAGCGTGGCAATCCAACGCCGAAACATTCCATATTGTAAATGCCGCATATTTTGCCGACTGCTCGGGTGACAGCATACTTTCAACGCTGACGGGAGCCGCGTTCATGTACGGCAGAGAAGCCAAAAGCGACTTTAACGAAACCATTCCGCCCGATGTTGCCGACCGAAAGACCATGGGTATGAGTTGCCTTTTTCAGATCCGCGAAACCGATCACCCCACCGCGTCCACGCCGCCTGCATGGGCATACAAATACCCGACCGATGCCGATCTGCCGTTCAAAGACCACGACAGAAACAACAATTTCTGGTGGATCGAGATCGGCGGCGAGTGGGATTGCGTACACGATACCGACCGTTGCCGCGAAGAACTGCTGAAGATCTGCTACGGTGTGTGGGATCACATGAAAAACCGCGGCGACCATGGGGTTGAAAACTGGGAGCTGGAATGGATCGGCTTTCTGCCCGGCAAACGCGAGAGCCGACGTTATATCGGTAAATACATCGTAACGCAGAACGACGTGGAAGCGGAAGGAAGATTTCCCGACATCGTGGCATACGCCGGCTGGAGCATGGACGATCATTTTCCCGAAGGCTTTTATTACCGAAAAGGTTATCCCACAATTTTTCATCCCGCCCCCACTCCATGGGGCCTGCCGCTTCGGTGTATGCTCTCCGAAAACATTGAAAACCTCTGTTTTGCAGGCAGAAACATCAGCGTCACCCACGCCGCACTCAGTTCCTCGCGTGTGATGGCGACCTGTGCGATCCTGGGACAGGCACTCGGCACGGCGGTAGCACAGGCGATCAAAGACAAAGTGCCCCTCGAAAGCGTGGACACAGCCAAACTGCAACAGACTTTAGCGGAGGACGATTGCTACATCCCGTGGTATCAAAGACAACTTCCCGCCCTTACCCTGCAGGCACGCTGTTCGGCAGACATCGTCCGCAACGGCATTGACCGCGGCGAAGAAAACCTTTGGATCGGCACGCAGGACGACGTGATCGAATACGGTTTTGAAACGGACACCCGGATCGGCGGCATCCGTCTTGTGTTTGACAGCGATCTCAACCGCAACTACCACAACATGCCCTGCAACTATCCTTTGGTACAGACGAAGTTCATTCTTCCCGAAACCTTAATCAAAGAATACAAACTCCTCGGCATCGGTGCAAACGGCGAAGTGCAGGAAATTCACGTCACGGACAATCACCTGCGTTTTGTAAAACACACCGTCGACTGGTGCGTAAAAACCGTCCGCTTCGTACCCGTTTCCACGTTCGGTGCAGACACGTTCAGAGTATTCGGCTTTGAAGTTGAATAATATAAAACGGGCTGTTGTAATTAAAACAGGGAAAATATAAATTATGATTTATGCACACAAATCATAATTTACAGCACTTACAACCCCATCTTTCCGTGAAGAACCACAGAATATAACACAAAAATCCCCACCGGTTTTACCCGATGGGGACGTTTTCATGTTACGCTTGTTATTTGACCTCGCAGTTTTTGCCGATATTGAACAGCAGTTTCGGGTTGCTCAATGTCTGACCGTATGCCGAGATATTATCAAGTGTTACCTGCACGGTGTTGGTATCGCTGTCGGTGCCTGCGATTTTGGGCTGCATATAGGAAGTATAAGAAATATTGCGGAAAACAATATTTCTCATTTCAAAGTTTTGTGCTTCTTCATCGTAAATTTTTACGAGAATGGGTCTGCCCTCATCACGGAAAATTTCGATATTTTCAAACAGAACGCCGTCGATGCTGCCCGTTGTTTTTTCGGCAACCACAACCAGAGAGCCGATTCTGTCATTATCCCAGATGCCGTCGCGGTAAATAACAGCACAATCACGGAAAGTGACGTCCGAGATCGGATTCTCGACCTCACCCGTGATGCCGAAGCAACGGGCATAACCGCCCCATGCAATACAATTTGAGAATGTGATTCGTTCGCTGCCCATGGAGCCGCCGAGTGCTTTGACCTCAAAGGTGTCATCCGCGACTCTTGCAAAGCAGTTCTGCACACGAACATCGTGGCTGTTGCAAATGGCAAAGCCGTCACAGTTGCCGCGGTTTCCGATGATATCAACCTGATCGATATCCACATCCGTACAGCCGTAGGAAATAAACGACCATTCGGGCGAGTTGATGATCTTTATATCGCTGACATTGACATTATTGCAAGCGGTAAACACCACGCCGCGGCGCTCACGGCGATCCAGTTCGGTCATATCAATGACGCCCCTGCCCGTCAGCGTGATATTTTCGCACTGATAGAAGTTCAAAAACGGATATCTTGTAAGTCCGATTGCATTGTCGCCGGGTGCCGTCGGCTCCCAATACTTGTTTTCATCCTCGGCACAGTCGATATCATACAGATGGTTTGCTTTCACATAAGCCCCCTCACGCAGATAAATGACAAGGTTTTTGTAGCCGACAAGATTGACATAGTCGTATTCATACACGCCCTTGTCAAGCACCCACACATTGTCCTCACCGTATTGCTCGATATAGGCGGCAATTTCGGCTTCCTCATCCACCTTTTCACGCACGAACAGCGTGTAACCGTAATATTGATCAGCACCGTTGAACAGGAAGGTGTAAATGCCGGTTTTGTTGATGGATGCGGTAACGGTGTTGTTTTTGCAGAGAGCCTCAACACCGTGCTTTTCGGGCAGCACAACCGCATTCTGCAATGCCACGTCAGCCCCTGTTATTTCGATATTGAAAGAGAATTCTTCGTCCGCATCCACGTAAATTTCAGAAAAAGAATGCAACGTACCCGTATCGTCCACACGGATAAAAACGACCGAAGCGTAAACGGGAATTTCCGTTCCGCCGATCGCAGCCGTATAATAAGGCGAAATTGTAATGCCGTTGATATCGTCATACCCGCCCGATTGCACGTATTCGGGCAATTCAGCCGAGGCACGTCCGACAAGCTCGGCTTCGGTCAGCCCTGCTTCGGCAAGCGTAACGATCGCCTCGTCGGGATATGAAAGATAAGTAAAATCAAAATTCTCGCTTTCGGGTGAAAGTGTTGCCGGGAACAAAAGGTTCGAGAAAAACACGGAAATCACCGTAAAAGCCGTCACAAAAAACTTAATCAAAGACTGCATGGTATCCCCCTCCGCAATTTACAGATCACAAAAGACCGCATATATCGATCTTTCAAAACCGATTATAGCACAAATATTGCAACATCTCAAGTAACAGTTACAAAAAAAAAAGAAGTTTGTTAATAAACACTCTGTCGTTTTATCCGTCTTGATTTACGTGCGGTAAAACATCACGCTGAATCAAATCAATTACCACTTTATTTTTCTTTTTTGCCATTTCTTTGAACTGTGCCGCACCGCCGAAGTTGTGAATAACATAGGTAACAACAATAGCTGCCTGTTGTATCATCCACTTATTTCGATAAGATATTGCAAAGCGTTTGGGAACTGTTTCAAGACCTTCGGGATAGATCGTGTTCGTTAAGTTATCATACTTGTTTTTCTCCGTCGGGAGATAGGCTAAAACCACACTGTAGGTTATGGGGTAGATGTGGGACAGGTCTTCTAACTGACGGCGGACCATTGTATCAAAATTGCCGTTGTTACCTACGTAAAACACATTCACATTCTTATTTTCAATCAAATCGATCCATGTCCTTCGCAAGATCGGCTCTGTTTCTTTTGGTGTATCCCTGTTACGGAAGAAGGTTGCTGCAACCATACTATCATCTCCTGCAACAATTACCCACAAACGGGTAATTATATTTTATCAGAAAGATATATTATAGTCAACCCGTATTCGGGTAATCCGTCAAAAACTTGCAGTTATCATAATGTTAACCCATAAATGGGTAAACATATTAATGAGGTGCAAGCCATGGAGTATTCAGACCTTTATGTAAAACGCATCAGGACTCTTTGCAAGCAGAGAGGCATTGCCATTAATAAACTCGCAACGATGAGTGATGTAAAACAATCCACACTTGATAATATCGTAAGAGGTTTAACCAAAAATCCGAGAGTTATGACTCTGCACAAACTCGCGATCGCATTCAATATGACTTTATCGGAGTTTCTTGATTTTGAGGAATTGAATCATTACCAGTTTGAGGACGATGAAGAATAATAGTCTGTTGCATTTTTTGCAGACAAAATAATAAATAATAACAAGAGATAATCATCTCCACACAAAAAAATCCCCACCGGTTTTACCCGATGGGGACGTTTTATTGGATTGATTGACTTTCGTTTAAGGCTTAGCCCTTGATAGCAGCCTGAGGTGTAACGAAGAAATGTAGGAGATTATTTATAGAAATCGAAAAATTCTTCATATAATTTTCTTGCTTGTTCTTCATCACCCCAAGATAGCGGGTCGTCAGCATAACATAAAGTGTGAAAAGGTTCCATTGTATTTAATTCGTTAGGCAACTGTTGCCATATTGAATAGCATTTTCTGCCAAAATCTTCTATAGGAAAATCATTAGACTCATATACCGTTTTCAAATCTTCAGTTAAGCATCTACCAAAAATATCAACAGAAAAGTTCTTGCACTCATATTTCCAAAATCTTTGTAAAATGTCAAATGCAGTATCGTAGTCATATGAACAACTTTCTAATTCCAAAAGTAACTCGTTATTCACATCAGAAAGAAACATCTTATCAAGGGTTTTACTATAATCAGTCCCATCGGTTAAACCAATTTTCCACAACAATGATTTGCATATCAACTTTTCCATACTGCACCTCCTTTTTTATGATTATATCATATCGCACATCGAATTTCAATATACACAAAAGCTCCCCATATTCTTTCGAATACGGGGAGCTGATTGCTTGTTTAATAGCTGTTATACAGCTACAACTGATGTAGGAGAAGTTGCAAAACCCTTGATTTTATTAGGGTTCAGCTTAATTCCTTCATCCCTTGATAGCGGCCTGTGCAGCAGCAAGGCGGGCAACAGGTACGCGGAAGGGAGAGCAGGAAACGTAGTCGAGGCCGATCTTGTGGCAGAATTCAACGGAAACGGGGTCGCCGCCGTGTTCGCCGCAGATGCCGTAGTGGAGGTTGCCGGTAGCCTTAGCCTTGGCAACTGCCATTTCCATAAGAGCACCGACGCCGGTCTGGTCGAGCTTTGCGAACGGATCGTTTTCGTAGATCTTGGTGTCATAGTAAGCGGACAGGAACTTGCCTGCGTCGTCACGGCTGAAACCGAAGGTCATCTGAGTCAGGTCGTTGGTGCCGAAGCAGAAGAAGTCAGCTTCCTTAGCGATCTGGTCAGCGGTGATGCAAGCTCTGGGAATTTCGATCATGGTGCCGACTTCATACTTGAGTTCGACGCCTGCAGCAGCGATTTCTGCATCAGCAGTAGCAACAACAACGTTCTTGACGAACTTGAGTTCCTTGACTTCGCCGGTCAGCGGGATCATGATTTCGGGAACAAGGTTCCAATCCGGATGAGCCTTCTTCACGTTGATAGCTGCACGGATAACAGCCTTGGTCTGCATAGCAGCGATTTCGGGATAGGTAACTGCAAGACGGCAGCCACGGTGACCCATCATGGGGTTGAATTCATGCAGAGAAGCGATGAGAGCCTTGATGTCTTCAACAGTCTTGCCCTGTGCTTCTGCAAGAGCAGCGATGTCAGCTTCTTCGGTGGGAACGAACTCATGGAGAGGCGGATCCAGGAAGCGGATGCAAACCGGGCAGCCTTCAAGAGCTTCGTAGAGTTTTTCGAAGTCGCCCTGCTGATAGGGAAGGATCTTTGCAAGAGCAGCTTCTCTCTGTTCAACGGTATCAGCACAGATCATTTCGCGGAAAGCAGCAATTCTTTCTGCTTCGAAGAACATGTGCTCGGTACGGCACAGACCGATACCTTCAGCGCCGAGTTCGCGAGCCTTCTTGGCATCAGCGGGAGTGTCAGCGTTGGTGCGGACTTTCAGAGTTCTGAATTCGTCAGCCCAATTCATGATGGTTTCGAATTCGCCTACGATCTGTGCAACAACCGTGGGGATGATGCCGTCATAGATGTTACCGGTGGAACCGTCGATGGAGATGTAGTCGCCTTCAACGTAAACTTTTCCGGCAAGTTCGAACTTCTTGTTTTCTTCGTCCATTTTGATTTCACCGCAACCGGAAACACAGCAGGTACCCATACCGCGGGCAACAACAGCTGCGTGAGAAGTCATACCGCCGCGAACGGTCAGGATACCCTGAGCAGCCTTCATACCGGTGATGTCTTCGGGAGAGGTTTCAAGACGGACAAGGATGACCTTTTCGCCCTTTTCGTTCCATACAACAGCATCTTCAGCAGTGAAAACAACTTTACCGCAAGCTGCACCGGGGGAAGCACCGAGGCCCTTACCTGCGGGAGTAGCAGCCTTGAGTGCCTTTGCATCGAACTGAGGATGAAGGAGGGTGTCAAGGTTTCTGGGATCGATCATGGCAACAGCCTTCTTTTCATCGATCATACCTTCGTCAACGAGATCGCAAGCGATCTTGAGAGCTGCCTTTGCAGTTCTC
>JAZNRU010000029.1:0-13902 GCA_045590895.1 Acutalibacteraceae bacterium
AGACAGAGGGGTTTTGGCGGTAATATCAAACTTTTTTCAGTAAATTTGTGCAAACTTTGTGAACCCCTCTGTCACTTCGTGACATCTCCCCTTTCAGGGGCGACAAGTGTTTGAGGGTACCGTTTGTGAGATAAATCATAATTTACATTCAAAACTGCAAACGATAAATCAAACAAATTTATTTCCGCCCGTTCAGTGTTCAGAACCAAGCACTGAAAAACCGCCTGCCTTTTACGGCAAGCGGTTCTTTTTTGCGTTTTTTTGCGTTATTTATGCGGCAAAGTCTGCGGAATAAGCGGGAATGACCGTACCTTGTGCATCTGCGGAAACGGTGATGTTTACGCTGTCACCCTTGTCGAACAAAACTGCAGTGCTGTCAAGAGCGGCAGCCACTCTGTAATAGGTGTTGTTGTCAAAGGAGAGATAGAAGTAGGTCGTGCCTGCAACGGTCTGGGTACGGATATCGCTGAGCGTGCCCGTTACAACGGTGCGTTCGCTGTTTTCATCGCCGTCTCCGCCGACGTTGCTGAGGTCGCCGCTGATGTCAAGCGTGACACCGTTCTTTGCCATTTCGGTGATGTATGCACCCAGGCAGTCACCGAGGTCAGCGTCTTCGTTGGGAGAGATCGCCACAACGGAGTACTGCTGTACGTTTACCATTGCAAACGTCTTTACCAGCTGAGAGGAGTCCTTGAGAGCCATGAAATAGGTGGGCTCACCGTCGATGTTGAGAAGCAAGGGGAAGGTTGCCTGCCAGCCCTTGTCGGACACTTTACCGTTTGCGGAAGCCTGTGCACTCTTTTCGGTTGCACCCGTGGTGGGATAGAAATAGGCATCCTTGGTACGCTGGTTGATGAGCAGGAATCCGAGAATGGACTGGTCACCGGTAACGGAAGTAACACCCGTATACAGGTACACGTCGTCCTCGTTTGCAAGGAAAGAATAGCCGTCGCTGGTCTTACGGACGTTGGACTGACCGATCAGGGAGTTCCAGAAGCCGCCGTTGTAGTTACCGTAGTAGTTGTACTGCTTTACAAGCAGATCCGCATCGTACGCCTGGTCGATCCATGCGATCTCGGAGTTGTCCGCAGTGAGTTCTTCCAGACCGTATTCGGTGCATTCACCCGTCTGTGCATCGACCTTCAGAATGCCGATAACGTCTTCACCGCCGAACAGACCGATGGTTTTGTCAAGGCGTTCAACGATCCAGTAGGGATAGCCTTCTTCGTCAACTTCGAAGGAGATCTCACCGAACAGATAGGTCGGATATTCAAAACGGAGTTTTCTGCCGAGGAATTCGTTGAAATGTTCCGCAGTGGAATATTTGATGTCGTATGCGGTCACGAGTTCCGCTTCCTGGCTGTGCATGTTGACGAGTACGTAGCCGGGGATGCCTTCGTATTCATCGGTATCCGCGACGGAGTTGAGGAACCATTTGAACACGTCTGCATACTGCAGGGGATAAACACGGTAAGGAACACCGTGATAGTTGATCTGCGTGGAATCGCTCGTAAGCAATTCAAACTGCGATTCATAACCGGCACTCAGTTTTGCAAAGTCACCCAACTGCTTGTCGGCAAGGGCTTCTGCGGAAGCCTTGTCGATGAGGGGGATGTTGTTGAATGCTTCTTCGGTGTCGGAAATGATGGTGATGATGTCGGAAATGTCGTCGCTTTCTTCAAAGGACAGGATTTCACTGTAATCCTTTGCACGGAAGAAGGGGCTGGACACGAGATAACCGACACCCGCAACGAGTGCAATGACGAGAACGACCGCAATGGGTGCGATGGACTGACGTCTTGCATAAGGAATGTATTCGGGCTTTGCAAATGCACCGCTGGTGAGAAAAGCGGAAGCAACGTATACGCCGAACACGGATGCAAAATAGATGTAGAATTCGTATGCCTTGGGGTTCATGGGCGGCAACATGAAGTAGTAGATCACCACAGCCGCAACGAGTGTCAGCAAAATATTGATGACGATTTTAAGACCTGCTTTTTCGGGCGGAATGAGCACTTCTTTGACGCTCTTTTTCTTTCCGCTGTCGGAAAAATCAACTTTGATAGGATCCATTTTTTTCACTCCCGTAAAATATTAAAAGTGAGTATAACACAAATTTAAGCGGAATACAAGTCTATTTTCTGCAAAAGCGGATTTACGGAAAAAAATATGGGGTTTCACGGAAAATCCGGGGATTGAAAAAAGATAAATTATGATTTATTTTCTCCTTTTCAATTGCAACATTCTCCTTTGTTTCCGCCAAGTTGCCGAAAAATTTTCCGCCAATCTTCCGAAAAATATTCCGCCAAGTTGCCGAAAAATATTCCGCCAAGTTGGCAGTTTCTCTTGTATTTTTAGTTTTTTGTGGTATAATGACGGTATGAAAGGAGTGTTTTTGCGTGTCGATTACCAAAAATTACCGCAAAAGGATTGCCGATGATATATTAAAAAGAAAATTGGAAGGCAAAGGTGCCGTTCTGATCGTAGGTGCAAAATGGTGCGGCAAGACCACAACGGCGGAACAAATGGCTGCAAGCGTCCTGTATATGGATGATCCCGAAAAAAAGGCACAGTATCTGTCTATGGCGGAACTGAATCCGAAACGCCTGCTGACGGGTGCAACACCGCGACTGATAGACGAATGGCAACTGGCTCCGAAACTCTGGGATGCCATCCGTTTCGAAGCCGATCACCGTGCTTCGCTCGGACAGTTTATTCTGACGGGCTCTGCCGTTCCACCCGAAACCAAAGATATTGCACACACGGGCACAGGTCGCTTTGCATGGCTGACCATGCGTACGATGAGCCTGTTTGAATCGGGAGATTCCACAGGAGAAGTCAGCCTGAAAGACCTGTTCACATCCCCCGCCATGATCGACGGCGAATCGCATCTTGACCTTGACCGTCTTGCTTTTCTCGTTTGCAGAGGCGGATGGCCGCAGGCAATCGATATGCGTGATGAAATTGCACTCGATCAGCCCGTTGACTATTACGATGCCATTGTTTATGCAGACATTCATCGGGCAGACAACGTAAACAAAAACCCGGAACGTGTCAAGCGGCTCATGCGTTCGTATGCACGCAATCAGGGTACGCAGGTTGCCAATACCGTGCTTGCAAATGACATCTGTGCCAACGACGGCACCGAGATCGACGACGGTACCGTGGCTTCTTATATCAACGCACTGAAAAAGATCTTCGTGATCGAGGATATGCCTGCATGGAACCCGAATCTGCGTTCAAAAACCGCGATCCGTTCGTCGGATACCCGCTATTTTTCGGATCCGTCCGTTGCCGCGGCGGCATTGGGGATCGGTCCGCAGGATCTGATCGCAGATCTGAAAACATTCGGTTTTTTGTTTGAAACGCTGTGTATACGCGACCTGCGTGTATTTGCAGATGCGTTGCAGGGAACGGTTTATCATTACCGCGACAAAGACAATCTGGAATGCGATGCGGTCGTACACCTGCGAAACGGTTCTTACGGTCTGATTGAGATCAAACTCGGCGGTGCCACGCTCATTGAAGAAGGTGCCAAAACGCTCACTGCCCTTGCACAGAAGATCGATCCCGAAAAAATGAAAAAACCTGCATTTTGCATGGTTCTCGTCGGTGTCGGTGACTATGCATACCGCCGTGCGGACGGCATTTACGTGGTTCCGATCGGCTGTCTGAAAAATTGAGTTTTTCACGGAAACAAAGGGGAATTGCAATTGTAAATCATATTTTTTTATTTCCGCCAAACCGGCAGTTTCTATTGTAATTTTCGATTGAACTATTGTATAATAATTAAGTTAAAATCATTTTTAAGGAGTTTTCTTTTATGGCAAGCCGTTTTTTTGCCTTGTTTTCAAGAATGAAATACATCAACCGCTGGGCACTCATGCGTAATACCGCACAGGAAAACCTGTCGCAGCATTCCCTTGAGGTGGCGGCGTTTGCACACGCACTGGCGGTGCTGGGCAACCGCAGGCTCGGCAGGAATTACAACGCCGAACGGGCGGCACTTCTGGGAATTTATCACGATATGCCCGAGATCATCACGGGCGATATGCCCACACCCGTCAAATATTTCAGTCCTGCCATCCGTGCCGCTTTCGGTGCGGTGGAAAGCGTTTCACAGCAGCGGCTCTTATCGGCACTTCCCGAAGATCTGCGTGCGGATTTCACACCGCTTCTGACCGAAGCAGAAGGCGACGAAGACCTGCACCGTCTCGTCAAAGCCGCCGATAAACTGTCGGCATTGGTCAAATGCATTGAAGAACGCAAGGCAGGCAACACCGAATTTACGGGTGCGGAAAAATCCACCCGAAAAGCCATTGAAAAACTCGGCGTGGAAGAAGCCGTGCTGTTCATGGAAGAATTTATGGAAGCATACGAAAAGACACTCGACGAATTGAGCGAATAAGGAGTGAGATTGATGGATATGATAAACAGTTTACGCTGTCTTTGCACCGCAGTGGGCGTTTCGGGCAATGAAAGTGAAGCCGCCGCGGTCGCAAAAGAACTGCTCTCGCAATTCACAAACGACATCCGCACCGATGCACTCGGCAGTGTGATCGGCACGGTCGGCACGACGGGACCGCGTATCATGCTTGAAGCACATCTGGATCAGATCGGCATGATCGTGACCGCCGTGGACGAAAAAACGGGTTTCGTGCGTTTTGACCGTTGCGGCGGCACGGACAGACGTGTGCTCGCGGCGGAGCGTGTCGTGATTCACGGCGAAAAGGACGTTCCCGCCGTCATCATCAGCACGCCGCCTCACCTGCTGGACAAGGCGGACGAAAACAAATCCCTTCCCTTTGACAAATTGGCGGCAGATACGGGACTTTCTCCCGAAGACGCCAAAAAATACATTCATCCGGGGGATCGCATCACGGTCAGTCCCCGATTTGAAGTATTGCAGAATGACCGCGTCTGTGCATCCTTTTCCGATGACCGTGCAGGCGTGCTGACGGTTTTGCGTACGCTTGAAATTCTCAAAGACACCTCTCACGGCTGTCAGATCGTTGCCGTGTTCGCATCCCAGGAAGAAACGGGCGGCAGCGGTGCAAAGACCGCAAGTTTCGGCGTACAGCCCGAAGAAGCCATTGCCGTGGACGTCAGTTTTGCCGCCGCACCCGACACGAGCGGCATCCACACCAAACTCGGCAAAGGCACCATGATCTGCTTTGCACCGGGGCTTTCGGCTGACATGAGCCGTACGCTCGTCAGTCTTGCCAAAGAAAAGAACATCGCGTACCAGTGCGAAGTGGCAGGCAGAAGCACGGGCACGGATGCCGACGATATTGCCGTTTCCCGTGCAGGTGTAAAAACGGGACTTCTGAGCCTGCCGCAAAGAAATATGCACACGGCGGCGGAGATCATTGACATGAAAGACGTCGAAGCCACCGCACAGCTCATGGCGGCTTACATCATACACAGAGGAGGACAAAGCAATGTTTGACACACTCAAAAACCTTTGTACGCTTGACGGCACTTCGGGACACGAGGATGCCGTGCGTGATTTCATCATTGCCCGTCTTCCCGCTGACTGCGAACACAGAACGGATGCACTGGGCAACCTCATCGTGTTCAAAAAAGGCAAAAACAGAGCCAAAAACCGCGTCATGCTTGCCGCACACATGGACGAGGTGGGTGTGATCGTCACGCACATTGATGCCGACGGCTATCTCAAATTCACCACCGTGGGCGGTATCACGCCTTCGGTGCTTGCAGGCAGAACGGTGCGTTTTGCAAACGGCACAATCGGCGTATTGGGCATCAAGCCCATTCATCTGACGAACAAAAGCGAAGAAGGCGACCTGCCTTCCGCCGATAAAATGTATATTGACATCGGTTCTGACAGCAAAGAGGATGCCGAAGCGGTCGTATCTTTGGGTGACGTGGCGGTATTCAACGAAGAATTTATCCGTCTGGGTGAACACAAGGTCTGCTCGAAAGCACTCGACGACCGCATGGGTTGCTGTGCCCTTTTGACGCTTCTCAATGAAGAAACGGCGGCGGATGCGTATTTCGTATTCACCGTACAGGAAGAAATAGGACTTCGCGGTGCGTCCACGGCGGCGTTTCAGGTAGCCCCCGACTATGCGATCGTACTGGAAGGCACCACGGCGGCGGATCTTCCCGATGCAGTCGACGAAAAAAAGGTCTGCATACAGGGCAACGGTGCGGCGGTGTCGTTCATGGACAGAGCCACGCTCTATCCGCCCAGACTTTATAACCTTGCCATGCAGTTGGCAAAGGATAACGCCATCCCCGTGCAGACCAAGACCATGGTTGCAGGCGGCAACGATGCAGGTGCCATCCATAAAGCGGGGGCAGGCGTGCAGGTGCTGACGGTCAACGTGCCCTGCCGCTACATCCATTCGGGCTCCTCGGTGGCTGACCTGCGTGATTATGACAGCGTTCTCAGATTAACGAGACTTTTGTTGGGAGCGTTGGCAGATGTTTAAGCTCGCTCAAACGGATACCGACGTCCGTAAAATACGCACGTTCTGTTCGCAGTCCTTTTTCGGGGCACGCATCAACACCGCTTCAGCCGCCTACGGTACGGACGAACGCTTCGTCCGCACGTGGTACGAAGAAGAAAACGGCGAAATACACGGTGTGATGCAACTGACCGAGGACAACGCCGTGGTACAGTGCACAAGGGAAGTTGACATTGACAGCCTGTGTTCGCTGTTGCAATTCGCAGGGGCACGTCACGTGACAGGTGAAGCACAGATCATGCAGCGTATGCCTTTCACGGTCACAAACAGCGGCGTGCTGATGCAGGCACAAACCCTTGCAGACCGACCGACAACGGCACAGCTTTTGACGGCGGAACAACTCAAACCCCTTTTTGCAGTGCTGTTTCCCGACAAAGACGTGCAAATTGACCGCCGCCTGTTTGCTTCGTGGTATGCGGACGTTTCGCACCGCGTACGCCACGGACTTTGCGATTTCTTCGCGGTTTTGCAGGACGGTGAAGTGCTCTCGTGTGCAGGCACGGTTTACAGCAACGCAAAATACGGTTGTATCGGTGCGGTGGCAACCCTTGCCGCACACCGACACAAAGGCTTTGCAGGAGAATGCACCCTCGCGGCGGCACAAAGCGTGGTGCAAAGCGGTCTGACACCCTGCCTTGCGTGTGAAAACGACCTTGTGCAAATGTATGCAAAACTCGGCTTTTCCGTTTGCGGAGAATGGTGCGAGGTGCATATTTAAGTGATAAACGCAAAGTGCAAAACGCTAAACGACTAAAGCAGCGGGTTTTGCTGTCATTCAGAGTAAAATCAGCCGTACTATTCGGATCTTCACAAAAAAGTAGGGATGTTTTATCAATGTGTAAATTGCGGTTTGTTTAACTGTCGGCTCCCCTGCATTCCGAATAAATCGCAACATAACAACAATACGCGAACTGCAAACGAAAAAACAGGCAATTTGTTTTTGCCCGTTCAGCGTTTGTATAAAACACAATACGTACCTCAGGAGTATTTTACTATGTCTTTCTTCGAATTTACCCCCTATCTTCTCACCCTTGCCGATGCGGCACTCGAAAAATGTGCCGACAAGTTTGCAGAGATCGACAAAATAACCGAATACAACCAGCAGAAAGTGCTTCGTGCGTTCATCGACAACCGCGTGTGCGAAGCCGATTTCGTTGCCACCACAGGTTACGGCTACGGCGACCGCGGCAGAGAGACCGCCGACAAGGTCTGTGCACAGGTATTCGGAGCACAGGCGGCAATCATCAGCACCTCGTTTGCAAGCGGTACGCATACCCTTGCCACCATGCTGTTCGGCGTTCTGCGTCCGGGTGACGTCATGCTCTCCGTCACGGGTACGCCCTACGACACCATCCGTCCCGTCATCGGTATCAAAGGTGAGGACGGACAGGGCTCGCTCAAGGATTTCGGTGTAACATACAAAGAAGTTTCACTTCTGCCCGACGGCAAGGTCGATTTTGACGGCATTGCAAAGGCAGTTGCCGAACTGAAACCCAAATGCGTTTACATACAGAGATCCCGCGGTTATACGCTTCGTGACAGTCTGAGCGTGGATGAAATTGACCGCATTGCGGTGCTGACAAAAGAAATTTCCCCCGACACGCTCGTACTCGTGGACAACTGCTACGGTGAATTCGTTGAAAAGGACGAGCCCGTGAGCCGACACGCAGACCTCATGGGCGGCTCACTCATCAAAAATCCCGGTGCGGGCATCGCACGTTGCGGCGGCTATATCTGCGGCAGAGAAGATCTCGTTGAACTCGTTTCCTACCGTCTGACCACCCCCGGCACGGGCCGTGAGATCGGTGCGACACTCGGCACCAACCGCGAAGTGCTGATGGGTCTTTTCAGTGCACCGCACGTGACGGGTGAAGCCCTCAAGACGGCTGTTTTCACCGCCGCCCTGTTTGAAGAAATGGGCTACACCGCCTCCCCCGCATCCAACGAAACCAGACACGACATCATTCAGTCGCTCTGCCTTGAAACGCCCGAAAAACTCTGTGCGTTCTGCCGCGGCCTGCAATCGGGCTCCCCCGTGGATTCCTTCGTCACACCCGAACCGTGGGATATGCCCGGCTATGACAATCAGGTCATCATGGCGGCAGGTGCGTTCACGAACGGATCTTCCATCGAACTGTCCGCGGATGCACCTCTGCGTGAGCCGTATGCGGTATGGTTGCAGGGAGGACTCAACTTCCATTCCGCCAAACTCGGCGTGATGCTGGGTGCACGTGAGGTTATGAAGGTTGAAGAATAACGGAAGTGCTAATTTCTAAGTGCTAAACGCTAAACGACTGAAACAGTGATTTTTTTCCTGTCATTTGAAGCAAAAACAGTCAAATATGACAGGAAAACGCAAACTGAAAATGATAAAACAAACAAATTATTTCCGCCCGTTTAGCGTTTAGCGTTTAGCGTTCAGAACTTGTAAATTACCCCCTTTTGCACAAAAATCCCCTTGTGCTTATAATGTTGTCATCCATCAGAATTGACAACAGAACAGGAGATGTTCAAATGGAAAATATTACGCTTGATGCCCATACCGATGAGCAAAACAACGCCGTCAACAAACGTGTGTTCCGCAGGGATCTTGCACGGTTTTGTTCGCTTTTCGGTGCATTCGTCTGGTATTTTTGCCTCGTTTTGGCAGGGCAGTACGCAGAGATGTCTTCGCTTACCACATGGGCGGAAGTGTACTCCTCGTCACAGATTCCCACGCTCGCAGAGATCGCAAACTTCTATATCATCCTGTGTCCGTTTGCATTGGCAGGGATCCTGCCGTGTGTGTTCGCCGCACGCCTTCATCCGTTGAAAGATACGGAAAACCCCGTTCGTCGGCTTCTGCCGCATCAGATCACGCTTGCACTTTGTGCCGCTTCGGGTACGGTTGCAATGCAGTTGCACTTTGCACGACTGTCGGTGAATTCAATTATCCGCGGTCTTGAAACCTACGATGAATCCGCCGAAGCATACGTTTTGCCGCAATGGGTGCAACCCGTTACACTGTGTTTTGTGCTTGCCGCCGCCGTGTGCGTTGTCCTGACCGTTATTTTTACACTCGTGTACATGAAAAAGGAAAACGTGAAAGCGAAAGATTGCTTCGTTCTTCATCTGTTTTTCGGCAAACTGCAGGCAGAAAAACCGACTCAGCCGTCCTATAAGATCGGAAAACTCAGAAAAGGAACGTGGTTGCAGATCATCGGCTGGGTATGGCTGGTTGTCGGCAATTATCTGTCTTTCATTCTTTCGCCTGTCTGTTATCCGAGACCGAAGATCACGGCACTCACAGGGGACGGCATCGATACTTTTTCCGGCATCGTACATGCTGATGCGATCGCCTGCCATAGTTTCCTTTGGACGTTTCTGACCGTACTCGGCTGGTTCTTTATTTACTACGGCTTTACGCTCAACCGAAAGCCGCACGCAACGTACCGTTTATTCTTCAGACAATTCTCCCTGTGTCAGCTTCTTTTGATTCTCTCGCACGCTTGTTTTTCACTTTCTTACTTATTTGCAGTCGCACATATCGCAGATCACCTCGGAAGATACAGTGACCACCCTTTGATGTTTGGCTGTATATTCCTGATTCCCGCATCCTTGGTTTTGTTCTTCACGGCGGCAGGAATCTGCCTGTTCCGACATCTTCGCACGGTGAAAGAACGCAAAAAACAAACCGAATAAAGAAAACCGTCCGATCATCAAAAATCGGGCGGTTTTTCGAACTGCGTTCAAAAATGACATATCCGCTTCATTCGGATATGATATATATCCGTCACCCTACGCTCCGATTTATATACAGAGCGAAGCGAACAAGCGACAGCATCCGACATATTTGTGGAACAAATATATCATCCGCGAAGCGGATATCATCACGGCGAAGGCGTGATATCATTCGCCCCAACGGGGCGTATATCATTATTACATCACTTCCGTCAGGCATTCTCTGAACTTCGGCAGCCACCAATCCCTGTAGCCTGGTACGAGTGTTGATAACGGATTCAATTTTTAATATCAATTAACCGGCAGTCAACCACATATTCTTGCTTGTATCAGAGAATTTTGTAGTTTCTTCAACAAATCAAATACAGATTGCGAGGAAACGATATGTCAAACTTTATCGAAGAATTATACTACGGTAATATAGAACCACAGGAATTAAACACAGAGCTCTTAGGTAAACTCAAAAAGAAGCTGAGCAACCTTTCCAAAAAAGAAGAACAGCTTACTGTAAGGTTGAACGGTGAGGATAAAGAGCTGTTTCAAAACTATGTAAGTGCATATATTGAATTATCAACAATGAGTAATGCAGACAGCTTTATATCAGACTTCAGACTCGGAGCAAAATTTACATACGACACATTTGTTGAAAATCAGAAAGGATGAAAAATTATGGCAAACATTACATACAGACAAGTCGCAGATTATATGATACCCAATCTCACCCTACCACCTGAGGAAACAGCCATCCGCCTCGGCAAATGGGGTATGATGCACAAGGATTACCTGCTAAAAAACAAGAAGGTGTTATTTACAACACTACTTACCCAAGGTGAACTCTATCAGCACTGTGCCGAGATAGAAAATATGGCACGAGATATGTTTGATACTCTTGTAGAACAGATGAAAGTGACTGAAGGCGTAACCGAGCAACTGAAAGAAGAAAATCAGATGGAATGGATATGCCGTGTGCAGAATATTGAGGTAAGGGCAAGAGAAATAGTAAATTCTTCTTTGATTTATACATAATAATAAAAAAGCAAGTCTTCAGTAATTCACGGAGACTTGCTTTTTCATATCTTATAATATTGTTCAAAACATACTTATCAAAAACAAATGTAATGGATAATACACATAGAAAAACCATTTCATAATGCTATTAAGTTTTTGATTCTTTCCTCGATTTCCGTTATACATCATAAGAAGCGGTATTGCAAGAACAATACCCATTTGAATGATGCCATAAACTTTATTTAACGCAAAGAAATATACAGTCGCATATATGAACACATAAAAAATCATCCACAACATTTGTTTTTTGAAGTTGTCTCTGTTTGTGCCTATTGCAAGAACACACAGACTTGCAATACAGCTCCAATCACTTGGAAAACTGATAACACAAATCAATAACACTAAAACTATCTTAAAAATATTATTCTTGATTTTGTTGCTGTTTACAACACGAAGTATAACCAATCCCCAAGCAAGAGCCCAAATCACACTTGTCTGATTAAAAATATCCCCGTAGTAAAACGGAATGAATGATTTCCAATCAACAAAACTGTTTGAAGCAGCAACGTAAGCAAAATGGGAAATGATAGCAAAAACAAACAACCGTGTAGTGTATTTGTTGATATTTCGGGTATAGTGATATCCTTCTGCAATAAAATAGCACATTATGGGACAGGTTATTCGCCCGATTATATGTAGAACAACGGGCACTATATTGGTAGAATATCCTGGAAATACAGCCCAAGCAATATGATCAACTGTCATTGCTATTATTGCAATAAGTTTTAGCATGTTTGAATCTAATCTTTTAATATTAACCATAGTGTTCAACTCCTGTGCCTATTATAGCAAATTCCCGATAATATTTCATCTGTTTTTTGATTTTACAAACGGCACAACTGCCAACAAAGAACTTACCGCAGGTAAAACGCTGAATAGGAAAAACAGCATTGTAAACATAGCAGTATATTCAGCACTTTCTCTTGCTACAAAACCATTTGCGATATACTCATTAAGTTTTGCAGTTTCGGCACTTGTGAAGCCTATTATCATATATCCCGCACTTGAAATTAATGAAGATACACCACTTTGAATTTTGATAATTGCCGTCTGAAAAGAGAAGAATAATGCTGTCGGCTTTGTACCTGATAGTTTGTATTCTAATTCTACCGCATCATCAATAAGCAGGGTACGAATGTTTGAAGCAAGACTCAGGAAACTGCCGGATATAAGTGAAAGGATGAACATAATCACAAAGTTTGTAAAGGTGTTCATTGTTGTTTTGTTGCCAAGATACAATACAAAAATCATAATATTAGGCAGTATGGATGCAAGGTTGCATAAGATATATGCCTTTAAATTGCCGAGTTTTCTTGAAAGTATCGGCACAAGGAAAGTTGAAAGCATCAAGCCAACGAAACTACCTGTACCAAGTAAGAATGTATAAAGAAAAGTAAGTCCCGAATTTTTGCTTGAGAAGTAAAAGGCAACCAACGCAGATAGTACCACACCCTGCAAAGAACTCATTGAAGACAGCAGTCCTGACATAATAATTTTCTTCAAAAGCGGATTAGTGAGAATATATTTGTACTGTTGCTTTATGTTGGCACTTCTCTTTTCGTTACTGTGTAATCGTTCTTTTGATACGGTTAACTGATAAAGAATATATCCAACGATAGAGAAAGCAAGAGTAATGATAAAAAAGGCATTTCGTTCATCTGTTTGTGTTCCTCCAAGTGCTCCCGAAACCGCAAAGGCAAGCGGCTGAACAATCAGGCAACAAATACTGCAGACCATCGCACCGATAGGACGCAAAGAAAGTAGATTTGTGCGTTCTCTTTCATCTGAGCACAGTATATTAGGATAACTTATCATAGGTATGTCGCCAAAAGAAAACATAATCTCCCACAGAATGAAAATAGCAAATCCATAAACGATAATTGTTGCGTTTTGAAGAGTACTGTTGTTGTCAGAATAAATCTTCATCACAAAGCAAAGAACTGTTATTATTGCTGTTGGCAACGGTAAATGTCGCAGATATTTTGCTAACGGCCATTTGCTTTTATTAATGAATGCCCCTAAAAACGGGTCTTTAATAGCATCAAATATTTTTGCCGTACTGAGTATGATTCCGAGCCAAAAAGCAGGGATAAGAATAGTGAATTGAAGGTAATAGGCAAAGCAGGATGATACAAGAGCATATAGTACGTTCTGTCCTGACAGACCTAAAAGATAGCGTGTTTTTTCGTTTTGCAGTTTTGTTTTCATTGCGAAACTCCTTTCGTTACATACTCTTGGTATGTAAAATGATAAAATATATTGCCGCAGATGCGGCTTGGTTTTTGCTTGTATACATACTTTTAGTATGTATATTGCCTTAATAAATTGCCACCGAGGTGGCAATTTATCATTTTCTGTTGTCCATTTCGTTGATTTGCTTGTTCATATTATAAACCGCCGGGTACATGTCAGAAACATCAACACCGAGCATAGCCATCATGCCTAAAATTACCTGACACTTTTTCTCAATATCCTCATCGCTCATAGAGAATACAAGAGGATTGAGCCAAACATTGGCAAGTAAAGAGATAACCTCTGCAAGCTCTTTTGCAAACGGTATTTTAATTGAGCCGTCCTTTATGCCTTCTTCAAGTACAGGCTTGATTGCATTAGGTGCAAT
>JAZNRU010000030.1:0-33389 GCA_045590895.1 Acutalibacteraceae bacterium
ATGGAGATAGCATCGCCTTCGTGGAAGGTCTTGCCTGCGAGTTCAAACTTCTTGTTTTCTTCGTCCATCTTGATTTCGCCGCAGCCGGATACACAGCAGGTACCCATACCACGAGCAACTACTGCAGCGTGGGAGGTCATACCGCCACGAACAGTGAGGATACCCTGGGATGCCTTCATACCTGTGATATCTTCGGGAGAGGTTTCAAGTCTTACGAGAACAACCTTTTCGCCTCTTTCGTTCCAAGCAACTGCGTCGTCAGCGTTGAATACAACCTTACCGCAAGCAGCACCGGGAGATGCGCCCAAGCCCTTGCCGATGGGAGTAGCAGCCTTAAGAGCCTTAGCATCGAACTGGGGATGGAGAAGAGTGTCGAGGTTTCTGGGGTCGATCATTACAACAGCTTCAGCTTCAGTTCTCATGCCTTCGTCAACGAGGTCGCATGCGATCTTGAGAGCAGCCTTAGCGGTTCTCTTACCGTTACGGGTCTGAAGCATATAGAGTTTACCGTCTTCAACGGTGAATTCCATATCCTGCATATCTCTGTAGTGATCTTCGAGGATAGCGCAAACTTCGTTGAACTGCTTGAAAGCTTCGGGGAACTTTTCAGCCATTTCAGCGATCGGCATGGGAGTACGTACGCCGGCAACAACGTCTTCACCCTGTGCATTGGTGAGGAATTCGCCCATAAGGCCTTTTTCGCCGGTAGCGGGGTCACGGGTGAAAGCAACACCGGTGCCGCAGTTGTCGCCCATGTTACCGAATGCCATCATCTGTACGTTAACAGCGGTACCCCAGGAATAGGGAATATCGTTGTCACGGCGATAGACGTTTGCACGTGGGTTGTCCCAGGAACGGAAAACGGCTTCAACAGCACCCATGAGCTGTTCTTTGGGATCGGACGGGAAATCGGAACCGATCTTGGACTTGTATTCAGCCTTGAACTGACCTGCAAGTTCCTTAAGGTCTTCAGCAGTGAGTTCAACGTCCTGCTTAACGCCTTTTTCTTCTTTCATCTTATCGATGAGTTCTTCGAAGTACTTCTTACCGACTTCCATAACGACGTCGGAGTACATCTGGATGAATCTTCTGTAGCAGTCCCAAGCCCAACGGGGATTGCCGGACTTAGCAGCCATAACGTTGACAACCTCTTCATTGAAACCGAGGTTGAGGATGGTATCCATCATGCCGGGCATGGAAGCTCTTGCACCGGAACGGACGGAAACAAGCAGCGGATTTTCGAGATCGCCGAACTTTTTGCCGGTGATTTCTTCCATCTTAACGATGTATTCCATAATTTCAGCCTGGATATCATCGTTGATCTTGCGGCCGTCTTCATAGTACTGTGTGCAAGCTTCGGTGGTGATGGTGAAGCCCTGGGGTACGGGAAGACCGATCTTGGTCATTTCAGCGAGGTTAGCACCCTTACCGCCGAGAAGTTCACGCATGGAAGCGTCGCCTTCTTTGAACAGGTAAACAAATTTCTTGCTCATTGGAATCATGTCCTTTCTTTTCTTAAAATATACAAATGACAATTTGACCAACAAATATTATAACAAATAACTTTACTGATTTCCATACTTAATTATAGTAGAATTCATAAAACTTTTACGGATTCTTTTGTAATATATGAACAAAAAACTCCATTTTCAAAAAAAGAAAGGGATCCTCCGCAGACGATCCCTTATTCTATACAATTTTAATAATTACATCAATACTCGTCACTCATGTCAAAATCGACACCGAAGAATTTCATCAGAAAATCGGCAAGGAATGCCACCAGTTCCTTGATGAAATCAATGATGGAGGACATCGACTGCGTCTGCACGTTATAGACCGTTACGGTAATGGGCTCGGTGATCCCGGAAATGGTGTAGACACCGTTCTTGTCGGGTGTGAGCGTAACCGCGGCATTCTCAGCGAGTGCGGGATCGCCGTTGAAAGACCCGACAAAACGGTTGGTTGCAATGTACTTGACGGTAATCATGAAGTTTTCGGAATAGCCGTCGAGATATTCGACCACGAAACGGATGGTGTCGCCGTCGGGAATGTAGAACAGGCCGTTTTCGATATCATCGTCTTCATCGGTATAGGTGGAATTGTATTTGCCTTCTTCGTTCAGCGGGATCAGAACGTAACCGACCGCAGATTCATCCAGACAGACGTAATGTACGGGAATGATGTTTTCATTTGCGGCAACGCTGACGCTCAACGCACCGAAAGCCATAAGAACGCTCAAAAGGATGCAAAGCATTTTCTTCATAAATATACACCTCATCTATTAAATACACCATCATTATACACAGAATGGCCGCAAATTGCAAGCCCTCATTTTGACAGTTCTGCACTGATTTTATAAAAAAAATTTAAACTCTTGACAAATGCTTGCGGTATAGAGTATTATTACTTTGTATATTGAGCAAGTATGTTTCGTGGAGGATACAAAAATGAAAAAGATCATGCGTTCCGTGCTTATTTTCGCTTTGCTTGCAGTTATGCTTCTCAGCGTAACTTCCTGTGCAAAAGTCCGTCTGTACGTTCAGGTTGATTCCATCAACTCCGGTTATGAAATCGTAAATATCGATGCAAACGGCAACGCCGTCGGTCTCCCTGCAGGCAGTGACAATGCAGTTGCAAACACCACCAATGCACCCGTGGCTGAATCGACCGTACCGGTTGCAGACACCACCAACGCTCCCGTTGCAGATACGACCAACGCTCCCGCGGCTGACACAACGGCTCCCGTGGCTGACACCACCGCCGCACCCGCACCCTCCGGTGCCCCCTCTTCCACGGAAGAAGTGGTTGCCCTCTACGTTTCCGCATTCAACAAAATGAAAAGCGAAGCCACCAAGGCTACCAAGACCTACGACTACACCAGCAACTACAACAATATTCTCAAAATCGGCAACAACTCCACCCTTGCAGGCATTGCAGAATCCCTCATGGGCAAGTTCATGGTTGAAAACACCGAAGCTACCGATTTTGCAGTTGCAGATGTTCCTCCCGTAGGCTCCACATCTTCCAACCTGACTGCGGCTGACGTTGCCGCCGCAACCTGCACAGACAACGGTGATACCTATACCGTTACCATTACGTCCACCGGCACGGATGCAAATCCCGAAGTCAACCCCACCGTCGGTGCAGGCTCCGCAGGTAAGATCGGTCAGTTGATCGAAACCTCTGCAATCACCGACGCTGTCGGCAGTGCTATCAAGTTTGAAGGACTGGCACTGCGCTACAGCGATTGCACCGTGACCGCCACCATTGACAAGGCAAGCGGCAGAATTCTTGACCTGTATTACAGAATGCCCGGCGTTCTGCATTTCGACAAGGTTACCGCCGCCGTGATCGTTTCTGTTAACGACTGCGACATCGGACTTCTCGGTGAACAGCGCTGGACGATCACCTATTAATTCATAAGCGTTTTACGGAGTGTGCAGACCGCTTGCACACTCCGTTTTTTTTTGATCTTTCAAAAAAAGTTAAAATTTTTCAAAAAAGTGCTTGACAAGTGCATTTTATTATGCTATACTACACGAGCACTGAGGGAGTAACACCTCTCACGAAGTCGGTGTCTATAACATTGAGGTTCCACCCGTTCCCATCCCGAACACGGTAGTTAAGCTCAATCGTGCCGAAAATACTTGGCGGGAAGCTGCCCGGGAAAATAGGTCGTCGCCGACATGAACGAAACCACCCAATCGGGTGGTTTTTTGTTTTTGTTTTACTTTTTATCTGAGACTTTTGTCTGCCGTTTTCGTTTATAAGATGTAAAGATCTTCACGGAGGTTATTATCATGAAACACCTTTCTCCCCTTTCTTTTTTCACCTTATTGACGGTAATTCTGCTTTTGTTTGCATCCTGTACGCAGACGGATCCCCGGTCGACAGAGGCAACCGCAGCCGCAACGGACACAGACACAGAGCAGACGGCAAAGATCATATCTTCATACGAAGCCGCCGGGCAATCGGCATCCTGCTATGCAACCCCCAAACCGGGCACATTCTTTTGCTTCATGGAAGTGAACGCGGCAAGAGAAGAAAACGATCACGATGAAAGCGTGCGTTATCTCCTGCATCTCGATATCTTTACCGCAGACGGCGAAGCAAGCCCTGCAGAAAAGCAACAGGAATACGAGCGTTTGCAGGAAATGGGTATTCCCTTTTATGAATGCACGTATTGGACGTATTACGGTGAAAATGCACAAAAGGAATACGACACTGCAACGCTCGGCCTGTTTTCGGAAGCAGACCTTTTATCTTTCACACCGCAGGCAGAGTACGGCTACGCCTTTTCTTTCCTGACAAACGGTGACGGATCAGAAATTGAATGCAATATACAGTAAAATAAGAAAATTAAAATATTTTAATTTTTTTCAAAAAAGGGCTTGCATTTTGCAAAACAATATGCTATACTACACGAGCACTGAGGGAGTAACACCTCTCATGAAGTCGGTGTCTATAACATTGAGGTTCCACCCGTTCCCATCCCGAACACGGTAGTTAAGCTCAATCGTGCCGAAAATACTTGGCGGGAAGCTGCCCGGGAAAATAGGTCGTCGCCGACACGAACGAAACCACCCATCAGGGTGGTTTTTTGCTTTATTAAAAACGATTTTACGCCACCGCCAAACGCCGTTGCACGTGCCCGTGGATAGATAAAAAAAAGAAAACGGTCACCGCAGTAAATCCGTTTTCTTTTCATTAGTCATAATTATAAAATCAAGGTGACAGATATTATTCACCCTACCTGAGCAATGCTTTTAATACAGCCATGATCTGACCGTACTCAAGATCCGCAGCATACGCAAACTGCTTGCGGTATTTATCCCACATTGTTTTGATTTCGGGGCTTTCTTCGATGTTGTGAAGAATAGAGGATACATCTGCAATCCGTTCTGTGGTTCCACGGTGATTTGCAGTTGCTTTGAGTGCATCCGAAAACACCGTCTTATCAAATTTCTGTGTTGTTGTCAATATATAGGCATCGTAAAAATCTCTGGGTCGGGTATTGAACACACCGCGTCGCAGGATCGTTTCCACCTTTTCAGCCATAACGGTTTCAATATTGTATGCCCACAGTTCGTAGGATTTTTCATCATCAAAAATTTCAGAGAAATGGTACTGCACCGCATGAGGTGTAATTGCATCCCCCGTAGACACATCAATACTCAGCGGCGTCAGCAAGGTATCAAACTTTGCATTCAACATCACACGGTAGCCGCCGTAAATATCATCTTCGCGGATGGGTACAATTGTTCCGATCTCAAACACAACACCATCGTCAAATGCAATGCCGCAAACACTTTCCAAAGCACCGCAGATGGCTTCCGGAGTCAGTGGCAGATTTTTAAGCGTGGTGTCTAAATCCATTGTTGCACGGTTGTCGAGTCCGACAATGGCCGCCACCAGCATACCGCCCTTTAGCACAAATTTTTCTTTGTATGCGGAAGCGGAAAGACGGACAAGCAGGCGCTCAAACATATAATTCTGTAAAATGACCTGTGCCGGGATATTCTTCTGTTTGGCTATGTTGCGGATTTTCGCTTTCAGACTCATTGCATTGCTCACAGAAGCACCTCCAGATATTGCCGCAGCACCTTTTCAACACGCAATTGTTTTGCATATGTGTTCAGTTTATTCAGATCTTTCTTCGGGTTCGCCGCATACAGCTTCAATGCGGCAAGGAAAGTTTCCGTGCCCAGTTTGTTGCGACTGCGAATCACATCACAGACCGTTCGTTCAAGATCGTATGCAGGCACATCATTCCCTGCCGGTGTTTTCAGTATTGTTTTGCCGAGTTCAAACAATTCGGGCTTGATGTAATACACCTTGCATTCGGTTTTGATGGCAGCAGACGGAATGCAACCGGACGGTGCCGTCAGCGTATGCTCAAACGGTGTGCGGTCAGAAATACCGTGCAGATACAACGCCGTTTCGTGAGAAAAAATGATTTTTGCGGAACGGTTGCTGATTGCCAGCAACTCATCCTGCATATCATCGGGCAGAATGTATTGCCCTTTTACAATACGGTGGATTTTATCTTCTTTACACAGTTTATAAAGCATCGCTTTGGAGATACCGTATTGTGCCGCTGTTTTTGTTTCAATAATTCCGCCATGCGATTTTGCAATAGCGGTGAGTTCTGCCATATAATCCATCTATACACCTCGAGCCTGACAATTCAATAATATTATACATATAATTATGATGCAAGTCAACAGATTTAATCAAACATCCTTGAAAATATACACAATCAGAATTGCAATAATTGACAGTTTCTGTAATTTGTACTACAATGACATTTGTAAAAAAAAGCGAGGTAATGAGATATGCAAAAGAGATACGAAATGGACATGACCACCGGACCGTTTCTGAAAAAGATTTTCATTTTTGCGATTCCCATGGTGCTTACCGGCCTGTTGCAATTGCTGTATAATACGGCGGACGTGGTCGTAGTCGGCAAATTCGCGGGCGAAACGGCGTTGGCGGCTGTCGGTTCAACCGGTTCTCTCATCAACCTCATTCTCAATGTTTTCATCGGTCTTTCCATGGGCTCGGGCGTTATGGTGGCACGCTACATCGGTGCAAAGGACGATGAAAACATCCACAAATGCACGCATACAGCCCTTTGCATCAGCCTTTGTGCAGGATTTTTCGTGTGTGCGGTCGGCTTCTTCTGTTCACGACAGTTGCTGATATGGATGAACGCCCCCGAGGACGTACTCGATCAGGCAACGCTGTATCTGAAGATCTATTTTTTAGGGGCTCCCGCCTCCTTGTTTTACAATTTCGGAGCGGCGGTCATCCGTGCCACGGGTGACACAAAACGGCCATTGCTGATTCTCGGTCTGACGGGACTTGTCAACGTAGGGCTCAATCTCATTCTCGTGATCTGTTTCCACATGGACGTTGCAGGCGTTGCCATTGCAACCATCACCGCCCAGTATCTGTCTGCCGTATCCGTTGTGTATATTCTCCTTCGCGTGGACAATGCCTGCCGTTTGCAGGTCAGAAAACTGCGTTTTCACAAGCGTTCCACCGTGGAGATCATCCGCATCGGTCTGCCTGCAGGCGTACAGAGTGCTCTGTTTTCCGTTTCCAACGTCATCATTCAGTCGACGGTCAATTCGTTCGGTACGACCGCTATGGCGGGCATCGCCGCAGGATCGAACGTGGACGGATACATCTTCACCTGTACCAACGCCATCGCACAAACGAGCATGAACTTTTCCTCGCAGAACATCGGTGCACAGAAATACGAAAACGTACCCAAAGTATACCGCTATTGTCTGGGGATCGCGTTTCTTGCGGCGACGGTACTCAGTGCGATCGGTTATGTTCTGCGTATACCCATCGTCGGTCTGTTTTCGGACGAAGCGGAGGTCATTGCCATCGGTGCGGACCGTCTGACACTGATCCTGCCGTTTTATTTCTTCTGTTCACTGATGGACGTCACCGCAGGACAGGTACGCGGCATGGGCAGAAGCGTGGAACCGATGGTCATTTCCCTGCTGGGTGCCTGCGGCAGCCGCATTCTGTGGGTTTATACCGTACTGCCTCTCAATCGCACACTCACCATGCTGTATTGGTCGTATCCCGTTTCATGGGCACTCACGTTCATTGCTCAGACCTGTTTTTACCTGTACGCCGCCAAAAAACTCAAAAAAACAGGCAACGAACGGTTTGCAGGTATCGCATTGACAAATTGAGGTTTGTTTAACAAACCTCAATTTATCTCATTTTATCTCCATACAATTCCGCAAAAAAGCGAGGACAGTAAACCGTTGCGTTTCTGTCCCCGCTTTTTAATGATCTTTCACTGCATCCACTGCTTTGCATCCGTCAGACCGACTGCTGCACGCAGGATCTCACGTGCATCGGACGGCTCGATCTTATCGCCGTTGACGTTACAGGCTTTGTATACCGCACCGTTTTCGTCATAGTTTTCAAGTCCGACCGCCGCACGCAATGCAAGTCTTGCATCCGACACACCGACGGCAGCATCGCCGTCCGCATCACCGGGCATCACCAGTACGTATTGCTCCGTTTCACTCAGCACAAGCATCATTCCTGTTGTCGGTTTTTCGTCGGAAGTCAGTTTCACTCCGTCCGTTTTGAGGATGTACGCTCCTTCATTGGCTTGCGCAAGCAACACATCGGTTGTCATTCCCGTGCAGATACGGATATTGTCACCGTCCTTCTTTGCGGTTTCTCCGTTTACAAACGAGATGGACGGCAAGATCGGAATTTCCTCGTGACCGCTGATGAACGTTTCGCAATCGTCGCAGTAAACCCCTTGCGTGAAACCGACCGCAGAAACGGTGGGTGCAACCGCCGCAACCGTTCTCGTGTTGGTGTGGTTATCCGCGTTCAGTCCGAGATTTACTTGGTTCGTATGACTTGCATCGTGTATACAAGTGTATGTTCTTATACCTAAAGTACTGCAAGAGGCAACCGTAGAGATCACGCCGTCATCCCATGTGTGGGCACTCGTATCGATCGGTAAAACCGTACCGCCGCTGACGTACGTTTCACAATCGGGGCAATATTCTCCTGCCGTGCGGCCTTGCGTTGTGCAAGTGGGTGCAATGCCGCTGACCGCATACTTGTATTTGTGTGCAAGGGCGGGTATTTCCGTATGACCGCTGATATAGGTGTCGCAACCTTCGCAGTACACACCTGCGGTGTAGCCGACTTGCGTGCAGGTTGCAGGAATTTGAGCCTCGACACGCGTATCGGTATGCTTATCCGCGTTCAGACCGAGATTTACTTGGTTCGTATGACTTGCATCGTGTATGCAAGTGTGTGTTCTTATGCCCAAGGTACTGCAATCGGCAACCGTTGTGATCACGCCGTCGTCCCATGTGTGGGCACTCGTATCGATCGGTAAAACCGTACCGCCGCTGACATACGTTTCACAATCGGGGCAATATTCTCCTGCGGTGTAGCCGACTTGCGTGCAGGTGGCGGGGATCGCCTGCGTACTTTTTGTATTCTTATGTGCGCATTCTGCAACCACTTCATAGGCAAACCTTGCCTGCCGCAGGTTTGTGCTTGTATTGGGGGTGGTATTGATATCGCAGATGAGTTCGTTGTTTTCATAAGCAAAACCGAACACCGATTCATCCGTTTGCAGGTCGGGTGTAAATATCTGCTGCGTACTGCCGTCGGCTGCATTCAGTTTGTAAACACCGTCGGACTTCGAAAACAGCAAGTTGCGTGAATCCGACGCCAGACAGGTGTAATTGCCTTGCCAAAAATAACCGCCGCCTGCCGTCCAGATGTCCTGCACACTGCAAAGCACTTGCGAAGTCCCTGCCTTTTTTATGGCGGCATTGCTGTGGTCGATGTAATACAGTTCACCGTTGAGCAACTGAAAAGCGGCGTTCGAAGTCTGCCAGTAATAATTGTCATACGTTGTATCAGTGGGCGTATCATCAAAATCATCCGCCGTGTGTCCCGTTGCAACGATCCCGTCCGTGGAACGCAGGAAATTATCGTGTTCCACGTAGCCGACGTAGCCTCTGTCCGTTCCCCATGAACGGTCATCCCACGTAACGTCCGTATGGTAAGGTGCACCGTCGATCAGCACGATATTCCAGCCGTGATTCAATGCATCCGATGCACAATAGTAACTCTCAATGCCCGCACGGTCAAGCAGATACATATACGCCATGGCATAGCCCTGACAAACGGATCTACGCAAACCGAGTGCCCCGTAGGCAGTGTATTTGGCATTTCCGCTGTCGGTATAATCATATTCATTCCACAGTGCCAGACGGTCATGCAACAGCAGTGCTTTCTCCGTATCCGTCAGTGCGGTATTCTCCTCAATGCCGTCCAGAATTGCATCCGCAGCGTTTTCGACTGCCGACAGGCAGGTGTTGTATTCACTTTCGGTGTCGGCAAAATCACGGTACTCCACCCCGATTCTGGTAATACGTGAACCGCTTGACCAGACTTGCAGGCTCCCCACGTGGAAGGCCAACGGCATACAGTACCAGATAAAATCACTCAAATACGACCTGTATTCAAGTAACAAGGAAAACGAGGTCAAGTCGATCTGTGCTTCAAGGGCAGAAAATCCGTCCGTAAGTACACGTTCCAGGGCAGCCGTATCCGTAACCGATGCCAGAATATCAAGCGAATTCCTGCAATCGGCATCCGAATCGTAGTACTTGGGTTCCATGATTTCAATGCACAGCAGTTCCTCCTGCGGCACAAGTGCGGCACTTGCCACTGCGAACACGTTACAAAGCAAACACAAGGTCAACAAAACGGATATTGTTCTTTTCAACATACACATCCCTCAAAATGAAAGTTTTTTATATTGTAACACATACAAAAGAGAAATGCAAATTGCGGTTTGTTTAACATTCCGCTTTTTATCTGTTTTAACATCCCCTCACATTCCCGTAAAAAACCAAAAAAAAGGCTGCTGCACGGATGCAACAGCCTTTTGTGCATATTCAATTCAAGCAACGAAAGGATAATCGGAGGGTGCTTCCACAAAGCCGTCGGTGACTTCGGGTTCGGTTGTGATCTCCTCAAATTCATCCTGTTCGGGCTCGGTTGCGGGAGCTTCGGTGGGTGTTTCCACTTCACCGGGCAGATCGCCGTATTTTGCCTGCACGAGCACACCGTAGTACTTGTCAATTTCTGCCTGTGCATCGTAAACATTGACATCACAGTAGCTGTAACTTGAAAGAAGAATGGGAGCCAGAATTTCCGCATACATAGTAAAGTAGAATTCCTGTAAGGGAATGATCGTATTGAGGAACAGGCGTGTCATGAGGGTGGAATTGTTGATATCTTTATAGGTTGCATGAAGTATAACTTCCGCACTCTCACCTGCCGCAAGATCGCCGATCACAACGTACTTCTGGTCGTCCCGTAAGTCAATATGCTTGTGGCTTTTGGTGGAGATATACACGTGTTCTGCATCCACACGGCCGATATTGGTAACGGTAACGGTAAAAGTCATATCGTCATACAGTCCGTATACTCTCTGTTCGGCTTTTACGTTGACGGTCAGTTTGGGTTTGTAGATCGTTTCTGCCGCAAAAACGGGAATCACGGCACTGCACAGCAGGAGAACTGCCAACAATACGGAAATAATGCGTTTCATCGTAATCATCCTTTTCGATAATATTAAACAACTTTACAGTTATTATCTATATTTTACCAACAAACCCGTCTTTTGTCAACAGTTATTTGTTTCTGCCGACTTTTTGGAGTTTTTCCGCAGCAAAATGATCGGAATGAATACAAACACGGCGATCACGGCGGCGGCAAGGAACATATGCTCCGTTGGCAGAGGTGTTTCGACGTTGTATTCATTGAGATACGTTCTTGTGGAACTCTGAATGGCAATGTCACCGATATAGGGACCGACCACCATGGGGATCAGAACGTAGAAGATCATACGGATACCCTGGAACTGACCGACCTTATCCTCGGGCGTGTAATCGCGTACGCTTGCATTGAGCAGGATCGACAGCACCGCATAACCGACGAGTGCGGGAGCGATACACGGCAAGGTACTGCCGACATCCCTGCCGAACAGGAACACCAGGAACAGACCGACAACAAAACCGACCGCAGCGATCAGGAATACTTTGATTCTGCCGATCTTTGCCTGTTTTGTGAGCAGGATCAGAATACCGGGAACAATGATCGCAAGGGCGATCACGGCACCGATGATCGTTTTTGCACCGAGAAGTTCCGGCGTATTGGCAAGAATGACGTGTTCAAGATAGATAAACAGATACGGGAACCATACCTGCACGCTGATATTGAAAATACAAACAGCGGCAAAGGACAGATACAAGGATTTGTTCTGCTTGACAACGGACGGACGGAAGCCGTAAACCACGTCTGCCCAGTAATTGCCGTTGGCCTGACGGATACCGCTTCTGGATTCATTGAGGCTGAACAGACCGATCACACCGCAAAGCGTAACGGCAGCACCGAGAATGATAAAGAAGTTGGAATAGCCGATCTTACCGACCACAGCCATAAGTCCCATGACGATGCCCGTAGCGGCAAGCGGAAGCACGGCAAGCACCGATTCGGTTGCAGGACGGTTGGATTCATCCGTTACGTCCGTAACCCACGCATTGAAACTTGCATCGTTGCTTAACGAGCCCATGAAAGTCATGATAACGTCCATGATAATGACCGTCCATACCGTAACGGTCAGGATCCGCAACATATCATTCGATTGCAGGATGGAGGCTGTGTTTTCAAGAGAGATAAATCCGAAGCAGGCGGTAACGATACCCCATGCAATGTAGCCTGCCGAAAGGAATATCTTACGGCGGTTCATGCGGTCACTCAGCGTACCGAGCAGGAGTGTCGAAACAAAGGCGGCAACGGCACTCAGAGCCACCATATTGCTGATGGCGGTACTGAACGGAATGGCGTTGTCAATGGCGGCCTGGTCGCTTACGTTGCCGTAAACGGAATTGTAAAGGAAGGTGTTGAACACCATGTTTTCCACGTTCCATGCAATCTGACCGGCCGTACCGAACAAAATCAGGTTAAACCACGTGCGTTTTCCCAGTCTGGATTTCTGCATAACCTCAACTCCTCTGTCTTTTTATCAGTATTGACTCTTTTTGATTATTTAATCTGCGTGCCGACGGGAACGATATCATCCACGAAGATGACCTGACAGCCGCAGGCATTGTTTGTAGCCGCAAGAAGCATACCGTTGGACTGTACGCCGCTGAAACGGGCAGGCTTGAGGTTGGCAATGACGATGATCTTCTTGCCGACCAGTTCTTCGCAGGTATAATCGTGTTTGATGGAGGACACGATCACGCGTTCACCCAGACCGTCGTTGAGTGTCAGTTTCAGGCAGTTGTGGGATTTTCTGATTTCCTGTGCCTTTACGATCTGACATACACGCAGGTCGATACCGCCGAAGTAATCAATGTCGATTTCTTCCTTGAGGGGCTGTACGGGATCGGGATCGCCGTATACCTTTTCGGGTTTGACTTCTTCGGGTACTTCTTCGGGAACGTAGAGTTCTGCTTCCGTTTTGGGTGTGGAGAAATCAAGCAGTCCGAGGTATTTATCCGCTTCAATGGCATACAGGAACAGATACAGACGCGGTCCCTGTTCTTTGTCGATGAGCAGACGGTAGACGTTCTTGAAGAACTTGCCCTGTGCTTCTTTGAGGGCTTTTTTGTCAAGTTCTTCTTCTCTTGCCTGTCCGGGAATGGCGTAAATGGCGGTCTGCAGACCGTCCAGATCGTAACCGCCCTGCTGAATGCAGACACGAAGCAGTTCGATCTCTTTCTTTTCGATGTCGGAAAGGGTTTCGTATACATCCCAGTTGCGTGTCACACGCAGACGGTTGACGCTTTCGGGTGCACACTGTTCAAGCCAGAATTTTGCTCTTTCAAGTCTGTCTGCGAAATCATCGTACTTATAGGGCGTGCCGATCTTTTCAAAAACGACTTCGAGCATGGGAACGTTGAAGTCCACCACACTGCCGAGCTGTACGAGAAGTCCCATGGGAACGGGCTTGACTTCACGGCCTTCCACCTTTGCAAAATCCATGACGGACTGCGTGTATTCGTTGGCGGTGCCGTTTGCAACTTCATTGAGCATCTTGTCAAATTCAAAATACTGACGCAGAATACCGTCGTCAAAACAGAAATCAAAGGCTTTCAGCGGTTCGGTCTTGGCGTACAGCCACAGAATGACTTCGGGCTGATAGAGTTTGAGAAGCGTATCGGGAGTGAGATTCAATCCGCTCGATCCGCTCATCTTACCCGTGGAGCCCTTGATACCGATGAATTCATAGCCCTGGAACATCGGCGGTTCATAACCGAAGACGGCACGGGCAATGTCTTTACTCGTATCGTAAGAACCGTGGGGGGATGCGTGGTCTTTTCCGCCGGGCTCAAAGTCTACGCCTTCATACATCCAACGCATCGGCCAGTCGATCTTCCATGCAAGCTTGCAATTAAAATCTTTGGTAAAATCAAAACTGCCGCAGTGACCGCAGGCACATTCATACTGTGCAACGGTGCAATCCTCACTCAAAGAAAGGATCTTCGTTGTGTCGCGTTTGCATTCGGGACAATAGATGGAAACGGGATAATAGGCTTCGCGTTCACCCTCGGCGGCGGTCTGCGTACGGTGTGAATCAAGAATATCGAAGATCTCGCCTCTCTTTTTCAGTGCGGTCAGAATGTGCGCAACGTACTTGCCGCTTCTGTACATCTCTGCCTGACGGCGATAGTCCATGGTGATACCGAATTTTTCCATGGATACCATAAATTCGTTTTCAAAGTGATCGGCGTAGGTGGAGAATTCATCGTCGTACGGATTGGGCACGTCCACATAGGGGTAACCGATGTATTTGTCGAAGCCTTCCGTAATGGCGGCAACGTTTACGGGCACCTTTCTCATGCGGTCAAACTCGTCCCACGAAAACAGAAGTCTTGCCTTTTTGCCGAGTTTGCGAAGTGCTCTCGTTACGAGCAGAGCCGTGGCAACGTCACGGAAATTGCCGATATGGATAGAGCCGGACGGAGAAATGCCTGCAGCACAGACGTATTCTTCCTTATCGGGCTTTCTGCGAATTAATTCTCTTGCTATTTCTTCAGACCAATGCATTGATTTGACACTCCTTAAAAGAAGATATATTTTAACTAATACATTATACAAATATTACCGTGAAAAATCAATAGTTAAAAATAAAAGAATTCTTCACCGAAAAAAAGAGGTGGAGTATGCCGCTTCGGAAAAACTTATGCATTTCATACAGATTTTTCTTGACAAGATCCGTTTTCCCGTGTTATGATAAAGTTAAATTGAACTTTGGTTCGATTTGGAATTCAAATTATGCCGAATCAGTAAAAAAAAGGAGAAACAAATGGCAAACATCAGAAGTCCCGAGCAGACCGCCGAGATCCGCAAAAAGGTATTGACTGCCGCCACGGAACTGTTTCTTGAAAACGGCTACGAGCGGACAACGGTGCCGGACATTGCAAAACTGTCGGGAATACCCAAAACCAAGATCTTTTATGAAATGAAAAGCAAAGAAGACATTTTGGGTGCATTGGTAACGAAATATCTTGACGGGGTGACGGAAGCGTCGAATGCGGCATCAAAAAAACTGACCGACGATAAGTACTTCATCTTTATTGCAAACGAAGTTCTGCAGATCTATATGGCGGAACTCAGCGAGGATATGCGGAATCTGTATTTAGCGGCGTATTCGTTGCCCAAAACAACACAAGCGGTTCTGCACAGGCGTACCGAGATGCTTTATGAGATGTTTTCATCGGATTTTCCGACCTATGAAGTCAAAGATTTTTACGAGACCGAGATCGCATCCATGGGCATCATGCGTGCCTATATGACCGTTCCCTGCGATATGTATTTCACACTTGCCAACAAAGCAAAGCGACTGACGACGATGCTGTTGCGAATTTATCGGGTGGAGGAAGAAAAGATCGGTGAAGCGATCGAATTTCTTTCCCGTATCGATTTTGAAGCGGTGGCACGCGAAGCGGTCAAAAGCGTATTCCGTGATCTTGCGATAAAACGCAAAAAATAGAAACACAAACCATACCCGAAAGGAGAAAAGAAAATGCAAAAAACAATGAAAAAGACCCTGACGCTCATCTTTATGATTCTGATGATCGCAACGAGCATACCCCTTGCCTTTGCCGCATCAGACGGTGAACCCCTGCGTATTGATGTCTCTGCAGATGCAGATATTAACATCGGTGCAGGGCAGGAGTATTACGACGAGGACGGATATATTATAACCGGCACGTCCGAAACCTGCTCTGTTGATATCAGAGATGCCTGCAACATTACGTTGCAGGATGCAAAGTTCTGGCGGCTGATTTTGCAGTACGCACCCTATGATGCCGTTTTCAATATAAATCTTGTCGGGGAAAATGAAGTCGAGGATCTTTTTTTCTGTAATGAACATCTGATTCTTGAAAGCAGTGAAACGGCTTCGTTCAAAACCGAATATTTCAGCACCGCCGGAAATGACGGCACGGTTACGGTGAACAGCGGCAATGTGATCGCCGATATGACTCAGGAAGAAAATTTTCCCGGCATAAGTTGCAACAATTTTATCATCAACGGCGGTACGGTAACCGTTTCGAACGATTATTTCTACACCGTAGACAGTCCCATAGAACTCAACGGCGGCACGTTGAACGTTATCAACACTTCATCGGACAAGGAAGCGATAATTCACAACATCACAATGAACAAGGGTGCATTGCTCACGGTAAGAGCCGATTTCGGTATCATACATTCGAATTACGGCATTCTGCCGGCAGACTCGGTTGAAGAAGGCAACAGTTTCTTTGTGAGATATGACACGACTTCTTCTTTCGTTCCCGTGGCAGATATCGCAGAAGCACTTGCAGGCAAAACCTACGCAGAGATCAAAATAGATGCACACGAACACGGATTTACTGACGGAACGTGTGCGACCTGCGGACTTGTCTGCACCCACACAAACTATGAGGATGCAAAGTGCACGACCTGCGGATTTGTTTGCTCTCATGCAAATTATGATGACGGAACGTGTACGGAATGCGGACTTGTTTGTCCCCACGCAAACTGGACGGACTGTGTTTGCGACATCTGTGAATACGAATGTTTGCATGAGAATTATTCGTATAACGGTTGCGGGATCTGCGGATTTGTATGTGAGCATATTGACGGCTACAACGATTATCCGGACGGATATTGCGACAACTGCGATTTGGAGCATCAGGCATTATCCGTCGTTGCGGGTGAAACAAAGACCGTCTGCCTTGCAGATAAACACGATTGGATTTACGTGAAATTCGTTCCCGAAAAGGATGCGGAATATATCTTCTTTTCTTCCGATGCAGACGGATACGACAGGGCGGATCCCCGCATTGAGATCCTGCAGGAAGATTTCGCCGTGCTCACCGAAGATGATGATACCGATAACTATCATTTTGAAGTTTCGGTGAATCTGAAAGCCGGTAAAACGTACTGGCTTCATCTGGGCTGTTACGACAACGAGTCAACGTTCAACGTTACCGTCAGAGAGAATCTGCACATCACCCATCAGCCTACGCAAGAAAAACCTTACGTAAAGATCAACGTGGCTGACGAAGCTTCTTATCAGTGGTACACGGCGGCAGATGAAAGAGAAGAACTCGTTGCTGCCGGTGAAGAACTTGAACTCTATAACACCGACGTGTACTACAGTGCACAAAGCGGCTGGCACGGGCATTGGAATGCAGACGATGAGGTCAGTTATTTCTACATATACCTTGAAAAAGGCGAAACCGTTACGCTTGTTCCGAGTACGGAGTGTGAACTTTATATCTCTTTTGAGGATAACGGCTATTACGGAAAATGGACTTATTTGGATGCCGGAGAAGAACTGGTATACACGGCTGAAATTGAAGGTTGGTATGAAGTTGACGGATACAGCAATAATGAGGAGCCAACAACCGTAAGAGCATATCTCGGAGAAATCAGCTACACTGAGATCGAAGGCGAAACCGAAGATACACTCAGCAGTTGCGAATACGGCAAAAAGTATGCCTGCGAAGTCACTTTCTCTGACGGTGTAAGCGAAATGTCGGAAATGATCGACATGTCATACAGAATCACCCATCAGCCCACCGCGGGTGAACCTTACGTGGAACTCAACTGCGATACCGATGCCGCCTATCAGTGGTATACGCTTTATGACGGCACAACGGAAATTACCGATGAAAACGCCCAAACCGTTTCTTACGATTGGGGAGAAAGCTCTTATGATGAAGAAACGGGCTGGACGGGTGTTCCCTGGAGTGAGGAAGGAGACGGATTGGATTTCTTTACGGTAGCCCTTGAAGCAGGTGATACGGTAAGAGTTGAACTGACGGGAGATTTTTATGACGGTGTCGGCCTTTATGATTACGGCAGCGGTGCAGATTTTTGGCAATACACCTCGGACGGCGTAACGACTTATGATCTGATGGCTAAATTTGCCGGCAATTACACGTTCTATACGTATGTAAACAGCGGTACCGTGACCGTGCAGGCTTACTTAGTTGAAACAACCGAAAGTGCAATAGACGGTGAAACCGATGCACGGCTTGAAAATGCCGAACTCGGCACAAAGTATGCGTGCGAGGTAATCTTTGCAGACGGCACGGCAGAAACGTCCGCAGTATTTGAATACGTTTATGCAATTGCCCATCAGCCCACGTTCGAAGAACCTTACGTGACAGCCAACGAGCCCGACGGTGCAACCTATCAATGGTATACCGTCACAAAAGAGACCGGCTTGGTGACGGATGAAGTTGCCTCCGGTGATTGGAGTATTTTCGGTGCGCCGCCTGAAATCGAAGGTTTGTACGATGAAGAAAACGGCTGGTACAGCGAAAGCGGATATTATTTTGTTATGGAACTTGAAGCAGGGGAGCAACTTTCCATTGAAGTACCCGACGGTACGGCAGTGGGCTACCTGTACGGAATCGGTGACGGAGACGTTATGAACGACAATCCAATCGGCAGCGGACCGAACGTTGACTTTACCGCACCGAAAGACGGTTATTACGGATTTTTTACTGAACCGATCGATGAAGAAGATTCCTCCGAAACGGTCCTGTATATGAAAGCCTATACGCTTCTTTACGTTTATACCGCACTGGAAGGCGAAACCGAATCCGTTCTCAGCACCGCTGACGAACAGATCGATTACAGTTGCGAAGTTACCTTTGCCGACGGCAGCACCGCCATGTCCGATATTATGGATTTCACGTACAAAATCACCCGTCAGCCGACGGCGGATGAAATGAGCGTGGCTGTCAACAAGGATGAAAACGCACTTTGGCAGTGGAACACGGTAGAGATCAGCGATATAGCCGTCACCGATGAGATCGCAACAGGTGACTGGAGCGTTTTCGGTGCTCCGTCTTATATCAACGGCACGTACGATGAAGAAAACGGCTGGTACAGCGAAAGCGGATATTATTTTGTTATGGAACTTGAAGCCGGCGATCAACTCACCTTTGATATGCCGGACGGTTTGACATTGGTATATCTGTACGGAATCGGTGACGGCGACGTTTTGAGCGACGATACGATCGGCAGCGGAACGAACCTCACCTTTACCGCACCGGGAGACGGTTTTTACGGATTCGGTGCATTTGACAGTAACAGAGTTGGTGCGTCTGAAGACGTCTACATCAACGCAACCATCCGCGGTAATGTTTATACGCCCGTAGACGGTGCAACCGAGTCCTGGTATCTGCCCGAAGCCATCGGCACTTATGCGTGTGAAGTCACGTTCGGCGACGGCACGAAAGAAATGTCCGACACCGTGGAGATCACCGAACTGCACACCTGCGACTTTACGGGTGCATGGCAGAAAGATGCCCAATACCACTGGAAAGAATGCACGCATAAATACTGTTTTGAAATTGCACAGAAAGCGGAACACGCACACCAAGCCACCGTCACCGCACCCACCTGCACCGTCGGCGGTTATACCACCTACACCTGCACCTGCGGCGATACCTACACGGCAGATGAAGTTGGTGCAAGCGGTCATAATTATACGAAAGTCGTCACTGCACCCACGATTACAAGCGGCGGTTACACCACCTACACCTGTGTCTGCGGTGACACGTATACCGCTGATGAAGTCGCTCCCATCGTCGGTGAAAACGCATTCGTAAAGGACGAAGCCATCGTCGGCCTTGCCGAAACGACAGCCGAAACCCTGCTCGCACAGACACAAACGGGTGCAAAACTGACAAAAGCAGACGGCACCGCAAAGAAAGCGGATGAAAAGGTCGCAACGGGCGACAAACTGGTACTCTCCGACAACACCGAGATCGTCATTTCCGTCCTGGGTGACATCAACGGCGACGGTGCGATCACCACAGCCGATGCACGTCTTGCCCTGCGTAAGGCTGTCGGACTTGAAACGTTCAGCGAGGCACAGGACAGAGCCGCAAAAGTAGACGGCAGTAAAGAGGTTGAAGTTGCCCACGCAAGAAAGATCCTGCGTGCCGCGGTCGGCCTTGAAAAAGCCGAAGACTGGTACAAGGCACTCACCGCCAAAGCCGAATAAAGCAAAAAAAGCGAACAACCAAACAGCAACCGCCGCGGTTTTTTTGAGCCGCGGCGGTTTTGCAGTATGCCGGAAAAACAGATCCTTTACGGTGCGTTGGTGCGTGTTACAATTTATGTAAATTATGATTTACAGCAAAAAACCGCCCCGACAAGGACGGTTTTTTCAATTAAAACTGATTGAGGATCAACTGCTTTTTGGTTTTGTATTCTTCTTCTGTCAGAACGCCCATTTTTCGCATCTGCTTGAGGGCCTGCAAAAGAGAGACGGTGTCAAGCGTTTCCTCCTGCGGCTGTGCATTTTCCGTTTGGACAGCCTGTGTTTTTGCCGTTTCGGACTGTGCATTTTTCTTATCCTGCTCGGTCTGTAAAGCGGCGGCGGAGACGGTCTGTTCCAATCTGCGGGCAATACGGTTGAAGTCTTTCTGCATCATCGCAACCGCAAACACGGACAGGCCGCACAGGGTGAACAGCAGATAAAAAATTCCGTTGTCGGCAAGGTGAATATTGAGTTTTTTGGCATTTTCCTTGATTTTTGCACCGCGGGAATGCATCCAGTACAGAATATAAAACGGTACAAGAGCAATCAAGGCAAGTTCTTTGCCGCAATTTTTGGGTTCACCTGCCAACAGGCGAATCTTTTTACAGATGCGGTGCAACCACACAAGCTGATACAGACCGAAAGTGAATACGGATATGATAACGCAGGCCGTGATGTCCTCGTATTCGCAGAGTTCTTCGGGAATATCGCCGTCCTCCCATTCGGGACAGAACTGATCGGGCGTGCCTGCAAACACACGGTGTTGTGCCGCACGTTCCACAAAGGGAAATTCAAGTGCCATCACAAACGCCGCCATGCCGAGGTAAAACAGGGCTTCGGGCAGAAGTTCACTTGTAAAACTGCGATCAACGACGGCACATACAACGCGGATGACGACCGTGGCGATCAATGCACCGATGCTCGTAAACGCCGCGGCAAAGGGACGTTTGAGTTTACCGCAGAGCGTCAGGAACAGGACGATGAGAAACGCGATCGGCAGTGCTATGCGGCAGACCGCCCACAGCAGAGCCGTCGTGCCCGTAAACAGTTCGGCACGGATATAATACAGTAAAAGATCAAACCCGTAAACAAGTGTCAGTGCAGGGGTAAGAAGCATCAGCCTTGCATCCGATTTTCGCACAAGCAAAGACATCACAAGCATCGACAGCGGCACCGCCATGGCAATGAGCCGCAACACCAGCAGAAATCCGCCTGCAAAAAAATCGGGAGAAAGCCGCAGGAAAATGCCGATCTCCTGTTCATAACCAAACTCAAACGCAACCAGAAAAACCGACAAAGCCGCACAGGCGACCGTAATGGCGGGAACGTTTCTGATAACGGGTCTTTCCTTGCCGTTCATCGTTTTCATCACTCCTTGTTATTTTTCATCTTCCCCGTTGCAATGCCGCGGTATACGGCAAATGCAGAAGGCAGAGCATATATCGTTTCCAGTTCCTGCACGTCGGCAGTTACCGTTTTCGTATTTTCAAACGTGCCGTCCATCAGAAACGCGGTCATGTGCCATTCCTTGTGGGTGAAAATATGCACAGCCGTGGGCAACGCACGCACTCGTAAAGGCTCAAAACCAAGTTTACGGGCGGCTGACACCGCCTGTGCTTCATCCGCTTCGCCCTGTATGTTCGGAAACTCCCACAAACCTGCAAGCAATCCCTTATCGGGCCTTTTGCGAAGCATATATTTTCCGTCTTCACGCAACAAAAGCACCGTGTGATGCTCAATTTTACGCGGCGGTTTTGCACTGTGTCTCGGCAATACGGCAACCGTACCGTTCTGCAGTGCAAGACAATGCGAAGAAACGGGGCAACGGTCACACTTTGCGTCACTTCCCGGCAAACACACGCAAGCACCGAGTTCAAACAGCGATTGCGTAAAGGCAGATACGTTTTCTTCGGGAATCATCTGCATAACGGTCTGTTCCGCCAGTTTTTTCGTGCTTTGCTGTGCAATATCCGCATCGCAGTTGCACAAACGCGACAGAACACGCAATACGTTTCCGTCCACGGCAGGTGCCCGTACGCCGAAGGCAATGGCGGCAACCGCCCCTGCGGTATAGCTGCCGATGCCGGGCAAGGTCTGCAATACGGCAGGATCACTCGGCATCACACCGTCAAACTCCTGCATCAGCCGCACCGCACATTTCTTCATATTTCGTACGCGGCTGTAATAGCCCAAGCCTTCCCACAGTTTATGCAGAAATTCATCGTCTGCCGAAGCCAGCGAAGCAATATCGGGCAAGGCGGTCACAAAGCGGTTAAAATACGGCTTTACCGCTTCCACTCTCGTCTGCTGTAACATAATTTCGGACACCCACACACGGTAGGGCGTTACGTCTGTACGCCACGGCAATTCTCTTGCATTCTGCGTATACCACGCAACCAACGATTGCGAAACCGTCGCAGACGGACACTGAAAACAACTCATAAACCACGCTCATAATCGGATTTTACTTTTCAACTATACCATACATTGCTTATAAAAGCAATAAAAAAATCGCTTATTCACGGCAAGTCGGAAGATGTTGCAATGCAATGAAAAAAAAATCAAACCCCTGCGGCGGTCACAAAACCACAGAGGTTTGAAGATGTTGGCAATTGTTTATACGGCATGGCACAGGACGGCCTGTAAACTTCTCTCGATCGCACACGCGGTCGCATCCTTGTAAAAATCATCCCGCTGAATGTGCATCTTTTCGTGATGCAGACTGCGTCTTTGCTGTTCGACGGAAAGACGGCTGTTGATATAGATATTATAATTGCCGTCCGCATCGGGCAGGGTAAATGCACGCACGCCGACGGGCATGGAGATCAGACGGATAATAATTTCGTTCAAAGGTGACTCCTTTCAAAAATAAAGTTCAGAGTGACGGATCTACGGTTGTGCGATCAACGCATTTACGACTTTGAGGATCGTATCGAGTTCTTCGGGACTTGCCTTTGCGGACAGGTCAAACAGCATTCTTCGTTTGCGGAACATTTCGTCACGCATGGCATCTACCTGGGATTCTTCTTCCTGCGGCATCAGACTGTCCACGGAAATATCAAAATAAGCGGCAATGGCTTGCAGTGTTTTTGCACTGAGTTGCTTGGTGCGGCCCATTTTCAGTTCCGTAAAAACCGAACTTCGCACACCGATTGCAGCTGCCAGCACCGAAAGCCGTATTCCGCGTTCATCACACAGCGACTTGATTCTGCTGTAGGTTGCATCCATCTTTATCTCCCATAAATTTCAAAAAAATCGCTTCTTTTTTTCAGAAAACGCTTGACTTTTACAGAATTCTGTAATATCATCATCCATAGAAACACAGAATTCTGTATTTTTATCACCCATGACACAATTATATTACATCTTTCTGTATTTGTCAAGAGTTATGAAAGAAATATTTAACAGAATTCTGTATTATTTTGTAACAATGCGGAGAACAACCGCAAAACAGGAGGTAAAATGTCAAACAAAAGCGAAGAAGCCAACATCCGATGCCCTTTTTATCTGCGTTCCACACAAAACCGCATCTGCTGTGAGGGATTTATAAAGGGGACGTCCATGATCACATCTTTTCCGGACAAAAAAAGCACCGCCACCCATATGAAAGCGTGTTGCTTCCTGCCGGATGGCGGTTTTTGTCATTTTGCAAAAATGCTGTTTGATAAATATAAGGAATGATAAATTCGGCTTATTCTTCCTCAAAATACTGTTTTTTGAAAATTTCAAAAACAGCATCGATGGTCTCGTCGTCTTCAATGCCGATGTAGTTATCGTATTCGGGATCGTCCAGATCTTCCACGATCTCAAGTACGTACAGCATTTCTTCGTTCGGCTCACCAACTTCGGGAATGGGAAGAAGAATTGCGAAATCGCGGTTGTCGTAAGAAACGGTGTCGATCATTTCATAGCGTTCGCGGTTTCCGTCCTCATCGGTCAGAATCAGAATGTTATCGTCTGCAGGGGTATTCTTGTTGTTGCTCATGTTTGTGTCTCCTTTATGGTATTAAAATATTATTCCGTTTTGCTGAAATCCATATAAAGAGGATCCAATCCCACGGCGGCACGCAGAGCAAGTCTTGCATCTGCCGTTGTGATCTGTTCGTCCTCATCGCGGTCCGCAACGACGGCGGCAGTACCGCTGAGTTTTTCAAGTCCGACCGCATGACGCAGGATCACTCTCGCATCGGCAGGCGTGATCTGCCCGTCCAGATTGACGTCGCCGCCGAAATAGCCCGAAAGCGTTACGTAGACCGTAAACTCTGCTTTGTGTTCGCCGTAGCGGATCTCAACCGTTTTCATACCGCAGGTCGACGTATCAAAACCGTGCACTTCCCAACCGCTGATCTCAGCCTTTTCACCGCTGTCGTAGATCCCGTTGATAACGGTGTCTGTGCCGTCAAAAAGTGCATCTTTAATATACACGAGGCGTCCGGGGTTCCCGACTTCAATACCGACAAGATCGGCATCCCGCATTTCCATCGTAATACTCGTCTGACAGCCTTTGTATCGCAGGACGATCTCGTTTTCACCGGGCACGGCATTTGCGGCATCAAAAACAACTTCGCAATCGCGGTAACCGATCGTTTCCTTTTTTCCGTTGTTGTAAATCAGATTCAGCACAAGACCCGTAAGATCCGGCGTTCGGCTGTCGCTGAAAAAGTACATTCTGTCGGGCTGGGATACGATCTCCAGTTTTTGCGGCTCGGCAGGTACGACGTCGACCGTATAACTCTGTGCATTTTTTTCATACATATAATAAATGCTGACTGTCGTTTTTCCGACCGTCAGGGGTGCATCCGTCACGGCTTCCCCGTTCACTCGCAACACGAAATCGGAATTGTTTTTGATTTCTTCCCACGTAAAAATACGGTCTGCCCTGCCGTCACGGTACAGCACGCGGACGGTAAGTCCCTCAAACGAGAGCATCTGCCCTTCGGCAAACTGCTTTTTTGCGTTCCCCTCAATGACGATGCGGTCAATGGGCACTTCCACGACCGAAACGGTAAACGTTTCCGAAAACGATTTTCCGCTGACGGCGGATTTATAACTGACGGTAAAGATCTTTTCCCCGACCGTATTCAGACTTGCTTCGTATAATAAATAATCTTTGATTTCAACTTTATCGTTGTTGTCATACACTGCACAGACGACCAATCCCTCACGGTCAAAGGGTTCCTCGCCCACGATGTACGTCTGCTTGTTCGGCGGTGAAACGATCTCAATGCGGACGATGTGATCGTCCGTGTATTCCGCATCCAACGAACGCAGTTCATCCATGCGTACCCATCCGCCGAGCGAAAGGGCGGCACTGTACACTTTGCCGTAACCGAGACGGATCTCCGTCACTTCCACCACGGTGCCTTTGCGAATATTGCAGACAAATGCACCTTCCTCGGAAGCATCCGATAAAACGGCGGCTTGCTGTGCGGATACGATATAGGTGCCCGTTTCATACGCCGCGGCAATGCTTACGGCAGAAGTTGCAATAACCGCCGCCAACAGCAGAGATATTATTTTTTGAAGATGTTTTTTTATTTTCATGCAGTTCTTTCCCCGATAAATATTATATACATTATAATAGCAGATGCTTGTACTGTCAAGCAATCTCACAAATATCTTTTCAGAGCATACCGCAAAGAGCATAGAATAAACTTAAAAAACAATGCTGAACAGATTGGTAAAAAAGTGTTGACAAGTTTTTTTTATTCATGTAAACTGTTAACAATGAACTAAAAACAAGGAGAATGCAATATGAAAAAACTTTTCCCGTTGCTTGCCGTATTGCTGACCGTCTGCACGGTTCTGGGCGGTTGCGTGCAGATCAACAGCGAGATCCCCTCGGTTGCGGTCGATGAAAACGGAAACGTCGTCACAAAAGCGGACAACAGCGGCTATCAGGTCAATTATTATAATGTAAATAACGGTACCACGGTGCTTGTCGGCAGCGGGGATGCCGCTCAGCAGACCCAGCAACAGCCCGTTACCCAACAGCAACCCCTTACCCAACAGCCGATCACCGAAACCCCGGCAACGGTTGCACCCGACACGATGCCTGTCGTACAGCAGGGTGCCGTTTCTCTGAACACGGATGAAGAAAAACTCAATTTCTTCAACACTGCAGTCAATAAGGTCAAATCGCAGAACGCAGGATTTACAAAATCCAAAAAGACGGTCGGTACGGAAATGGAATTGTCCAACTCCCTTGTCAACGCCGTCGCTTCCGCACTCAAGGATTCCCTGTTGCCCAACGATACCGCCGTCACCACCGTCAACAAGGGTGAATCGAGCAGGGATATCATGTCCCCGCCCGGCAAAGACTTCGTCTCTGTGCTGACGGTTGCCGATTGCAAGAGCATCACGTGCGAACAAAACGGAAACAACTATGTCATCACCGTTTATATCCCGGATGCCACCAATCCCGATGCCGAAAACAGTGCCTATGCAAAGATCTTTGAGTTCATCACCGTCGACGACATCATGGACACCTATGCACCGAACATGAACGCCACCGTTGAACGCGAAAACGTATTCTTTGATTTCGCAGGCTGTTACGCAAAAGCCACGATCTCCGCAGACGGCACGTTGATCGAATACGAAACGTTCGTCAGCGGCACCATGCGTCTGACAAACGGCAAGATCCGTGCTTTCACGACAGATTTGAGCATCGTTCTTTCCAGCACCACACAGTATAAAGATTTTCAGTGGTAAAACACTTGTTTCTGAACAGTTTTAGGCTCGTTTTTTAACTTTTTTTAAATTAGCCTATTGACAAGCAGTCATTTATGTTGTAAATTATTCTTGTATTGCACATTGTCACGTGCATCACGTCAAACCGGATATCCGGTAATAACGAAAGGGGTTTGTCCTGAAATGAAAAAACATATCAGCAAAATAATCGCAATCGTCTGCCTCATCGCTATGATGAGTGCTATGGCAGCATGCACGCAGACCATCCAGATCGCATTCGTTGACGCAAACGGCGACGTTTACAATCCGTTTGAAAACATCGGCACCGGTACCGTTAACGTTTACAGCAGCGGTTCCGCTTCCAACGGCGGTGCAGCACAGGCTCCTGCAACCACACAGCCTGCCGCTACCACCCAGCCCGCAGCTGAAGACACCACTGCAGCTCCCGCTTCCGATGCTCCCGCAGCAGATACCACTGCTCCCGTAGCAGCTGCTCCCACAGGTGCTCCCTCCAGCAAGGAAGAAATCATTGCTTTCTACAAATCCGCAGCAGACAAAGTTAAGAATGACGGTGCTGCAGGCTACACCAAGAAAGAATGGCAGACCATTTCCGAAATCAACATCGGTGCAAGCATGATCAACGATGCCGTTAAAGGCGTTGCAGGCAGCTTCATGACTACTGAAGACGCTGCAAGCGAACAGGTCAACGAAAAGGGTTCCGACGATGCAAAGAATCGTTTCCCGTCCTTCACTCTTACTGACTACAGCTTCATCGTAAGTGCCGAATGCACCACCAACTCTGCAGGCAACTACGTCATCAAGATGGTTTGTGCAGACGAAGATACACCCAAGAAAGACGGCACCAGCAAACTCGGTCAGGTTACCCAGTCTCTCATTTATTGGGAAGATCTTGAAGATACCCTCAAGAATGACCCCACCGTTACCAAGATCCTTTCCGATTACAGCGGCGTTCATGTTATCTACACCGGCTACACCGTAACCTGTGAGATCACTCCCGACGGTCAGTTCGTTTCCATGGAACACATCGGTGACATCGATATCATCATCGGTTCCGCAAAGATCCTCATCGCTACCATCAAGGATAAGAGCGCAAACCTTACCAACACCTGCAAATACTACAACTTCAACTATTAAGATCTGATTTCCATAAGCCTGCTCTGCGGAGCAGGCTTATTTTTTTCTGAGAATAAAACTGAAGTGAATCTGTAATTGACAAGCAAGCATTTCTGTGATAAACTATGTGCAGTTTATGTAAGTTAGGAGTATTTCGCAATGAACAAGATCATACGCACACTGTCCCTTTTCCTTTGTCTTATTATGGTACTCTCCTGTTTTGCCGCCTGCGGTGAAGATACGGAAGGCACCTCCGAACCGACCTCTGCAGAAGTCACAGAACCCGAACTGATCGAAGTCAAACTCGGTGCAGTTTACAAAAGCGTTTACACGGTCGTTGAGATCGACCGCAATGCAGGTACCGCCCTCGCACTGAAACTTGAAGACGAAAACAGTTACAAGGATGAGACCTACACCGAAGGCTGTGAATTTGACATTGATTCGCAGGAGATCACCCGATTCATTTCCTATACCCGCGACAGCAAAAACAGACTGACCAAAGTCGTGTATACCGACAAAGACGGCAAAACCGTCGGCTCGGAAGAATATGCATACACCGCAACGGGTAAAATTCTGTCCTCATCCACCCGTGATGCGGACGGCATCACCGTCAACAGCGTTGCCTACACATACAATGACGACGGCACATACAGTGTTGCCACGTCTGCCGACGGCCGCATCGTCAGCATCGTCACCTATGATGCAAACGACAACGCAACAAACCGCAATGACTATGCGTATGCCGCTGACGGTTCCTACACGTTGCGTTGCTATGAAAACAGCAAACTGACGCAGGAGATCGGCTATGCCGCCGACGGAACGGAGGCATCCCGTACCGTTTACACCTATAACGCAGACGGTTCTTTCAAGGTCACCGTGTATGAAAACGGCGTGCTGAAGACGGAAGAAAGCGGCAATGCCGAAGAAGTACCGACACAACCGGAAGAAGCCACCACGCAGGAAAAAGAAGTGCTTGACAGCAATGCGGAAGTAACGATTCCCACCACCGTACCCGCTACGGATGCCCCCACCGAAGAAGCAACCACAAAGAAAAACAACAAAGACGATAAAGACAATACGACAACGACCACCCGTCCCGTCACCACCACCGAGGCTGAACCGATCACGGATGCTTCGGGCAACGTGGATATGCTCGCAGAGTCCCGTATGTTCCGTTCGGGCAAATTCTACATTACGGGTTACATGGGCGAAGACGGCATGACCAACAAAATGTCACTGGCAGTGACAGACAACACCATGTACGCCTCTCTTGAACTGGATGTGGGCGAAATGATGGGTATGGGTTCCACGGGCAATTCCGAACTTGCATTCCTGTGTGCCGCCGACGGTACTTATTACCTGCTTGAATCCAAAACCAAGACCTACTGCCCGCTGGACGAAGCAACCATGAATATGCTCGGTGCGGAAGATGCGGACGATCTGTTCGGAGAAATGAACTTCACGGAAATGCTTCTGCCGGTCGATGAAGATGCAAAGCCCGACAAAACCGAAACCAAGAGCATCAACGGTCAGATCGCAACCTGCTACACCTTCAACACACCGTCCGGTGAATTTGCAAAGCACTACGTCGACGAGGACGGTGAACTCATCCGTGTTGAAGATTACAGTGCAAGCGGCAATTGCGTAAACTATCTTGAGATCGACGAACTCTCCGGTGACGTGGCTGATTACATGATGAATCCGCCCACAGACTTCACCAAGACCGATCTTCTGAACTTCATGATCGCACTCATGGGCGACAATCTGGATATGTAATGCAAACAAAGAAAAGAGCATGGCTTTTGCAAGTCATGCTCTTTTTTATTTTACTTATGCACGGATTCTCTTGGTGTTCACGTCATCCAGTGCAATTTCAATGAATGCATCAATTGCCATGGATCCGATATCGCCTTCACCGCGGCGACGGACGGATACCGTTCCTTCTTCCGCTTCCTTGTCACCGATGACAAGCATATACGGCAGTTTCTGCAACTGTGCTTCACGCAGTTTGTAACCGAGTTTTTCATTGCGGTAGTCGGTCGTTACACGGAACCCGAGGGCGGCCAGTTTCTTTTCGAGTGCCTCAGCGGCATCGTGATGGCGGTCTGCAATGGGCATGATGCGGATCTGTTCGGGTGCCAGCCACAACGGGAATGCACCTGCGTATTTTTCGATCAGCAGAGCAAGGGTGCGTTCATAGCAACCGATGGAGGTGCGGTGAATGATATACGGATTCTTCTTTGCACCGTCTGCATCCACGTAGACCATACCGAATTTTTCGGCAAGCATCTGGTCGATCTGAATGGTAATGAGCGTATCTTCCTTACCGAATACGTTGCGGATCTGAATATCGAGTTTCGGGCCGTAGAATGCGGCTTCACCGATGCCGACCTTGTATTCAAGTCCGATATCGTCCAGAATGTTCTTCATGATGCTCTGTGCTTCATCCCACTGTTCGGGTGTGCCGATGTATTTTTCGGTGTCGGCAGGATCCCACTGCGAGAAACGGTAGGAAACGTCTTCGTACAGACCGAGCGTTTTCAGCATATAGATCGCCATTTCAAGACAGCCGCGGAATTCGTCTGCAAGCTGTTCGGGCAGGCACATCAAATGTCCTTCGGAAATGGTAAACTGACGAACACGGATCAATCCGTGCATTTCACCGCTGGCTTCGTTGCGGAACAGGGTGGAAGTCTCGTTGTAACGAAGCGGCAGATCACGGTAGGAACGGGCACGGTTGAGGTATGCCTGATACTGGAACGGACAGGTCATGGGACGAAGTGCAAATACTTCATCGTCCTTTTCGGGATCACCGAGGATGAACATACCGTCACGGTAATGATCCCAGTGACCAGATACTTTGTAAAGATCACTCTTTGCCATGTACGGCGTTTTGGTAAGCTGCCAGCCGTGTGCGGCTTCCGTGTCTTCCACGAAACGCTGGAGTGTCTGAATGATCTTTGCACCCTTGGGAAGCATGATGGGAAGGCCCTGACCGATGAGTTCGCTCGTGGTGAACAGTTCGAGTTCTCTGCCGAGTTTGTTGTGGTCGCGTTTGCGTGCTTCTTCCTGCTGTGTCAGGTATGCTTCCAGTTCGCTCTGCTTCGGGAAAGCCGTACCGTAAACACGCTGTAACATCTTGTTTTTGGAATCGCCGCGCCAGTATGCACCCGTGCAGGCGGTAAGTTTGAATGCTTTGACAAGACCGGTCTGCATCAGATGCGGGCCCGCACAAAGTTCAATAAATTCACCCTGTTTGTAGAACGTGATGCTCTCGCCCTTGCCTGCGTGTTCGGCAATGAGTTCAACCTTGTAGGGTTCGTTCTTTTCATTCATCAGAGCCGTTGCATCCTGTGCACTCATTTCAATGCGTTCCAATGCAAGGTTCTCGGAAACGATCTTCTTCATTTCCGCTTCAAGTTTTTCAAGCACTTCCTGCGTAAAGGGTACGTCTACGTCGAAGTCATAGTAAAAACCGTTTTCCACTGCGGGACCGATGGTCAGTTTTGCAGTCGGATACAGTCTTTTGACAGCCTGTGCAAGAATATGGGATGCGGTGTGACGGAACGTTTTTGCACCGTCCTCGTCTTCAAAAGTCAGGATCTGCAGTTCGCAATCGCCGTCGATCACGGTGCGAAGATCTTTGATCTCCCCGTCAATGCGGCAACAGCAGGCACTCTTATAAAGCCCCATACTGATCTGCTTGCAGATTTCGGCGGCGGTCAGACCGTTGTCAAATTCTCTGACAATGCCGCCCTTGAGCGTAATGTTAGCCATAGTGAATCAAACCTTTCTATATAATGTAATAGAGATTTTGGAATAAAAAAAAGACAACTGCACCCCACACACATCGGGATGAAGCTGTCGGCTCCACGGTTCCACCCGGTTTGCGGAAACAAATCCGCCACCTCAAAAAAACTTTAACGCAGTTTATACGGCGACCTTATTTCGGTGCGCACTCGGGAGTGGTAGCGATCCGTCAATATTTACACCGTTCACAGCAAAACACGGTGCTCTCTGAAAATATTGTGTTACGAACGCCTTCTCCGTCACAGAGATAATTTAATTATAAATGATTTGTTTGTTTTGTCAAGAGTTTTTCTGAATTTTGAAAAAAAATGCTTGACATCATTTGTCGGTTGTGGTATATTGTTCATACCTCTTTGAGGGTTCTTTTTTTGTGCCCTTATTTCCCGAAAAATAGGCAATCGGGAAAGGAAAATAGAGGGAGGCCAAAATAAATTCGGAGGTGCCGTTAGAATGAGAGTCAAAATTACTCTTGCCTGCACAGAGTGCAAACAGCGTAACTACAACACCATGAAGAACAAGAAGAACACGCCTGACAGAGTAGAGTTCAACAAGTACTGCAGATTCTGCAGAAAGCACACTCTCCACAGAGAAACAAAGTAAGGCAATGTTCTGCTGCGTAAACAACGCAGTACCCCATCGTGCTTTGTGAAAGGAATGAGACTTATGGCAGAAAACATGGACAAAAACATGGACAAAGAGGCTCAGAAAGCCGCTAAGGAAGCCGCAAAAGCCGCTCAAAAAGCAAAAGCAGAACGCATTAAAGCCAGCAAACCCAAAAAAGAAGGTACTCCCTTCTCCCGTGCAGGCAAAGCCATTGCAAAATTCTTCAAGGATTTTAAAGGCGTTGCCAAAAAAGTCAGCTGGCCCGATACCAAGAGCGTTTTCAAGAACGCAGGTATCGTTCTCGTTGTTGTTATTGTAGTCGGCGGTGCAGTTTACGGTGTTGACCAGATTCTGAACCTCGCATTTTCGGGAGCATCCGACCTTGCCATCAGTGCAGGCGAATACTTTGCTGAAGATGTATCGACCGAAGTTGTTACCGATGAAAACGGTGAAACCGTCACGGATGAAAACGGTGAAGCTGTAACACAGGTCGTCACCACCACGGAAGTTGCTACGGATGAACACGGTCACGCTGCAGATGCACATGACCACGAAGAAGCAACCGAAGAAGCTACTGAAGAAGTAACTGAAGAAGCTACCGAAGAAGCAACCGAAGAAATCACTGAAGAAGCTACTGAAGAAGCAACCGAAGAAACTGCTGAAGAAGCTACCGAAGCCGCTACCGAAGAAACTGCTGCGTAAGCACACGTTTTACAGTTTTTTACGGGAGGAAGGCAATGGAATACGAATACAGATGGTTTGTCGTTCACACCTATTCCGGATATGAGAACAAGGTTTGTTCCAACCTCAAAAAGGTCATTGCAAACCGCGGTTTGCAGGATATGATCGCAGAAGTATTTTATCCGATCGATGAAGTAGTCGAACGTAAAGAAGTCAAACCGAAAAGAAAATCCAAGAAAGATGAAGATCTCGGTTATTACACCACGGATTCATCTGACGAGGCTTCCTCTGAAACCGAAGAGGAAAGACAAATGGAAGAAGTAAT
>JAZNRU010000031.1:0-46098 GCA_045590895.1 Acutalibacteraceae bacterium
TAAAGACAACTCAATTGCACTGCATCTGTATAATAAGTATGGTTTCAAAGAAACTGGTAATTTAGATGAGGATGAAATAGAACTTGTTTTGTTTCTGTAAAGCTTAATCAATCCCAATTTGTTGGCCAGTTTCAACCTTGACATCTTTTTCGGTGCTACGAGCCAGTCAAAAGCCCGATATCAAAGCGATATCGGGCTTTACTTTTTTTGGATCATCTCAAACCTGACCAAAAAATTGACCACTATTTTACTACATTAAATACCCAAAGCAAAAACCCGGCAATGCCGGGCTTTTGGTATTTTTCGGATATTTTTATGTTCACAAACATCAAGACAACATATCTGCGATATCTTCAATATCATCAAAATTAAGATCATAATAAAACTGCTTCGTAACACTTTCCGCGGAGCGGCCCATGATTCGTCTGGTTTTTTCCCGGTCCTGCACCTTATCGTACAAGGTTTTGCAGAACAACTTAGGGTGACAGGTATAATCCGAACCCGTTTTTTACAGGTGGATTTCCGCCGATACTTCGTTAAAATACTCGAAAATCCACAAAGGATTTTCTGCGTTTTGTGCCTTGTCTCGCCAAAAATCCACACTGTAAAAAATCTTCGACCTGAAAACGAGTTATTTTTATTGGATTTTTGGGGTTGAGACCGCAGGAAGGCTGTCGCCTTTCAAGGGTGAAACGCCGAAAAGACTTAAAAAGAACCGTTTTCGGGCGGGTTCGGATTATACCTGTCACCCTACGCAGAGAATGAAGTCCTCGCTTCTCAATATAGCAACAAAAACAAATGATAAATTTTTAGATATATAAATCCAATTCAGCAAGAAAATTCTCAGTAGTTCAGATTCGTGAAAACAAGAAAACAACAGCAAACATCAGAAGAAATTATTGACGAAAACTATAAAGATAGCGACAGGGAAAAAACATGGTCTGTTGAGAGAGAAAACAAATATATTTAGTTTTTTTCAATTATCCATTTACAAACGGATATCCGATCTGTAATACTTGCCGGTGAAATACTGCCACTCATTTTAACTTTGTCAACAGAAAAAGATTGCAAGTCATTTTGACAGACCTGCAATCTTTTTTATATCGTGTATTATCCGATGACAATGGTTTCAAGAACGGGCTTTGCATCCTCTACCGAACAACTCCAAACGGCGACATACATTGCCATGCCGGACGAGGTTTCAGCGACAAGATAGGTCGTGCCGGTGTTAGACTCAATGGCGGCGAAGGTGTTTTCGCCGATTGTGATGTCGGTGTATTCCTTGTTGGGATATGCATAGCCGAAATACTTCTTCTGTGCATCAAGCTCCATGCTCTGCTCATCATAAACATAAATAGCGGCATTGGCACCGAGAGAGCCGTTTTTTAATGCGATTGCTCCGGTTGTGTCGGCTTCGTCATAAATAAAGCCGCCGCAGGGGGTAACGGTTACATAGCCGTTTTCAGTTGTGACAGGGTCACCCATGACTGTGTTTTCTTCAGCGCTTGCCGCCGTCACAACGATGGAATCGTAAATATTCTTGAACAGATCGCTGTCGTGCAGGGCTGCATAATCTTCCTTGGTTGCGCCTGCAGGCAGGTTGAATTCAATGATTGCAAATTCATAATCGTTCAGGCAAACAATAAGCGTCATACGGGAGATACTGTGCTGACGGATATAGGTTTTGTACTCACCGACGGTGCCTTCTTCAAAAATGGTGCTGTTTTTGAAGTTTCTTGCGGCATAGTCGTGTATGGTATCACCGGACGTGCTGATGATGGAAAAACCAAAGCCGATGTTGACATCATCCCTTTCAAGCGTACCGCATTTTACGGCATCGGGATGTGCAAGGAAGTTGCCTTCGGTGTTGGCTTCGTTGAATGTAAAATCAGCGGGATAGTTGACGGTAATACTGCTGCCCTTGCCGTTATCAACGGTCAACTGTTTTTCCTCAATCGCTTCGGTTACAGGCTCGGTGACTTCAGAGGTGGTAGGGGATTCGGTGGTCGGTTCTTCTTTTTCACCGCAGGCGGCAAAGGAAAGAAGAATGGCAAGTGCCATTAGAATTGCAATTAACTTTTTCATTATAATTATCTCCTGATTCATAAATTATGCCCAAGGGTTCATGCTTTCGGGTTGGCGGATATCCGCCAGAATGAACTGCTCCCACAGATACCATTTTCCGTCTTTTGCAAGACGCAACTGAATGCTCCTGAGGCTGTCAGCACCGCCCGATCGGACGTACAGTGTTGCGTAATTCTCATTCTGATAGGAATACGGATTATCGCTCACCGTGACCGTGTAAGGCTCCTCCGGCAGATAATTGTTTGCAGGGGTTGCTCCGTCAAAATAGGAACGGGGAACATAATCCTTATTACGGAAACGGTCTGCAATGAACTGCTGATCCATTACACTCAACGGCCTCGGACCTCTTAAATAATCAAGCATTTTAAGAGATTCGCCCTTGTTTTCTGAATAAAAACAAAACGCGAGAACGGTTAAAGCCGCTGTATCAAAAGGATCTGCCAGTACAGCTTCGGGCAAGGCCTTAAATTCTTCAAAAATTGCGGGTAGTTTTTCAAACACGACCTTTTTGCTTTTGTTGCCGCCGTTGCCTGCAGAATGACCTGCACCGGTTGCCGCCGTGTTTTTTAACTTATCAAAAAGTCCCATTCTGTTTTCCCCCTTGCTTTTTAGAAAGAAATACTGCCGCCGCCGTGGGTTCTGCCCGAAGAACTCGTGTGCGAAGAACCTGAAGACGAAGAACCGGAAGAACTGCTGTTATTCTTCGGTTTGGGGGTAGATTTAACTCTGGAGCCGATGAACATATCGTTTCTGCCCGTAATCATCAGCGTACCCTCCCTGACGTAGTCAGCGGCTGAATGCTGTTTGTGTACGGATTTGTTGCCGGCAGCCATAATGTTTGTAATCAGCAAGCCGACGACAAGACCGCCTGCAAGGCAAACAAGGAACCAGAACAGAGGCGGAACGGGCTTAATGGCTTCTTCCGCCAAATTCAGATACCAATCAAAGGCATCCTTATATTCCTCATAAATAACACTGCCTTTAATTGCCAGAAGGATGTCCTCGATTTCATCGTCGGTAATCTGCTGTTGTGCCGTACCGTGGGTAGCCAGACAGAGTTTTTGCTCTCCTTCTTCCCCTGTAAGATATACACAAAGCAGACCATCCCTGTTTTCACCGTAGCCGTAGCCGTTGTAATCATAGAAGTCATCGGCATATGCCTGCACGTCCTTACCTTCAAGATCGGTGACCGTCACAATGGCAATTTCCGCTTTGTATTCATCGGTAAAGGCCTGACATCTTTCAAGGAAATAGGCTTCTTCTTCGGCTGTGAAAATATCGGCATAGTCAACAACAAGAGGGAGCGTTCTTCCCGTGGGTGCAATCGGTGTTGCTTCTTCGCTTGTTGTTTCAACCGGTTGTGCATCGGTTGCTTGCATTGCCGCAGAATCTTCGGTAACATCTTCTTTTTCTTTTTCGGTCGCAACTTCGGTCTGAGCAATTTCTTCTTCGGTCACGATCTCTGTTTCGGCGACTGTAGCCGCTTCTGTCGGTGTGTCGGTCGGCTCCTGCGGCAGGGTAAGACCTGCATTGTAAAGGCTTGTGAATGCGCCGTTGAAGAATTCGATCGCACCGAGATAATAGGTATCTGCCTCATTGTAGGCATTGAATATGGCATTCTGTACATCGGAATCGAAGGCATATTCTTCATAATCCTCTGCGGCAAAGAATTCACAGAGATTCAGATCCAGGTCATGCACGAAAATGATTGCATGATCCCGATCGGAATACTGCTCATAGAGTGCTCGACCGTATTCGTAAACCGATTCATAGCCGTCGGTGTTTTCCGCAAAGCAGATCATGGCAAAATAGCCGTACTGTGCCTCAATGTCGGTTGCGAGCTGTTCAAGCGCAAACACCTGGTCCTCACTTAACAGACCTGTAGGATCCAGTACATTTACCTGTTCAGCGGATGCGGGAATGAGCATACATGACAGTGCAAAAAACACAACAAGCATCGTGCAAATGATTTTTTTCATTGTTTTTGCACCTCCTTATATCAATCCGATGAGGTTCAGGATTGCCCATGCGGCAATGCCGATCCCTGTACCGATGAGTGCACCGACGGTTTTGACCTTTTTGGTATCCGTCGGAATATTTCCGACAAATTTACCCGTCTGTCCGTTCATTGCAAAAAGAAAGTCTTTATCCTTGTGTTTGATCGTCAGCAACCAAACGGGATACAATGCATATTTATAGTCGCCGCCGAGCACTGTCATATCGGAGTGCATATGCAAAACACTGTCATAGCCCTGCACTGACTTTTTGAGGGTGTCCACAAGGCTTGTTTTGATGCGCTCATTTGCTCTGGGCATACTGCTTGATGCATCTACATCGAACTTATCTGCGAGATAGCCCGAAAGATAGCCCACATTGAAGGGCACAGCCTCGTTAACATTGAAAGGCTCAAGGGACTCCATCAGGTCATCGGGCATTTTGGATGAGCCGTCCACGGGGACATTATCAAAAATCATGTTGCCGCTGCGGTAACAGTTGAATTCCGAAATTTCGGTGTAGTCAAAATCACTGTCGGACCATTTGCGGGTCACCTTTTCGGCATTGAAGCTGGCTTCACCTGCCGCATTGCAGGAAAACAGCCAATGGGGCACATAAACACCCTTGATTTCGTCAATTCTGTTATCATCCCTGAATGCTCTTGCAACAAATTTTTTGCCTTTCATGTGTTCTTTGAATGCTTTTTTTGCCGCTTCCTTATCGAGCTTAAAGGGAATCACAAGATGCGGACGCAGTGCACCGTCAAACTGACCTTTCATTACCACGGGACTGCCGCAGTAAGGACAACTTGCAGCGCCCGTTGTTTCGTCTGCGACAACCTCACCGGAGCAGGAATTACACATATATACTCTCATGCCCGTGGTTTCATCGGTTGACCATTCGCTTGTGTCAGATTCCCAGCTTATATTGTCAACTGCAGCAGCACCGCCGTCCGGTGTTACCTGACCTTGGGCGGCTTCAACATCAAATTCGCTGTCGCAGAATGGGCATTTCAGCTTTTGTGCACCTGAATCAAAGCTTACACTGCCGCCGCAATTGGGACATTTCTGTTGTAATAATGTAGACATTTTCTCACTCCTCTTTAAGTGAAATTAAGTAATCATAAACATCGGAAAATATACCGTTCCCTTCTTCGGGAAGCATATCATCACTGTGAACGGAATAAAAACAAGTATCAAAATATCGGAAAGACACGGTTGTTGTCGGGGCGTCAAGCAGCAAAAGTTCGCTCTTCGGAAGTTCGCCCCATGTAAGCACACCCGTTCTTTTACAGATTTCTCTTATTGCATCCATTACAGGCTCGAAATCAGAAAAGGTCTTTTCAAACACTGTTTCCTCACCGCCGTTGTACGGACAGTAAGAATAAGAGTAGGTGTACGTTCCGTCGGGATTTCTTGTAAGCTCAATATGCTCACTTTCACCTTCCATACCGCCGCCATAACTGTAACGGCAAGAGTCGATATGATCGTGTGGCTGGCGCACCATGCCGGGGCCGTCGAGAATATGGTCATTTTTATGCTTTTTCATATGAACTGCGGCAGCAGTTATAATACCGCCGATAACGAGTATTATAACCGCCGCAATAATTATTCTTTTGATCATTTCTGCTTTCAATCAGTTTTTGCGTGTGCCGCAAGCCTGACAGAATTGACCGCCTTCGTTGTTGAATCCGCAGGCCGGGCAAGCCCATGCACTGTCCATAGCGGCAGGTGCTTTCTGCTGATAGCCACCCTGCGGCTGTTGCTGATAACCACCCATCGGCTGTTGGCCGTAAGGCTGTTGCTGATAGCCGCCCATCGGTTGTTGACCGTAAGGCTGTTGCTGATAGCCGCCCATCGGTTGCTGACCGTAAGGCTGTTGCTGATAGCCGCCCATCGGCTGCTGACCGTAAGGCTGCTGCTGATAACCGCCCATCGGTTGCTGATAGCCACCCATCGGCTGCTGGTAGCCGCCCATGTTCATGCCCATGCCGTTGTTCATCGGCATAACGCCGACACCAAGTGCCTGCATGGCCTGCTGTGCCAACTGCTGATAGCGGTTGTATTCGGGAGAACCCATGTTGGCAACACGGAAGTTGTTGAGTCTTACGTTGATATCATCAAAGTAAGGAGAATTTACCATGAATTTCAGGGTGAAATTATAATAATATTCATATCTTCTGGGATTATAGCTCTGATTGTTGCCCTGTGCATCCTTGTAGTAGACCTCGTCTTTGTCTTCGTCAATGTCAAGAGTAAGAGATGTAATTGCAGAGATCGGAATAACATCGGGATTTTCTTCCGTCCAGTTGCCGGGCTTATTGGAGGAAATAACGAAATTTCCCTTTGCGGTATCAACATAGATATTTCTGCTGTCACCGTCAATGGTAATCATCGGGCTGAATGCACGAAGCACAGCCTTGTTGTCTTCACGGTATTGCAGATGTGCTTTGATCTCTGCAAGAGTGGAGCTTCTTCTGTCGTCGCAGAAAGGAGAGAGTTTCTTTGCACAGTCCTTGCACATATTACCGTCGGCAAGTTTTCTGTTGCCGAGCAATCCTATTTTTTCACCGCAGATGTCGCAGTTTTTCTTATCAAAAAGTCCCATTTTAATACGCTCCTCTATATTAATGTATTATTTCGCTCAGGATTGGTCGGCTTCGTTGAAAACATCGCCGCACTGCGGGCAGAACTTGGGCGGATTGTGCGGATCTTCCGGTGTCCAGCCGCATTTGTCACACTTGTAAAGCGGTGCGCCTTCGGGCTTCTTACTGCCGCAGTTCATGCAGAACTTACCCTGATTGACACTGCCGCACGAACAAGTCCAGCCCTGTGCCTGTTCGGGCTTTTTACTGCCGCAGTTGGGGCAGAAGTTACCGCTCACATCCGTACCGCAGGCACATTTCCAGCCGCCTTGTGCAGGCTTGGGTTCGGGCTTTTTACTGCCGCAGGTGGGGCAGAAATTGCCTGTTGCCGTTGCACCGCAGGCGCAGGTCCAACCGTTTGCAGGAGCGGCAGGCTGTTGTGCGGCCTGCTGTGCGGCATACTGCTGTTGTGCCTGTTGTTGCTGCATACCCTGCTGGAACAACTGTGCACTGTTGCCCATCATATTGCCGACCATGCCCATACCCATGAATGCGTTGACGGCTCCGTTGGGGTTGTTGGCGGCACTCATGGCCGCATCGGTCATGCCTGTGGTCTGATAACCGCCTGCGAGCATGGGATCGGACATGATGATGCTCTTTTTGATTCTCTGAATTTCGTCTTCGTCTTCCTTGGGTGCGTTGAGGGCGTTGAAGGTGACGTCCACAAGCGAAAGTCCTCTGCCCTGTTTCCACTTGGCAGTCAGGATTCTGTTCATTTCATCGCACAGTTCCATGGTGTGTGCGGGAATGGAGCTGTAACGCACGCCCATTTCGGACAGTCTTGCGAATGCGGGCTGCAAAGCGTTCAGGAAATCGGATTTAAGATGCTCCATGAGGCTTTCTTTTCTGTATTCATCCGCAATATTGCCTGCAACGGCGGTGTACAGCAACAGCGGATCCACGATCTTGAACGTGAACATACCGTTGCAACGAAGTGTGATATCGTAGTCGACACCGCGCTTTTCATCGATGATGACACGGAACGGAATGGGCGATTTGGTGCCGAACATATTGCCCGTGATCTCTTTTGTATTGAAGTAGTAAACGCGCTGATCTTTTGCGGGTTCTCCGCCAAAGGTGAATCGCTTACCCATGACCTTGAAGCTTTCCTTGATGCTGTCACCGAGTTTGCCCGAAAATACGGACGGCTCACTGGATGCATCGTATGTAAACTGACCGGGCTCGGCACAGATCTCCACGACCTTACCCTGTTCGACGATGATCATGCACTGACCGTCGGCTACCACAATGCCCGAACCGTTGGTGATAACATTGTCGCTTCCCTTGGTGTTGGACGAACGACCCGAAACACTTTTCTGCCCTTTGACGATCAGCACTTCCTCACTGATTGAATCGCAGGTGAAAAACTCTTTCCATTGATCGGCAAGAACTCCGCCGAGTGCACCGATTCCGGCTTTTATAAGACCCATTATAATTTCTCCTTTCGGTTTTGCGTTTTATATTATTCTGCACTGTTTGTGCAATATAAACTGAATAATTCTCCGTTGCGGGGGAACATAGAGGCATGCTCAATTCTCATTATCCATTTCCCTCACAGGCTCATATTTTTTTGCGGAGTACGGATTGATGTTCGGCCGCTGTTTTTCGGGCATATTGCCTGCCTTGTTGAGAACAAACAGAAGCAGTGTTCTTGCAAGCACAACCAGAATCCACAATGCAATTCCGCCTGCCGTCCACCACAGGGAAATGCCCAAAATGAAATGCAGAACAAAACAGATCAGTGCGGGTATTGCCCATTCGAGGTTAAACAGCAGATTGATAAAAAACGAAAGCAAAAAGCCGCTGTCCTTTTTCACCCACTTCATTTTTCCACCGCCCTTGTGTGATACAACCGGATACAAACATCCCATTATATAATTATTATAATATATGATGTTATATGTAATAACCTACAAGTGTAGGGGTAGCAATTACAAAAAATAACGTGTCGATTTGTGTATTTAACCAAAAAAAGACTGCACCCTTGCGGATGCAGTCCGATATAAATGATTCGATTACCAGGTTGTGGGGTCTTCCAGATTGACAGCGGCACGAAGAATCTTACGTGCATCGGCGGTTTCGATCGTACCATTCTTGTTAATGTCAGCCGCTTTAAGTTTGTCTCCGGTATAGTTTTCAAGACCGACGGAAGCACGAAGGGCAAGTCTTGCATCTGCCACTTCGACTTTGCCGTTCATGTCCACGTCACCGAGCAGATACTCGGGTTCCAATGCGGGGATCTCTCTTGTTTCTTTGACATCACCGCAAGTTTTGCATTTGTATTCTTCTTTGCCCTTTACACCGACCTGTGCGGGAGTGACGACCACCCATTCATAGTTGTGTCCGGTTGACTTAACCGTTACATCGGTAATTTTGGTTTTACCTTCTGCATCCGAGAAGAGCATGCCGCAGTTTTCACGGGTACATTTCCAGTGTGCAATATTACCGTCCTTGGTGCAAGTTGCACTTGCCGCAGGAACAGCAGTAAGGTTATGAGACAATTTCGAAATCACGACATCAAAGAAGAATTCCATTGCGGCATCACCAGTGAGACTTCCGCTTTCCTTGTGAACTTCATTGCAGTATTCACAAATTTCAAATGTTTCTTTAATGCCTTCCTCTGTGCAGGTTGCAGGCTTCTTGACATACTTTGTCATTTTATGATTGGAAGCAACCTTAGGAATTCTGATAGCAGCAAGGAATGCTGTTACGTCGCTTCCGGTATATTCCACAGCAGGTGTGAGATTTTCATTGCGAATCGTTCCGCAGTTCACGCACTGTTTGTAAGCCAATGTTCTGCCGTCACTGACACAAGTAGGTTCGCATTTTTCATAATCCTTAAAATCGTGCTCGCCGTTTTTGGGAATTATTACGTCATTTTCGGTTGTGATTTCACCGGTTTCAAGAAGAATAAGTTCACGGCAGACAAAACACTCGAAATAATCAGCTGCAACGCCTTCACTGCTACAGCTTGCGGGGCATTTACGGTAGATAATGTCATCACCCTCGTCATCTGTATTCGGAATATGGCCTTTTGCAGTTTCTTTCACACTGTACTCATATCCGCATCCGGGATCATCGCAGATGTAGAAAATTTCGCCGTCCTGCGTACAATCGGCATAGGTCGTTCTCGAATCATCTACAACGATATGATGATCCTGTCCAAAGCCCTTCTTACATCTTGTGCAATATTGATAATCACCGAATACCGCATGAAGAACACTTACAAAATCCTCATGAGCACAAACGTTTGATGAGTTCCATCTCCACTTTGTCCAGTATTCCTTGCCTGCATCAAAATTGCTGTATGCCAATGTTTTGGTAGGACTAACCGAATATGTACCGTCAACAAAATGGTAATCAGCATCCACGATATCACCAAGTGTGGCTGTGTTGGTTGAGCCGTTAACATCCATGACTCTTGCGGTAGAATTCAAAGGAGTAAAGGTGTTATTGTTTGAAATTGTGAAATCCTTGAATGAATCGGACTTGATAATTACATCATTATCAAAATCAAGGCCAAAGGTCTTAAAATCAAAAGTAGAACGGTAAATTCTTACGGTTGTATTTTTGAATACATCTGCAGTTTCCATTACAAATCTTATTGAAGTACCATTCTGCTTGTAGTTATTAACCTCAGCAGTATAAATGTTAAGCATATGCGCAGCTTTACAGTCAATAGCAAATGTCTGTGCCCATGCTTCGGTATTATTAAGACTGTTGTCTGTTTCTGAACCCAAATTAATAGTTACACGAATAACAGTAAGGCTGTTGGCCTTGTGTGCAAGATTTACAACGGATGCACCCTTCTGGGTTGTAGTAAAGAAAATATCTCCGCCACCCATATCCGTTGAATCAACAATTGCCAGATGTGTGCCGAACTCACCGTATGTGGCTTTGGATAAATCAAAGAGATACTGTGTCTTATTTGAATTCACATCTATTTTGTGGCCGTTAAGATCAATTACGAACTCGCCTCTTGTTGCGGGAGTTATTGTAAGCGTGTGTTCATGATCGGTTACTGCAATGTCAGCTGTAAGCTTTACTCTTGTTGCAACAGGATTTGCAGCTGCAGTTTTGATTTCCTCCCAAGTATCAACCTCGATAACACCGGAGAACGGATCAATGGGTGTGTCTGCCGGAAGATCATAGTATGTTGCATATCCGCAGCTGCAGTCGTAGCCGCTTGTGTTACCCGCAGCTGTAGCTGTAGGAGCTTTGCTGCTTTTATAGGAATGTCCGGAGTAATAATAATCGCAATAGCATTTGCTGCACACCCAGATATGTCCCTCTCTTGCTGAGCAGGCGAAAATATTTGCTCTGTTGGAACTATGAGAGCAATTGCTCGTCCTATAAGCATCGTTATAGAAATAAATGTCACAGCCGGAAAAAATATTTTGAATTTTTCCGGAGAAGAAGCAACTTCCTACATAAGGATTATTTCCGTATACATTAATAATGCCCGGCTCATAGCAAAGCTCTCCAACATTAACATTTGAGCTTGCATTCTGAGCATGACTGAGATTGATGGCATAAGCATCATCATGATTGACATAAAGCATTGTCTGATTGAGAACAAAACTCATAGCACCACTTTTGTTAGCTGTAAATGTGCCGAAATATCTCAGGTCAATACAGTCGCCTTTTTTTGTGGTTAGGTTACACTTATTGAGCCGGAAGTTAGAATTATTGTATGCACTGCCATATCCCTGAGCGGGTACAAACATAATACAGTCTGTAGTATTATCAGCAAGAACGGAATCTACTGTAATATCAGACTCATACATTACAAAATTCTTGAAAAAATCAAGACATACAAGAGCCCATGTAGCATTGCTACCCTTGATTTCAACACCGGGACCAATGTAGCAGGATGCCGTGGGATTATCTAAGAAAAGAAATGAGAAGCCTGTTGTATGACCGCCGATAGAGGCTTTTTCATCACCCTTATCATAAGCACTGTTTATAATATGAAAGTTTGAATTTGCACAGTTCAGATCAATTCCTCTAAAGGTGGAATTCTGCACTTGGGAGTATTTGATGTTATGACCGTTGAGGTCGAGAACTACAGTCATATTGGTCATATCGGGTCTAATAGTAATATCTGTCGAAGTTGCTCCGACATTAATATCCTGCGTAAGTTGCAGGACCATACCGTTATAAGCCTGTCTTAATGCTTCATCAAGCTCTTGGTACGAACTGATTTCGATTGGTTCATACTTACATGTAACAAATGTTGCTGCATCTGCAATTAGCTCTGTTTCAGGCAGAATATTTACGGGAATGAATGCACTGAACACAAAAACAAAAGCAAGAAGCAGACTTAAAATCTTCTTTTTCATGATTGGTTTTCTCCTTTGAATTTTTAGCATAAAAAAATTTATACACATTATATTCTATATCATCCCATTGTTTATCACCACCTACATTTGTAGGGTACATTTTTTTGCATTTCGCTGACATATGAAAGATGTATTCATATTCCGATCAAAAAGCGACAACCGTCGGGAATAAACCCCGACGGCTGTTGCTTTATTTGCAGTTTTTATGAAAGGCTTTCAAGACCGACCGCCGCACGAAGAATCTTGCGGGCATCGGAGGTTTCGATCGTACCGTTCTTGTTGGTATCGGCTGCTTTGAACTTGTTGCCTGTAAAGGTTTCAAGACCTACGGAAGCACGAAGGGCAAGTCTTGCATCGGCTACTTCCACCAAGCCGTTCAGATTTACGTCACCGAGCAGATACTCGGGTTCCAATGCGGGGATCTCTCTTGTTTCTTTGACATCACCGCAAGATTTGCATTTGTATTCCTCTTTGCCCTTTACACCGACCTGTGCAGGAGTGACAACGACCCATTTATAATCGTGCGTCAGCTGCGGTGCGGTGATATCGGCGATCACGATTTTGCCCTCACTGTCGGAGCAGTATGCGCCGCAATCGGCACATTCATAGTGATCTACGGTGCCTGCCGCTTTGCAGGTAGCAGGTGTGCCCTTAATGAGAGAACCGACTTTATGTGCGGTTTTGGGTTCCACCCAATCCGTTCTGTCAAGCACCTCCTCAAGCACATATTGCTTGGGTTGCGTACTGCCTGAGGAAACATCAAGAATGATGGTCTTGCCGCACAGTGTGCAATCACCGTGGAAAACACCGGCTTTGATTCCGTACTGCGTGCAGGTAGCGGCAACAGCGGTTGAATAAATGTTCTTAACCCCTTCATGGTTCGGTGTTGAGGAGTTCATGGCCCCCGGAACACCAATGTGGCTTTCGCCTTTTTCGTCCCAGAAATGTCTGTTGCAATCCTTGCACTTATAGTGGTCAAGCGAGCCTGCCTGCGTGCAGGTTGCAGTACCTTCGACCTTTTCAAGATCGTGGGCATAACCGTATTCAATTTCACTCCAATCTACGGGAGTATTGCTGCCCTGCAGGAAATACTGATGGCAGACCTGACATTCAAAATGCGTTTTCCAACCCTTCGTTTCACAGGTGGGTTTTTTATACATTACTTGTTTTTTGTTATGTGAATCAGTCTGCGGATCGACTTCATTGCCGTCAAAGAGATAAATTTTTCCGTCATATGCATAAATGCTCTCACCGCAGTGCTTACATTTGGAATGCGGATATTTAATACCGGCTGCTTTGCAGGTTGCTGTGACAGGACCGAGCCAGGCATCCGCTTCATGTCCTACATATTCATATTTCTCAACCGTGCAGTAGCCGCAGACCGAGCAGTTTACCCCTGCGCTGTGCGGATTCTCTGCGCAACGGTCTGTGGCCTCTACGGGATCATCGTGTTGTTCCTTAACACGAATGTGACACTTTGTGCAATAAAGGGTGTGCGTATCAGAGTCTGCCACAAAAAGAGCATAGGTGTGCGTCAGGCATTTTCCGTTCGCTTTGATTTCGATTGTATTTTTATTTACGGATGCGATCACATCGTCTGCATTGCAGTTCGTCATTGAAAAACCTCTGCGGACAACGTCTTTTACGGTTGCATTGTTGGGCATCTGCACATTGATTGCCTTTTCGGTAACAGCAGAACTGAGTGACGCGGCACCCATCTTAAATTCACCGTATTTGTTGAAATCGTAATTGGTTTCAATACAGGCTTTATAAGCACTGATTGCAACATTATCAAGGGAAACGAACGCCTTCTGTGCTTCTGTGTTGTTGCCGGGCAGTAACACGATGCCCTTGCTGCCGGCGATGTCGTTACGCAGTTCGGCATTCAACATACGCAACTCTCTGAAACGTCTTGCATAGATCACACTTGCATCGGAGGCTGTATATGTCGTTTCCATCCGGAGACTTACATGATCGGTGACAAAGAGGGATGCGGCAGAATTATTGAGATATACAAGTGCTGCATTTGTTTCATCCACATCGCTGAATTTGATGATGCCTCCCTCATCGGGATTGGAGTTGACAATGTACAGACTTGTTGCACCTCTGAGCGGATCGTACATGGAAAGATCAATGAGATACTTCGTGTTTCTTGCGGACACGATAATGTTGTGACCGTTCATATCCAGAAGCAATCTGCCTCTTGTCTGCGGTCTGAGAACGGCAGTGGTAAGGCCGTGCGTATCCTTGAATTCGATATTATTCTCAAGGGCAATGGTGGTGTTGGCGGGTGCATCACGGAAGGCTTCCTGCAGTTCTTCATAGGTTGATACGGAAAAATAATTGGATCCCGTTATATAGGAAGCAGACACCTTGGGCAGTCTGACGGTGGTGGTGTAGGAGCATCCGCTTTTAGTGCAGGAAACACCCGAAGTGTAGCCGAATGTGTCTTCCGTTGGTTCAACATACGCAGAAGGTGTGCCGATTGTATGGTTTTCAAAGAAATATTTTCCACAGGCAGAGCATGCTTCTGCATGGCCTGCCGTCCATGAGAGAATGTCATTTTTGGATGTGTGGGAGCAGGAGGCGGTGTATGTATAAACAATATCATCATTCTTGCTGAAGGTGTTCAGTGCCGTTGTGTTATTGATGACGGTTCCGTTTTTCTTGACGTTCATCTTGCTTTCTGATGTCATAAAAAACTTCTCCACATAGGTAGAGTCATTATGATGAACATTCATCGCATAACCGTCGGCAGAAGGATTCATGGTGATGTTGCCGAAACGGATAAAATCTGTTTCCATAAGAAAACCGGTGAGTTTTACGGTTACATCGAAATTGAAACAGGAGCCGCAATTGTTGATGATATTGCCCTTGTACCAGCCGAAGTCGGAATCATCGTAGGGGTAGTCTCTGTGAGGATAGAATGCAACTCCCAATGAGTTTTCGTAGGAATAATTCTTGACGGGAAGTGAACAATTGAGGTTTGTTCCGTAGTTTTGCAACGAATTGAATTTTTCAATGCGGATTACGCTTGCCTTTTCAGCAGGCTGTGTATCACCGGGATAAGGCTTCAGAAAAAGGGTGTTCATATCGTGCAGATACACTTTTGCATCCGCATGATTGACTGCAATTACGGAAACTTCCTTGTTCTTGACCTTGGATGCAAGGGTGACTGATCCGAGATTAGAGATTTTTGCCTTGGAGTCCACAAGATGAAATACGGTAGAATTGGTGATGTTGAACAGAACTGCGGTGTTTGCTGAATTCAGTTCAATATCATAGCCATTCAAGTCCAGAACAAGCAGACCGTCCGCACGAATGTCCATCTGCCAATCGCTATCATCGGTGACTTTGATATCCGCAGCGAGGGTGATGGTCTGCTTTGCATCGGAGTTTTCCAAGGCAAATGCAAGTTCACCCAACGTGGAAACCTGAACGGGTGCGACGTGTGCGTTCTGTGCTGCATTCAGCGCATCTGCCTGCGCGGCGGGGATGAACTGTATGGCAGGAACAAATGCCGAGCAAAGCATTACCAATGCAAGAAACAGACTTATAATTGTCTTTTTCATGAGATATTCTCCTTTTAATAATTGTTAGAAAGACATAAAATCTTACTATTTTATTATAATTGTTTAAGATTCAAACAAACACCTACATTTGTAGGGGGTGTGCAAGGTCATGCAGCACTATTTTGATGATTTTTGCAAGAAAACGGCTCGCCGTATGCCTACGGCGACCGTTTTCGATTTGTCCATCTCCGAGCACGTGAAGCGTGCGTTCGGAGGGACATACAATATTTTTGCTTTATGGAAACGCAGTTTCCTATAAAGCAAAAAAACAGACACTCCGTAAAAAGCGAAGTGTCCGTTCATGCTTGTTTATCGGATTTCGGTAAGATAAAGACTGCCGTCTTCCCCGCTCATATTCACCGAAAAACTCTTTTCAGTGCCGTCGGAATCCGTGTAGGCAATACCGTATGCGGGAATTGTGCCGTCTGCCGTAAGATGAACGGCGAGATTGAAATCAGGGCCTATTTCATCCACGGTATGAAGCACTTCTTTGTCGAAGGTTATAACACCGTTTTCGTCGGCATCAACAAAGGTAAGCCCGAGCACCTTTACATCGGTGATTGTTACATCGGTCCTGAAAACTGCATAAAACGCGTATTCATCTGCAGAGGCATTGAAAACTGTACCGTATTCACCTGCAATGTCTTCTTCCTGCGAAACGGTCACGGTCGCGTTTTTCTGTTCGATCTCCGTTGCGGTTTCGGCTTGCGTGGCGGTTGCCTGTGCGGTCATTTCTTCGGTTGCGGCTTCTTCGGTTGCGATTTCTTCGGTTGCCTCTTGTGTTGTGAACTCTTCGGTTGCCGTTTCGCTTGTCGATTCTTCGCTCACGGGTTCAGCCGTTGTGATTTCATCCGTTGCCGGTTCGGTAACAGTGACGGTTGGAGCCTGTGTCGGGTCCTCTGCTTCGACGCAGGCGGCAAATGCAAAGGCAAGCAGCAGGCACAAAAGCAATGCAAAAATCTTTTTCATTTCGTTTTTCTCCTTTATTCGAGTGTTTCAAGCCCGACGGCCGCACGAAGGATCTTACGGGCATCGGAGGTCTCAATCGCAGCGTTTTTGTTGATGTCGGCTGCTTTGAATTTTTCACCGGTAAAGTGTTCAAGACCGACGGAAGCACGAAGGGCAAGTCTTGCATCTGCCACTTCCACAGTGCCGTTCAGATTCACGTCACCGAGAATGTAATCGGGGGCAACGTAAGCCAGGGATCTGGTCTCGATGATTTGAGAGCAAAGCTTGCATTTAAGCGTTTCCTGACCGGGCTGATCGGGAGTTGCTTCGATGGTGACCTCCCATTCGCCGGGTGTGTGGGCATACGGAATGAACAGACTGTCGGGGTCAACAGCAACGGTACCCTTATCGTCCGAGAAGTACAAGCCGCAGCCGAGCTCGCATCTGTAATGTGCCTTGTAGCCTCTTTCAGTGCAGGAGGGTGCAACCTCCGCAACGGCATAGAGTTTATGGGCTTTCGCGGGATCGGTAATATCCGTCACGGGCTGTGTGCCTGCGGCATCGAGGAATTTGGCTCCGCAGCCGAACTGGCCCGCACATTCATAGTATGCTATTGTGCCCGAAGCCGTGCAGGTGGCAGGCTTTGCATTGCGCAATGAGAGAGAATGACCTCTTGCCTCCATAAATTCAAAGGGATCAAATTCCGTTACACCGTCAGGCATATATGTCTTACCGCAGGCGGTACATTTCTTGTGGGCAAACCAACCGTCTTCAGTACAGCTGTTTTCCTGGCCCGCAACAAGTTTGAGCGTAGTCTGACATTTTGTCATGGGAATGGATAGCAGTGCGGGATTATGTACTGCCTGTGTACCGGCTTCATCAAAGAATAATGCCGTGCATCCGTCTCTTGTGCACTTATAATGCTCTTTTACACCGTCAGTATCACATTTTGCAGGAACCTCATCCTGCTTTTCAAGTACATGTCCGCCCAGAGCCGGGGGATAATCATAATAGAAATCTCCGCACCAAGGATTTGAGCAGGATATCTTTGTTTTTCCGGCTGATACACAGTCGGGAGGTGTTATGACTTCAATATCATCATATACGTGTCCTATAACAGGAAAACTTTTTTCATATTTTTTAGCATCACAGTATTCGCAAGTATATTCCTTAACATTGATTTCCTCACAGGATTGATAAATGTACACACCTTCATCAAAGAAATGACCGTCTGTTTCCGTTACGTCAAATTCTACGCAAGAGCATCTTTTGCAGATTCTGCGTGTTACGGTATCATCCACACAGGTAGCATCAAAAATGTATTCGAAGCCATCGGAAAAATCGTGTCCCAGTGCAGGCAGATCAAATTCATCCTCCGTGATCTCCTCTTCAAGCAAGGCATCCCTGTATATTCCGCCGCAGCCGTCCTCAAGAGGACAGGTATAATACTGTCCCGAGTAACCTTTGCTTGTGCAGGTAGGTTCCAGCCTTTCATGGAGTACGGTCTTTAATATGCCCATTGTAAGCTTGTGTCCGGTGGGGTATATGTCATTGCGATATACGGTTTTTTCATAATCGCAATAATCTTTGTCACAAATCCATACTCTCCTTGCATAGTCGTCACAGTCGGGTTCAATTATTTCTGTGAGAATAACACAGTTATGCTCCCCTGCAGGCACAAAGAAATCTGAAAGCTCTCTTTCGGTACCGCCATAGGGGCTGTCAAACAGTGCACCGCAATCACGGCATTCATAGTATTCAAGATATCCGTCAACTTCACAATCGGTTTTTGTTGCGGCCACATACTTCAGGTCGTGGCCTGTAAACTCAACCGCACCGAGCAAACCGCAATCACAGTTATATTCGCGATAAATATTCTGCTCGCAGCTGCCGGGATCATCCGGAACAATTCTCTCATGCTCGATTCTTTCGGTAATTTTACCGCAGGTATCACACTTCAGATAATGGAATCTTCCGTCAATAAGGATTTCTCTTGTTATATGATCTTCGCATCTGCTTTTTATACCCTGAGTAACAATAATTTCATTTTCTGCCGCTAAGTTTTTGATCAGCACCGATGCTTTAATAAATTTAATGAAATCAAAATTGCAGTAAAGACTGTTTCCCGCACCGAGTATATCGAAAACTTTGATATCGCCTGTTGCGGAAAAACGGGAAACATCATTATCAATCGCTTTTGCAAAATAAGTGTCTTGTGCATCAAAACTTACCGCACCTGTGGGAATAGAGATGAAATCAATATTGCTGTCAATTGAGCGAAGCACACAGGAGTTGAGCACGACGGAAGAATTTACAAAAGCATCACTGCCGCTCCAATGGTCAAAAACAATACAATTTCCTTTTGGCGTATTGTTGACAATTTCTGCTCCGTAAATTTCCAGTTCGTTGAATTTGCTGAGTTTGATTGTATCGGCATAGTAATTCTCTGCCTTCACATAATCGTTAAATTCAAGAAGATTGCTGACGATTCTGACACCGGGATAAATATACAGCCCGGCGGCAGGATGCGCAAGGGTGAACACAGATGCTGTATTGATTACACTTCTGAAAACGATCTGTGATGTACTGTCGGTTTCGGAGTTTACAATATGAAGTCTGATTGCACCCTTCTCGGGATTGAACGCATATAAGTTGAAAAGCGAGACAATCTTGGAACTTTCCGCATAAATGTTTCTTCCGTTAAGGTCAATGGTCAAATCACCTGTTGCACGAGGAACAAATTCCAGACCGTGATAAGCATCCATATCGAAGAAAAGATCATTCATGAGACATAAGGTTATATCCGCTTCGCTTTTATACATAGCCTTAACGAATTCATCCTCTGTGGAAATATAAATTATTTCCTTGGTGTCGGCAATATGATTCTCTGCAGGGATGGGAGCAGAGGTATCATAGTGCTGTGCAGTAAGACAATGCGTACCTGCGGATCTGCCCTCGGTATCCTTGCCGGGAGCAGTATAGTCGGTATCGCTTGTTATGTGTTTGAATGTATCAATTTCCGTGCATTTTGTGCACTGACGGAAGTGAACCTCATGCGTTAAAAGAAGTTCTCTGTAGTTCCCTTTTTTGATGTGATCTGTACCGGCATATTCACAGGCATCTGCAGAGGTGAAACTGCCGTTTTTGTCGCGGTCAATAACCGATTTTATATCGCAATCAATAGCGTATAATGCCGTTGTGCCCGCAACAAGACTGTCGTCCGAAGTTCTGAGAATCAGAGAGTCTTTGGGCAGGATATCGGCGAGCGTTACGTCGCAAATCCCGTTTGTGTCGAAGATATAACCCGAGCCGCCTGTGTAACTCCCGAAGTCCTTCATACTGATTTCGAACGAAGCAAAGGAATCCTTCATAAAGAAGTCATCAAATTCGGGATTCATGGTAAATGTAATGCAGAATCCGTGTGCACGGATCGTCGCATCAGGCAGATATACCGTGGACGAAGCAAATGCATTTTCGGACACCGGCTCAAAGCTTATTGCATTGCTGTAAGGTGCACTGGCCTGCGCAGTAAGTCCGTACGCAGTAAAACTTTTGAATTGGCTGAGTTTGATTATTGCATTGCCTTCATTGTCGGTGATCCCCGTACCGCCGTATATTCCCATTGATGCGCCGTATATATGAAGCTCTGCATCTTTGTTTTCAAGCGAAATGATACTTGCATTTTCAACATTTCCTATGCTGACACCGAGATAACCGGTACCGCCGGAACTGTCAACAATATACAATTGCGTGCTGTTCGTAAGTCTTATAAATGCATCCGACAAATTGTTTTCTGCATGAAAGTACATACCGTTGAGGTCAAGAGTCAGCATGCCTTTTGTGCCAACTTCAACCTCCATATCCACCGAATCGACCATGAAATCATCATCTAAGACGATTGTAGAGCCGGCTTCGGCATATTTGAGTGCATACTTGAGAGCACCGAAACTATCGGCAAGGATGATTGAATTTCCTGTTGAAGGCACTACCGATGCTGCATGAACGCTAAAAGCCGTCGGCAGATACTGTAAAGCAGGCCCAACTGTTCCGAGTACCATGACTACGGCAAGTAAAACACTTAATAATCTTCGTTTCATAAAGATAACTCCTTTTTTTCTTTATGAAACAATTATAACGAATAATGAATTGTTTGATACCCTACAAATGTAGGTGTTTTTTTAGGTATTGATCACAAGGCCGCTTTCTCTGGCTTTCACGGCAAGTTCCGTGCGACTTTTGAAACCTGTTTTTTCGAGCATACTCTGAATGTAATCGCGCACGGTATACTGCGACATATTCAGCCGTTCGCCGATCTCTTTGTTGGTGTCTCCCGTGATGAGTTCGCGAAGCACATCCAATTCGCGTTCGGTGAAGTCAACACTCAGTGCATACCCCATCTGCAGAGTCGGCGTCATATCGGGATAAATATTTTTTCCCGCAACCGTGCTGTCCATTACACTTATAAGTTCACTTGCAACGGGAGTTTTATACCAGAAACTGTCCACGCCGATGCTCTTTGCTCTCTCAAGAAAACTGATTTCCGGCTGGCTTGTGATTATAATAATTTTAATTTCGGGATACGTTGCCTTGATTTTTTCCGCGGCATCGAGTCCGCTGGAATTCATTGATGTGCAAACATCCATAAGTATAAGATCACACATTTTCTTACTGCAGAAAAGCTCTGCCATTGAAGCACTTTCTACTGTTGCTACGACCTTATAAGTCTCGCTGTCCTGTAAAAAAACCTCAAGAAGCTTGCTCGCCATTCTATCGTCTTCAACTATCAGTACATTTATCATAATCCGTTCTCCTTATTTCGGAACTGTTATTGTAAGAGTAAAGTCATTTTCGGTTTTAACTGTCATTCTTCCGCCGAGATTTTCTGTCTTTTTTCTGAGCGCAGAAAGTCCGCCCCCTTCACCAAAAGCCTTGTCCGCTTTTTTTCCGTCATTGGAAAAGGAAGCGGTGAAACTGAAAAGATCGGCGGTAAAGGAAATGCTGAAAAGTTTTGCATCTGCGTGCTTTACGGCATTGGTAAGTGCTTCGGCGGTAGCCTCGGTAAAAAGTTTCTTTACCTGATCCTTTTCAGGCATTTCGCCTGAAATCATTACTCTTATTCCTACTGCCTTTGCCGCTTCTATAAGCCCGCTTATGGCATCATACTCTGTTTCTTCAGTGTTCTTAACACCGAGCGCAGTAATAATACGTCTCCAAATATTTATGATTTCATCGGAATTTCCGTCATTGTTCTGAAGATACAGTCTTGTTGCAAGAAGCGCGTTGCCCAGTTCTGCATGAATACGGTATTTTGTTTCCAGACGTTCACGGGACTTTGTAAGTTCATCAACATTTTCACCGTATTTAAGAAGCCGTTCATTCATTTCCCTAAGTTCACGGTTTGAAAGCCTCAAATCTTCCGATACTCTGTATAGATCCGTTGTATCCGCAGCAGTGATCTCGTACATTTTACCTATTCTTTTAACAGAAAAACGCCACACGGAGTAATCGGGAAGACGGAGCATTATATCATCATCGCAGGATAAAACCTCTGTACCCGGTTGACATTCTCTGTTTTTGAGAGAATTTATAAAATCAAGGGCATTGGTCATTTCTTTTCCCGTTATGATTCTGCTGAGTTCATCCATTCTGTGATTGATGAGTTTTATCATTCCGTTTTCATAAGAAAAGCATATTCCTGTTTTAAGCTTATCAACACTTTCCTTGACAGAAAAAGCAGATATTCCGTTACGGATATTCATAAAGAAAAAGATAAGAAGTGCAGAAATTATAATTGCATCAATAACTGCAAACAAAATGACAGCAATTGCAGGAAGATTGAGAAACTTTTCAACAAAGCTGTATCCGCTGACTGAAACACCTTCCTTTTCAGCAAAAATATAAGCGGAATACGGCAGAATCAACAGAAGTGCGGAAATTGCACAGACAGGTGAAATCATCTTCGGCAACAGATTTTTCTGCATAAAACTCCATATAGTAAGGCAAAAAGAAACACAAGTCTCAATAAAGAGTATTGTAAGAAACAATGCTCTTATATAAGTACCGAGTCCGATAAAAGGTATCATATCAAATTACCTCCTTCGGGATGCACACATCAATAATTATATCATCATCGGAGTTTTCAATAATTATATCGGCACCGCTCAATATTTCGCTGTCAGTAAGAATTTCACACCCCGTGCTTTTCATACCGAACATCATTCTCATTGAAATGAAGCCCTCTTTTTCTGAAATTTTCACAAAAACAGCATGAACGGCATCAAGAAGCGCTTCGATGAAAAATTCAAATATATCATATACTTTTACGGCAGATTCTGATGATATATCTTCATCCGTGCTGAAAACAAACGAAGGGACAATATCAAGCAATCGCAAATTCGCCAGGGACTCATTTATGCAGAATTCTATTTCTCGGGATCTTATTTTTTTTCTGTCCTCTGAAATGATAAACAGATTTCCCCGTCTTTTTATATAAGCACCGATTACTGCAAGCTTTGCAAGATGCTTTCTTTTGTTTTTTTCATCCGAAGAAGCCAATGACAACAATTCTTCTGCCTTTGAAAGCTGCGGTGAAATTTCATAAATCAGTTTATTGAAAAGACGGTTTTTTTCTTCGGTTTTAGCCTTGTTTTCCTTGAGCTCATACTCTGCCTGCAAAAGGAAGATATTCTCGCTGAGTTGCTTCTGTGTTTCCTGCAAAGTCTCTATAAGCTCTGTGATATTCTTTATATCATCCTGCCAGTAAACGAAACCGCCCGATATCTTTTCGGCATTCAGAATATAATCTCCGAGATTCTGCGGTGACAAAACGGCATTTTTCAGTATATCTGTTGTAAAATACCCGGATTCTGCAGAACGGATGCAAACATTGAAATTACTGTCAACGATCTGTGCCGTTACACTTGATATCTCAAACAGTTTTCTGTAATTGGTGCTTGTTCTTATAAGACCGCTCTGAATTGCACTTTCAAGAAGAAGCGTGATAAGGGCACAGTCAACCGCCGTAAGGTCTGCATCAATTCCCGTAAACGCATAAAGACACCAGAAAACCACAGCAATTGCCATAACAGCAATATGTACCTTCTGAAACATTCTGCTTCCGGGGACTCTGCTTTTAATAAGAAGCTTGAGCACAAAATAAAAGCCAAGAATAGTAAACCAACCCACCGGAATAAAATACAGAATCCCATATGTATAATTAGAATTAAAATAATGTATACCATTCGGAAAATCGAAGACAAGACGATGGTAATCATTGGTAAACACCAACAGAATCACAAGAACAGCCGGAATGAAATATAGTTTATATTTGGCAGGGATCGTATAATCGTCGGATTTACCGATGTGCATTGTAATGAAGACGCCGATCAGAGGGATCAGAATCATCGGTACATAAAAAGCATACCAGAAGTAACGTGTAAGCGTATCGGTGGTATACAAAAACTCCAACTTGCAGGTTCTTATGACCATCCACTCTATCATAAGAAGACCGACAGCCATAAGCATGTTTTTTATCTGCTTGCTGACAACTCTCATATAAATCGAAACAGTCCACACTGCTACCATTGAGATATGCACAGCATTTCTTAAAATCAGAAGAAGTGTTGCGATGAAATAATCATCGGTATTATAAGCTACCGCACGGAAAATAAATGCACATACCATAATCACCGATATTATAATAATATTTCTGATGTTTTTAGCCGAACCGAATTTCATATCGCACACCTCCTTTTTCTTCATAATACCACAGAGAAACGATTAAATCTATCCCCTTTTTTTTACAACAGCACAAACTACTCGACATTAGATTAACCGTCGTATTTCCACAGTGATTTCTGATGCCTATGAACTGACTTTGCCATTTCCAACAGCCAAAGTGAAGATTTGGGATGCATTGAAGAAACATGCTGCTGACATGGAAGCAGTTCAGCTTTTTAATATTTAATTACAAAAGAAGTATGCAAGATGGCCATACAACAAAACATTAAAATTGATCAAAACACCTGACCACTTTTACATAAAAAAGAGTATTATTTTAATATTTACAACTCGTGACGAAGCCTTTTTTGAGATGTTTTTTACGGTTTCTGTCGGTTAAAAATTGTTTTTCATTGGAAAAATCTGCATTTTCAGCAAAAAAGTTATGCAGAACTTTTGTGAAAACGACTCATAATCCGGAGGCCAGAGGTTCAAGTCCTCTCCCCGCAACCAGATCTGTCCGACAGCCGTATACAAAAGAATGGGCTTTTCCTCCCCTGCCGATTTTTTGTATGAATACACGTTAAAGCCACTGAAAGCAGGTGTGGAGTACGAAGAAATTCCCACCGTATACCGCAAAAGAACAGACGGAAAATCAAATTTCAACCTGATAAAACTTATCACCGTCGCCATTCGTTTTTGTCTGACGGCAATCAAAATACGGTTTACACCGATAAGGGAGATTCATGAACAGAAAGTATGAATCCGTTTTTCTTACGGTCGGCACCGCACAGCAAAAACAGTTGTGCGAAAAAAATGATCGCCGGCTATAAGGAAAAATACAACGTCCATATTACCGTTTCGGCTGATACGCAACAAAACGACCGTATCGGCTCGGGCGGTGCGTTGTTGCATATCATCGGCAAGTATTACAACACCGTCAACAAAATGCTGGTCATCAATTGCGGCGGACAGAGCAAACGTACAATAAGCAGTGCCGTCCGCGGAAAAGCATTCACGGATATTGAGATCGACGGACAGACTTTCACCCTTTTTGAACACATTCTCATAAACGCAAAACGCCTTTTGTCCATGTTTGACAGCGGCATACTGGTCTGTTGCAGTGATATTCTCCTTGACACCGAAAAGACAGACGTTGCCTTCGATAACAACATCGGATTCTGCGTGCCTGCCGATCTTGCAACCGCAACAAGGCACGGCGTTATGTTCCGAAATCATGAACACCTGCTTGCTTCTTATCCGCACAAAGCCGATGCGGAAGAATTAAAACAGATCGCCGCCGCAAACGGTACGAACGAATTTCTCATTGATACGGGCTTTATCTATTTGCAGGATGCGGTCTGCAGAGCTTTGCAGGAATGTGTAAACAGAAACGATCTGATCGGTTATTTGAAAACCAACCGCATTGAATTGAATTTTTATTCGGATATCATTCCCTTGTTTTCCCTTGATTGCAACGAGCCGACAAACGATACCGTTTCCCCTGCCCTTGCATACGTAAAAAAGATGCTGTTTGATCGGTTGTCTTCCTATACGCTCAAGGTCTGCGTATTACGCGATCAGGACTTCTGCCATTTCGGCTCCATGCGTGAAGCCCTCTCAAACACGTTGCTCTTGGCAGGCAAAAAGGATTCGGTCGTAAAACTCAACAGTTTCGTTGAAGACGGTGCCGTGCTCGGCAAAAACACCGTGCTTGACAATGCGATCATCAAAGACGGCTGTGTGATCGGTAAAAACTGTTATGTCAGCTTCGTCACGCTGGAGGGCGGCTGTGTTATACCGGACAATTGCACCGTATGCGGCATAAAACTCAAGGACAACACGTACGTATGCATCGCGTGCGATACAGACGAAAATCCGAAACATACGCAGAACGGTATCTCCCTGTGGGATTCTCCCCGCTTTTACAAGGGAAGATCTTTTTCCGATTCATTGCAAAAACTGACTTCACAATGTGGCGAAGAAACATACAGTTTGCAATACTGCATAAACCATGCTGACTATGATTATCACCATTCCCGTATGCTTTACATCCGCGACATGAACGTATATAAAAAGAATCCGACCTATGTGCAACTGCGGCACACGATCATCGGCGAACACATGAAAAACAATCCGCACACTCCCGTTTTCCGTTGCGTAAAAGACCGCGTTTCAATACAACTTCCCGTCCGCGTAAACCTTTCGGGTACATGGACGGATGCCATGCCCTATTGCACTCAAAACGGCGGTCAGGTCATCAACGCCGCCGTTCTGGTAAACGGTGAAAAACCGATTCAGGTAACGGTCGAAAAACTCGAAGAAAAAAGAATTGAATTTGTCAGCGACGATGCCGTTCTTCGGTTCGATCTTTCCGCCGACGAGCATGAAGACGATCTTTCGGATTTCAATCTCCACGCGGCGGCACTCAGAAGTTTCGGCATCAGCGAAAAAACGGTTTTGCAGGACGGTTTCAGATTATCCACAAAAGTCAGCGGCATCGACAAAGGCTCGGGACTTGGCACAAGCAGCATTCTGCTTGCGGGCTGTCTTCAGGCACTCGCGGAAATCACGGGCACCCATTGCGATTCCGATTGCGTGTTGCAGGCTGTGTTTGTTGCCGAACAGATCATGGGCACGGGCGGCGGCTGGCAGGACCAGGCGGGCGGATTGTTTCCCGGCATGAAGATCAGCACTACGCAACGTGGCGTACGGCAGATCCCGCAGATCCGTTTTTTGACTTTGCCTTGCGACCTGCACACCGCGATTTCGGAACGTATGATCCTCATCCCGACCGGTCAACGCCATTTCGGCAGATTCATCGTGCACGACGTCGCCGACCGGTATTTGTCGGGTGAAGAAAGCAGCCTTCATGCATTCAGAAATCTCCTCGCATTGAATGACGCTATGCTGAAAAGCATCGAAAACGACGATTACACTGCTTTTCTTTCGTGCATCAACCGTCATTTTGATTTATTGCGGCAACTTTCTCCCATGATAACGAATAAAAGCATTGAAGATCTTGCTTCAGCCTTCCGCAGAGATCTTGCGGACGCTGTTTGCGTTTGCGGCGCAGGCGGCGGCGGTTATCTTCTTGCGTTTCTGAAAAACGGAGTTTCCCTTGCAGATGCACAAGAGTATTTAACTGAGAATTTTCCGTCCGTCAACGGACGTATCAAAAAAATCGATATCGCAGAGTAGTTAGGAAGTCGGTTTCATGAAAAAAAACGTATACCTCATACAAGCCGGATGTCTGTACGGCAACACATACTATCTTCCGTACGCGGTCGGAATGCTTGCGGCGTTTGCCCTGCACGATGAGCGTGTAAACAGCCGCTATGATTTCAAGAGGATCATATACAGCCTGGAAGACGTGGATGAAAGCATCAACAGCCTCGAAAATCCTTCGTTGGTGGGCTTTTCCAACGCCATCTGGAATTACAGTTACAATCTTGAATACGCACGCAAACTCAAAGAAAAGTATCCCGATTGCATCATTGAATTCGGCGGTCACCACGTGCCGCCCACGACGGAATTTCTGGAGAAATATGACTTTATTGACATTCTGATTCACCGAAAAGGCGAAGAAGCATTCCGTGACGTTCTGATTGCTTTGGATACGGGTGCATCTCTTTCCGATATTCCGAACATTTCCTATCGCCTTGCGGACGGGACTATACGGCAGACACCCGAAGAAAAAATCACCATTGCAGACTATCCCTCCCCGTATCTTTCGGGCATATTCGACGATATTCTCAAAAACAGCGAATATCATTTTTCATGCGTGCTTGAAACCAACCGCGGCTGTCCGTACAACTGCTGTTACTGCGATTGGGGCGAACTCAATTCAAAAGTCAGACTTTTCCCGCTTGAAAAGGTTTTTGCAGAGTTGGAATGGATGGCAGAGCACAAAATGGAATTCGTCTATTGCGTGGATGCAAACTTCGGTATGTTTGAACGCGATGAACAAATCGCTCAAAAACTGGTGGAACTCAAAGAAACCAAAGGCTATCCCAACCGCCTGCAGGTCTCCTACGCCAAAAACGAGGCAGACCGCGTGTTCCGCATCAACAAATTGCTTGCCGACCACGGCATCGGCAAAGGTGCAACGCTTGCCATGCAGACACTCAATCCCGAGGTGCTCAAAAACATCGGCAGAGTCAACATCAGCAAAGAGCAGTATTCCGCACAGATCGCACGCTACAGAGATGCGGGCATCTCCACCTACACGGAACTCATTCTCGCACTGCCCGGGGAAACGCTGGACAGTTTTTGCAAGGGTTTGTGCGAAACGCTTGAACTCGGACAACACAGTTCGGTCAGTGCCTATTACTGTGAACTCTTGCCCAATTCCGAACTTGCAAGCAAAAGATTCATCGAAAAATACAAAATCAAAACCGTAACCACGGCACTCAACCAATATCATTGCGAGAGTATGGACGACGTGCTGTCGGGACATTCAAGCATTGTCGTGCAGACCGATACCATGCGTGCGGATGAGTGGATCAAAGCCAATGAATTTTCCACCTGCGTACAGAGTTTTCACCATTTCGGCATCCTGCAATGCGTGGCCATGTACGTACGCACGGAGTACGACGTTCCTTACTACGATTTTTACACTTCGCTCTACGGTTTTATATCAAACGAATCCTCTTTCTGCAAAGATGTCTTTGAAACGGTCTCACGTACTTTGCAGAACTTTACCGACGGCAAAGGCGGTCTTACGTATCAGAACGACCTGTTCGGAAAAATTACCTATCCCCTGGAAGAAGCGGTTTTTCTGCTTTGCCTGTATCATTCCGACACGTTCTATGACGAGATGCAAAGATTTGCACGCAGATACATAAAAGACGAAAACATATTCGACGAACTGTTCCGTTATCAGAAAGCCGTCGTGCTTCGTCCGTCGGATGCAGATGGCAGTTACCGTTTCAACTACAATTTCAAAGACTATTTTGAGGCGATCCTGCGTAACACAAAAGCAGATTTACTGCAAAAACAGGTCACCTATCGGTTTTTCACACCGTTCAAAACAAACGATTGGGTGGAATACGCAAAAGAGATCATCTGGTACGGCAGACGAAACGGCAGGATGATGTATTCCAGCAGTCCGAACAGAATTGAAGAAATATAACGATAAAGCAAAGTACGATCTCTGCAAACAGGAGGTGTCAGAAATGAAAAATATCTACATGGTACAGCCAAACGCACAATACGGAAATTCAATTTATTTTCCGTATGCGGCAGGCTGTCTGATCGCTTATTCATTTTCCGATGCTTCCGTTCGCAACGAATACGATTTCAAGGGATTCTTTTATAAAAAATGCTCACGCAGATCGCAGACGAAGCACACAAAAGGAATATGATAAAACATATCCATCTTTCCGAAAGCACAAAAGAGAACGATGACTGTGTGGCACAATACGGTAAAACACCCGTTTCCTTTTTGCAGGACATCGGCTTTCTTGACAGCCGAACGATTGCCGCACATTGCGTAAAACTCAACGAAAACGATATCGGTATTCTGCGGGAGCGTAAAGTATCCGTTGTAACGGATGCGGCGAGCAATGCAAAACTCGGCAACGGGATCGCCCCTGTGGGACGGATGTTGCAAAAAGGTATCAACGTCTGTCTGGGTACCGACAGTGCAGCAAGCAACAATACGCTCAATATGTTCAGAGAACTGGGCATCTTCGTTTCCCTGCACAAAGCCGCAAACGAAACGCCGACCGATTTTTCCGCAGAAAAATGTCTGGCGTGCGTTTCCCTGCATCCTTCGGCGGCATTCGGTATGCAGAACAAACTCAGCGTTATAGCAGAAGGTGCGTTTGCGGATCTCATTTTTACGGATCTGCACGCTCCTTCCCTGTTCCCGAACAACAATATCGTATCTTCCCTGTGTTATTCCGCAAACGGCAGTGAGGTACGTTCGGTCATGGTACACGGAAAGTTCATCATGAAAGACGGCGTTCTGACTTCAACGGATGAACAACGCATATATTATGAGATCAATCGCATTGCGGATAAATACTTATAATACAAAACGAGAGGAACAAACATGGTCGGTGTTATTTTGGCCGCAGGAGACGGCAATCGCCTGAAAAACAGCAGCAATACTGCGTGTTGCAAGCCTGTTACACAGATCAATCATAAAATACTGATTGCGTATTCACTCGATCAGTTGATCTCTTTGGATATTGACGAGGCTTATATCGTCGTCGGCAAAGAAGGTAACCTGATAAAAGAAGTACTGGGCGATTCATATAATGGCATTACGCTTTGCTATGTAAATCAATCCGAACAAAAGGGGCTTATTCATGCTTTCGTGCAGGCACTCAACGCCATCCCCGCAGAGAAAAGCGTTGTTCTGCAACTGGCGGATGAGATTTTTATCGATTTTCATACCGACCGTATAAAAAGCACGCTCAAAGCCGCAGAATATGATTTTTATTGCGGCATTACGTTTGAAGATGATTTTGAAAAGATCAGAACGAACTACTCCGTTGCAGTAACCGAAGGCTTTGCAATCACACAATGCACGGAAAAACCGCAAATAAAGATCAACAACATAAAAGGAACGGGCTTTTGTGTTTTCACCGACCGCACGGTTCAAATGCTGAAAAACAAATATGACAAAGATAAAAATTCACCTTGTGATCTGTGCGATTACGTCAATCGGCTGATTGCGGAACAATACAAGGGACTGGCTTTATGCATCGCGGAAAAGGAGTTTAACATCAACACCTGTTCCGATCTGGAAGAAGCCGCACGCCACCTGCAACAGGAATAACAGTCAACAGTAGCAGCAATCTGAAAAGCGTCGCAAATACAGGTAAAAAGATGTGCCTGTATTTGCAACGCTTTTTCTGTTTTTGCCGTCATCCCCCCCCTTATTCCTTTCAGCACCGTGTGACAAAATACAGTCAAGCAGAATAACTGCTGAAAGAATAAACGGGAGACAAAAAAATGGATCACGAAAACATGACATTTATAACACGCAATGCCGACGGAGAAGAAGTGGAATGCACGATTCTTTTCACGTTTGCAAGTGACGAAACAGGCAAAGACTATATTGTTTATACCGACAACACCACCGATGAAAACGGATTGACAAAAGTATACGCCGCAACGTACGATCCCGACGAGGACGAGCAGATGCTCATACCCATTGAAACCGAAGAAGAATGGACACTCATCGAAACGGCGTTGCAACAGGTGCAGGATGAAATACTCGCATCGGAAGATTGGGAGAACGGAGACGGCGAAGACAGTCCGTTTTAATGCACCATCCTGCCATACCCACACATTCCGAACAAAAACGGGCTGCATACGTTCATCGATCCGGATGTGCGTATACAGTCCGCTTTCGTATATCTTTACAATTCTTTCCGTTTGCATCAGTTTCATGTCTGTTTTATCACATTTTTATTGCAATGGTATAAAAAAAGAAATATAATATAAACAGTTCCTCTTTTGAAAGGAGAAAAATATGGCTTCCGATTTCTCATTCTTAATGAAATACCGACCGTATTTAGCACAGACGGGACAAGCGTCTCTTGCCTGCCTGCATACGGATGCGGCGGCGTGTATCCGTCAACTCAACCTGCTCGGTGACGGCATCCTGCAGGAGATCTGCGATCTTGAAAAACCGGAACTCCCCGAACAGGCAAGCCGTGCGGATAAGATCCGTGCCTTGCGTTTTGCCGACGTTTTACCGACGGATATAGACAATATGCTCTATCTTCTGCACCGGTCAGAGATCAAAGTGAACGAAAATGATCCCGCGATCTTCGATCAGACACAGGAACTGTTGCAGACCGCATTTGATCTGTGTTGCCGCTTTATTGCGGTATACGTCGATGAAACCTTTACCGCACCTGCATTTCAAATGCCCGAAAAAGGACATCAAACCGATGAAACAGGCAATGCCCCTGTAACGACAACGGCACAAACTACGGTTGAACAACCGACACCCGACATTCCCGACGGTGCGTTGCAGATCAAGGCGGACGTATTGCCCGTTCTCAACTTTGCCATGCAACAAAACGGCATTCTGCCCGTTACCGCCATCACCATCGAAAACGATACGGACATCGCACTGCAAGATATCGATCTTGTAATCAGTTCCACGCCTTCCTTTACCGAACCGTTCAGCCGCCGCATAAACCACCTGCCTGCCGACAAGACCGTCACCCTCACGCAACCCGAATGCTTCCTTGACGGTGCGTTTCTTGCAGGCATGACCGAACGCATCAACGGCGTTTTACATATTGAACTGAAAAGCGGAGAAAAAACGCTTGCACGTGAGCGTGCATACGCCACAGTGTCGGCTTTCGACGAATGGCAGGGCATCAACCTCTATCCCGAACTGCTTGCCTCTTTCGTCACTCCGAACAATTCCGAAGTCTCCCCCATTCTTGCCCGTGCAACACAGCATCTCGGCGAATGGACGGGTGACACTTCCGTAGACGGCTATCAGTCACAGGATCCCAACCGCGTACGCAATCAGGCCGCCGCGATCTTCACGGCGATCAAAGAACTCGCAATTGCTTACGTCGTGCCGCCCGCAGGCTTTGAACACGACGCACAGCGGGTGCGTATGTGCGACACGGTCGTACAGCAGAAAATGGGCTCCTGCTTAGACCTTACCCTCTTTTACGCCTCCTGCCTGGAAGCGGCAGGATTGAATCCCTTGCTCGTTCTGACCGAAGGACATATTTTCACGGGACTGTGGCTGGAGGACAAGATGTTCCCCGAATGCATACAGGACGACTACTCCGTTCTTACAAAACGCATGGCAAGCGGTGTGAATGAAATTGCCGTCATTGAAACCACCGCCGTCACCACCACGCACGATCTCTCTTTTGATTCCGCCTGTGACATAGCAAAACAGACACTCAACGAAAAGCAGATCGAATGCATCATCGACGTAAAAAGAGCCCGTGCCGGCCGCATTTTCCCCTTGCCGCAACGCATCGGAACCGAAAACGGCTGGACGGTCGTAAACGACGCCTCATTTTCGGAAGAAACCATGCAGGCCCCCACCCGTCTGGACGACAGTGTGTACGCGGATACGGATGCAAACGGCGAAAATCTGCCGAAAAAGATGCAATGGGAACGAAAACTCCTTGACCTGGGTATGCGAAACACCCTCATCAATCTGCGAATGACCAAAAATCTTCTCCCTTTGCTCACCAATTCAACCGATCTTCTTTTGCGTGCCCTCACGGATGACAGCGAATTTACCGTTCTGCCCAGACCCGAAGATCTGAAACCGGAAACACTCTCCTTTGACACGCTGTGTCAGGCAGGTACAGACAATATTATTACGGCGGAATTTGAAAACAAACGCCTGCGTTCGGTGTTACCCGAAAACGAACTGAGCACGACCGTCAAAGGTCTTTACCGCACGGCAAAAGCGGCTCTCGAAGAAAACGGTGCCAATACACTCTATCTCGCTTTGGGTATGTTGCGTTGGTATGAGACAAAACGCAGTAAAAAAGCCCGTTACGCACCGATCATTCTCGTGCCCGTGGAACTCGTACGCAAATCCGCCGCAAAAGGCTACGTGATCCGCCTGCGTGACGAAGAACCGCAGATGAACATCACGCTTCTCGAAAAACTCAAACAGGATTTCGGAATCATCGTCAAGGGTACCGATCCTCTGCCGACGAACGAACAGGGCATTGACATCCGCAAAGTGCTCACCATTCTGCGTAAAGCCGTCATGGAACAGGCAGGATGGGACGTTCTGGAAACCGCCTGCGTCGGTATTTTCTCCTTCTCGCAGTTCGTGATGTGGAACGATATCCGCAACCGCACGGAGGATCTGATGCGAAACAAGGTCGTTCGCAGTCTGATCGAAGGCAGACTTTGCTGGAATGCCGAACCGCTTGAAATCGGCGACAAGGTGAACGAGGACGGCGTTCTGATCCCCATGCCTGCGGATGCAACGCAGTTGTATGCCATTCAGGTTGCCTGCAACGGTGAAAGTTTCGTCCTGCACGGTCCGCCCGGCACGGGTAAATCGCAGACCATCACTTCTCTCATCGTCAACGCACTTGCACAAGGCAAACGCGTTTTGTTCGTCGCCGAAAAAATGGCGGCTCTCGAAGTGGTACAAAAACGCCTGGACAGCATCGGAATCGGCCCGTTCTGTCTGGAACTTCATTCCAATAAATCCAAGAAAAAGGACGTGCTCGAACAACTCCGCAAAGCCTCGGAAGTAACCGCAAAACACACTGCCGAAGATTACGCCGTGAAGGCTGAACAGCTGGCTTGCTTGCGAGCCGAACTGAATGACTATGCACAAGCCCTGCACCGCCTGCTCCCCTGCGGCAGTACGCTGTATGCACTCATCAACGAATACGAATCCTGTCCCGACGTTGCGACCGTCTCTCCCTTTGAACGCAGTTTTCTCAGAGGACTCACCCAACAGGCGTTGCATGAACATCAACTTGTGATCGAACGCATGATCGCCGTCGGCAAGGAGATCGGTCATCCCGACCGCCATCCGTTACAAAGAGTGACCTGCACGCAGTATTCACAGACACTGCGTAATACACTTCCTGCCGTCGTTTCCGATTATATCGGTGCAATCGAACATATCAGCCGCTTTGTGACACATTTCACTAACACCCTCGGTCTGCCGTTGCCTGCAAGTTATGAAGACGTATACAGGCTCTACAAGACCGCCGCTTACATGGTATGCTGGTACGAACTGCCTGCCGCATGGACGAAAACGGATTTTCCGCAATTGTATTTTGAAGAAGTTATTGCACTGGCACGGCATTGCGTTCGCCTGAACGAACTTGAAAGTGCAATTCTCACCGTTTTCAATGAAAACGCACTGACTCTTGACACGGAAGCCCTGTTCAATGAATACGTTGAGCAGAACGCAAAATGGGCTCTTGCAAAGAAACTCGGCATCAACAAAATTGCCAAAAAATTAAGTGCTTACGCAAAAGCCGCCGTTCCTGCAGACAGCATACAGGAACATCTCACCACACTTCGTGAATATCAGCAGGAACGAAAGATCACCGAAGAACTGTTTGCAAAGTACGGACAGGATTTAGGTGCCTTGTATTGCGGAAAAGCGACCGATTGGAACGCCGTTGCCGCCCGTGCCGCCACCGCCGCAGAGAGTGCACAGGTGCTGTACGGTATGTACGGCAGTCACGATCTTCTGCACGCATGGTGCGGCAATGCACAGATCCGCAATACCGTATTCGGTCTGTGGCAGAATTTTGATTCCTTCGCGCAGGCAAAATCGGGATTCGACAATCTGCTCGGCATCGTACCGATGAACGAAAACGATTGGTTGCAGGCACAGCTGACACTCTGTACGACCGTGCTCGGCAACGCAGACAAACTCAAGGATTGGATCGCCTACGTCGCCTGTTCCGCACAGGCACGTGCATCGGGACTGGGCAATATCGTCGATCACTACGAAAACGGTACGGATCATACCGACGTTCTGTTCACATACAGAAAAACGCTCCTGCAAGGTCTGATTGCCGATGCCATCGACAGCAGTCTGCCTCTCAATCAGTTCTCGGGTATCGTGTTCAATAAAAAGATCGAACAGTTCAAACGCATGGAACAGGAATGGAGAAGCATTTCACAGCAGGAAGCCTTCTGCCGACTGGCAGCCAAAGTGCCCAACTTCACAAGAGAGGCGGCACAGAATTCGGAACTGGGCATTCTGCAACGCTGTATCAAAAGCGGTGCGAGAGGGATCAGCCTCAGAAAACTCTTTGACCAGATCCCCAATCTTCTCCCCCGCCTTTGTCCGTGTATGCTCATGAGTCCCATTTCTGCCGCACAGTATCTCGATCCCAAACGCGAGTTGTTTGATATCGTCGTCTTCGACGAAGCCTCACAGCTTCCCACCTGCAAAGCCGTGGGTGTACTGGCAAGAGGTAAGGATGCGGTCATCGTGGGCGATCCCAAACAGATGCCGCCCACATCCTTCTTTGCCACCGTCGCGGAAGATGAAGAACATCCCGAAACGGAAGACCTTGAAAGCATTCTGGACGATTGCCTTGCTCTGAATATGCCGCAGGCACACCTGCTCTGGCATTACCGCAGCCGCCACGAAAGCCTCATTGCATTCAGCAACAGCAATTTCTATGAAAACAAACTCTTTACCTTCCCCTCGGTCAACGACCGCGAATCAAAAGTAAGCCTCGTACACGTGGAAGGTGTTTTTGACCGCGGCAAGACACGCACCAACAAAGCCGAAGCACAGGCCATCGTGGACGAACTCATCCGCAGATACAACGATCCCGTACTTTCAAAACAGAGCATCGGTATCGTTACGTTCAATATCGCACAGCAACATCTCATTGACGACCTGTTCACCGAAGCGTGTGCCAACGATGAAGCCCTCGACAAATGGGCTGACAATGAAGAAGAACCGCTGTTCATCAAAAACCTTGAAAACGTACAGGGCGATGAACGCGATGTGATCCTGTTCTCGGTCGGATTCGGTCCGGATGCAAAGGGAAAGGTTACCATGAATTTCGGTCCGCTCAACCGCGACGGCGGCTGGCGAAGGCTCAACGTTGCCGTTTCGCGTGCACGTTGCGAAATGATGGTATTCTCTACCCTGCGACCCGAACAGATCGACCTCAACCGTACCCGTGCACAGGGTGTTGTCGCACTGCGTAATTTCCTTAGCTATGCCGAAGGCAGAATGCCGCTGACCGAAGAAACCGTCAACCGCACGCAACAGCATACGCAGGAAGGCATTGCAACCGCTATTTGCAAAGCACTCGAAGAAAAAGGCTATCAGACCGTTCTTGCCGTCGGCCGTTCGGAATACCGCGTTGATATCGGCGTGACGGATCCCACGGATCCCGAACGTTATATCCTCGGCATCATGCTCGACGGCCCTGCCTATGCGGCCGCCAAAACCACCCGTGACCGTGAAATTGCACAGATCGGCGTGCTCAACGGGCTCGGCTGGAACATTCTTCGCGTATGGTGCATGGATTGGTGGGACAACAGCGAAAAGGAATTAAACCGCATTCTTACGCATCTGCGTGATCTGTTGGCACAGGCACAGGCCGCCGCAGAAACCGACACCGATCCCGAAAACGAAGATGCAGATGCCGCACAAGACGAAGCGGACACGGACGAAACGGATACCGCCGACACGCAGGATACATCCGAAGAGAAAGCAGCACCGACTGCACCCGAATCCGTCAGCGAAGACACGGTGCCGCAGGAGATCCCCCTTTGCAACAAAAACGCACCCGTCTACACCGCCGCAAAACTCCCCGTAAAAGCCATGACCGCAGATGAATTCATGCTCAAGCGTAATCTGCGTTGGATCCGGACCAAAATCACGTCGATCATTGAAAAAGAAGCCCCCGTCAGCCTGCCGTTGCTTACCAAACGGCTTCTGCAATGCTGTCAGATCTCGCGTGCGGGAACCCGTATGCAGACGTACATTCATGAAATTCTGCAACAAACGGATCTTTTGACCACCGTGCAGGACGGCGTCGTGTTCTGTTGGAAACGCGATCTGCCGCCGCAGGATTACGTCGGTTTCCGCGTATGCGGTGAAGACGAAAACCGCAGAGAGATCCGCGACGTCGCCGCAGAGGAGATCGTCAACGCACTCTGCGTTGTACTGTACGAGCAGATCAGCATGGGAACGGAAGATCTTGCACATGAAACCGCCGAAAAACTCGGCTACACCCGTGTAAGCAATCCCATACAGACTGCCATGCAGGCAGGCATTGCCGCGGCGATCGAACAAGGACTCATCGCCGAAGGTGCAAACCGTACATTCATCCTGACCGACCTCGGCAACGCCCGTGCAGAAGCCACTTTGCAAAGTTTCTGATAAACAAAAGCTTTGTATCAATACTAAAAAGGATATACCGACCGTCTTTACGGACGGTCGGTGCAATTTGTAATTATGAAAAAAAGAATTATTCAACTCATTGCTCTCATGACAGCCATCGTGCTGTTTGCATCCTGCGGTTCCTCTAAAAAAACAGAATATCCCGAAATGAATGCGCATTTCCCCGGTCGGGTAAACGCTTTCACATTTGCATCTCAGACATCCGACACCCTGTACCTTTCCGAACAAGGTGCAAAGGCGGTAAACGATGCGATCACACAGACAAAAGCGGAATATGAATACGAATCCATGTACGAATTGGAAGAAGTGAAAAGCCGCCTTGATTTTGATGCTTCCGTCGACAGTCACGAACACAGTGTATTGGATGCACAGGGCGTTCTTTCCGCTTCACACTTTGCTTCACTGGTAAAGCAGAACAACGAGTCCTTCATGGCAACAAAACCGTTCGGATATGAAGTCACGGAAGATGAATACATTGACAAACTTTGCGAATTCATCGTACAGGTCATTGCCGAAATGACAAAGAAATATCCCGACCTCGATTGGCCCCGCGTGTATTGCAACCTCGGCAATCTGAAAATCCTGTATGACGTGGGTATGCTCAGTTATGCACAGGTAACAGAGGAAATGATTCTGAAACTGAGCCAAAACAACACCACCATTCTCCTCAATATGCAAGGCAACAAAAGTTTCAGCCAGGTGCTGACACATGAAGTTATGCATATCATCCAGATCGGCTGTACCTGCGAGAATTTTGAGGACGGATGCCGCCGTGCGGGTATTGCCATGTATTGGGACGATTTCACCCTGAACACGACCGACTGGTCGTGGCTTGCGGAAGGCTCTGCCGAACGGCATATGTGTAACCTGACGGGGCTGGGTGCGGTATCGTATCAGTACAAAATGGACTACATCTGCAGTCTGAATCTGTCCGTGCTTCTGCGTGACAGCGTGCAGGCCGACACCATTGAAACGCTGTGTTTTTACGATGACACCGAACTGCTGTTTGACGCTTTCGGTTGTCAGACACAGGAACAGCGTGATGAAGTGCTCAAAATGATGATTACCCTGCAGGTTCTGCAGATGCAACCCAACGCTTTCCACCGTGCATACACAGAACAGACAGGCGTTGACCTGACAGCAGACGACGAAGCCATGAATCAGTTCAGTTATTCCCTCAAACCCGCCGTTTGCATCACCCTTGCAAAGGAATTCTACGAAAACCTCGTCGCTTTCATGCAGACCAACCCCCTGCCCGCCAACGATCTGTTCTTCCTTATAAACCTCTTTGAAGGACACCTCCATCAGCATCTCTCCTTCAACAGCGAAAGCAAGAAAGAGTGCAACGAACCGTTCTTCACTGCATACGCAACGCTTCGCAATGCCCTGTTCGAAGCCCTTGCAGACAGCAACAACGGTCTTGACATCGCAGGCCTGTACGATGCCTACGACATCACCGCCGCAGGCGAAAAACAGTTGAACGCAGACCTCGGTATGCTCAGTGAAGAAAAACGCACCTTCCTCGCCGAACGTGCCCAATGGCAATCCGAAAACCTCGGTTTGGGTCAGAAAGCTCCGAAATAATGTATTTATATACGATTACCGATAAAAATCTGACCTTAGAATTTATAAATCAGTAAAAAAATCATACAAAAAAAACAGTAAACAAACGCTACAACAAATTAGCAGTTTGGTTACTGTTTTTTTACATGAACAACTAACGTATGTGTTTTATTGATTATATCCGAATGCGGCCATTTCCAAATCACAAAGCAATATTGTTGAAAATTCTTCCGGCGTTATTTCTTCAAGTCTTTCTGCGATTCTGTTTGCCTGTGCCCTGTATACCTTTTCAAAATAATTTCTTACATCTCGCCCGTTGGCATAATCATCTGATCGATTTGCATACAAATCTTCAAAATAAGATGTTAAGAACTCATCACAATCTCCGGACAGAGTGTAAATATTTTTGCACAAAGAATAAAAAATAGCTTTCAACTCATCCGGTTTATAATCTTCAAAATCAATATATTGATTGAATCTTGATTTTAATCCCGGATTTGAGCTGACAAACTCTTTCATCAATTCGGTATACCCGGCGACAATCACTATAAAATCATCTCTATGGTCTTCCATAGCTTTAAGTATGGTATCAACCGCTTCTTGACCGAAATCATTTTCTCCTTTGCCATGTGTCAATGTATAAGCTTCATCAATAAACAGAATCCCGCCCATGGCACTGTCAATCACTTCTTTGGTTTTTATAGCAGTCTGTCCGACATATCCACCCACCAAACCGCTGCGATCGGTTTCAACCAATTGACCTTTTGATAACACACCGATGCTTTTGTATATTTTGGCAAGCAAACGGGCGATGGTTGTTTTGCCTGTTCCGGGATTTCCGGAGAAAACCAGATGCAGAGACAATGGTGGGGCTTGTTTTCCGAATTCTTCCGCCTTTCTTTTCACCCGCACGATATTAATGATTTCAAAAACTTCTTTTTTTACTTTTTCCAAACCAATTAATGAATTCAGTTTATCGAGAAGTTCTTCCAGTGTTTCTTCCGGCTCTTGTATTTCTTCATCTTCAGACAACTGTGTTGTCTGCGTTTTCATTGATTCGGTTGCGTTTTCCCGTGTTTCGCTTTGCCCTGCAACATGACACCGTACACTTGCGTATTCTTTCTTATGTGCCGCAACATAATCATTCATCATCTTAATTGCATTTGCATATTGCGGCAGATTCAAATATTTTTTATCGACAGAACTAAACAAATATGCTTTACCTAATGTAACAAAAAAAGCGATCAACACTTCTGCTGAAAGCAGATTTTTATCACGTTTACACAATTCCTTTAGTAAGTTCGGTATGCTTTGTTCAGTCTCACAAACCTGCAAAACGGGAAATTCATCATTAAAGTATACTTTGTTAAAATAACTATATCTGCTTTCGTAATCAGAATCAAAAATCCTATACAAAAAACTGCAGATATCTTCTGAAAATTGCTTTTTCAGATGCATTGCATCTTTGGCATTTTTTGCAACACAATCACAGCTCACAATAACATTATCAAAAGCATTTTTTACATCAATGTTCATCAAGAAACCTCTATTACACCACCGCTATTTGTGCAAAGGCTTGGTTGAGGGCGTTGGCTATTTCAGGATCGTCCGTAGAGATACCGGCACTTTCAAAAATCTGCATAACCGTTTCCCGAACATCCATCTCCAACAGTTCACGATATTTCTTAAAACTTTCCTTATCGTCAAATGCCTGAATCAAAGCCTGATTGTTTTCAATTTCTTCTTTCAGTCCGACAATCTGTGCACACAGACTCTTATAATACAGATCTGTTTCTTCTGTATTTAATCCAAGTTCAAGCATACCGTAATCCTGAATTCTCATAACAAATTCATCGGATAAAATTCTGTCAAAAACAGCCATCCATGCCGCATGAGAAGGATGCCATTTATTTCCGCCGGAACTTTGTTCTTTGCTGCTGAAATAATACGCTTCATCACAATACATAACAGAAATTGCGAGCATCGATGCCAAAGAATAAATTGAAACAAGAAGAGATTCGTCAATTACGGAACTATCCAAAAAAACACTAATAAGCATATTTAATATGTTGGTTTCGTCATCAGCAAGTTTTCGCATATCATTTTTTGAATAGGGCTCGTTATTTTCTCTTACATAAAGCATATTTCTGTGATTCGCCAAAACCGTATCCAATTCTAACTGTATATGACTCATCTGTGCTGATTTTACCGCTTTGAAAACTTCGTCTATCTTAGCACTCATGTGATTCAACTTATCAACAACAAGTGCAAAACCAACTACAGTAGCACACAGATTCACACCACTCAAAAACAAATTAAACTGATTGAGTTTTGTAATACTGGCAAGCATCTTCAATGATTTCATACCAATTGCATTATTTACTGCATTAGCGGCAAGATTCATTTGTCCCATAATATTCGCATTTTGCAAAGCGTTCATCAGTTTATTAAACATTTGTTGATTAACTGCTTTCTCTTGAGGTAATTTGTCGATTGCCACCTTGACAATCTGCTTTATTTTTTGTCCCTCACCCCGCAAGACAATTTCAAGAACACCTTTCTCATTTAAGAATCTGCTCAGCTGTTCCAAAGCATGAACAGCAACAACTGCACTCATGTTATTATCCTCCGTCATTCATTGTTTTTGATGTAAAAATACAAAACTGCCAACAATACAAACGAACAGGTATCCTCATTCAACGATTCTTTCAAATTGAATTTTGGAGTTTTTTGGAACCTGTTTTGCTCTGCTTTCATTGATTCAACTATACTTTCCAGGTTCAAACATTCGGATGCATAATTGATTTCAGTTATTTCTTTACCGTTTGTTTTGATTATCTCCGCATATAAACACATCATAATACGGGAATAATCAACAAGCGATTGATGACAACGGGTCTTTTTAATTTCACAGGCTTTGTCATAATATTTTCTTGCTCGCGGAATAAAATGAACCGGATTCTTTTTTGACGGTTTTTGCTCTTTCGCAACTCTAAAACCAATGACAAAATCAAGTCCGGTAATAAACTTATCTATCAATTTGTCAAAAGTTTTTGAATTTCTGATTTCTACTTTTTCAAAATAATCGCACAATTTGTCAGCAAACTGCTCTTTTGATACACTGTCAAGTGAACAAAATGCAAAAGATATATATCCGTTATTTACAAAGAATTCTCTCATCCGTGCAAATATATCATCATCGAACTTCAGTATGGTGTTTGCAACAAACTCTTTTGCGTTCATTTCTTTTCCTCGCTTATTTTTTATTGTTGTAATTATATATTAAAAAATCAGTATTGTCAAATTTCACTGTCCGATCATTCACCCTGATACACGCAATTTTGAAAAACCACCGCAAATTGCATATACAAATGCCTTTTGCGTACTTGATTTATTTTGCAAAACATGGCAAAATAAAAGGTAAATTATGCTCATAAAAACATCATCAAAGGAGAATCCGAAATGAATAAACTGACAGATGCATTCGTTCTTTCCAACGGTGTCGAGGTGCCTTGCATCGGTTACGGCACATACCTCACGCCCGACGGAGAAATTGCAAAAAACGCGGTCACCGAAGCCCTGCGTGCAGGCTACCGCCACATTGACACAGCTTTTGTTTACGGAAATGAAGCGGCGGTGGGTGATGCCGTAAAAGACTCCGGCATCCGCAGAGATGAGATTTTCATAACCACGAAACACTGGGTGACCATGCGCGGATATGAAAAAGCAACCGAAGCGATCGATATTTCACTCAAAAATCTCGGTCTTGACTACCTCGACCTTTACCTCATTCACTGGCCGTGCGTGGAGAAGGTTTCTGCGGATTGGAAAGAGATCAACGCATCCACGTGGCGTGCGTTTGAGGATGCTTACAAAAGCGGCAAGATCCGTGCCATCGGTGTTTCCAATTTTCAGAAAAAACACTACGATGCACTGTCGGAAAGATGTACGGTCAAGCCCATGGTGAATCAGATCGAATTCCACCCCGGTTACACACAGCCCGAAACGGTGGAATACTCAAAACAGGCGGGTATGCTCGTGCAGGCATTCAGCCCCCTCGGTTGCGGTGCCGTGCTCAAGGATCCCACCCTTGCCGCCATTGCACAAAAATACAACCGAAGCGTGGCACAGATCTGCCTGCGTTTCGTTTTGCAGTCGGGACTGAACGTGCTCACAAAGTCCGTAACGCCTGACAGGATCGTTGAAAACACAAAGATCTTCGACTTCGAACTCAGTGCAGAGGACATGGCAACCGTTGCCGCCATGCCCGAGGTCGGCTTCACGGGCTGGTTGCCCGAAAACGCCCCTGCCGATGCACTTGCATAAGATCAAATCATAAAAAAACGGCCTCCTTGTATTTGCATTTTACAAGGAGGTCTGTGTTTTGTGCCTTATTGCTCAATTTTCTTTTTAACTTCTTCTGCTCTTTTTTCCGTCATATCCGCCTCAACGTCATAGCCTCTGCGGCGGTAGGTATCTGCCATTTTCATACACTCGGCGTATGCTTTTTCAAATTCACCCATTTTTTCATACAGACCGGCTTTGCAGTCCATCTCATCGCAAAAATAGGTTCCGATCTCGCCTGCTTTGTCGTAATATTCCAGTGCTTCATCATATTTTTTGAGGTTCTTTGCAATATCACCGCCGTGAATAAAGATCCGCCAATCAGCAGGAAATTTTACAATTGCATCTCTGAAAAGAGTATAGGCTTCCTCATATTTTTCAGCCCATATCAGTGCAACAAGAAGATTGTCCGTTGCTCTCGGGTCTTCGGGATCCGATCTTACTTTCTCGCGGAGTTCGGCAATGATCTCATCTTCTTTTTTCAGCAGAAAGAACAGCCATATTCTCTGCATACAGGCAATATGATAATTCTCGGGATCTTCATCCGGATCGTCGCTGACCGCTTTGTCATACCATTCTGCGGCAACGTCCCTGCAATAGTTCATCATATACATATGAATCCAGCCGTACTGCCACTTGTCGGCGGTTGACAGTTCACCGTTTTTTATCAGTTTTTCATATTCAACACGGCATCGCATAAAATCTTCGGGATCATGCGAGTTTTCATACACGGACGCAAGCCGCTGTGCGTAGTTTTCATACGCAACGGAATTCTTTTTGTAAAAATCATCAACCGTCACTTCGTAGAGTTTTGCAAGGCCGGGCAAGGTCAGAACGTCGGGCAACGTTGTGCCGCACTCCCATCGGGAAACAGTCTGTGAATTTACGTTCAGTTTTTCCGCAACCTGCTCTTGTGTCAGCCCCTTTGCAAGGCGGAATTTTTTGAGATTATCGCAGAATGTCTTGTTCACAACTTTCACCTTTTTTCATTTTATTATCGAAGCGCTTCTGTTGTGATTATACCACACAAAACAAAATATGATAAGGTCTTAATTTGTGAATAAACTCTTGATTTATGTATAGCCGCGTATACATTGCGATAGTTATACACACTTCGTGTGATGATATACGCCTGCGGCGATGATATACAGCCTGGCGGCTGATGATATACCATTGCTTTCGCAATGGATAAAAAAATTCCCGTTCGAAAGAACGAAAATTTTTTTGGTGGAGCTGAGGGGAGCCGACTCTCGCACTGCGGTGCTCGGTCAGGCACGGCTCTGACAGTCCACCGGACTGTCATTCACTCCCGTGCCGCTTCGACTCCCCTCATCTGTTCAAAGTAAAAAAAGGCAACGGCACCTTTGGGCACCGTTGCCTTTTTCTATGAATTATAACGCATTTTTTGTTACAGGTTGCATTGGGTTGCAAAAGTTGCATTTGTGCAACCTTTTTTTGAATAATGCAACCCTTGTAAAAATAATGCAACCCTAAATTCATCACACCAAACTTAGAATGTGGTTTTGAAGATTTCCCTCTGCTTCAGCAAGTTGCTTTCTCAGATTATTTACTTCTACCAAACTATCCAATACAAAAGCCTTTTGCTTATCATACGGTATATAATCAATATAATACTCCTTCAAATCGGTATCGCCTATAGTAAGCTTTGATGTGCCATCTGCTAAATCAGATACGAGCTGTTTTCTAATAGCGGCAAAATAACTGTTGTAGAACTGCATATCAATATCGTATCCCGAATCTTTTTTAGGAGTCAAAATAAAACACAAATTGCTGGCAATAAACTTGCCATTTACATAGTGAGTTCTTCCCAAAGAACCTCCAGCTCCAAATGCAAAAACGATAGCTTCACATTCATGGGTATATTCAATGTGCGTCTTCCATTCGGCAGAAGCAGTAACAAAATCGTATTCACCGTCCTCGCTTTTTTCGCTTTGTAAGCTACCGCGGTCTACCTCAAACAATGTTCCGATTTTCACCATCTCATAGTTG
>JAZNRU010000032.1:0-39854 GCA_045590895.1 Acutalibacteraceae bacterium
CCGTCGATACTTCGTTAAAATACTCGAAAATCCATAAAGGATTTTCTGCGTTTTGTGCCTCGTCTCGCCAAAAATCCTCACTGTAAAAAATCTTCGACCCGAAGACGAGGTATTTTTATTGGTTTTTGGGGTTGAGACCGCAGGAAGGCTGTCGCCTTTCAAGGGTGAAACGCCGAAAAGACTTAAAAAGAACCGTTTTCGGGCGGGTTCAGATTGTATCCGTCACCCTATGTTAAGTGCCGTGAAACCCCTTGATATATAGGCGTTTGGGCATAAAACAACTCCACTCTCATTGTATCAAAATAAGAGTGGAGTTATGGTGCCGGTGACCGGGCTCGAACCGGTACACTGTTGCCAGCGAGGGATTTTAAGTCCCTTGCGTCTGCCAATTCCGCCACACCGGCAGATTGATTCAGCGTCGGAATTCTCATATATTATAATGCTCATTCATTGCAATGTCAAGAGAAAAAATACAATACCGCCTTACAAAACGCAAGGCAGTATTGCATTATAAAAACTTAGATCATTCAAATACAACTTCTCTTCCGCTGTCGGAACTGTCATAAATGCCCTGCATGATATAGGAAGTCAGAATGGCTTTGGAAATATCATTGCGGGTTCTCTGCTTTGCGATCACGCACTTGACAAAGTCATGCACTTCATCGGCGTGCATGGGATTGCGGTCGCTGACAGGTTCGGCATTGCAGAGTTTTCCGTCTTCAACATAATAAATCTTATAACCGCCGCAATATTGCAGACGGATGCCTGCTTTATCACCCAGGAAGTCGATATACGTTTCATGTTCACCGACGTTCTGTGCCCACGCACCTTCGAAACTGATAACGGGGCCGTCCGTGCGGACGAGACCGGTTACGGAGTCATCGACATCGTAGGTGCCGTTGGGGTCATAAGTATCGTGTGCCCACATGGATTCATAAACGTATTCGGGAATATTCTTACCGAGTTTGCAGAAAGCAACACCGCTTGCAGTTCTGGGCTTGGGATCGCCGCAGCAATACAGAATGAGGTCCAGATAATGCACGCCCCAGTCGATGAGTGCACCGCCGCCCGAAGAAGCTTTGGTGGTGAAATCGCCGCCGAGACCGGGAATGGAACGGTGTGCACGGAAGGATGCAAAGACGTGATAGACTTCACCGAGGTCACCGTTTTCAATATGTTCTTTGATCTTATTGACGGCATCGTTGTAGCGGTTGCAGACACCGATGGCAAGAATACGGTCGGTTTCGTAAGATACTTTTTCCATTTCCTGTGCTTCACTGAGGATTCTTGCGGCAGGTTTTTCGCACAGAACGTGTTTGCCGTGACGCATGAAGTCAATGGAAATAACCGAATGCATATCGTTGTGCGTGCAGACGGAAACGGCATCCAGTTCGGGATCATCCAGAATTTCGTGATAATCGTAGATCGCTTTTCCGCATTCGTAGTTATCAACGCAAGCATCTGCTTTTTCGGGGATAATGTCGCAGAAATACTTGATCTCTGCATTTTCATCTGCAAGATAAGCAGGAATGTGTGCACTGTTTGCAATGGATCCGCAACCGATGATTGCTACTTTAATTTTCTTACTCATAATACCCTCCGTTATCTGATAATTTCTATTGTTCTTTCCCCGACCACGCTGTCAAAACACAACAATACGGTACGGGTTTTTGGATCATATTTACATACAACGGGATTGCCGTCGACCGTTGCCGTTGCCTGCGAATAAGTTTCCGGCACACGAATACGCATATATGCTTTGACACCCTGTGCACCGCGGACAAGCAAAACGATCTTTCCGTTTTCTTCCTGCATGGAATTGACACGTACGCACGTGCCGATAATACGCAATTGTTCATCCTCGATCGTTTCAAAATCGAACAGCAGGCGGCTCGTGTCAGGAGCAAGAGATACGCATTCTTTTACTTCAAAATCCTGTGTATACATATCCGCAAACAGACCGTTCAGTGTCACGGGCTTATCAACGTCACTTTCGCCGAGTGCGGCAACAACAATGTGATTGCCGCGACGGACAAGCAGTTTGCAATCCTCCTGCCACGGTTCGCCGAGCAAAACAGAGGCATCTTTGACGATCTGTTTGTACTCGTCCGCAAGTTCTTTTTTAATGCAGAGTTCCATGGGGTTTCTCTGATACACGATCAGATGTCCCTTGCCGTATGCATACGTTCCGTCCTGCACAGTCCTGTCAAGTCCGAACAGTTCAAAAAGATGCTGTGCGGGCGTGTCATACTGTCCCGTCCACCACGAACGGATACCATGGAACGGATCACTGCCGTCTCCGACGTAGATCAGCACACCGCCTTTTTGTACCCATGCCGCCAAAGCATTGTTGACGTCGGGTGACAGGGGTTTCATAAACTCATAACTGCAGACAAGCAGATTGTATTCATCCAGCGTATCGGGATAACGGCGTACGTTATCAAGCAAAACAGGACGAATCGGCAATCCGTTATGCAACAACGGCAGACTCAAACCGTAAAACAGCGGAAAAGCATTGGATTCAATCAGTTTTAATTCGTCTTCGCGTGATGCAGTGCCGTTTTTCACCCGTTCAATGACGCTTTGCATCAGAGTTTCATCCGTACGCAATACCGTTCCGACTTCTTCTTCGGGTGCTTTTCCGTAAAGATGGTCGGGGAACGTACGCTGATACAATGCGGTGTCACTCATCAGCACACCCACACGTAAAGCATCGCGATTTTCGGCACATTCGATATCCCCCAGCGTCTGGAACATACCGTTGAGCAACGTTCTGTACGAATCGGGAATGGTGATCGCATCGGGAGCATTGACGGGATATGCTCTGTGCATGATGCGGTCTGGCCACGGACAGATTTCATAATGGTTGATATGCGGATGCAGAAGCGAAGCAGTGACGGTTTTATAGTAATTCTCTCTGTAATCGTTCCAGTCGAATATGGGATTGTCTTCGATCGGGTCGTGCAAGAACCACATTCTTTTGCCCGTTCCTCGGACAAGTTCCTGCATCACACCGTATTCAAGAAAAGCAGTTTCAAACGTTCGTTCTTTGAACACGGCATTGTATACGTTCTTTTCGCGAGAAGTACCCGTCCACACTTGTGCGATAAAGCCGTCCACCCCCGGAATATCCGCGAGCATTCCCTCGGGGCTCATGATCTTCCACTGCGTATAATTCAGCAAACTGTGCGTCGGAACGTAAAAACGGATATCACGGTCATATTTGATCTTTGCATATTCTTTGATATAGGAACTGACACGGTCAATGGTACGGCGGTAGAGATAGGCTTTGAGCTGTGCACAGCGATAATGTGCATCCACACTGCTGTGCGGTGCCTGCCACGGCTCCCTGTAATACAGTTCATACTCACGCTTGAATGCATCGGAATAGCCGCCTCTGTCCCAGAATTCGGGCTCTTCTACATGAATGGCAACCACGCCTGCATCCACGGCTATTTTCAGTTTTTCACTCAGATAATCAGCAAAAGAGATCGTCGGCACCATATAGGGTGTCATTTCACCGTGTACGATCTCATTACCGTAACGGTCTTTTTGCCATTCATCCCTGTGTTCCCTGCCGTCGTATTCACCCACGAGATAATCCTGATACGAACCCCAGGAAATACCCGTCATCAGGTGTACGACATATCCGTTTTCACGGTATTTCCGCACACGCTCCGAAGTAGTCTCACTCAAGCGGTAACACATGACAAAATCGTTTTGAAAGTCAACAAAAGGCTCCAACGGCAAACCGTTCTGATAGCCTGTTCGCTCCTCTTCTCTGTTGCGGATAAATGCCATACTGACACTCCTCTCAAGACTTATTTTTCAAGACAAACGGTATAGATGTAATCTGATTTCATATCATCGGGATTGATTGCGGGGAAGATCAGTTTCATGCCTGCTTCATCGCAAGCAACATCCACCTTTGCATCGCAACCGAGCAGACGGGCGTTATAAGCCGGATCAAAATCAAGATCGAACTTCTTTTCGCCAAACGGGAAACCTGCAAAGAAAACATAAATCTTACCGTCTCGCTGTGTGTACCAGACCTTATCGAGCGTACTCTTTTTGAGTTTACGGGAAGCATAGATGCCCTCTCCGTTGACAGCAAGCCATGCACCGATCTGTTCAAGCCTCTCCTGCATGATGACGGGAATGGTGCCGTCTGCATTCGGACCGACGTTCAAAAGGAAGTTACCGCCGGAAGAAACGAGTGTTACAAGCAGTTCGATCAATTCAGCGGCTGACATATAATCATCCGTTGTTTCAATGCGGTTAACACCGAAGGATCTGCCGATACCGCGGCATTCTTCAAAATAACGCATTTCGGAAACATCTTCCGTCGTCATGGAACCGTTGATATCGCCTACAAAACCGTATTCGGTTGTAAAATTGCCTCCGTGAACGCCTCTTGTTTCTTTGCCCCATCGGTCATTGGGAACAATAAAGTCTTTCACGCTTGACTCATTGTAAAGCCACTGCAAGAATTCTTCGGAATGCCATACATCCGAGGTATACTGCCATTCTCCGTCAGTAAACAGCGTTGCGGGTTGATACTTTTCAACAAGTTCCTTGAGCATGGGATGCAGATGCTTGAGAGCGTATTCTTCGGGATCTTTCAGGAACAGGGGGTGAAACCATTCATATACGGAATGATACACGCCGAAACGCACATCGGTCTTGTCGCAAGCGGCTTTGAGTTCCGCACAGAAATCGCGGTGCGGCAACAGATCGTAAGAGTTCCAGTTCCATGCATATTCACTCGGATACATACAGTAACCGTCGTGATGCTTTGAAACAAGATTTATGTATTTTGCACCTGCTCTTTGGAACAGAGAAACCCATTCTTCGGCATCAAACAATTCCGCTTTGAAATCCTTTACAAAATCGGCATACTGAAAATCGGCACCGTATTTTGCTTCATGGAATTTCCACGTTGCGGATTCTTTATCGTTCATGTTCCATCCGTACCATTCGGCATAATCACCTTTTTTGGCATAGCCCGGCACGGAATAAAGTCCCCAATGGATAAAAATACCGAATTTTGCATCCTGAAACCATTGCGGAACAGGTCTTGTATCAAGAGAACTCCAATTGCTTTCGTATTTCATGGATATACACCTTTCTTATTTATTAATATATTGATAACACACTTTGCACATAAATACAAGATGAAAATTTAATTTTGCTGTTCATGTTGACATATTTTTTCTCAAGTGATATGATAAAAGTATATGCATAATTCACGGGAGGAAAAAAGATGAAAGAACTGAATTTTTTTGTTATAACAGACACGCATTACTTTGAGCATTCACTCGGCTGTTGGGGGGATGAATATGAACGGTTTATGGATTTTGAGCAGAAATGCTTTGCGGAAACGGCCGCAATCAATGATTCCGTTTTTGAATATCTTGCAACAGACGATCGAGCCGATATTGTTCTGATTGCAGGAGATCTTTCTTTCAACGGTGAGAAGGAAAGCCACCGCAGTTTCGGAAAATTATTGCAGAAACTTAAAGACAGCGGCAAAAAGATTTATGTTGTCACTGCAGGTCACGACTTCAATGAACATCCTTTTGCTTTTGATGAAAACGGCAGAAAAGAACCCGAAGGTATCGCTTTTGCAGATCTCTACGATTACTACAAAGAATACGGTTACGAGGATGCGATCGCATTCAATAAAGAACACCTGTCTTATGTTGTCAACCTGTCGGATGATGTAAGACTTCTCGTTTTGTGCAATGACACAAAGGACGGAAAAGGGCTTGCTTACGACGACGATTTCCTTGCATGGATCGAAAAGCAGGCGAAACAGGCAAAAGAAGACGGCAAAATGATGATCGCAATGGAGCACTATCCCCTGTTGCCCGGTCAGCCTTTGTTTTCATTGATCGGAGATGCCACGCAGAAAAACGGCAAAGCACTTGCCGAAATCCTTGCCGATAATGACGTGCATCTGATTTTTACGGGTCATATGCACAATCAGAGCGTGAATGTTCACAAAACTGAAAACGGAAATAAGATCTATGACGTGTGTACCGGTTCCGTAATCGGCTGTCCGGCGTTCATGCGTCTTGTGAGCGTCAAAGACGAACGCACGGTTGAAATTGCAAGCATCCCCGTTCCGGAGTTTGAATGGGATAAGAACGGAAAAACCGGAAAAGAATATATGCAGGATCAGTTTGAACGCATGATCCGCGTGCTGCTGACAAGCATGGTGAACGATCCGCATCGTGTAATGCGAAAGATACGTCTCGGTGACAACGATGCCCTTGCAAAAGTAATTACCGTTTTGGGCAAAGCCGTCAACGGCTGGTCTGTCGGCAAGGTTGCAAAAATACTTTGCATCAAAGTCGATGATAGTGTCAAAGATATTCCGTTTGCCGAAATTGCCATAGAACTCGTGCGAAGCATTTTTGAAGGCGATCAGCCTTTTGTAGCAGGCACACCCAAAGGCGATGCGGTTCTCAGCCTATTCAACCGACTGCGTCCGATTCTTAAAAGAATCTCTCTGAAAACTACGTGGGGAGAACCTGCCGATCTGTATGAGATTCTTAAACACACCGCAGGAAACTACGGCATATCGGATAACAACTGCACTTTGATCCTGAAATAAGCAAATCCACCAAAAAGCCGCACCGGAGAACATCCGATGCGGTTTTTTTGTGGTATTAACTTGTTTTTTTACGCTTCCAGACCGACAGCATTACGCAGGATCGAACGTGCGATACCGACGGTAAAATCATCCGTTGTGCTGACTCCGACAGCACTGCACTGTGCATTCGTTGCACTGTCCAGACCAACTGCAATTCGCAATGCCCGTCTTGCATCTTCAGGGGTAACAATGCCGTCTCCCGTAAGGTCATATCTTACAAAATTCATGTGAACGGTGAAATTTTCAATGTCCGTCTTAAACGTAACGTTTTCAACTTCTCCGTCTTCATTTTTAAAAGACACCAATTCAACGGAAATGTCAGTATCCCCCGCACCGATAACCTGAAAACAGAAAGGTGGGAAATCCCCGTAACCGTCATTTCTGCCGATCACACACAGTTCACCGGGCTTTGATACAGAACACGTTATTGAATTTCTTGCAACGGCAATCAATGCAAACGGATAGTGATCGGTATACTTCAACACATCAGGATTGTAACGTATCAACAGTTCAAAACTTTCAAGATCTTCGCAATTTTTGACAGAGAGATGAAAGCAGGAATACTCGGCTCCGTCAGTTAACGATGCCTGATAACTTTCAAGCCGTAAGGTCGGACTTTTGATAAAAAACAGAAAAGCAAAACACAAAAGAGAAGAAAAGAGTCTTTTCATAATTTCAATTCCTTTCCGGATCAATCTGCGGTGTTGTTCTATTTTAAGTCTTATCAACGGTAAGTGTATACTGCCGCAACACTTCTCCCGACCAAGCACATTTCAATTCAAAGGCAAAAACAAAGGTACCTTGCTTTCTGAGCAAAATACTGAAAACCTGCTCCACCGGTCCGCCGTCGGTATCAGGTGCCGAGATTTCATACGAAGATCGTTGAACTTCGGCAAATTCAGCCCCCTGCACAACCGTACATTCCCATTGATACATACCGCTGCCTGCGGTCAGCAACGGCTTCAGAATGACCGCATCACTCGATGTACGAACACGGTCGGAGTTCAACTGTTCCAAACCGACACTCGCTCGCAGAATTTTTCTCGCACAACTGATAGCCACCACACCGTTTCCGGTGACATCTGCCGCCTGCAACTGTATTTTGTTTAATTCTTCAAGTCCGACAACAACTCTCAAACACAACCGTGCATCCGCTGTCGTGATTCTGCCGTCGCCGTCGATATCACCTTTTTGACACACAAGAAACGGTGCGAGAGCCTGTTCCCGCGTTTCATATGCAGCATTTACAGGTATCATACAAATCAACAAAAGGATCGCAATCATTAAAAGAGATATATACTTTTTCATATTAAATCCCCCTTATTCAATACCCGTATCCGTAGAGATCACAAATTCCTCCCGTGCGGTATTTGCACCGTCTGCAGTGCTGTACTCAAAACTGAAACGATATGTTCCGTCAGAAAGCTTCGTGCCGAATGCTTCTTCACTCTTGAATTTGAACGTGCCTCCCTGCAAGGGATAAACGACGGTCGCAATATCCTTGCATGCAAAATCATCAGCAAAAGCAACCGTTTCCCATTCTCCGTCCGTTTGTTTTTCAACTGTAAAGTATTCAGAAGAATAGATCACCGTTCCGGTCATATTTTTCCATTCAACACAAATTGTCTGTTCAGGTGCAGTTTCAACCTGAATATCCGTAACAATTTTTTCACTGCCGAACGAAAACAGCATGGCAAACACGGAAAGAAATGCGGCAAATACTTTTTTGACTTTTTCAAGCAAATCATTCATGGTTCTCACCTCCTTGCTTTCAAGCATAACACAAGGATTATTTTGTGTCAAGAGTTATTTTGTATGACATAATATACATCTTGACAAGATGTTCATTTTCTGTTATAGTTAAAAAGACAAATCAAGAGGTTAAAACAGTATGCAAAATACAGACAATTTCAAACGCGGAACAGTCGAACTGATCGTACTGAGCGTGCTGACACAAAAGGATATGTACGGGTACGAACTCGTAAAAACCATCAGCGAAAAAAGTGAAAAGAATTTTGAGTTACCATTGGGTACGCTTTATCCTGTTTTGTACAGATTTGTGGAAAACGGGCTGATTTCCGACCGCGATGAAGTGGTAAACAAGCGTTTACGCAAATATTATCACCTTGAAGAAAAAGGCAAAGCCTACTATATCAAACTGTTGGAAGAATACAAAAAAGTATCCCTGGGCGTAAATCTGATCCTGAAGGCGGTGGATGAAAATGAATGATTCTTTGCAAAAAGAGCTGAACGGGTACTGCAAACAGGTAGAGGCCTTGTTGCTTTGCGACCGCAAAAATAAAAAGGCTTTTCTGGCTGAGTTAAAAAATGATATTGATGAATTCCTGCAACAGGAACCCGAGGCGGATTTTACCGACGTTCTCACTGCATTCGGTGCTCCCGAAGAAATCGCGGAAAGTTTTTTGAAAAATGCAGACATTACCTCCATCAAAAAGAAATTGAACGTAAAGAAAATTGTGCTGTTTACATTATTGATTGCAATGGTGGTGTATATCATATTCGTTGTTGCAAGTTTTATTGACGTCCACACGGAATCGCACGGATACTATGAAGAAGGTATTTTACAGACAGGACTCCTGTTGACGGAAGGAGTTTCGATATGAAACGAGTAATGATTGCTTTTCTCTGTTTTATGATGATCTGCATGCAACTTCTTCCCTGCTTCGCCCTTACAAATGACCGTCAGATCGAAGAAAACCAAGACGGTTCATTTTTTGTAATCAGTTCAGAACCCTTGGCTTCTGCTCCCCCAATCGATCCCGATTCAAACGAAACCGCCCCCGGAATTTCTGCAAATCCCGAAGACGGAGCAATCAATTCTCTGATAAGTCTGTTCAAAAAAATCATTAATGCACTTATGCAGTTGATCGGGCGACTGTCCAATCAAACACAAGTAACAAAGACAAAATACATATATTACTATTCTTCTGATTCAAAATTAATATGGAGCGGTGAGTTGACCGGCCAATTCATGTATTCGGATTCATCTGCACGGTGCATGGATGCATCTTTCTCATTCATGTCTTATGACGGCAATTGGAAATTGGATGATTATACTTGTTCTGCGAATGCCGCAACCGCTTCTGTCGTATTTTCCGTTGTACACAAATCACTCGGTGTAAAACTGCAAACGATCACAAAGACGATCACGCTGACCTGCGATACAGACGGAAACGTTACTTAATGCTAAAAACCACTCTGCTTTTACACAGAGTGGTTTTTTATCAGTTCTGATGATAGTCTGCAAGGAAGTCGCCGAGGTCACGCATGGCTTTGGCCATCTGCTCGGGCTCAGGCAACATAACGATGCGGAAATGATCGGGTGTCGGCCAGTTGAAACCTCTGCCGGGGATGATCATAACGTGTTTGGAATGCAGATAATCCATTGCAAACTGCTGATCGTCCGTAATATTGAAGCGGCTGTCAAGTTTCGGGAAGATATAGAAAGCGGCTTTATTCTTAACGAAACTCACACCGGGAATCTTTGCAAGTTCACGGCAACAGGCTTCACGCTGTTCATACAATCTGCCTCCGGGCACCAACATAGCACGCGTGCTTTCGGGATCATCCAACGCAGCGGGAATGACCAACTGCATCAAAGCGTTGGCACAAAGTCTCATTGCACAGAGTGCACGAATGCCTGCAATAAAATCCTGAGCCTTGTCCTTTGCCCCCGAAATGAGCATCCAACCGCAACGGAAACCGCAGACGATGTGCGATTTGGAAAGACCGTTCATGGTGATGCAAAGCAGGTCGGGACAAAGCGTGGCTGTGGAAACGTGTTCAAGACCGTCCATAACCAAACGGTCGTAAATTTCATCACTGAAAATAACGAGATTATGTTCTCTTGCAATCGCAACGATCTGTTCAAGCAATTCTTTGGGATACAGAGTACCCGTCGGATTGTTGGGATTAATCAGAACGATCGCACGTGTTTTGGGTGTGATCTTCTTGCGGATATCCTCAAGATCGGGATACCATTCGCTCTGTTCATCACAAATATAATGAACGGGTTTTGCACCTGCAATGTAAACGGAGTTTGTCCACAATGAATAATCGGGAGCAGGCACAAGAATTTCGTCATTATAGTTGAGCAATGCCGTCAGCACCATCGTTACCAATTCGCTGACACCGTTACCGATGAACACATCATCGGGTGTAATGCCTTCAATACCTTTTGCCTTATGGTAAGCACAAATGGATTCACGGGCATCGGGCATACCCTTGAGGTCACAGTAAGCAACCGCTTTATCTGCATTGTTGAGCAAGGCGTTGCGGACGCTGTCAGGCATACCGAAACCGAATGTTGCGGGATTTCCGGTATTCAGACGAAGCACATCAATACCTTCCGCACGCATTCTGTTTGCTTCCATAAAAACGGGACCGCGGATATCAGAATGAACATTCTGCAGTTTATCGGATTTCAGAATCAGATCCATATTATACCTCTTTAACCTGCATTGGATGCCAATGCTCTCTCAAGCCAGATGGATGCGATGTCCATCGCAGCGTAAAGTCCTTTTTTCTCGCTCTTTTTAACAATTGCATCACGAGGACGCACCTTGGGATCGGTGTTAAGCAACTGCACAAAAACTTTGTCTGCAATTTCCATATCGCCGACCGTCTTTGTGGATGCGATCTGAATCATAATTACGAACGGATCGTAACTGTTGCCGTAATAAAGCGTTTTACCGCAACGCACCAAAGGCTTGCCCTTATAAGTAAACAATTTTTCTGTCTTAGCCATCAGTCAGTTTCTCCAGTTGAATTTTTCATAAAATCATCAAGCATGATCTGTAAAAGTTCAAAACGATTGATGCGACGTACAAGACTGCGTGCATTGTTGTGCGTAGTAATATAAGTCGGATCTTCCGAAAGAATATACCCAACGATCTGACTGAAAGGATTGTAACCCTTTTCTTCCAGAGCCTGATAGACACGCACCATGGTCTGGCGCACGTCTTCTTCATTCTTACCGGTGATGTCGATCTTTCTTGTGGTATCATTGTTATTGCTCATTGTATGCACCTCCGCATTCAATCATATATGCTGATTATTGAATTATTATATACGATACACAAAAAAATTACAATACTTTTTTAAGAATTTCTTAATACAATTCATTTTCCGTGCAACTTGTCCGAAACACCCTTTTCAAGTCGTGAAATCTGGGCCTGCGAAACACCGATTTCTGCCGCAACTTCAGTCTGCGTTTTGCCGCACATAAAGCGAAGATGCAGAATTTTTTTCTCACGTTCAGACAGCGAATCCAAAGTTTCTCTGAAATGCATTTCATCCAGCCAATCCGATTCCGTTTCGGTTCCGCCAAGTTGATCGCAAACGTAAATGGTGTCTCCCCCGTCGGAATATACAGGTTCAAACAATGAAACGGGATCCACGATCGCTTCCAATGCCAAGACAACATTTTCCTTTGCAATTCCCAATTCCTGTGCGATCCGATCCACCGATGGCTCTTTGTTTTCCGCATTCTGCAAATTCTCACGTACCTGCATTGCCCTGTAAGCCGTATCGCGCACCGACCGACTTACTCGCACAGGTGTATAATCACGCAGATACCTGCGAATCTCTCCTATGATCATCGGCACAGCATAGGTTGAGAATCGGACGTTCTGAGAGAGATCAAAGTTGTCGACCGCTTTCATAAGACCGATGCAACCGACCTGAAACAGGTCATCCGGGTTTTCGCCGCGATTTGCAAAGCGTTGCACGACACTTAAAACCAACCGCAAGTTACCCTCCACGATCTTATTGCGTGCCTGCTTGTCTCCGCTTTTGCTTTTTTGCAGAAGTTGAAGTGTTTCCGCTTCCTTGAGCACAGGCAGTGTTGCCGTGTTGATGCCGCAAATATCCACCTTTCCGAATTGCAAAAAAAATACTCCCTTTCACACATCTGTCAAAGGGAGTATTGACTTTTTTCGTTTTGGCAAACGAGGGAATTTTTGTTATAATAAAACAACACAAAACATTGCCTGACGTTCATAAACAATAATATGAACAAATTATTTTTTCTTTGCAATATATAAAACACACAGATAGGGACGTTCTATGATACCGCCGTTCTTTTCCGCTAAAGCAACAATATCGTTATAAGCCTTTTGCTTTTCTTCATCCGAGTTTTGCATAAACCTGTTACCCGTTAATGCAAATCCGTAAAATTCATCAGCCGTATAGTTCTGCTTCCACAGTTTTCTGATTACGGTCGGCTTTTCAAAAAGGTCTGAATCAACTATCTGAGATACGATTGAATTAATTCTGCTTTCACATTCTGTTTCTGTAACAAAATCTGCTATACCGCCATATCGCTTTGATATTTCAAGCAATTCTTTGTCTGTATCGTTGTTATTAAGAACATACATATTCCAAAACAAAACGATGTAACCGTTATCTTTCAGACTATCGAAACACTTTCTGTATCCGATTGACTGCGGCACCCAATGAAATGATTGAGCAGCATAAATAACATCAAACTTTTGTTGACCGAAGTCATATTCTTCAAATCTGCCTTTCTCAAAACGAACACTTTCATTTTTGAATCGTTCATTTCCGATACGAATCAAATCTTCACCGGGATCAATACCCAAGATATTAAAACCATTTCCGATCAGTTGACCGGTTGCTTTACCGCTGCCGCAACCTATTTCCAATAAATCAGAGCATTCAGATATTCCTGTAACAGATATCAAAGAATCTATAATTTCTTGCGGATAACCGGGACGGTATTTGTCATAATATTCAGCCGCATGGGTGAACATTTCGCTTTCTTTATATAGATTCATAACGATGCTCCATTATTTTCAATCTCAGCAATTCGCAATTCAACCATTTTCTTCAAAAACGGTAAATCACTTTGATTTGCATTATCAATACGAAAAGTGCAACCGCAAACATCGTCAAAAACTTTACCGAAGATGTTTTTGGTTTTTCCGCCGCCGCAGGAGCCGCAATTTCCGCAATGGCCAACGTGTTTCCACGCGGCGTTCTTCACACACGCATCGGCAGTTACATCTTCATAGGCATTGCTGTCCTCGGACCATATCGTCCAATGATTTTCAGGCTCATCCGGATCTTTGATTGCAATAAAGCAGACATATTCCCCATTGAATTTGCAAAGATAATAAATCTTTTCTTTCCAATAACCGTTGTCTTTGACAAATTCAACACTGTTATCTGTTAAATAACCTGCAAAATCCAAAGCAGTCTGCATCATGTCACCGCTTAAATTTTCTTCTATATAATCAAATATACTCTTATCCATATCTGTACAACATTTCCTTTTAATGATTTTACATATTCATAATAACATAAAACAAAAGACATTTCAATGCGACATCTGTTTTTCATAAAACGTACAGGCAGAGCTGTTTGGATTGATTTTTTATTCTATAAAGGTTATAATCGATATATAAAACTATAAATGGTGAGATGTATGTTTGTACAGTTTAAGATCAGGCAAGAACTAAAAAAACTGAAAATCCCATACAGAACAATTGATATCATCCAAAACAAAGACGGTATTGTTGTTGCAAGAGTTCAAAACGATTCGCAGTCGTATATAATCAAATCCTTTCAGAATGAAGATTTTAAGCGTGAAATCAAGAATTATCAGCTTCTCGATATATTAGACATTCCGACTGTTAGGGTTTTCGGCTTTACTGATTCGGCTATTCTTATGGAAGATATTTTACAAAGTGATACTTTCAGGCTTGCAACAAAAGAAGATTTGGATGATGTTGTAATTGCTTATAAAATTGCTGAATGGTACAAGCTTTTACATACAAGCAGTGAAAATTCTGTTAAAGAGAATGTCGCAGAACTTTATGATGAAACTGATTTTATAACAAGAGAAAACATAGAGTTTATTAAAGAAAAAACAGGCACACATAACCTGCCTGTTTGGAAACTTATTGATGATAACTTTGATGTTATAGTTTCAAAAATCAGGAGTTTGCCGAGAGTTCTCACCTATAACGATTTTTATTACACAAATCTTATTGTAGCTAAGGATAAAACATCTGCATTTATGTTTGACTATAATCTGCTCGGTAAGGGGTATGTGTATTCAGATATCCGAAATGTGTGTTATTCTCTCGGTGAGAACGCAAAAAATGCCTTTCTTGAGGCCTATGGAGAATTTGATAAAAATGAAATTATAGTTGATGATGTTGCATCTGTCTTAGTTACTCTTTATCATGCATGTCAAAGAAAGACTTTCCCCGCATGGGCAAACAGTGTATTGGCTGACTTGAAAAACAATTTCGATAAAAAAGTGCAAAGTTTAATTAACCAATAATGCAATGTTATGTTCTGAAAGGAGGTAAGAATATTTTGAAAAAAATATTTATTAGTCATTCTGTAAAAGATATAGAAATTGGTAACAAGTTTCTTGATTTTATTGAAAGCTTAGGTTTTGACAAGAGTAATATTTTTTATTCTTCTAAATTTCACAATGGAGTAGAATTGGGAAAAACCTTTCCTGATGTAGTGAAAAGGAATTTCCAAGAATCAGATTTGATTGTCTTTTTATTAACATCAAATTTTTATGAAAGCCCGTATTGTCTCAATGAAATGGGAGCAGCTTGGATTAGTGATGAAAAAGAAATTGTCCCCATTTTGTTAGGCAACCTATCTTTCAGTGATATGAAGGGGTTTATTGATTCTCGAATAAAAACTTTTTCACCCCAATATTCTGAACCTCAAGAGTTGTTTTCATTTTTTTCAAAAAGAGCACCTGAAAAATTTGATAACAACATTGCAAAAGAAAAATATAATGAGTTTTTAACTGCCTCAATTTCAAATGTAAAGCTTTTAGAAGCTGAGATTTCAACAAAATCACAAGAAATTCTATTTGAAATAAAAAACTCAAAAGAAAAATATGCAATCTATAGTAATGTTTTAAACGTTGTTCAAATTCGATGCAATCAGCGTGATTTGTGTGCAAATGCAACAGCTGAAGAGAAGATAGAATATAAAGCAGCAATAGAACAATTACTCGAATTGGGTTATGTTGAAAGTAAAGGCAAAAAAAATATGTTTAAGTTGATTTACATAACCAAGAAAGGTTTGGATTACATAAAATGATAAGAGATACGGTTTACAGAAAATATGAAAGCAAGGATATTTCTGCAATAAGGGATATTCTTGAAAATGATTTGGGTTACAACTGTGAACTTGATAAACTGAATACCCGTGTTGATGAAATGCTGAAACGTGGCAACTATCAGATTTTTGTTGCTTGTGACGGTGATAAAGTTGTGGGATATATAGGTTGTGTCAGTTATCTCGCATTTGAACTCGAAAATGAAGGTGTGAAAATAATTGTCCTTGCCGTTTCAAAAGAATATCGCAGAAAAGGAATCGGTACCGAGCTTCAGAAAACTGCCGAACAATGGGCAAAGGAAAATGATATTGAAGTTATTCTTCTCAACAGCGGTTTACCGAGGGTAGATGCTCATGCATTTTATGAATCACAGGGCTACTTCAAAACGAGTTACGGTTTCATAAAGAAAATATAATAAGAAGGTGTTGTTTATGGCAAAAGTGATTCTAATCTGTGGTAAAATCTGCTGTGGTAAAACCACATATGCAGAGAAACTTTGTGCTGAAAATAATGCTATATTGCTTTCAATTGATGAGATAACACTTGCTCTTTTCGGTCAACATTGTGGCGATAAGCACGATGAATATGTTGAAAGAACAGAAAAATATCTATTGAACAAATCTTTAGAGCTTATTCAGAAGGATATTAATGTCGTTCTTGACTGGGGCTTTTGGACAAAAGCAGAACGATTGGCAGTAAAAGAGTTTTACAAATCCCGCAATATTGAATGTGAACTTCATTATATTGATGTCAGCGATGAAACTTGGAAACATCGCTTGAATAAGAGAAACAACGCTGTGCTTGCAGAAGGAACAAGTGCTTACTATGTCGATGATAATCTCGCAGCGAAGTTTGCTTCAATATTTGAAGTTCCAAACGAAGCAGAAACTGATGTTGTTTATCAAGGTGATACGAATGAATAAATTTGAATTTATGAACAACTTTGATATTTTGTCAAACGATGAAGTTACATTAAAAATTTATCAGAAATATCAGGGGGATGACGAATTATTACCCTTTTACTACTACGATATTTTTGTCGGTGACACTGCTGTCGGTAAAATCAGTATTCGTATCGGTAGTAATTATCATTCATATTACAATGGTAATATCGGTTATGAGATTGATAAGGAGTACCGAGGTAATAATTATTCATACAAAGCCTGCAAACTTGTATTTCAGGTTGCAAAAGTACATGGTATGAGTAAATTGATATTGACTTGTGATGAAAGCAATATTGCTTCTTATAAAACAATTGAAAAACTCGGTGCTGAACTTATTGAAATCACAAAACCGCCCAAGGATTATTTTGCTTACCGTGATAATATGGAAAAGCAAAGAATTTATAAGCTTCATATCTGATAAACCGTTTTTGTTCAAGAAAACATTTCTTATTGCAGATATAATGATGTTGTAAAGGTCGATTTTTACACATTATTATATTTAGGAGATGCTACTCATGGAAAACACAGAACTTATTTTCAATGCCGTGAACTTCGCAAAACAAAATGCAACCGAAAGCGGTATATCCGTTGAAGAAGTTGCAAAGAACGCAGGTTTTTCAATTGACTGTTTCAATCGCATTTTTCTTTCTCACACGGGCTTTACCGTTACCGCATACATTAACTATATCCGTTTGAAGCAGGCGGCTTTTCTTCTTCGCACTACCGACAAATCGGTGCTTGATATTGCACTCCAAATCGGCTACGATTCCCACGAGGGATTCACAAAGGCATTCAAGAAAAAGTACGGCATTACACCGAGCGAATACCGTACCGACAACAAAAGCAGAATAATGTATATGGGTGAGATCACGGACAAAACCGTTGCAAGCAGATTCTTGCACAACAATCCCGATTTTAAAATTGCTGATTCTTCGGAAGTGATTGATTTTCTTCTTGAAAAGGATGCAAAAAGGTACGGATATTTCTGCACGACAATAAAATATTGCGGTCTTACGATCATAGCCCCTGACGCAAACTATGAAAACGGTCTGATCGGCATCGGTGATGATTTGGGCGGCGGTTGTTATCTTGAAATGTTGACGGACGATTTCAAACTGCTTGCTGATTGGATCAAACGGTTTCCGCAAAAGAAAACATTTTATTCAGATAAGAATGAAGCAGAGGTTAAAGAAATTCTTGCTTTTTACGGAATTACGGAACAACTGAAAGTCATACCGCAGGCTTTATATTTCGGAGAGCCTTTTGAATGTTCGCTTCCCGAGGATATCTCAATCAGACGACTTACACCTAAAGATAAAAAGGCAATCACAAAATGGGCAAACGGCAGAAAAGACGGTTATGTAAAGCACTTGCTTAACGAGCAGGATTATCGCGATGAAAACAATCTTGAATACGGTGTTTTTGAAAAGGATACACTGATTGCCGTCGCAGGATGCGGTATTGACGAAGTCCACGGAATGAAACTTAATAACTGCTGTTCGATCCGTTTTGCAGACGGACAGGAAAACGACAAACTTTATAAAACGATTTTCAAGTTTGTCACCAACGAGATCCTCTCAAAAGGTGCATTACCGTTTGATGACCTGCAGTACGGAGAGTACGCCGAAACACACGGCAATTTCACATCCGTCGATTTAGGATACATTGTTATAAACAGAAGATTTGATGTAATACATCATTAAAAGTTATTTCTGCGAATTCCCTTGCAAAAATTCAATTTTAATGTTAGTATGGAAAAAACAGATCTGTTACGTCTGTCTGAGGAGGATGAAAAATGCTTGAAAAGATCATTGCGGTAATTATGTGCATTCTTTCCGTTATCGGTGCACCGTTTACGCAAACTGCGGATGCGGTGGAACTGAAAATCGATCTTGCAAAGGGAAATTATGAAAGCCCGTATATTGTTAGGCCGCTTGAAGATATCACGGTGAACGGTGTCTCGATCGATGAATACCGTGTGCTTGCACCCAATGCCGATGCAGATGCATTGTATGCAAACGCCGTGCAGACTCTCGGCGATGCCGTTTATAAAGCCTGCGGAAAAAGCATTGTAACATCCAAAAAGGAAGTTGATAAAGCCGTTGTTATTGAGACCGACCTCTTTGATACACCCGAATTCACACTGAAAGTTGAGGACGGAAAAGTATACATCAAGGGCAGTTGTGCAACGGGCATTTCAAGAGGTATCACCGCTTTTGCAGATGAAGTATTGCTGTCCGCACAGGGCAGTTTCGATCTTGCAGACGGGTATGTGTACAACAAGACGTTCTCGGATTATGTGACCTATGAACAGTTCGGTGCCGTAGGTGACGGCATTGCGGATGACTTTGAAGCAATCGTCAACACCCATGCGTATGCCAATGAAAACGGTCTGACCGTTCTTGCAAATGAAACCGCAACCTATTACATCAGCGGTGCCGACAGAACCGCTTACATTCAAACAGACACCGATTGGTCGACCGCACGCTTTATCATTGACGATACGAATGTAGAAAACAGAAGTGCATGGCTTTTCAACATTGCTCCCTCACAGAGTGCATATTCCGTTACCGACATGGTTGCTCCCATGAAGGCAGATGCAACCAACATCGGTACGACCCTTGCAAGCAAGAGTCTTGTTATTCTGACCGATTCCAACGTAAAACGCTATATCCGCAAGGGTGCAAATCAAAATTCGGGCAGCAATCAGACCGATGTGATTCTCGTTGATGAAGACGGCAACATTGCAGTCGACACTCCCCTGCTCTGGGATTTTGATAACATTACTTCCGCAACCTGCTATCCCATTGACACCGAAACGCTGACAATAAAGGGCGGAAGATTCACAACCATTGCAAACAACGCTCCCTCCGAATACACCTATTACACAAGAGGCATTCTCGTCAGACGTTCCAATACGGTTATTGACGGACTGTATCACGATATCGAAAACGAAGGCAAAACGGGGGCTCCCTATTCCGCTTTTGTCAGCCTTTCATACTGTGCGGATGCAACCGTTAAAAACTGCACGTTTACAGGTCACAAAACGTATAAAACGATCGGCTCTGCAGGCACGAGCGTTTCTATGGGCACCTATGATATCGGCGGTACCATGGCGATCAATGCAAGTTTTATCAATTGCAAACAGACCAACGACATCACCGATAACGATTACTGGGGCATTGCAGGATCGAATTATTGCAAAAATCTCACGTATGACGGCTGTGCATTCTCCCGTTTTGATGCCCATCAGGGTGTTCTCAACGCAACGATCAAAAATTCCGTACTCGGCCACCACGGAATCAAACTCATCGGCAGCGGTACGGCTCTTGTTGAAAACACAACCGTTATGTCCGACAGTTTCGTGGATTTCCGTGCCGACTACGGCTCCACATGGAACGGAGATCTTATTATCCGCAACTGCAAGTTCTATCCCACGGGTGTTTCGATGAAAATTCTCAACGCAGAAAATGAAGAAAATCATGATTTCGGCTACACCTGCTATCTTCCGCAAAGAATCGTGATCGACGGATTCTATGTTTACAGACCCGGTATCAATTACCTTTTCAACAAAGTCAATGCTGATCATAAAAATGACTCCTACAATGCGGCGTATCCCGTTGTCCCACCGCAGGAGATCATTGTCAATGATTTTGACTGTCTGATTGGCGGCAAACTTTTCGTTTCGCAAAACAAAGCAATATTCAAAGTTGAAATAACGGAATAAAATATCATTCGGATGTCGCTTTGGCGGCATCCTTTTTTTTGATAGTATTATTGACAAATCTTTATTCGGAGAGTAAAATATTTACAAATAAGAAATTTGGAGGAATCCCGATGAAACGCTGTTCAAAAGGCCTTGCCGTAGTTCTTTCCGTTCTGTTTTTATTGCAATCTTTCTTTGTTTCTTCCTTTGCCGCATTTGACGATAAATCACTGACACAGGAAGAATGGAATGCCGTTTACACAGACTTGCGTGATGAAAACACGCTTCCGACGCTTTGTGTGGGTGCAGATGAAACGCAGTTGAACATCTGCTGGCACGCCGACAAAGAAAACGCCCAACCGACCGTAAGGCTCGCAAAAGATGCATCCATGGCAGATCATGTTACGTTCACGGGTGAAACCACACCTGCCGAAAATGACGGACAACTCGTTTGCCGCGTGACGATGACGGGCATTGAAGAAAACACAACCTATTATTATCAGTGGCTTGGTGACGAAGGTTGGAGTGAGCCTTACAAGTACGAATCCAAAAGCTTTGACAGTTTCAAGATGATGCTCATCGGTGACATTCAGATCGGCGGTCAATCCACCGATAATCCCGAGGAACAGTCAAGAATCGGTTACGTCTGGCAGAGTGTGCTGGATGAAGCCCTGACAGAGAATCCCGACATCAGTTTCCTGCTCTCCCCCGGCGACAACACGTCAACGGGCAATGCCGCCGATGAATGGCAGACACTGCTTATGCCCGCATACACAAGAAGCCTGCCCATGGCACTTGCGATAGGCAACCACGACAAAAAGGGATATACGTACGAATATTACACGCATATGCCCAATGAATATTTCGGCAAATATTTCACAGGACTTGACAGGGATTTCTGGTTTTGTTACGGCGACGTGCTTTACCTTATGTTTGATGCCTGTTCGGGTTCAGCGGCAGACCACAGAGCCATGGCGGCAGAAGCGGTGGAAGCAAATCCCGATGCAAAATGGAGAATCGGCGTTATGCACCAAGGCCTTTACGCACCAGGCATCGCCGCGTTGGAACCGGAAACCAACATTCTGCTGAATGCCGTTTTTCAACCGATCTTTGAGATGTACGACCTTGATATCGTATTTACGGGTCACACCCATATGCAGGGACGTTCCCACTTCATCAGCGACGGTCTCATCGTCGGCAAAGCCGAAAGCGGTGAAACCTATACCGATCCCAACGGCATCATTTACATGAACACAAATGCCTGCTGTGATCAGGGTTCCATGGAAAACATGAGCCAATGGCCGCACACGGCGTATGCTTTTGAAAATGCCGATGTTGTTACCTATTCAACGGTTGTCTTTACCGAGAATACAATGGAACTGAAAACGTTCCGCGGCGACAACAGTGAACTGCTTGACAGCATTAAAATCCAAAAAACAAAAGGCTTTGAAGACAGCAAATTAAGACTTACCGTACGCACCGTTCTTTACAAGATCGTTGAGATTTTAGGCCTGCTTTATATGAAAATAGATGAGATCGTAGTTTCGATCCGCGGCGGTCATTTTTAATCTTTTACTCAGTTTTTTTACAAAAAGTATTGACTTTTGAGTTTTCAGGTCATATAATTTGTACAGTAAACACAAATCCGACAGGTCGATGTTTACCACAAATGCGTTGAGCAGAAACCAGTAGGTTGGAATGAATCCTTTAGAGAGTTGCCGGTTGGTGCGAGGCAATGGGGACGTCCTTCTGAATTCATTCTGTTAGCAGTGCACTGAACAAGATTATTCTTAAGTAGGATGCAACGGGAGTTCCCGTTACAGAACTAAGGTATGATTGTACCTGAAAAGGCTGTCACCGTGAGATGACAGCGAATTGAGGTGGTACCACGGGATTGCATTTTCTCGTCCTCTGTATTCTTAATCGGAATGCGGAGGGCGATTTTATTTTCCCTTTCACACTTCGAAAACACACGATCCGCAAATCAGCAGACACTACAGAAAGGGTTGACACAAACAATGACACAAAACTACTACCAAAAAGAAATCGAAACCATGTCACGTGAAGACATGAAAAAACTTCAATCGGAAAAACTTGTCCGTCAGGTCAAACACGTTTATGAAAACGTCGCTTACTACCGTAAACTCATGGACGAAAAAGGCATTAAGCCGGAAGATATCACATCCATTGATGATCTGCATAAGCTCCCCTTCCTTACCAAAGCAGATCTTCGTGATGCATATCCTTACGGACTTCTTGCCAATCCGCTTGAAGATTGCGTTCGTATTCAGTCCACATCCGGCACGACCGGTCGCCGCGTCGTTGCTTTTTATACACAGAAAGACGTTGATTTGTGGGAAGATTGCTGTGCACGTGCCATCATGGCTGCAGGCGGTACCAACAAGGACGTTTGCCAGGTTGCTTACGGCTACGGTCTGTTCACGGGCGGCCCCGGTCTCAACGGCGGTTCTCATAAGGTCGGTTGTCTGACACTGCCGATGTCTTCGGGCAACACCGAACGTCAGATTCAGTTTATGACGGATCTGAGTGCTACCATTCTTTGCTGTACGCCGTCCTATGCCGCATACATCGGAGAAACCTTAAAAGAACAGGGATACAAACCCGAAGACATTCCGTTGAAGGCAGGTATCTTCGGTGCTGAACCCTGGACGGAAGAAATGAGAAAAGGCATTGAAGCCACCCTTGGCATCAAAGCATACGACATTTACGGTCTTACGGAAACCACCGGCCCCGGTGTCTCGTTTGAATGCAGCGAACAGACAGGTATGCACGTCAATGAAGACCATTTCTTTGCCGAGATCATCGATCCCGACACGGGTGAAGTGCTTCCCGAAGGCAGTAAAGGTGAACTTGTTTTCACCTCCCTTGACAAAGAAGCATTCCCCCTGCTTCGTTACCGTACCCGCGATATCTGCGTTCTTTCCCGTAAAAAATGCTCCTGCGGCAGAACCCTCATCAAAATGGCAAAGCCGATGGGCAGAACCGATGATATGCTTATCATCCGCGGTGTCAACGTATTCCCGAGCCAGATCGAAACGGTACTTCTGAATGAAGGTTATCAGCCCAACTACCAGATCGTCGTTGACCGTGTCAAGAACACCGATACGTTTGAAATAAACGTGGAAATGACTCCCGAACAGTTCACCGATAAGGTCGGCGAAATCATCAAAATGGAAAAGGCACTTGCCAATGCACTGAAAGCCATGCTCGGTATCAATCCTGCCGTTCATCTCGTGGCCCCCAAGACCATTGCCCGCAGTGAAGGCAAAGCCGTTCGTGTTATTGATAAGAGAAAACTTGTTTAATATAAACATCAGAAAGGAGTTATCATTATGGCAATCAAACAGTTAACCGTATTTGTCGAAAACAAGCAAGGTTCGCTTGTTTCCATTACCGAAGCACTCTCTCGTCACAGCATCAACCTTCGTGCTCTTTCCATCGCGGAAACACAGGATTTCGGCATTCTTCGTCTTATTGTAAATGACAACGCGACCGCAGAAAAGATCCTTTCCGATGAAGGATACCTTCTTAAAACCACCGATGTTGTCGGCGTAAAGATCGGCGATGCACCCGGAAAACTCTCCGAAGCATTGAAAGTTCTTGATAAAAACAACATCAATATGGAATATCTTTATGCGTTTATGGCACGTACCGAAAAACACGCATACGTCGTTATCCGCGTAGAGGACAATGCTGCCGCTGAAAAAGCACTTGAAGAAGCAGGATTCCACCTTATTACGGAAGCAGATATCTGCAAACTGTAATCAAGTTATTATCATCAGTTTCATCAATATATAAAATAACAGATGCATTGAAAGGAAAATCATCCTTTTATGCATCTGTTTCTTATTTATTTTTGCCTATCACTTTCGACCGCCTTGCTTTTTAAGCGTATTCAGCGTTATAACCGTTGCACCCACAACACCGATTCCAAGCACAAGAAGCACAAACGGAGTTATATAAAACGTTGTTGCCGAGGCAAGAAAACCGTATAACAACTGTACGGCAAAGCCTGTTGCATAAGCCCCGCCCATGTGATAACCTGTTATATCAGCCGAATAGTCAGTGCCGAATCTTGCAGGAATGTTGTGCAACACACTCGGAAACACGGGTCCGTAACCGATTCCGATAAGAAGCAGTCCGACAAGTGCCCATTTGCCGATCGGAAGAATCAGCACCAGCATTCCGATAACAGCAATCAACATACCGCCCTTAATGAGCATATTGTCGGATAATTTTTCGGACAGAAATCCTGAAATAATCCTCCCCGCCATAATACCTCCATAATAGAGTGAAACCCATTTTGCGGCTTCTTCAGGCGAGACGGAAAACGCATTGACGGCATAGGTGGCACCCCACGTACCGATCAGAAATTCTCCGCCGCAATAAAGGCCGAGCGACAGAATGCTCGTTTTGATACCTTTGATTTTCAGCAGTTGCAACAGGCTCTTTTCAGGCAGATCTTTTTGTTCATTTTCTGATGCTACAATATTTTCTTGCCTGATGTTCCATTTTTTAAGCGTCATAAGAACGATCATTGCAATCAAAAACTGCAAAAGAGCAACCACTCTGTAACCGTTTCTCCATGTTCCGTCGCCACCGAGAAATGCTGACATAATCACAGGGCTGATCGTTACACCCAATCCCCAGCAACAGTGCAACCAATTCATGTGTCTTGCTTTGTAATGCAAGGATACAAAGTTATTAAGCCCCGTATCGATCGCACCTGCACCGTATCCCATAATGACGGAACAGATCATCATAACAACGATATTCGGAGAAAAACTGATACCGACAAGTCCGAGTGCAGTGAGAAGTGTTGAAAAAAAAGTAACCTTCCCTGTTCCGAATCTCCGGATCAGTTTGCCTGCAACAAAACTGACTCCACCCGTGCAGACACCGATAATGATACTGTACAGAGAAGCAAAACTTTCAGGTGTTGCAAATTCAACATGAACAACCGGCCATGAAACACCGAACATGGAATCGGGCAAGCCGAGAGAAACGAAAACGATATAAATAACAATAAGCAACCCTGTCATACAAATCTCCAATCTGTTTACTTCTTGCCTTTTTCGATCAACTTTAGGGCAAACGGGACATGATAAGATGTGCATTCTGCTTGATCCAAGCCTGACAATCGGCGTATTGCGGAAAAACTTTTTCAATTTCCGCATAAAACCGGGCGGAATGATTCATGTGCTTGCGATGGCACAGTTCATGCACGACCACACTGTCAATGACTTCATCGGGACACAGCACAAGAAGACAGTTGAAGTTCAGATTGCCTTCAGAAGAACAACTTCCCCACCGCGTACGCTGACAGCGAATGGTGATCCTGTTATACGTAACACCGATCTTTTCGGCGTAATACTTCACTTTTGCCGGAATGATATCCAAGGCTTTGTTTGCCATTTCCCTGATCTCATCCTGCGTAAACGGCTGTAAATTTTTGACCGATTCCTGCCGTTGCACCTGTGCTGCAAGATGTTTTTCGATCCAAGTCTTTTTGGATTCAATAACGGAATAAATCTCTGCATCTTTCATTTTCTTTGGTGCACGGACAATGATCTCACCGTTTTTCAGTTCGATCGACACGGTTTTGCGATCGGAACGGAGAATCGTGATCTTCAATTCTTCAAAAGACATAAAATACCTCAAAATTGCATATTCAGCGGCTCAAAAGGCGCAACATATAAGCAATCGCGCTTTACCTTTCTTACCGTTCAAAGTATACGGCACCGCTTTGAGAAAAGATCAAAGGGGGTAATTTCATGCCTTTTTGTTCGGGAATACGGGATGCGAGTGCATAATCGTGAAGTTTGCTGTACAGAAAACCGGGTTCAAATACGGTATGTGCACAAATGAAGCCTTCTTTTTTTACGGGGAGAGTAACCGTGTAATCCTCTGTTTTCTTTGCTTTATAGGTAAAACATTCCCCGTCCGCATCAAAGACGATCAAGGTGTGATTCTTCCGCAGTTTCTTAACATTGACCGTAACGGAGGTATCGTCGGTCAGTTTCACGGTATCACCGAGGATGGCCGTTCCGCTTGTGATATCAATAAAAGTGGTACCGGGTGCAAAACTGATCGTGGTACGTCCCTTTACAATGGCATCCAGTATATCTTCGGCAGAAGCAGATTTTGCATAGACATAGGTAACGGGCCATGCGATCATATTCGTAATCACATAATCCTGATGATAGTCACTGCCGCCCACAACGGGAAGTTTATGACCGTTTCGCAATTGTTCATGCCACCACTGTGTACATTCCAGATTGTCATAATGCGTCGGAGCGTTCCAGACTTCGAGTACATCCACGTCAGAAGCGTTCATTTCCCAACGCCACGGACACTGCTTGCAATGCGGATGATTCATGCAGATAACGGCTCCGCGTTCTTTTGCCTTGTTTTTCACCCGCAGGAAGTCTTCATAGGTTTCACAGGTCTTATAATCTTCAAGGTCAATGACGTCCTTGACACCCCACATATTGCAGTGACCGCCGTGTTTTGTCAGTTCCGCACCGTAAATGAGTGTCAGCCCGTCCACCTGCGGCAAATCTTTGCAATTCTCATTGTGGTCGGTTATCATGAGAAAATCAAGTTTGTTCTTTTTGGCTTTTGCTATGACCTGCTCAAGTGTCAGTTTACCGTCTGAAGCCACCGTGTGACAATGCGGTACACCTGCATACCATTTGTAAGCACTGTTTTTCATATTGCATCCTCCGATTTCAGTTTCAATAAGGACTAAACGCAATAACATGATACCACAAACGAATACAAATTTCCATATTAAATTTAATTGTCGTGTCTCTCCGCATAATCCGCATCCAGATCGGCACGCCAGTCAGCACAAAGCGGTGCACACGAACGCATCTTGCTGACCGCTTTTGAAACGGATTCATAAAGAATGTGCGTTCCCTTTCCGTCTGCATTGTAATTGACGGCACGCGAACTGTCAATACCGTATCTTGCGGCAGTCTGCACGGCATCCATGTTAGCCCCGATAAACAGAAACTCCCATCCGTATTTTTCTTTCTGCCGTTCGATCATTGCTTTCACCTGCTCACTTGTGTAGCGATGGCTTGCATTTTCCATTCCGTCGGTTGTGATAACAAACATAGTGCGTGCAGGTACGTCTTCCGCACGGGCATATTTATGGATGTTGCCGATGTGATGAATGGCACTTCCGAGAGCATCAATCAGAGCCGTACTGCCGCGGACGGTGTAATCCCGATCAGTCAAGGGACTGATATCGGTAAGTTTTACCCTGTCATGCAGTACTTCGCTGACATGGTCAAAAAGGACGGTGGATACATAGCACTCCCCTGTTTCTTTACGCTGTTTTTCGATCATGGCGTTGAAACCGCCGACGGTGTCTGCTTCAAGCCCTGCCATAGAGCCGCTGCGGTCAAGAATGAATACGAGTTCCGTGATATTGTTTTTGTTTTCCATTGTAAATTCTCCTTATAATAAAATACGGTTGCAAGGCTTTTGTTCCTTACAACCGCATTTTACAGGATTTTTCAATTGGAATGGTCGCTTGTCGGGAGACTTTCAAAATGAACCCAACAATACCTGATCGAATTCAAACAGGGCTTCGTTGATGACAAAAATATCGTAGATCTCTTTCTGAATGAAGTAACGGATGATCTTATCAAAAGTGAAACTTCGGGACAGTGTCAAGCCTGCCGCGGCAAGCAAGTCCTGCGTTTCTTCGAGATTCAACTGCAAAGCGATCGCAAAGGCAACGGCGGTCTGCTTGGACGGTCTGTACGTTTCGGGATTGCACTTGATTTTGGAGAACGTCTTTTTGTCAACGTTGGCTTTTTTGTAGCACTCCACATCCGTCATTCCGCGTTCATCAATGAGATCGAAAAGTTTTTGAGCAAAGGATTTATCCATGTTTTTCATATATTCGTGCAGGGACAGTTCTTTCGCTTTGCTGTTTTTTGCACTTCGACGGCGTGACAGCGGTGCCGCATCCTCCTGCAAAATCATCGGTGTGCTCGCAATGGGCATTGCCTGTGCATCACAATCCGCCGGAACGTAATTCTCCCGTCTGTCACACAAAACAAAGCGTTCTTTAGCAGAATCATCACAGAGCATTTTCCTGATCTCATCGGACATCTGCCTGCTGAATTCATAGGAAGTGCGGTCATACACACAAAGATACACCGTCAGTTCATGGTCAAACAAAAATTCCGAAATGATCTGCACCGCGTAAGAGAGCACCTGATCTTTCGGATAGCCGTACGCACCCGATGAAATCAGCGAAAACGCAACGGAATTGCAGTTGTGCTCCACCGCAAGTTTCAGCGATTCCACATAACAGGATTTAAGAATAATACTTTCTCCGCGAAGTCCGCCTTCCCAGACAGGCCCTGCGGTATGGATAATATATTTTGCATTCAGCCGGTATCCGTCCGTGATCTTTGCGGTACCGAGTCCCAAAGGCACAAGTTTTGCACACGCGACATCGAGTTCTTTTCCTGCCGCCTGATGCACGGCAAGATCCACACCGCTGTAACCTGTCATTTCTTCATTGGTCGTATTGACAATGGCATCCACATTCATTTCGGTTATATCCCTGCGGACGATCTGCAGTGGCATCATACCACCTCCTTATTTCATTATAATACACCCACAATTATTTTTAAAGCCTTTCTCTCTGAAAAAACATACAATCGACAAGCTGTGTATGCATACAATAATGATGTATATTCTTTTTCCGACAATCTACCACACTGACAGGGGTGTTTTCATGCAATGCAATATGGAATCCTTATGCCGCAAAGAAGTCATCAACGTCTGCAACGGGGATCGTATCGGGTATGTCCGCGATGTGAACATTGATACGCAAACTGCCCGTATCTGTTCTTTGATCGTGGAATCGGATGCCGTGTTCTCACTGAAAAAGAAAGATCGGTGCATAGTCGTTGATTGGAATTGCATACAGGTGATCGGAGCACAAACGATTCTCGTCCGTTGCGAAAACATACCGCTACCGTGCGAACAACAAAAGACAAAGAAAATATCGGCTCTGTTTTCACGGTAGTTTTAGTTGCATTCGGTTACAAATTATGATAGAATAAACGACGAAAACAAAAACGATGTTGCAAATATGAACGGAGGTGAAATGCATTGCGCGATATGCGATTGTCCTTCTGGGCATCCGTTTACGGAATTTTCGGCTTATTGTTTGTCCTTTTATCCCGTATTTTGTCTGCACACCTTGCAACGGTTCCGCATCCGTTCTGGAGATTCTCGGATCCGCTGAACTATCTTCTGACTTTCGCCTCTTTGATCCTTTTCTTGCGTGCCATGTACACCGCAAGTTCCGCAACCAAAGAAATGCGGACAGACAAAGGGATATTACGATTCATGCAAAGTGCACTGATACTCGACATATTCTTTCAGTTTTCCGCACAGGTCCTGCAATTCACGCTCAACGTCCGTGTAACGGAAAGCAAAATCGTACTTGCGATTGTTACACTTCTCTCGATTCCGTCATTGATCGGTATTTTTTCTTTGTATTTTTCAAAACAATTACGCGGCATTGCAAAGCGGTTTCTGTTTGGATTGTTCATAGCGTCCGTCACTTGGGTCGTGTTGCGGCTCACAGAAAAGGTTATACTGCCGCTGTGTTCCGATCTTGCATTTTTACCGCACAGTTTGCAAAGCGTTTCAACACAGCTCTGCACGGTCAATCAGGTGCTATCTTTCATAATTTACATTCTATCCGTTTCCGGTTTGACAGTATATGCCTATCATATAGGGAAAGCCGCAAAAAAAATGCCCGAAAAAAGCGAATAAAAAAATCTGTTGCAGCCACCTCAAAAGGTACAATGCAACAGATTTTTGTTTATTTCTTGGTAAGTTTTTCTTTTGTGCCGTCCGGACGCAAAATATAAGTGCTGTCCAACTGTGACACCAAAGATTGCTTGAATGCGGCAACATACGCAGCACGCAGTTGTTTCTGCTCTGCTTTTTCTGCCTCGGTTAATCCTTCGGGCGTGCGTGATTTTCTTGCCAATTCATTGATACGGTCAATTTGTTGCTGTGTAATCATATTTACTCCTTAATTTCAGATGATGAATCATAAAAACCTGCAAATTCAGACGGATCAAACGGACGGTCATAATCTTCGTCCTCTGTTTCGTCTTCCTGTGTCATGCTCTCATCGGGCATATCCGGCACCCATGCAATGACTTCAAATTTTCTCGCCTGCATCCAGACACTCGGTGTGATTCGCAAGGTATATCCGCATCCGTTCGGACAAACCCAATCCGTCATGGGACGTTCGGGTAAACCGAATGCAGAAAGAATTGCCATCATGACACCGCCGTGCGTAATAATGGCGGAACTGTCAACGCCCGTCTGCAAAAGACCGTCTACGATCATGGCAAAGCAATTCTGAACGCGAATGGAAAAATCCTCATTGCTTTCACCGTAAGGCGGTGCACTTTCGCCGCCTCCGCGTAACCATTCACCGAAAGCAGGATCCGACTGCAATTCTTCGACGGTCTGTCCTTCAAACTCACCAAAGTCATACTCGATGAGATCTTCAAACACCAACGGCTGTGCATCCGGATAAATGACATTGGCGGTCTGTATGCAACGTTTTAACGGACTGCTCAATACCGCACCGACGATCGGATAACCGTAATCGTCACGCATTTCTTCAAGTTGCTTTCGCCCTTCCTCGGTCAGCGAAACATCCGTATGACCGATGTAACGACCTTCGATCGCACCTTTTGCAAGGCCGTGACGAATCAAATGAATTTTATAAGTTTTCATCGTATTATCTCCGTTTTGTATTTACTAATGAAAGATTATATGATAAAATTATACCAATTAGTTAAAGGGGGGGGCGTCTGTATGAATGCAGATTTTCCGAACAAACTGAGCGAATTACGCCGAGCAAAAGGCATCAGTCAAAAGGAAGCCGCAGCACAACTCGGGGTTTCACAGGCTCTGCTTTCACACTACGAAAAAGGCATTCGCGAATGCGGACTTGATTTTGTACGCAAAGCATCTGCTTATTACGGTGTCACATCGGATTGGTTGCTCGGCCTGAGCGACACTCGCCTGGGTGCCAATGAGTTGTTCGAATCCGCCGACGTGCCTGAGGATGCACAGATGAGACTTCGCACGATCCTGCGGTGTTACGTGCGTATGAGTGAAGAAATGAGTACACGCGGCGAGAATGCGGAAAAACTGTTTACAGACTATATATCGCTGTCGTTATACCGTTTTGTTGCAGCACTGCGTTATGAGGACAAAACAGCTCGGCAATGGCTGACACTCAGTAAGACGGCGGCAAACCGTCTTGCAGGTCTTTTTCTTTCGGATATGACACAGGATCTTCCGCAACTGAATGACGTGTCACAGGAAGAAACGCAACCGCTGTGTTTTCAGACGCTTGTCAGTTATTGCGAACGAACCTTGCGGGAATCAACAGAAGAAATGCTGCATTGATTATCATAACACAAAAGCCTCGTAAATGCAACGGCTGTTTTCATTTTTACATTTTGCAATTGCAAGAAAAGTCAAAGTATGTTATAATAATAAAATCATTGATGAGGAGGAATTGAATTATGACAGGCAAAAACATTGTTCTCACCGGTTGCAACAGCGGCATCGGTCTGGAAGTGTTGAAAATCCTCACACGGTCAGACAACAGGATTCTTTGTGTGGACAAAAACACGGACAATCTCGTAAAATTCGATCCCGAAAAAGTAACGATCATGCAAACGGACGTATCTTCCAAAGAAGCAGTGGATGCAATTTTTGCAAAAGCGGAAGAAATTTTCCCGTTTATTGATATTTTCTATGCCAATGCAGGCTATCCGTATTACGAAGAAATGAACTATACGGATTGGGATCGCGTTGCACAGATGTTTGAAACAAACGTATACTCCCCCATCTATTCTTATCAGAAATACGTGCAATATCTGGACGGCAGAAAGGGAATTTTTGCAATCACCGTTTCGGCAATCGGTGAAATGGCAATGCCCGGATTCACCATTTACAGTTCTTCCAAATTTGCCATGCACGGTTTCCAGCAAGGCATCCGCCTTGAAAAACCCGACAACGTGCAGTTGACCTGCCTGTATCCCGTTGCAACGGAAACAAACTTTTTCCGCACTGCAAACGAATACAAATTCAAAAAACCGTTCCCGGTTCAGCAAGCCGATGTGGTAGCCAAAAAGATGGTGGAAGGAATCGAACAGGGCAAAGAGACTGTCAGCCCCTGTGCACTGTTCGGCATTTCAAAGGTACTTATGAATTTCTTCCCCTTTGTACGCAAGGTCTATTGGGGCATGGAACAAAAAGGTTTTGAAAACTACAAGGCTCAGGTAAAAGACGGAAAGGCGGTCAAATGGGATGAATGAGAAAATGCTGTTTACGCCGATGAAGATCGGCAGTTGTGAAATCAAAAACCGTATCGTGATGGCTCCCATGCTGATGGGATTCGGTCAGTTTGACGGCAAAACCACCGAAAAGATGCTTGATTATTACGAAGAACGAGCCAAAGGCGGCACGGGTCTTATTATCACGGAAATCACCCGTATTGATGACAAGACCGGTTCAGCCGCGTTCGCACAGCTTTCCGCAAGCAAAGACGAGCATATTTTCTCTCTGTCCGAACTTGCCTGCCGCATTCATAAGCACGGAGCAAAAGTGTTCGTGCAGTTGCATCACCCGGGCAGACAGAATATCGGTCTGCTTGTGGGCACGGTTCCCCTGAGCATTGAACTGGAAAAACTGACAAAAGGTCTTTACGGCAAATTGCTGTATAAACTGACACCTGCCGTCGGTCCTACCTTAATCAAAAACAATATTGCACCCTCCAGCGTGGCTCCGTCCGCCTGTGAGCCCGCCTATTTTGCAGGCGGCAAGGTACGAGCACTGACGGTTGAGGAGATCAAAAATCTCGAACAGGAATTCATAGCAGGTGCAGTACGTGTTCAGAAATCCGGTTGCGACGGCGTGGAACTGCACGCTTCGCACGGATATTTGCTGCAACAGTTCTTCAGCCCCGTCACCAATCAGCGTACTGACGAATACGGCGGCAGTTTTGAAAACAGAATGCGTTTTATCTCCAATATCATCAAAGGAATCCGAGAAAAATGCGGCAGAGATTTTCCGCTGATCGTACGTCTGACAGTGGATGAATGCTACGACCGCATCGGTCAGCCCGACAAAGGATACGGTCTGGATGAAGGTGTACGCATTGCAAAAGCCCTTGAAGAACTTGAAGTAGATGCCATCGACGTTTCAAGTGCAGGTTACGACACGTTCAACTACTGGCTTGAACCCTCCTCTTTTGAGCCGGGATGGAGAAAACACATGGCAAAAGCAGTCAAGGATGTTGTTTCCGTTCCCGTACTTGCCGCAAATCTCATTCGTTCTCCCGAACAGGCAGAAGCACAGTTGCAGGAAGGCGTGCAGGATTTCGTATCTCTCGGCAGACCGCACATTGCAGATCCGCACTGGGCTGAAAAAGCACAAAACGGTGAAACCATCCGCCGTTGCATCTGCTGTCTGAACTGCATTGAAACGATGCAGAATAACGCCTATATCGGATCCCACGGTGAATGTGCCGTTAATCCCTTTGTAGGCAAAGAAGGACAGGAAGTAAAAATGAACGGAGGCGGCAGACGTGTGGTTGTCTGCGGTGCAGGCCCTGCAGGTCTGATGGCGGCTGACATTCTTGCATACCGCGGATTCGACGTGACCGTATTTGAAAAGGAAGACGTACCCGGCGGTCAGATCAATCTTGCCAAAATGCCCCCCAAGAAAGATAAAATTGATTGGTTTACACAGGATCTTTATAAAATGTGCCTTGAACACGGTGCAAAGTTCCGTTTCGGCACACCTGCAACCGTAGAAGCAATTGCCGATATTCATCCCTATGCTGTTTTCTGTGCAACGGGAAGTTCATCCTTCAAACCCTTCTTTGACGGACAGTATACATACGACGATCTGTACACGTTTGAAGACATCCTCTCGGGCAAAGTCAAACTGACAGACAAAAACATTGCCGTCATCGGCTCGGGCTTTACCGGACTTGAAACGGCAGAATTCCTCAATGAAGCAGGCAACCGCACAACCGTTCTTGAAATGAGTTCCACCGTCGCTCCCGGTGCCTGGATGCAACACATTGACGATATGCTTCCGCGTCTTCAGGCGGCAGGCACGGTCATCCGCACCAACGAACGGGTGTGTGCGATCTACAAAGACAAGGTGGTTTCACAGAATACAAAAACGGGAGAAAAAACGGAAGTTCCCGTCGATGCCGTGGTATTGGCACTCGGTTCCAAACCGCGTACAAAACTCTGGGATGAACTTCAAAAAACCAACTGGCGTGTTTTCCGAATCGGTGATGCAGACCGTTTGGGCAATCTCGCAAACGCCACAAAATCCGCTTACGAAGCCGTTATTGCACTGCAATAACCGATAAAACAAAAAACGGGGCTGTTGCAAAATGCAACAGTTCCCTTTTTTTGCACCTATAAAACATTACACTCTTACAAACACATAATAGTTCGTGTCATATCCGCCGTACCGCCAGTCACCGCTTTTCCATTCAATAATCATATATTCTTTTCCGTCCAGCGTTCTGATCTCGTATTCACAAGCAGACCAATTCCATTTTCGCAAGAGGTAATTGCGTGTCCATACAACGGTATCCTCACCCTCAAATACTGCATCGGCATATACGCATCTGCAATTCCCTTGCGGTAAAAATTCAATTGACTTGAAATAAAGATCCTCAACGGGTTCTTCCTGCTGGGGAAAATCGGATTTGCTACACAGGAACGAGTGGGCTTTCCATGTTCCGATCACACTCTCATCGTTTACAAACGGAAGATTGGTGTCGTCTTTTCTCGCAATGCTTTCGGCGGTATATCGGTTATTATCCTCTTTTTTCAGTGAGAGGTATACAGGTTCACCGCCGCGAATGGCTTCCGATTCTCTCAAGGTGATAAGCATATACGTTCCGTCTGCCTTTTCTTCGATCTCATACGCACTGTATGCGGCACCGGTCAGGTAAGCGTTGCTGATAAAATACCCTTTCGTCCAGCTATACCCCCAATACTCCTCTCCGTCGGGAAGAAAATACAGGTATTTCACATCTGCACCGTAAAATCCTGTGCTGTCACAGAGAATGTTTTGCTGATAATCATCTTTAACCGCAAAAACACCGATGACCGCCCATTTTCCTGTAACACGTTCGTCATTCACAAACGGCATCTTCTTTTTCGGTTGTACAGTTTCATCACCCAATTTCAAAACCTTACAAACAATGCTGTCTTCCTTTCTTTCAAATTGTGATACTCTTTGATAATCTGCGGCTTTGATTTCGGCATCTGCAAGCATACACAGGTCTGTAACATCGTCATCAGTGTTACATTCTATAACTGCCCTGTCATCCTTGAAAACAATATTCAACTTCGTCATCATAAGTTTTGCCTCCCTTAAATTTTTGAGTGCATCAAGAAATTCATTTTCCTTTTGTAAGAAAACCGTTTCAATTTCTTTATTTGTTTTCTTACCGGAAATCATTTCTCGTATCTCCTGCAAAGAAAAACCTGCTTTTTTCAAAGCGTTGATTCTGTAGAAAACAAGAATTTGTTCAGACGTGTAATATCTGTAACCCGAAAATTTGTCCGTGTACTGCGGCTCAAGAAGTTTCTCCCTGTCATAATGTCGCAAAACGGAAATTTTGGTTCCGCACATTTTCGCGAATTCTCCGATCTTCATACTCAATACGCTCCTTTGCATGATCCGTCAACCTAAGGCGACGGATGTAATCCTAAGGTACCTTATGTTCATAGTATAAACCTGAAGTTAAGGTAAGAGTCAATACAGAATTTCAAAAAATCAAAAGCTTAAACAAAAAAACGATGCAGCAACACAGACTGCACCGTAAGTTTTATGCATATTCATATCTTCTTTTTCATCCATTTGCCGCTTGCCAGTCGCCATATAAACAGCATTCCGCGTACGAACAGTTCGATACACATGGCAAACCAATAGCCTTTCAGCCCGTACTGCCGTGACAACACAGCCGCCAACGGCAAACGCACTGCCCACATGCTGAAAAAATTCATGCAACTCGGCAACAAAGTATCCCCCGCACCGCGAAACACGCCGTTTGCAACAATGGATGCGGCATAAAACGGTTCGATGAACGCCGCGATGCGCAACACCTGCGTACCCAGCGACACAACCTCAGCATCAGGTGTCATAATACCGATCATGAACGGTGCAAAAATGAACATCAACACAGCGGCAATGCCCATCACGATCATACCCAGTGCCGTGGTTTTCCAACCCAAACGCCTTGTCAGATCGTTGCGTTTTGCACCGATGCTTTGTCCGATAAGCGTTGTGGCGGCACTTCCGATGCCGTAACCGGGCATATAGCACAGACTCTCCGCAGTAATGGCAAAGGAATTTGCGGCAATGGCAACCGTGCCCAGCGGTGCCACGATGCGTGTTCCCATCACCTGTGCACCCGACATGATCATCTGTTCAATACCGACGGGAATACCGATCTTAGCGGCTTTTTTCAACGTTTCCTTCGTCATGTGCAGACCTTCGCCGCGACGAAGATGCAGACTTTCCGATCGGACAAGCAGGAAAAACAGCATCAGCACCGCAATAAACACATACGACAAAGCCGTTCCCAACGATGCCCCCGCAACACCGAGTCCCGCACCGAAAACCGTCACACCGCGGATCTCACGTGTCGGAAAGATCAAAATGAAGTTAAAAACAACATCCAAAAAACACATAATAACGTACAGCACACTCGGCGTACGCATATTCCCGCTTGCCTGCAACATGGCATAGGCAATGTTGTTCAGTTGCACAAAAGGCAGTGACAGTGCATAAATACGGAAATAGTCCGTTGCATCCGCACATATATCGGCGTTCCCGCCCAACGCGGCAGGCAAAAAACCGCTGATTGCCGTTCCCAATATGCAAAGCAAACACGCAATGCCGAACGAAACCACGAACGACTGCTTCATGACCGACCGTGCATCCTTCTGTTTCCCTGCTCCGATGAGTTGTGCCACCTGCACGGAAAATCCGATCACAGCCGCCGTGCAAATGCCGTTGAACAGCCACGTGCTGGATGCCACAAGCCCGACGGATGCCGCACTCTGTGCACCGAGCTGACCGACCATGGACGCATCGATATACTGCATGACAATGCTCGACAACTGTGCCATAATGGCCGGCAGACTCAATTGCAGAATCATAGATACCTGCTGTTTGTTATTCAATTCCTCGCCGCTTCGCAGGCGAATGAGCAGATTCTCTTTCATACATTCTTCCGTTTCTGTAAATTCTCATTTATCATAACAGAAACGCCGCCCGCTTGCAAGCGTTTGGAACTATTTTAGTTAAAAGGTTTTCATCCTCTTTATACATTCAAATTTTTCATCTGCTTTTTTTGCAAATACTCTCGGTGTAGAAACCTGACTTTCTAATCCTACTTTATCCCAAGTGGCTGCCCAAATAAGATACGGTTCAAGCAGTAAGATATCTTTTACTTTCATATGCGCACCGTCACGAACAAGTAAACCGTCTTTTGCAATCTTCTCGGCATCAAAATAAAGTCTTGCACCTGTTTTATATTCAGCATCAATATCCATTACAATTTTGCTTGATTGTTTGGAATTGACAACAATTTCACCACTGACACCGCCACCGAACATAATATAATAACTAAAATGAACAGGATCCCCAAGTTGTTTTCCAATCGGTTCTTTTTCAGAAATATTGAGTTTATTCCAACTTTTGAGCATTCCGTCTTTCTGTATTTGATACCAATTTTCCATTGATGTGCTATGTACTAAAATTGGTGTTTCATAGTCACGCAAAACCGTTGCATTATAACCATGTCCAGCATAATAGTTTTGAACCTCATTATATTCATCTTCTGTAATTGCAATAATACCGTTCAGATTATTTGCATTACAATATCCGATAAAATCTCCGACAGCCATTTTCCAATTATCATAAAGGTGTTTATTGATTTTTATGGTGTAAGCACAGCCGTTGCTTGCACCAACAATCATAGCGGAATCTATATCGGAAGCAAGAACCAGCACTAACCATGAGGAATCATATTCACTTTTTGTTATTGGATTTATATTGTTTTCTGTAAACTTATCTACTCTATAAATCAAGTTTAACACTCCTTGGGTCAGTATAATTAAATTAAGCTTTCAGCAACAAATCATATTCATAACTGTCGCCCTGATAGCTTTCTTTTATTCTTGCAACAGGTTCTGTAAAACCGTATTTTTCATACATATAACGAGCTCTTGCATTATCATCTTCAACCCCAACGGTAAATTCGCTATAACCGTTTTCTGCAAGAATATTCAACACATTTTCAAGCAAGAAATTACCTAATCCCTTGCCTTGATATTTCTGATGAACACGAAAAGCATATAGATATGCTCGTTTGCCTTTTTCAGCAAAGCGGTTGTCATCACTAATGTACTTTACTCTTAATTCACCGATAATTTTATCACCGTCAAACAAAGCGAAAATATCAATAATCCCGGTTTCAATATCTCTTGTATTTTCAGCAATCATTTCATCAACATTTTTATAATTAAAGAGCTGTGTCAGCAGTGGTAATTCTGTTATTTTTAATTTTCTTACAATATGCATTTTTGTATCTCCGAATATTTTACTCCGAACTTAAAATAATTTGATTAAATTGACCTTCATGAAGTAGATTTTCTAATGTTTTTATGGCTTTTTTATACTGATTCTCATAGCGTGAGAAAGTATCAGTTTTCTGAATTTTGAATCCAAGTTTTATATATAGCAATATGGCTTTATAACTCCACGGCTGTGTATGAATATATACGGGAGTTTCATCATGTTCGCTGAATATTTCCAGCACCTTTTGGCAAAGAGCTAAACCTATATGTTTGCCTTGATGCTCCGGTGAAACAACAAGCCAATGAAGAGAAGCGACTGTATCATTGTCTTTTAAATCGTGCCAGGCGATACACGAGCCTACAACATCGCCGTAAGAATCAACAACAAAAACACAGCCCTTTTGTAGTTCATCAATTTGGTTGCAATAATTTATTTTAAAATACATTTCAGCTTCTTCAACGGATGAAAAATCACCGATTTCATATTCAAGTTTTGCCCAATACTTTTCATCGCCCACATCATACATCTTAAAACTATATTCTTCGGGTAACGAAACAGGCGGTATGCAGATTTCATTGCATTTTAATATCAAATTGTAATATGGAATACTTCTGTCTATCACTCTTTTATTCTCCGTATAATCTCATAATCTGCGGATAAAACTCTTTCTCATCTGCAAAT
>JAZNRU010000033.1:0-63077 GCA_045590895.1 Acutalibacteraceae bacterium
AGGAAAGTTTGGGAATCGGGAGGGGTGTAAATTATGATATATGTGCATAAATCATAATTTAAGTGCTAAGTTCTAAGTGCTAAACGCTAAACGACTGAAACAGTAAGTTTTACTGTCATTTGTAGTGAAATTGACAAAAAAAAGAACGAGAAAACGCAAAGTAAAAATGAAAAAACAAACAAATTGTTTTCGCTCGTTTAGCGTTTAGCGTTTTGCGTTTAGAACTTGTAAATCATAATTTATCTTATTGCCCCGCCTTTTTGCGAAAAACAGAAAAAGAGTGACCGTCGTTGCCCGGTCACTCTCTTTCATCAGGTGGTATAATACTCCTTCAATGAGTAAATGTATTGTAACAAAAGAAAATTTAAAAAGCAATAACGGAACAATGGTTGGCAATGACAAAAAAGTGGACTTTTTTATTTCATAAAAAATAACGCTTGAATATTAAATATTATTATTGTATAATGAAAAAAATAAGTGTTTTTCGCAATACAGGTCGAAAAATGAAAAGAATAAAAAGGCGGAGTGTGATATTGTGCTGATTCAACGCATAAAAATGCTGAAAAATCTGCTCGGATTTACCAATTCCGAACTTGCACGGATCATGGATTGTTCGCCGTCGCATATCAGCAAGATCTGCAACGGAAAATGTACCTTGCGTAAAGACGGAAAGGCGGCTGTGCAGTTTGTGCAGGCGATTGTTGAATTTGCACGGGAAAACGCAATGCAGGACCGTTTGTCTGAAATATTACATACCGATTCCGCCGAGGCAATTCCGCAGGCGACGTCGGATTGGCTGTATGCGGAGGGGGAGATCCTTTCCGTGCCCGAATATAACACCGTTGCGGAGGATCCGCAACACGCCGTGTTGCAGTTCGGGAGCCGTTTCAATGCATTGATGGACGTTTTGCAGTTGAGCAACGCCCGCGTGAGTCGTTTGCTGAACGTGGATGCTTCACTCATCAGCCGTTTCCGCACGGGGAAGCGATCACCCAAACGCAATGCACAGTTTTCGGAGTTGCTCTGCGGCGTGCTTGCCGACCGTATGAAGCAGACGGGGAGTTTTTCCGCTGTTTCGCAACTGACCGGTATTGACCGTGAGCAATTGTACGCACGGGCTTCGCAATCCCTGTGCAGCTGGCTGTTTGACCGTTCGGGTTCGACAGTGAAAAACAGGACCACGCATACGATGGATTACATAAATATGTTCCTTCCGCTTGCTGAAAATGCCTCGCAGGAAGAACTGCAGAAACTGCTTGCAATTGTGGAACAAACAAAAGCCGATACCTATTGGGGGCTCGAGGGAATGCGTCATGCTGTCTTGCGTTTGCTTACGGAATCAGCACTTGAAGGCGACGGAGATATCTATATGTATGCCGATCAGAGTATGCAGTGGTTGCTGTCCGATCCCGAAGTTTTGCAATTGTGGTACAAGTGCTGTGCGGTCTGCATTGCCGCAAACGTGAATATCGTTGTGATCCACGATATCAATCGCCGTGTGGACGATATGGCAAACGCCATGCAGGTGTGGGCACCGCTGTATATGACGGGTAAGGTGACGTCTTATTACTGTCCGCTGAACCGCGGAAGCCGTTTTTCGCATATGCTGTTTCTGCGGCCGTCCGCAGGAGCCGTTTCATCCGTGCACGTGCAGGGAGCAGAAAGCAATAACTTCTATGATTATATCCGGGATCCGAAAAAACTTGCATCTTTACATTCCGAAGTCAAGGCGTTGATCGCACACAGTGAAAAACTGATTCAGGTATACGAACAGCATAATATGGCAAAGTATTACGGCATTCTTGAGCCGAAAATGCAGAAAACGGGCGGCAGTGCCGCTTTGCTGAATGCACCGTCCACGGTTACGATGCCCGATGAACTGCTGTACCGTATGTTACAACGCAGTTCGCTGACGACGGAGGAACAGGAGTTGATTCTTTCCGTCCGCCGTCACACCAGAAGCAATCTGCAAAGCGGATACGTACTTGAGATCTTTCCGTTGCCGTCCATGAAAACGGTAAACGCGGGAAAACTGGTCTTGTGTCTCGGCAGTTCTCTGCTTGAAGGCGGTCCGACGTATACTGCGGAAGAATTCAAGGAACACATGACGGAGATTCTGCGGCTCATCCGCGAGGAGCCGAACTATCATTGCTGTCTGATCGAAAATTCCCTTTTCGGGGGAATGCGTATGATTATTGCCGATGAATGTGCGGTGCTGATCCGTCTTCATAAGCCGTATACGGCGTTCGTTGTGGAAAACGAGTATTTCGTACGGGCGTTTTCGGTGCTGATGCAGGATTTTTACAAACAGCACAGCGTAACGGCAGAGCAACTGGAAGAATGGATACGGGCGTATATTGAGGGTTGACAAAAACGGTGAAGCCCTTTACAATGTCGGCATAATTGTATTTATTTCGTAAGAATCCGGAGGACGGATATGTATTTGTTTTTGTTGGTTTTCGTTTCCTGTTGTATCGGTGCTGTCTGCGGTTTCGGCGGCGGTGTTGTCATAAAACCTGTTCTTGATCTTGTACAATACGATTCAACGCAGGTCATCAACTTCCTGTCCGGCTGTACGGTGTTGAGTATGAGCCTGTACACGGTAGGCGTTTCGTTTTTACGCAGGGAAAAAACGGTCAGAACGGCCGTATCCACGCCGCTGGCAATCGGTGCGATCGCAGGCGGCATGATCGGCAAAGAGATTTTTTCGTATCTTTTGCAACACGCATCGCAACCGGGCACGGTCAGAGCCGTGCAGGCGGTGGTGCTCATTCTGCTGACCGTGTGCTGTCTTTTGTATATCGTTTTCAAAAAGCGGATAACGCCTCTGCAGACGAACAGTATGCTCACCGCTTGCGGCATCGGTGTTTTTCTCGGTACGGTGTCGGGATTCCTCGGCATCGGCGGCGGTCAGTTCAATCTCATCGTTCTGTATTTCTTTTTCGGTATGGATACAAAAACGGCGGCTACCAACAGCCTGTATATCATCCTTCTGAGCAAGATCTCAAATCTTTTGTTGCAGATCTTTACGCACAGCGTGCCCGAATTTGAAATTCCCTCCCTGCTTATAATGATCGCCGCCGGTATCCTCGGCGGCATCCTCGGCAGGAGCGTACATAAAAGAGTGGCCGACAAGACGGTGGATGCATTGCTCTGCGGCGTTTTGTGTACCGTTATTCTGATCTGCATCGTCAATGCGGTAACGGGCTTTTTCGGGAGGTAATCAATGAAGATTCCCAAACGCCTTTTTTCCGGTTTTCACGGCGGTTGTCACTGTCAGGGGATTGCCGTTGACCTGCAAAAAGGATACATTTATTATTCATTTACAACCAAACTTGTAAAATCCGATCTCAAAGGCAATATCATCGGTACGGTTGAAAATCTGACGGGACATCTGGGCTGTATTGATTTTCACGAAGCGGACGGCAGGGTGTACGGCTCACTGGAATACAAAAACGATTGCATCGGAAAAGGCATTCACGACGTGCTCGGTATCAAACAGGAGAACGAAGAAGGTTTTTACTGTGCGATCTTTGATGCCGACCGCATCGACCGTATGGGAATGGATGCGGAAAAAGACGATGTGTGCCGTGCGGTATATCTCAAAGAAGTCGCGGACGATTACCTTGCACCCTGTCACAGATACGGCTGTTCGGGCATTGACGGTACGGCGTGGGGGCCGGTTTGCGGCAGTGCCGACAAAAAGGAATATCTGCACATTGCCTACGGCATTTACGGGGACGTAAACCGCACCGACAACGACTGTCAGGTGATTTTGTGCTACGATGCCGAAAATTGGTGGGATCCCCTCGCACAGCCTTTGTTGCAGACCGCACCCCACAAAAACGGCCCTGAAAGCCCTGTTCATAAGTTTTTCGTCGAAACGGGAAATACGAACTGGGGCATTCAGAATCTTGAATACGACCGCCGCAGCGGCGATTTCTATGCCGCCGTTTACAGAGGCAAAAAGCCGCAATTCAAGAATTACGATCTGTTCGTCATTGACGGCAGTGTACCGCCCGAATGCAAAACGCACCCCGTAAGCGGTGAAACGGCCCGGTTTCTGACACTCAGAAAACAACCCGACGGTGCAGACGGAATCTTCTTTCCCTACGGCTCCACGGGTATGTTCGCCTTCGGTGACGGGAATTTCCTGTTTTCGGTTCCCGTCCGCCACAAAAAACACGGCCACGGCACAAAGGTGCGTTTGTTCAGACGAACTGAAGAACAGCATCGTCCTTTTCGTCGCAAAGTATTTTATATGTGAAAAAAAACAGAGTAGGTGTTGACAGAAAACCTACTCTGTTTTTTGTTATGTTTGTAATCTTTTATTGCTTTTTCAGCAGGTCACGGATCTCTGCGAGCAGTTCTGCCTGTCTGAGGGTGCTTTCTTCGAGTGCATCCTGTCTTGCTTTGAGGGCGGCGGCTTCGGCTTCCGCCTTTTCCTTTTCAGCGGCGGCTTCGGCTTCCGCCTTTGCGATCTTTTCGTGTTCAATGCGGTTCTTGATGTTCATGATGATACGCAGAACCACGAAGATGCAGAAAGCGGTGATGAGGAAGTCAATGACGGTCTGTGCCCACGTGCCCCAAAGGATTGCTACTTCTTCGGCAACGACGGCACCCGTTTCGTCAAGCTGTGCTTCTTTGATAACGGTCTTGATGCTGTCGAGATTGCCCGTCTGCACGAACATGGCAACGAAGGGATTGATGATGTAATTGACAAGTCCCGTTACGATCTTTCCGAAAGAGCCGCCGATGACCACACCGACTGCCATGTCGATGATGTTGCCTTTGGTGATGAATGCCTTGAAATCCTGCATGAAAGTGCTCTTTTTCTTGTCAGCCATAAATAATTACCTCACTTACTGTTGAATTTTGTCGACGGAAACAGTATAACAGATTTCCTTTGCTTTTGTAAAGTTTTATTTTATTGCATTTTGGTGAGGATCGGTCTCGTCAGAATGCCGACGTCACGCAGTACGTATTCGTAACTCCACGTGCAACCTTCGGTACGCCATGCATCGGGACCGTGCCACGAGTGTTTGTTGTTGCTCAGGTGGACGGGACCGAAACTGTTGAAGCGGTTGCCGAACAGGGTAATGTCGATGTCGTGTTTGCCTGCACCGATGCCTTCAAGTGCGAGCTTGTAAGGCGGATAAATGATGCGTCCCATGTCTTTGCCGTCGACGGCGACTTTCATCAGCGTACCGAAATAGCGGGTGGCTTCCAGCGTGAAAGCATCGCCTTCTGCCTGCAGATGATAGGTCACGTTGCCGCCGTAGAAGGGAAGATTCTGATTTTTGAGAGCATCAAAATACAGTTTTTCGGGCAATGTCGTGATCGTCTTCTCCGTGCCGACCGTACGCACGCCGAAATTTCCGAGAATGTAGCACCATTCGGTGTTGGTGGTCTCACCGACAGGCAACGTGATCGTCAGAACGTTTACGCCTTTCTGAATGACGGGCAGGCGGACGGTCTTGATGTCCTTGTCTACGTACCAACCGATGCTATCATTGGAAACGGCGGCACCGTTGAAGTCGATCTGTGCTTTTTCGGCATCTTCGAGGGCAAGCAGGGCACCCTCGTATTCGATCTCACTGTTGACCGTGAAACGAAGCGTGATGCTGTGGGTGAGTTCTTCTTTTTCGAGTACCCACGGCTGTGCAACACCGCCGCCGCGTTCGTTGAAACCGAGTGCTTCACGCACGATGTTGTCAAGTCGCAGGATTTCTTCTTCGGCTCTGAAGTCACCGCCGTCAAAGGCAAATTCCGCCATGTCGAGAAGCAATACGTTGGGCTCGGAAAGCGTATAGGGAACGCTTGCGGGCAGGGTAACGGCTTCTCCTTCAAACAGAACGTCGGTTTTTACTTCGTCGGGTGCTTTTCCGGGAATGAGTTTTACAAGCAGGCTGTCATAATCGTACAGCGTTTTGTGAATGACGGTCTGCCCGTTTTTGTATTCACAGGCAACGGCGTACTGTTCACCGTTGAGCGTATCGTATACAACGGGCGTCCATTCGCCGTTGATGATGAGTTGCAGATCGTGTCTGCGGCAGACGCTCTTGTTGTACGGTTCTTCACAACGGCTGATGAACAACCAGTTGCAATCGGTATCTGCACGCAACTGATACATGAATCCGTTTGCGAGAGAGCCGTCTTCGTCACGGATGGCAAGGGTACGGTTCGCTTCAAGTGCGGTCAGAAGCGATGCTCTGTCGTAAGTAATGCATACGCTGTCTTCGAACAGTTTTCTGCCGCGTTCACTCGGAACACCGTTTTCAAGCGTGGGGGCACCGCCCATGAAAATGAGTTTACCGCCTGCCTTACGGAAATCTTCAAGGCGTTCGAGCGTGGTGCTTCTGAGGGTTTCGCAATCGGGGACGACGATGGCATCGTACGCCATTTTGCCGACCTGCAGGGGAGCAGATGCTTTTTCGCAGAGCATGGGGAACAGCGATTCGCTGATGAAGTTGAAGTCGATACTGCCCTTGAGGAGCCATTCGGTGACTTCGCGGAACTTCTTATCCATGTTGTCACGCTGTAAAGCGGTCTTGTCGTTCGGACCCCAGTGCAGCCAGAAACTTTCAACGGGATGAATGACACCGACTTTTACAACGGGTTTGCCTCTCGTCATGGCGGTATTCACGCGGGCGAAGTGATCTTCGAGGGCGGAGTATTCTTCCCACCACGGAGACTGATAGTGAATGGAAGCGGGATAGTCGCGTTTGGCTTCGCCGCCCATGGCGTACCATGAAAGATGCGGTACGCGGACGGTGACGCCCAGACAGGCCTGCCAGTCACCGTGCAGTTTATAGCCGCGGAAATCGTAATCCCAACCCGTTACGCCGTAGAGTTCGCTGAGCATACCCTCTCTGCCGAACTGATGCACGGCGGATTGCGTCTGTTTTGCGGTGGTGAATTCAAAATTGGCACACAGCATATCGATGCCGGGCAGGTCAAAGCCTCTGTAAGAACGCATGGCTTCACCCAATGCGGCGGTCTGGCTGTGCAGGGTGGGTTCTTCCATCATGTGGCCTGTCAGTGCGATGCCGTTTTTGCGGCACCATTCCCCGCATACGTCCGCGAAAGCGGAGGCAAAGCGTTCGGCAATGTGATCGTGATAATGATAACGCACAACGGAAACTTTTCCGTCGGGCAGTTCCCAGAACAGTTCGGGTAAGGCGGCAAGCAGGTCTTCACCGTACTGTGCCTTGTACGTTTCGGGAAGATCGTCCGTCCACGGCATGAAAATATCGTCCGTGTCGGTGGAGTTGTCGAGAACCATCTTACGTGTGAACTGCGGCTCATCCGTGAAAATGGAAGGAATGTTGTCACCGAAACGCTCACCCACGGTCTCTTTGTAGCGTTCGTGCGTCACTTCCGTAAAACGTTGTACGGCTTTGGGATTGAGCGTGTCGAGATAGGTCTGATTGTTATACCACGGGGAGGGTGCGTGGATCTTTAAGTAAGCGTACCATTTTGTGCCTGCGGCTTCATCGTCCGCACCGATCTGCTTATAGGAACGCAGATAACCGTCTGCATCCAGTTCGATGTCGTAGCAGGTGATCAGGCTGCCTTTGCCGTCGCGGCTTCCCTCGGAACGTGAATCCATGAACTTGCTGTCCTCGGAACCGTCCTCGCAGGGAACGGCGGTCATCAGCAGGCAACGGGCACGGTACCGTTCGTCTTTTGTGACGAGTCCGCCTGCCGCACCCGACGGCCAGCGGTCTTCATCGTAGAGCCATGCGAGCATATCTTCGGATTTTGCTTTTTCAACACAGCACTTGATAAGCGACATGAATTCGTCGGACAGGTAGTTCGTGGACATACCCGTACGCACGTGCATATGGAAACCGCCCAGACCCATTTTCTTGAATATTTCGATCTGACGGCAGAGTTCTTCCGCTTGCAGATCGCTGTTCCATGCCCAGAACGGTGTTCCGCGGTATTCGGACGTCGGATTTTTGAACAGTTCATCGCTTAAAGAGGGGTTTACGTTCTTTTTGTAAAGCATAAAAATATCCTCCGTGTTTTATAAGTTTTTTACGGAAAGTTGCAAGATTAAGGAAACAGACAAACCGCAATTTGCAAATCTCTATAATGCAGAAAAAGCCCGTGCTTATGCACAGGCTGTTTTGATGATTTCGATTGCTTTGTCGAGCAGATCGTCCGGGATGTTCAAAGGCGGCAACAGGCGTACCTTCGTTTTTGCCGTCAGACACAGAACACCGTGTTCCGTACAGTAAGCCAGTATGTCTTTGGCAGGTTTTTCGGTTTCAATGCCGATCATAAGACCGAGGCCCGAAACGCCTTTGACACCTTTTGCACCCTGCAGGGCAGAGAAGATCTTTTCGCTTTTTGCCTTGACGGATGCCAGGAAATCCGCATTCAGACGTTCGACGATGCTCACCGCACCTGCACAGCAGACGGGATTGCCGCCCAAGGTGGAGCCGTGATCGCCGAAACCGAGTACGCTTTCGACCTTTTCGCCCATCAGACACGCACCGATGGGAAGTCCGCCGCCGAGTCCCTTTGCGGTAGTGACGACGTCGGGTCGGATGCCGTAATGCATATAGGCGTACATGGCACCCGTTCTGCCGTTGCCGGTCTGCACTTCGTCAATGATGAGAACGATGTCCTGTTCTTCGCAGAATGCGGCAACCGCTTTGACGAAATCGGCATCGAGTGCGATCACGCCGCCCTCGCCCTGCACGATCTCCATCATGATGCCTGCACATTTTTCCTGCAATGCAAGGGCTTTGAGTGCTTCAAAATCATTGGCGGGTGTGTGCATAAAACCGGGAGTCAGGGGTTGGAACAACTCGTGGTAATGTTCCTGTCCCGTTGCGGCAAGGGTGGTCAGCGTTCTGCCGTGAAAACTGTTTTCAAGGGTAATGACGGTGCTGTATTCTGCCCCTTTTTTCTCAGCCGCGTATTTGCGTGCGATCTTGATGGCACATTCGTTGGCTTCTGCACCGGAATTTCCGAAAAATACCTTCTTCATGCCTGTTTTTTCGCACAGCAGTTGTGCAAGACGGGCACAGGGTTCTGTATAGTAAAGATTGGACGTATGCTGTACCTTGCCGAGCTGTTCGGTCACGGCCTGCAACCACAGAGGATCGTTCTGACCGAAACTCGTGACGGCAATGCCCGAGCCCATGTCGATGTATTCCTTGCCGTCCGTACCGTACAGCAGAGAGCCTTTTCCCGAAGCGATCTCAACGGGAAAACGGGCGTACGTGTTGGCAACGTACTGTTTGTCAAGGGAAGTCAGATTGCTCATTTGCGTTCCTCCATAACCATGGTACCTGCACCCTCATCCGTCAGCAGTTCCATAAGAATGGAGTGCGGAATGCGTCCGTCCATGATGATAACGTTTTTAACGCCTTCGCGGATGGCTTCGATGCAACAGTCCACTTTCGGGATCATGCCACCCGAAATGATGCCTTCTTCGTGCAGTTTTTGGGCTTCTTCGATGGTGATATCGGGAATGAGCGTGGACGGATCGTCCTTGTCACGCAGAATGCCCGCGATATCGGTCATCATGATCAGTCTTTCCGCACCGAGTGCACCTGCAATATGTGCGGCGGCAGTGTCGCCGTTGATGTTGTATGTATTGCCCTGACGGTCACAGCCCACGGTGGAAATGACGGGGATATACCCTTTTTCGAGCAGGTCGCTGACGGGGCGGATGTTGATCTTTTTGATAGCGCCGACAAAACCGAGACGTTCATCCTTGATTTCGGCTTCGATCATTCTGCCGTCGATGCCCGAAATGCCCATGGCTTTGCCGCCGTAGGATTCAAGGAGATTGACGAGTGTTTTGTTGACCTTACCTGCAAGCACCATCTGCACGATGTCCACCGTTTCACGGTCGGTCACACGCAGACCGTCCACGAAAACGGGCTTTTTGCCGAATTTGTCCATCACTTCGTTGATCTCGGGACCGCCGCCGTGGATAAGCACGATCTTGACACCGATGAGCCACAGAAGCACGATGTCTTCCATGACCTGATGCTTGAGTTCATCGTTGACCATGGCGTTGCCGCCGTATTTGACGCAGATGACCTTGCCGTTGTAGCGTTTGATGTTCGGAAGTGCCTGGGTGAGCACCTCGGCACGCTGTGCGTTTGAAAAATGATTGTCTGTCATAACTGTATCACCTTTTTGGGATCAAGTGCGGTAATCGCCGTTGATCTTTACGAAATCGTAGGTCAGATCGCAACCCCATGCACAGGCTTCCTGTGAGCCGCTGTTGAGATCGACGAGAATTTCAATTTCTTTTTCGAGCAGAACTTCCTTTGCTTTTTCTTCCGAAAAATCAATGCCTGCCCCGTTTTTACACACTTCGACCGTACCTTTTGCGGAACGGAATGCAACGTCGATCTTCGTAACGTCCACGTCCGCACCCGAATAACCGATGGCACAAAGCACTCTGCCCCAGTTGGCATCTGCACCGAACATGGCGGCTTTGAGAAGCGACGAGCAAATCACGCTTTTTGCCACCGTTTTGGCGGTCTCTTTTTTGTCAGCACCCGAAACGAGGCATTCGAGCAGTTTCGTAGCCCCTTCGCCGTCGCCTGCAACGAGTTTGCAAAGCTGAACGGTCACGGTGTTGAGGGCTTTCATGAAGACAGCGAAATCTTCGTTTTCTTCGGTGATCTTTTCATTGCCTGCCAAGCCGTTTGCAAGAATGCAGACCATGTCGTTGGTGGACGTGTCGCCGTCAATGGAGAGCATATTGAAAGTATCGGAAATGTCGTTGTGCAACGCCTTGTGCAGAAGTGTGCTGTCGATCGCGGCATCGGTGGTGATGAACACGAGCATGGTTGCCATGTTGGGGTGGATCATACCGCTGCCCTTGGCAATACCGCCCAGACGGCAGACTTTGCCGCCGAGGGTGAATTCGACCGCAACCTGTTTGTCGATGGTGTCGGTGGTCATGATGGCTTCTGCCGCGGCATCACTGCCGTTGTCGGCAAGGCTCTGTGCAAGGGTTGGGAGTGCCTGTGCAATGGGATCGATGCACAAAGGCTGACCGATGACACCCGTGGATGCCACGATGATATCGTTCGCTTTGATGCCGAGCTGTGCGGCTGTGAGTTCGCTCATGGTCTGTGCAATTTCAATGCCGTTTGCGTTGCAGGTGTTGGCATTGCCCGAATTGCAGATAACTGCCTGTGCGATACCGTCGGACAGGTGTTCTTTGGTGACCGTCAGCGGTGCACCTTTGACGAGATTGGTGGTATACAGTGCCGCCGCCGGGCAGGGAACGTCACTGACCAGCAGGGCAAGATCTTTTTTCGTGCGGTTTTTGCGGATCCCGCAGTGGATACCGCCGGCTTTGAATCCTTTTGCGGCACATACGCCGCCTGTGATGAGTTTCATTATATTTTTTCCTCCGAGTGTTTACAGTATCAGTCCGCACGTTTCATCCGTGCCGAGTAAAATGTTCATGTTCTGAATGGCCGCACCCGATGCACCTTTGCCGAGGTTGTCAAAACGGGCGGTCAGTAAAATGCGTTCTTCGTTGCCGCAAACGGAAATCTCCATGCAGTCTTTGTCTGCGAGTGCGTTTGCGGACATAAAACCGCTTTCGTCTGCCTGTTCACGGTAGTGAACGATGGGGCCTGTATACAGGTTTTTGTATATTGCACGGATGTCTGCCGCCGAGCCGTTGATCTGACTTAAAAACAGGGGAACGGTGACTTCCATGCCGCTGTAAAACGCACCGACGATGGGGCAGAATACGGGAGCCTTCTGCAAAGAGCAGACGTGGCGGGTTTCGGGCAGGTGCTTGTGCATCTGCGAGAGTGCGTACTGACGGGGGGCATCCAACAGCATATCGCGTTCGGCATCTTCATATTCCGCGATCATCTTCTTTCCGCCGCCCGAATAACCGGTCAGTGAAAAACAGGTGAGCAGAGCATCGGCAGGAATGATGCCTGCGTGTGTCAGCGGGGAAACGAGGGCGTTGAATCCGCTTGCGTGACAGCCGGGATTTGCAATGCGTTTGGCGGTTTTTATCTTTTCTCTCTGTCCGGGCAGTTCCGCAAAACCGTATACCCAGCCTTCTGCCGTGCGGTGGGCGGTCGAGGTGTCAATGACCGCCGTGTTCGGGTTTTCTATGAACGACACCGCTTCCACTGCCGCCGCATCGGGCAGGCAGAGAAATGCAACGTCCGCTTCGTTGAGAGCCGCTTTACGGGCAGAAGCATCTTTGCGGTTTTCTTCGGTGAGAAGAATGAGTTGAATGTCGGTGCGGTCCTGCAGACGTTCGTGGATGCGAAGTCCCGTTGTACCTGCACTACCGTCAATAAAAACTTTTGTCAAAAAGGGTGCCTTCTTTCATTATTTTTGCATAAAAGTGAAAATGTGCGCTTATTATACTCTTAATAATAAGGCTTGTCAATAGTAAAAATACAAATATTTGCAAGAATATACAGTAAATATTCATAAGTTGTGCATAAAAAGAGGGGTGCTGTATGAAAATACAACAACCCTTTTGCGATTATTGAACTGTAAATGCGTTTCCGTCTTTGGATATTTGAAGTATGATCTCACGGTCGGCAAATCGAAGCCGCAGTTCTCCTTTTTTGCCGAGCATCGGGCGTATACGGCGGACAACACGAGGATCGTCCGCACGCTTTGCAACGATCCATCTGCCTTTGCCGTCTTTGACTTCGGCGAAACCGAATTTTGTTTTCGATGCAACGTATGCGGGTGCAAAACGGGCAGGTGTGACGACGGTAAGTCCGTTTTCTCTGACCAGTTCACCGATCGCACCGAGCGTTTCTTTTTCAATGTGATAACCGCACAAAAAGCAGAGTTCAAGGCTTTCGAGCACGTCCTTTTGTACGCGTTCGTCGAACACTGCCAACGAGTTCATGGACGAGAAGGAACGGTGTTTTTGAATGGACCACGGCGAAACTTTGTCCCAGCCGAAACCGTGTTTGCTTGTGGCTTTGTGCGATACCGTATGCAGAACGCGTAACCATTCTTTTGCTTTTTTGTCGGGTTTTAAGTTGGGGTTGCCGAACAGGATGGGTTGCCACATGAAGGGATCGTTCTGACCCCAGAACGTGTCGTCATAACGTACGATGCCTATACGAGGACGGTAATCCTGCACGTCGTAGTCGCGTTCTTTGCCTTTGTATTCGCTTGTGAAGCGGTTGAAGGCTTCTCCGTATTCGTTCACGGGGCCGTTGCCGTCCGCATTTTTATCGTAAAAACGGTTGGAGGATTCCACGTATACGCGGTTGACACCCGACAGATAGGCAAAAAGAAGGTTGTGATACATTTCATCCGCAGTGTGACCGGGATAGGTCATTCTGAACCACAGGTCAACGCAGTTCCAAAGCGGCGTTTTGTATTGCAAAGCCGCACCTGCCGCAACGGCAAACATCAGGTTTGCAAAGTTTTCTTTTTGCGATTTGAAATTGGGAATAATACCGTTTCTTGCAAAGGTGTGAAACAGAACGGGGAATACGTGTTCACCTGCAAATGCGGGTGCACCTTTTGCTTTCACATCGTCTGCAAAGGCTTTGAGCTGTTCGTTTAACAGTGCCCCCTGTGCGAGCAGGTCTTTTCCTGCGTGCAGAGGGAACATGGGATAAATGCGTTTTTTCTTGTTGTTCAACGCAATGGAAAGGTTGCGGTTGATGATGACGTGTTCCATTTCGTCATGCATCATGCCGATGAAGTTTTCGTGTTCCGCAAACGCACGTACGTATTCTTCGGGCAGGTTCAGACGGTGCGTGCCGTCCGGATGATTGCACCAGTCGTAGCCGTCGTCCGTGGTATAGGTTTCGCCAAAATTCTGAAATTCAAAGTTTGCAACGAAGTCAACGCCCAGTTCTTTGAAGCGTTCGGCGGTTTTTCCGACTTGTTTGCAGGCGTTTTCCACGCTTTCGTGCGGATCAAAGTGGCACAGCACCCAGTCTGCACCGCCGCCCTGTTGTGCAGGACCGTAAAAATCGATCTCGGCAATGCGGTCTGCAAAGGTGTTGTAGCCGATCAGCAGGTTTTTGTTCTCCATGATGCACCTCCCACGGTTGTTATTACTAATATATATGATAACGAAAAACTTGTCAACTTGCTTTGTTGAAAACGGGCGTGCTTTATTTATAAACAACAATAAATTTGCATTTTTCGTCACAATGTGCTAAAATGAAAAAAATACACTTGAAGGAGAAAAGAAATGCTGAAAACAAAGGTGAACGAGATTTTATCGCTGACTACAAAAAGGCAGTTGGTGCTTTGGTGGGGATTCCGCGGCAGTATGATCTTTGCCATGATCGCAGGTGCCATGCGACCGACCTACAAACTGACGGACACGTTGCAGGTGCTTGCCAATTTTGTCGGAATGTTTGCATGGGAAATTTTCCAGTTTACACCCAAAAAAAGTTTTTTGCGGCTGATTCCGTCCTACGTGCAGAATTTCTCCGTTTTGCTGATCTTCGGAGCCTCGTTCTGCGGATATTTTCTGAATTTTTATTACGATCTCGTGTGGTGGGACTGGATGCTGCACACCCTCGGCGGTGCGGGACTGACGATTCTCGGTTACGAAGCCGCGGTCGCTCTTGCAAAAAAATCCGGTACGCAGGCACCCTTGTCGGTGGTTCTGCTGTGTGCGGCAGGATTTTCCTTCATGTTCGGTACGATCTGGGAACTGTTTGAGTTTTCGTTCGATCAGGTAAGCCTTCTGGGCGGTACAATCGGCGATGCACAGCACTGGTCGCAGGCACTTGCCGAAAACACGCCGAAAATGCGTACGCTGTTTGCACCCATCGATCCGACGAGATGGCCGCTGATGGATACCATGGGGGATATCGTGCTCAATACCGTGGGTTGTGTCTGTGCGTTTTTGTATCTGAAAGTCAATCCTTATCATCATAAATCCGAAAACAAAGTATGTGCTGAATAAAAATAATAAAGGCTTTGCGATATGGAAAAAACTGTACCGTTGCTTTCCTTTTGAAAGTTGCGGTACAGTTTTGCGGCTTTAATAAGTTTCGTTCGGATTACAGGGTGAAGCGTTCTCTGAACGATTCAAAAAAGGCGGCAATGTAAAGCGGAATATCACTGAGTATGGCAATGATCGCGAGCATGGATTGTCCCTCCTTTGTTTTTGTTTTGCACTGTTATTATACAAAAAACACGCAAAGAAATCAATATTGTCACTCCATATACAACATAAAACCGAAAAAATGTTTCTGTTTGTTTCGTTTTACTTTTCATTTTCGGGAGCGTTAAAAGAATATATGTAAAAAATAATATTTTTTTCAAAAGAAGGTAGACAACCGACACATAAAATGTTAAAATAACATTATATGTGCTATTCAGACGGTACAATGATTTTGAAAAGCGAGGATACCTCTATGGCTAAAATCGGTTTTGACAATGATGAATATCTGCGTTTGCAATCCAGATGCATTCGTGACAGGATTTCCCAGTTCGGAGGAAAACTGTATCTTGAATTCGGCGGAAAACTGTTTGACGACTATCACGCCTCCCGTGTCCTGCCCGGCTTCAAGCCCGACAGCAAGATCAGAATGCTGTATGAACTTCGCAATGAAGCGGAGATCGTCATCGTTATCAGTGCCGACGATATTGAAAAGAATAAACGCAGGGGAGACCTCGGTATTACGTACGACGTGGACGTGTTGCGTCTGATCGATACCTTCCGCGAAACGGACTTGTTCGTGGGCAGTGTCGTTATCACCCGTTTTCATCAGCAACCTTCCGCCATCATGTTCCGCAAACGTCTGGAATCGCTGGGTATCCGTGTCTATCAGCATTACGATATTGACGATTATCCGTCCAACGTATCGCTCATCGTCAGTGATGACGGTTTCGGTAAGAACGATTTTGTTGAAACACAGCGTTCATTGGTCGTTGTCACCGCACCGGGTCCGGGCAGCGGAAAAATGGCTGTCTGTCTGTCGCAGTTGTATCATGAATACAAACGCGGCGTGAGTGCAGGCTACGCCAAGTTTGAAACGTTCCCGATCTGGAATCTGCCCCTCAAACATCCCGTCAACCTTGCTTATGAGGCTGCAACGGCAGATCTTTCCGACGTGAACATGATCGACAATTACCATATGGATGCCTACGGGGAAATGGCGGTCAACTACAACCGCGACATTGAAATTTTCCCTGTTCTGAATACCATTCTCACCCGCATTTCGGGAAAATCCCTCTACCGTTCCCCCACGGATATGGGCGTAAATATGGTCGGCTACTGCATCATTGACGATGCCGCCGTGACGGATGCCTCCAAGCGTGAAGTGATCCGCCGTTATTACAACATTGCCTGTGAAAAACGCAAGGGGCTTGCCGATGCCAGTGAACTGCAACGCATTGAACTGATTATGAATCAGCTGGATATTACGCTTGAAAACCGCAAGAGTGCCGTTGCCGCACGCAAAAAAGAAGCGGAAACGGGCGGTGCTCCTGCCGCTGCGATCGAACTCGACGACGGCACGATCATCACGGGTAAAACGAGTACGCTTCTCGGTGCTTCTTCCGCAGTGCTTCTCAATACCCTCAAACACCTTGCGGGCATTCCGGATGAGACCATGCTTCTGTCACCCTCGGTCATTGAGCCGATCCAGAATCTGAAAGTCAAGAACATGGGCAACCGCAATCCGCTGTTGCACATTGACGAGATTCTTATAGCCCTTGCCATTTGTGCGGTGACGGATGAAGATGCCGCCAAGGCACTCGCACAACTTCCCAATCTTCGCGGCGTGGATGCACATTCCTCTGTCATGCTTTCAAACGTCGATGAACGCACGTTCAAAAAACTCGGTGTCAACCTGACCTGTGAACCCAAGAGCGAAATGACGAACAGACTTTACTTTTAATAAAACATAATATTTATTTAACGGAGGTCTTGCAAATGGAAAAACTCAGAGTTGCATCTATCGGACTCGGCGGCATGGGCCGTCACCACACCCGTGCGCACAAGGAACTGGGACTTACGGAGATCGTTGCGTTCTGCGACATCATTCCCGAACGTGCCGAACAAATGCGTGACGAATATTTTCCCGATGCAAAAGTGTATACGGACTACCGCGAAATGATCGAAAAAGAACGTCCCGACGCGGTGGACGTTGCAACCCCCAACTACCTGCATTCTCCCATGGCTGTGTTTGCACTTGAACACGGATGCCACGTGTTCTGTGAAAAACCCGATGCGGTGAGCGTTTCGGAAGCTGAAAAAATGAAAGATGCCGCCGAAAAATCGGGTAAAATTCTCATGGTCATGCGTAATAACCGTTATTATACACCGTCCGTGTTTATGAAAAAGTTTATTGCCGACGGAAAAGCAGGCGACATTTACGCCGCACGTTGCGGTTGGCAAAGACGCAGAGGCATTCCCGGCAAAGGCGGCTGGTTTACCACCAAGGCACAGTCGGGCGGCGGTCCGCTGATCGACCTCGGCGTACACATGATCGACCTTGCCATCTGGGCCATGGGCAATCCCACGCCCGTTTCCGTCAGCGGCTGTACGTATAACGTATTTGCAGACGATAAAGCGGATGCAGACTCCGAAAACGCAAAATTCGGAGATGCCATGTCCGACGGTACCTTTGACGTGGAAGATCTTGCCATGGGCTTTATCCGTTTTGACAACGGTGCCTGTTTGCAGATCGAATTCAGTTGGGCTTCCAACGTGGATAAAGAAAAGCGTTACGTGGAACTTCGCGGCACCAAAGCGGGATTTTCATGGAGATCTTCGGACGAAATTGAAGTGTATTCCGAAGAACACGGTGTGCTGACGGATCTCAAACCGCAATTGAAAGGCATAGACGGCCATGCGGCAAACATTGCCCATTTCATTGATTGCGTACAAAACGGCACCGAACCCGATTTCACTCCGCAGCAGGGTGTGAATATGATTAAAATTCTGACCGCAATTTACGAATCGGCTCAAACGGGTAAAGAAGTTCTGTTGTAAACAAAAAAGTAAAGCGGTATGACCTGTAGCCATGCCGCTTTATTGCTTTTTTTTGAAAATATCAATGCTTCTCATCCGTAAGTCCCAAAATGTAATCCGCCGATACGCCCAAAGTCTTTGCTATTGTGTAGAGCCTCTGTACGGTAGGTACACTGCCGTTGATCTCATAACGGGCGTAAGCATCGCGTTTCATGCCGAGCAGTGCGGCAAAATCGCGTTGTATCATTCCTTTTTGCAAGCGGATCTCCTTTAATCTTGCACCGATGACCGTGGTGTCCATTGTCGTATTCTCCTTCTTTTTGAGATTTAAAAATAAAAAAGTGCGTAGCCGAGACCACGCACCGAAAAACGCAATCTCAACATGCACCACACAAGCTAAGCATTCCACAAGAGAAAGCAAAGAAAGAGAATGCGTTTTTGCCGAAGCAAAAAACACGATCTCTTATGAAATGCCTGATTCACTTGTGTGGTAACAACAAAATAACACAAAATCAGAAAAAAATCAAGTTTTATATTATGGATCTGAAAATATTATACCGTGACACGGATCTCTGTGTCATACAAAAAGAGCCGGGGATGCTCTGTGAGGATGCACCGGGCGGGATTCCACCGCTGTTGCGTATGCAGTTGCAGACCGATTACGTTGCCGTCGTGCATCGCCTTGATGCAGGAACGGGCGGTGCGATGGTTTTTGCACTGCAAAAACAAGCCGCCGCGAATCTGTCTTTGCAGTTGCAGGCAGGGGAGTTGACGAAAACGTATCTTGCCGTCACGCACGGCTGTCCGAGTGAACGGATAGGCACTTACCGCGATCTTTTGTTCCATGACCGCCGGACAAACAAGACGTTCGTTGTGAAAAATGAGAGAAAAGGTGTCAAAGAAGCGGTTTTGTCTTACCGTATCAAAGAAACCGCAGACGGACTCTCTTTATGGGAGATTCAATTGCTGACGGGACGTACGCATCAGATCCGCGTGCAACTCGGCAGTCGGAAAATGCCGCTGGTCGGAGATCGCCGTTACGGTGCAAGGGATGATTATAAAGGCTTTGCACTGTGGGCGTCGGAACTTTCTTTCAGACATCCGCAAAGCGGAGAAATACTCAGATTTACCTGTTTCCCCGAAAACAAAGAGCCGTGGAATCTCTTTTTGACAGAAGAATGAGTTTTTTGAATATGAGATCAGGAGGGTGTTTATGCCTGCAATTGCAAAATTATTCAATACCGTGAAAGGGTTTATTGAGGAATGCCGTCTGTACTGGCTTCGTCCGAAGCCGGGCGAGTACGTCAGTTACCGTGAGATCGTCATGCTCAGCGTTGCATGGGCGGCGATGAATATGAGCGTACAGTGGGGCATCGGTTTCGGTGTCGGCAATGAGTTTACGGGTATGACGCTGAAAATGAACAACAATCAGTTGTTGGTCATGGGCTACGTCTGCACGGCGATCGGTTATATCACCACACCGCTGAATGCGTGGATCGTGGACAATCTGCGAAGCAAAGACGGTAAGTACCGCGTTTATATCCGCCTTGCCGTTCCGACAATGTTGCTGACGATCCTGTCCTTGTGGTTGCCCTACGAACGTATCCGTGATCACAATCAGCCCTATTCGCAATACGCCATGATCGCCATTCTGTTCGTAGTCGGACAGGTACAGGGATACATAAAGGGTTGGTTTCAGACAGGACTTACCAACATGGTGCACGTCATTACGCCCAACACGCAGGAACGCACCAAGATCATGTCCATTACGTCCATCATTTACAGTCTGGGCTTTACCATCAACAATCTCTATTATCCGCTGATGGTGGAACTGCTTTGCGAAAATAACTATAAATACACCATGACCTATTACCGCGGTGCCTATACGCCCGTGGCTCTGCTTGCTCCCATTTGTCTGCTCGGATTCTATTTCACGAAAGAACGCCTCGTTCTGCCCAAGAGCCGTATCACGAAACTCAGTTTTGCAGGCTCCATGCGTGCGGTTGCAGGCAACAAGATCTTCTGGATCAAGTGTGCCGACGGCTGGAATGACTTTCTGGAGGGTGCAAAGGGCAACGTGTGGGATTGGATGGTCTACCGTGCCCACATCATGAAACCCGGTACCTACGCCATTCTCAACACCCTTGCACACAACGCACAGTTCTGGGCAATGCTGTTTTCGCCCGCACTCATTAAAAAATTCGGCAAACGCAAACTCAAGATCTTTTACAACCTTGCACAGGTAGTTCTCATTGCCGCCATCGGTATATTCCTCGAATCAAAGGTGTTGCCGATCGCCTTGTTCATTATCAACTTTTTCAACCGTTTCGTGGATTGCCGCGAGGTTATCGACAAAGCCATTGAATCGGATATGCGTGACAACCAGCAATACCTCATCGGTGAACGCATTGACGGTGCTTTCGGTTTTATTCAATCGTACGCAGGCAGTGTCATAGGGGCGTTTACGGGGCTGTTCGTGCCGTGGGTGTATAAGAAAAAAGGCTTCGACGGTAACGATTATTCCGTACTTGACGTCTATCTGGATTACGATGAAAACAAGCCCTTGGATCAGCAGACGAAGAATCCCGACTGCGTGCTGTTCCCTATGCTCAAAACGCTCATCGGTATTTCCGTGGTCGGTGCCGCCATCGATGTCCTGCCGTGGTTTGCGTATGATATTTCCGAGATCGGTCAGCGTTCCATGATCCGCGTGATCCGTATCCGTACCGTCGTGGAGGACAGAAAAGCCAAAATGGTGGAGGATTCCGAGTACATTGAGGGCTGTGACGCCCTGCGTGCCGCCGTGAAGTATTCACAGCTTGAAAAGATGGAAGTCCCCTCCAAAGATGCACTCACTGCGGCAAGAAAAATGCCGCATAACACACCGTCCGAGATTGCCGCACGCGATGAAGCAATCAAAGCCGCCCGCAAAGCGGTTGCGCAGGCCGAATATCACAATGACGAAGTGGAAATTGCAAAGTTCGTTATGTTTGAACTCAACCGCTTTTCCACCGACTTCGGCAAAGCACAGCTCGCCCTTGCACAGGCCATTGTCGATGCAGGTCCGGACGGATTCTACCGCCGTGCGGATGAACTCATTGCCCTTGCCGCAAAACTGCCGCATAGTACGGTCAAGGAAGAAAAAGTGTGGAGAAAACAGGATATCCGCAATGCACGCAGTATCCGCAGAAGTGCCGCCCTTGCCAAAAAGCATTTCCCCGAAGGTGTGGTGGTGTTCGATCAGCAGATCTACGAGGATGCCTACAACCTGCCGGATGAAACCGCACAGCAGGCAAAAGTACGCCGTAAAGCCATGCGGGATGCGAGCAAACAGCGTAATATTTATGCAAACGTTGCCGCACCCTATCTTGCCGCCGTCCGTACGGTGGAACTTGCAAAAGGCTATGCGGATCTTGAGGACATCACCGCCGATTACGACGATGTCTGCCGCCGCCGTGAAGAAGCCTTTGAACATGATGCCGCCGTTGCCGCACGCCTTGCCGAAGAACGCAGTGCCGATATGCAACGCCGCAAAAACGAACGCAGAATCCGCCGCCACGGCTCATAAAGGATGCAGAATAACAGCATAAAATCACCGCCCCGAAAGGATCTTCCGTATCGGGGCGGTTTGGTTTATAGTTTTTAAGAAAAGCAAGGAATTGATAATAATGATATACACTATTCCCGAAAGGGAATATATCATTCATCATATCGAAGATATATCATATCCGCGTCAAGCGGATATCTCATTTAGCCGTGTTGCGGCGTTTGACGGTGTTGCGGATAAACGCGACTGCGGCACAGATAAGGAATGCCGCGATGTTGAACATAATGACCGTCGGGCCCGTCTGGAAACCGATGCAGATTGCGGTGAAAAAGCCCGAGAGGAAACAGGCAACGCCGATGAGAGCCGAGCCGATCACCACGCCTTTGAAACTCTTGCACACACGCATGGCGGCAAGGGCAGGGAAGATGATAAGGCCCGAGATCATGATGGAACCCATCATTTTCATGCCCACGACTACCGTTACGGCGGTCAGCACGGCAATGAGGGATTTATAGAGCGATGCGTTGATGCCCGAAGCACCTGCGTAGGTTTCATCGAATGTAATGGCAAAAATGCGGTTGTAGAACACCACGAACAGCACTAAGACTGCAACGGAAACGAGGATGCTGAACAGAAGATCCGCATTGCTGATGGTGAAAATACCTGCCGAGCCGAACAGTGAATTGCAAAGATCGGCAAACCGCTGATCGGAGAAATTGAAAAGCAGACTGCCGAAAGCAACTGCACCCGTAGACAGCACCGCAATGGCGGTATCGCCGCGTATTTTGCTGTTTTCACCCGTGCGAAGCAGGAAAAACGCCGTGATTGTGACGATGGGCAAGGTGATGTGGTAGGCAGAGCCGGTTGCACCCAATACGGAGGCTACGGCAAGGGCACCGAAACCCGTGTGCGAAAGTCCGTCACCGATCATGGAAAAACGCTTGAGCACAAGGCTCGTGCCCAGAAGCGAACAGCAAAGGCAGACGAGAAGCCCCACAGCCAGGGCTTTGAGGATGATGGGGAGCATGAAATCACTCGTCAGGTAGTAGGAAAGCGGCTTATAGTCAATGGCTGAAAGCAATGCAGACATCATTCACCCACCCCCCAGAACCGTTTTGCATGGCCGTTCTTGATATAGTCTTCACTCGTGCCGAAGAACAGCGGTTTGTGATCCATGTGCAGAATATGGGTGGCATCGGTCAGCGACGTGTCGATATCGTGCGAAATGATGATAACGGTCAGTCCCTGTTCACGGTTGAGTTTGTTGACCAGGGCGTAGAGTTCTTCCGTTACGAGTTTGTCAAGACCTGCCGTGGGTTCATCCAGAAGCAACATCTTTGCCGAAGCACAAAGAGCACGGGCGAGCAATACCCTTTGCAACTGACCGCCCGAAAGTTCGGCACAGGAATGTTTTGCATAGTCGGTCAGACCGAGCAATTCGAGCACGTCTGCACACTTTTGCTTGTCCTGTTTGGTGTAAAACAGACTGCGTGTGCCCGACATTACCACTTCCCAAACAGATGCGGGGAAGTTTTTTTGAATGACCGTGGCTTGCGGCAGATAGCCGATCTGTCGGGAAGTAAGTCCGTCACCGAACGTGATCTCACCGCCTGCAGGTTTTATAAGTCCTGCAATGGCTTTGATGAGCGTGCTTTTGCCCGAGCCGTTTCTGCCGAGAATACACAGGTAATCACCGCCATGCACGTCAAACGTGATGTCGGTCGCAACGGTGGCACCGTCGTATGCCAGCGATACGTTTTTGCAGGAAAGCAAGGGCATCAGGAAAGGGCCTCCTTCAGAGTTTCGGTGTTGCGTTTCATTAAATCAACGTAGGTCACGCCGTTTTCAAAATCTTCACGGGTGACGTTGTGGTAGGAATGCAGTTCTCTTTTCGTGCAACCGGTAGCGGCTACGATCTGATCTGCCGTTTCCGTGCGTGAAAACTCAAGATACAGCACGCAGGGGATCTCGTTGGTGCGGATGGCTTGCACAATGGTATCGAGGGTGGACGCGGAGACTTCCGTGTTGCCGCCGCAACCGTCGAATGCCGCGATGTGTGAAAGACCGAACTGCGTGCAGAGATAGGTAAACGGAAAACGGTTTTCAAAAACGAGCGTTTTGTTTTTTGCGTTGTCGATCACGGTCTGCATATCGGCTTCTTCCGCTTTGATTGCGGCAATGTAAGCATCCGCGTTTTCGGTGAACGTGTCCGCTTTATCGGGATAGAGTTCACACAAGGCATCGCAAAACGTTTCAACGAGAATGACCGCGTTTTCGGGGGACGTCCACACGTGTTCATCCCAAGAGGTGACGTCTTCGTCGTGTTCATGGTCGTGTCCGTCATGGTTCTCGGTTTCGATCGCATCGGGTGTGGGTAAAAGTTGTACGCAATCGGTCATGGCAATGCTTTTGAATTTGTCGGAGTCAAGATTGCCGCTTGCAAACTGTTCTATTGCCCAGTTGTCGGTCTCACCGCCCGTATAGATGAACAGATCGCAGGATTGCACCAGGGCAAGATCGTCCAGTGTGGGGGTGAATCCGTGTGCTTCACTGCCGGGGGATATGAGCATCTTGATCTTCAGTGTATCTCCCGCAACGGCTCTTACGAAGTCAAAAGCCGGGAAAACGGTTGCAACAACGTCGTATTGATCTGCAGGCACTGCCGTCGGCGTGCAACCGCACAGCAACGTGCAGGCAAGCAGGATCGTGCTGAGCAGAACGGAAAGTATTTTTCGCATGGGGAACTCCTTTAATATACAAAAAACAAATAAAATTTACAATTCAATTCATTATATATGAAAGCCGAAAAAATTTCAATATTTTTTTGAAAACACTTGATAATTACAAAATTTTCCGTACAATGAAAGGGAAGAACAAGAGCAAAGGGCGTGTTGTTTATGAATAAAATTACACTGACGGAAAAGGTGCTTGCCTTGCAGCTGCCGGTGGGGAGTTACTGCGTGCTTGCAGGCGGAGCGATGCTGTTTTACGGTTTGAGAAATGAAACAAGGGACGTGGATCTGCACGTCAACGAACAGGCGTTTGAAATTCTCATGCAAACGCAGAAACTTGTTTTGATGGACGAAGAACGCCGTCACTATGCGATCGGAGAGGATATTGAACTGTACGTGATGCCCTCGGAAAGCATCGTGTACGAAGTGCGTGACGGTGTCTGCGTGCAGACAGCACGGGAGATATTGACACTCAAACAGAGATTGAACAGAGACAAAGACGTGCAGGACATTGCGGCGTTGCTGGCATACATTGCGGCGAATGAAAATGATTAAATATGCAACAAGTGAGAATAAATATTCATTTTGATGTGTTTATTTTTGTTTCTGCCTTTTCAGCCACACAACAGCAAAGCGGAGTATGATCGGAACATACTCCGTTTTTACATATTTTTACAGCAAAAACGGCGGTTTTTTCATTGACTTTGTGATTTGCTTGTGTTATTATTAAAAATAGACTTATATGCTTTGAAAGTATACATATAAAGGAGCCCGACTTATGAGAGATTTGAAAAGCTATGAACCGTTTTTCGGTGAATGGTATATTGAACGTCCGATCTATGAAAATGAGATCGGCGGTATATATGAGATCCGCAAAAAGGACAGCGATGAGCCTTCCCAGGCACTGAAAGTCATCCGTATGCCCGATCCCGGTATTGATCCCGAGGGTAACTATGCGGAAAAACTGGAAGTGGATTACGTTGCCGAGATCACCATGATGCAGGCACTCAGAGAGCACATCAACGTTACCTCCTACGAGGAATACGAAGTGCTTTCCCGCGGTGAGGAGCCGGGTTGGGATATCGTGATCCGTATGGAAATGGTCACCCCCGTGCCCGAATACATCCGTTCCAATCCCTTTACCATCGGTGATGCCGTTCTGCTCGGTGCCGACGTGTGTGCCATGCTCGAATTCTGCCATCCGCACGGCATCGTCCACAGAAACATCTGTCCGCAGAATATTTTCGTATCTCCGGAAGGCGTTTTCAAAGTCGGTGATTTTGCCATTGAAGATCCCAACGGGCAGTTGCTTTCCACGCTGACCGATCTTGATGCCGCCTGCTATATGGCTCCCGAAGTGTACTATGGGGAAGATCCCGATCCCGCATCGGATATTTACTCCTGCGGTATGTTGCTGTACGGACTTCTCAACAACAACCGTCTGCCGTTTATGCCGCCCTATCCGCAACCGCTGGCTGTGTCGGACACCATTGTGGCAAACGAAAAGAGATTCCACGGGGAGCCTCTGCCGCCTCCCGAAAACGCAGGAGAAGTGCTTTCCGCCATCATTCTCAAAGCCTGCTCTTATGAAATAAAAGACCGTTATGCTTCTGCCGCGGAAATGAAAGCCGCACTCAACGAAGTGCTGTATACGGCACCCGCAGATCCGAAGGAAACGGACAATGCCGCAGTTGCCGTCGTTGCGGATGCGGATGCAGTCGTTGCCGCAGATACCGCCGCTGACGGTGAAAACGTGTACGAACCCGAAGCGGATTTCGGCAAGACTACGACCGGTGAAGCCGCCATAGCGGTTGACAGCGTAAAAGAAGTCAAGAAAAAGCGTGACCGCCTGACCACCGTTCTTGCCGTGATTGCAGTGCTGATCGTGGTACTGTTGTCTGCATTCGGCGTAAAATATTTCCTGGATGATGATGCACCCGTAATCAATCCCGATCCGAGTGAAAGCGAACAGGTGAGCGATACGCAACCCACCGAAACGGCTTCCGAAGAAGCAACCGATGCAGAAACGAAAGTTCCTGCCGTTATCGGTATGAACGCACAGGATGCGGAACTGCGGCTGAAGAATCTCGGTTTCCGCGTTCTCATAAAAAAAGTAAATTCCGATACCATGGCGGAAGGTTTTGTTGCGGCACAGTCACCCGTTGCCAACACGGATGCACCCACGGGCTCGGTTGTCACCGTTTCCGTCAGCCTCGGTAAAAAGCAAGGCACCGTTACGGGTGTCACCCTCGATAAAGCTGTTGCCACCGTTACGGTCGGTCAGAACGTAAAACTGGTTGCAAACGTCGCACCTGCAACCGCACAGAATAAAACCGTTGCATGGAGCACCTCCGTGCCCACCATTGCAACCGTTTCCGCAGACGGTACGGTAACGGGTGTCAGCGTCGGTACGTGTATCATCACCGCCACCACCGTGGACGGTGAAAAGACCGCGTCGTGTACAGTAGCCGTTGTTGCACCGACGGCTGTCGTCGTGACCAATCAGATCGGTCAGAACAAGACCGTTGCCACGAACAACCTCACCGCGTTGGGTCTCAATGTTACCACCACCGAACAGTACAGCAATACCGTTGCCGTCGGCAAGGTCATTTCACAGAGCGTTGCCGCAGGTGCATCCCTGAAAACGGGTGATACGATCAATCTCGTTATCAGCCTCGGTCCGCAGGATACGACCAACAACGGCACGACGGTTGCCGTAACCGGTGTTACCCTGTCACGTTCTTCGATGGCTCTTACCGTCGGAAACACGGGAACGTTGACCGTAAACGTGAATCCTTCCAACGCAACCAATAAGAACTACTCCTGGAGTTCCTCCAATTCTTCCGTAGCCACCGTTTCCAACGGTGTCGTCACCGCAAAAGGCATCGGCACGGCGGTCATCACCGTCACCACGCAGGACGGCAACAAGACCGCAAGATGCACCGTAACCGTAACCGCCGCAAGCGTAGCGGTCACGTCGGTAAAACTTTCCAAAACGACGGCAAGTCTGAACGTCGGTGAAAGTCTGTCTCTCACCGCGACCGTAGCACCGACCAACGCAAGCAATACCACTGTCAGCTGGACTTCTTCCAATTCTTCCGTCGCTACCGTTTCCAACGGTACCGTGGTTGCAAAGGCGGCAGGTACGGCAAGGATCACCGCATCCGCAGGCGGAAAGACCGCCGCTTGTACTGTGACCGTAACGGACAAGAACGCCACCGTTTCCAACGTCAGCGGTAAAACCGAAGCCGTTGCAAAAACGGAACTCGAAAAAGCAGGCTTCAAAGTCAGCGTTTCCTATGATTACAGCGGAAACGGCACCAACGGAACCGTTCTTTCTCAACTTCCCGCAGGCGGCAGTGTTGCCGAAAAGGGCTCCACGGTCTATCTGACCGTCAGCCGCGTTTACGTCAGCATCACCGTGCTTGCAGAAGCAGGCGGTGCGGTTTCCGGCAGTGATATGTACGTTCCCGGCGAGGAGATCACCATCAAGGCTGTTGCCGAGGACGGTTACCGTTTCGTAAAATGGAACGACGGTGACACAAACGCCACACGCAAACTGACGGTTGGCAACACTTCGGCTGTTTATACCGCCGTTTTCGAGCCGATCACGGCAGAAACGCCCACGCAACCTGCGGAAACGCCCACGCAACCGACCGAAACTCCCACGCAGAATGCAGAAGCAACCGAATAAAGCATTGTTCGGTGCAATAAAACGGAGGGTTGATTTATGAAAAAGAGCGTAAAAAATATCATCGCATTGATGACGGCCGTTGTGATGCTTTGTACCTGTTTCGTGACGGCTTTTGCACAGGAACGGGAAAAAGACCGCCTGATCGAAACCAAAGAGTATCAGTTGTTGGATGCTTTGTACCGTGCACAGGGCATTGCAACCGACGGTGAATATCTGTATTTCGGTTCCAATCAGTTCGTCTGTCAGTTCAGTGACATTCTGAAGACCACCTTTGACGGTGATGCCGTCTGCGTCAATCCCGATGCCATTCCGCACGAAGCAAAAATGAACACCTGTTTCCACGTCGGCGGCATTGATTATTCCGACGGTTACGTTTACGCCGCCATTGAAGATTCGGGATATGACAATCCTTACGTTGCCGTTTACGACGCACAGACGCTGGAACTTATAAAGTATAAGCGTTTGCCCGTTGCCGTGACCGCACAGGGACAGCCCGTTACGGAAAAGACGGAAGTCAACTTTGAACAGGGTGACATCCGTATGCACATGGACGGTGTGCCGTGGGTTGCCGTGGATGAAGCACGCAACGTGTTCTACACGGCGGAATGGGACGATGCGGACCGTCTGAACGTGTTTGATCTTGATACTTTTGAGTTCGTCGGTTTTGTGGAACTGACGGATGAAAACGGAAATGCAGTCGTGCTTGACCGCTGTCAGGGGGCGGACGTATACGGCGACGTGCTGTATGCCTCCTGTGATATCGGAACCGAACAGCCGTTTTTCGCGATCGATCTCAACTCCGGCGTCATGACGCACCTGTTTGACCGCAATCTCGGTGACGAAGCCGAGGCGGAAGGTATGTGCGTGCAGACCACCGCGGACGGTGTCCGTTTTGTTTCGCAGTATTATGAGGGTATCAAAGTCGTCGTTTGCACATATGATGTTTCGGATATCGTTTGCGTACAGGAAGATGCAAAAACACCCGTACAGTTCGGTTTTGCCGAAAAAGTGCTTGCATTTTTCAAGTCCGTCATGTACGGTCTTATGAATATGTTTGCGTTCACCGCAGACAAAGCCATGTAAGAATACAGAACAGGAGTGTTTGTTCCAGATATGAATGATTTCAGCAAAATGAATGTTCTTGTTATCGGTCTGGCAAGAAGCGGTCTTGCCGCCATTGATCTTCTGCATCAACTCGGTGCTCGCATCACCTTGTCTGAAATGCGTCCTGCCGAACAGATCAAAGAAGCGGAATATCTGCAATCGCTGGGTGTGCGCATCGTCGGACAGGGCGAGGAAGTGTTTGAAGAAAATTATGATCTTGCGATCAAAAATCCCGGTATTCCGTCTTCCAAGCCCTTCGTAAAACGTCTGCGTGCAAGAGGCATTCCCGTCATTACGGAAATCGAACTTGCTTTCCGCGTTGCAAAACCGCAACATTACCTCGTTGTGACGGGTACGAACGGCAAAACCACGACCGCTACGCTTCTGGGCGAGATCGTGAAAGCCGCATATCCCGATAAGACCCACGTTACGGGCAATATCGGCATTCCGCTGTGCCGTACCGTGCTCGATCACGATCTGCTCAACAACGAGGGACATTACATCATTCTTGAAATTTCCAACTTCCAGTTGGTGGATATCGTGCAGTTCCATCCGCAGGCGGCTGTCATTCTGAATCTGACACCCGACCATGTGGACGTGATGGGCTCACTTGAAAAATATTATGAATCCAAGACCCGCGTGTACCGCCGTATGACCGAAAATGAAGTGTTTATCCGCAACATTGACGATGCGGACGTGGTGGAGTATACGGGATACTATCCCGTGCCCTGTCAGCAGTTGACCATGAGCCTTGAGGACGAAACCGCTTATTATCACCTTGATGAAAACGGCTGGATGTGGGGCGGAAACGAACGTATCCTGCCTTTGAGCGAGATCAGAGTGGTCGGTATGCACAACGTGCAGAACGTCATGGCTGCCGTGGCTCTTGCCAAAGCCGCAAACGTCCCCACGGATGTGATCCGTTCTGCCGTTGCCGCTTTCAAGGGTGTGGAACATCGCATTGAATTCGTGCGTGAACTGAACGGTGTATGCTATTATAACGATTCCAAGGGTACCAATCCCGATGCCACCATCACGGCACTCAAAGCCTTTATACAGCCCGTGATCCTGCTTGTTGGCGGCTTTGAAAAAGGGCTCTCTATGGACGAAGTGAAAAAGCACATCGGCAACGTCAAAAAGGTGATCGGTTTCGGTGCGTGCGGAGCAAGACTGGTCAGTGAGTTGGTAGGTGAGGACGGAGTCGTGGTCGAAAATATGCAACAGGCACTCGATGCGGCGGTCTCGGTTGCCGCAGAAGGTGACGTCGTTTTGCTTTCCCCCACAACGAGTTCGTTCGATCAGTTTTCCTGTTTTGAAGAACGCGGCGAAGTATTTGTAAAAATGGTCAATGCGTTGCAGTGATACAAGAGGTAGATACATTGAAAAAAGAACAACCGATCGGTGTGTTTGATTCGGGGTTGGGCGGTCTGACCGTCGTAAAAAGTCTCATTGAACAGATGCCCGATGAAGATATCGTTTATTTCGGTGACACAGCCCGCGTGCCGTACGGTAGCCGAAGCTGTGAAACCATTCAGACTTATGCCTGTCAGGACGTTGAATTTCTGTTGCAGTACGGCGTAAAAGCCGTTGTCATTGCCTGCAATACCGCGGATTCCATGGCACGTACGCTCATTGAAGAACGCTACGATCTGCCTGTCATCGGCGTGGTCGGACCTGCCGCACAAAAGGCGGTGTCACAGACCAAAAACGGAAAGATCGGTGTTATCGGCACCCATGCCACCGTCAACAGCGGAGCGTATGAGAAGGCGATCAAATCGGCAGATCCTTTCGTGCAGGTATACAGCCGTGCCTGTCCGCTGTTGGTGCCGTTGGTGGAAAACGGCCGTTTTTACAAAAATGACACGGTCGTAAAAAGCGTTCTTGAGGAATATCTTGAGCCCTTACGCTGTGAAAAGATCGATACGCTCATTCTCGGATGTACGCATTATCCCTTGCTCAAGGATGCCGTGCAGGATTGCCTGCCCGATGTCAGTATCATCAGTTCCGGTGAGGCATCCATGGATCTTTTGCGTGAACTTCTCGTGCGGCACGATCTGCTTAATGATACGAAAGAACGCGGCGAACACCGCTATTTCGTCAGCGACGATGCAGAAGGATTCACCCAAAATGCGGAGATCTTTTTGGGTATGTCTCTGGACGGTGCAGTACAGTGCGTGACACTGTAAATTATACATATACTATTTATATTTCGGAGGTATTTTATGAAAACCAAAATTGCATTGCTTCTCGTTGCGGTCATTCTTGTTTGTTCCCTCGGCTTTGCCGCCTGCTCGGCAGAGGATAAGATCATCGGTACGTGGACTTCTCAGCAGACCACGCTCGGTGTTGTGACCGAATCGCAGATCGTTTTTTCGGAAAACGGTGTCGGTTCTGTTTCGGGACTTCTCGGCATCACGGGTGATATGACCTACGTTATCAACGAAGATTATATTACGCTGACTTACAGCCTGCTGGGTGTTGAAAGCAGTAAGACCTATGCGTTTACGCTCAAAGGCGATACGCTGACACTGACGGCGGATTCCACCACCGTGACCTATACCCGCGTTGTGTGATTGAATACCGTACAGGGCTGTTGCTGTATGCAACAGCTTCTTTTTTTTGTTGTTCATCCTGTCCGAAAATACGGCAGATTATTTGGTTATAATTCCTTTAGTGACTTGTATGTTTCTTTTGTCTGTGTTAATATAAGTGCATTAAGGAAAGGATCTGATAAAAAGATGCATGATTATGTCTGGAGAAGAATCGATACACCCTCGGTCATGTTTTCGGCACTGTCTACCAAAAAATGGGGACGGACCTGCCGTATTGCCGTGGTGTTCAAAGACCTTGAAGTGGATGAAGCACTTCTCCGTCAGGCTTCTGACGATCTGCGTAGCCGTTTTCCGCATTTCTATTCCAAACTGAAAAGAGGTTTTTTCTGGAATTATCTGGAACAGACCGACGGTGCGGTTGAAATATATCCCGAAGCCGAAAGACCGATGTATCCCATCGTGATGCATTCGGAAAACAAGCCCGATTTCCGTCTGGTTTACAACGGAAAAAGGCTTGCGTTGGAATGGGCACATTATATCACCGACGGTGCAGGTGCTCTTACGTATCTCAAAAGCCTTACACAGCGGTATCTGGAACTTGCAGGTGTCATGCAGGCACAACCGCAGGAGGGTGTTCTGTATTGGGCAGACAGTGTGCAAAGCGGCGATGAGGACGATGCTTTTTTGCGCATCGGCCGCAGCGGTAAAGAGGCGATCAAAGAAGAACTTAAAGAAGTTTACCGCTTGCCGTCCGTGTTTGAAAAAGACTACCTGCATCTGATCTATCTCAAAGCGAAGTCTCAGAATATCCGTAAAAATGCATCGTTTTACGGTGTTTCCGCAACGGAGTATATGACGGCGGTGGTGATGCAGGCCATGATCCGCACCGCAAAAGAACCCGTCACAAAGCCCGTCGGTGTGGATATTCCCGTGGATCTTAGGAGGATCTTCGGAGATTTTACCCTGCGTAATTTCGTCTATCAGGTCAGCACCGTGTTTGATCCGAACGGTCGGCGTGACTGCACGCTGGAAGAAATCACCAATGCACTGCACGGACAGGTGCAAAAGCAGTTGCAACCCGAACACCTGCGTTGCATTCTCAAAGGCTTGACAGGGCTTGCCGTCAATCCCGTGGTACGTGTGGTGCCCAATTTTATCAAGATTCCCGTTCTGCGTGCGGCACAGGCACGTTCGCATTCGGATGAAACGACCATTATTACCAATCTCGGTAACGTGGTATTGCCGCAACCGATGGCAGAACACGTCGACCGCATGGAACTCGTAAACGGTGACACCTCGGGCTACGGACTTCCCGCAACCGCAGGCATGATCAGTTGCAACGGTACGTTCGTATTCTGCATTGCTTCATCCAACCGCGACACGCAGGTGTGGCGTGAAGTTGTCCGCATTCTGCACGAGGACGGTGTACCCGTTCATGTGGAAAGTACGCAGGTGCAGGAACGTGATACCGTTACACCGCCAAAAGAGGGCACAGCCGTTTGTCCGCAATGTCACGCACAATTGCCGTCCTTCTACGGAAAATGCCCCTTGTGTAACTGTGAAGTTGTGTACGAGGACGTTGAAAGTCTGCAGTTTTATTCCGTGCAACCCGGCGTACCTTTGCAGTCAAAGGCACACGAAAAACAGAAAAAGGGTTTTTCAACCGAAAAGTGCAAGGCATTTTTTCATCACTGATAAGAAAAAAAAGATTCCTCAAGCCGATTTTGAGGAATCTTTTTTATTTTTCTTCAAGGAAAGTTTGGGGGATATTTCTGTTCAAAAAAACGTAAACCGTAATTTGTCTGTTTCTTCCGCTTTTGCTTATTCGCTTTTTACAAGATGTGCAATGCTCATATTGTCCGTCAGCACCGATGCAAGCGTGGCAATGACCAATTCCGTCGTTTTGTACAGGGACTGATAACTGATGTTGCTTGTGGTGTCGCTGCTTGTGTGGATGATCGACGGTGCAATCAGATTGTAGTCATTTGCATTGCTGTAACTGCTTTTCTGTCGCCATGAGAGCGTAGCACCCGTCAGACCGTTTTTGCGGAACGCCATCAGATCGTGCTGTCCTGCCGTAACGGGATACAGGAAATCGGTTTCCGTGCAGTTTCCCACGTACGGTTTTGCCGCAACGAGGGCACGGCTTGTCGCATTGTGCTGTGCGGTACGGTAGGCGTATGTACTCGATACGGGCTCGGTGCTGATGCACAGATACCAGTTGCCGCTTGCGGACGGTCTGCAGGACATATCGACGTTCAGAATATATTTATGTCTGCTTTTGGATTCGCTTATGTAGTTGCAATAGCGGTAAGCACCGTAATAGCCGACTTCTTCGCCGCTGAAAAAGCAGATGCGTACTTCAAGGGCAGACGGAAGATTGACACTTTTGAGTACCCTTGCCGTTTCGAGCAAAGTGCAGATCCCCGATGCGTTGTCAATGGCACCGCGACCGCTTTGGGCACTGTCATAGTGTGCACACAGACAGAAAATATCCGCATTGCTCACCGAAGCGGGAAGGGTTACGTAGACATTTCTCTGTGTCGTGCCGTCGATCTTGAAGGTATCGGTTTTGATCTGTGAATCGGTGTAACCGTAACTTTTCAAGGTTTTTACGATGTAATCGTACGTGGCTTTGTTATTATTATAGGTATACCAGCGTGAACCGATCTTGTCGGAAATGGCGGTCATATTGCTGCTCATTTGCAATTCATCCGTTTTGTTCAGATAGTGGTTGACCATCTGCGTTTTCGTTACTTTGTAAGAAGTATCGGTGGCGTTGCAAGCGGTGCACGACGGCGGATTCGGAAACGAGGAAGCTTTCCAAGTGTGGTTCGTTTTGAAAATGGTTTCTTTTGCAGTTACGCCGCACAGCGTGCATTTGTAGTTGCAACTGCCGTCGGCGGTGCAGGTCGCTTTTGTTTCAACGCTTACGGAAAACGTGTGACGGAATTCCTTTTCGAGAGATACCGCCTGTCGCAGTACCGTGCGTGCATCGGCAGGAGTGATATTGCTGTCGAGATTGAGGTCACAGTAGACGGCAGTTGCTTCGTCAATGCGATCCAGTCCGATGCTCAGACGCAGGATCTTACGTGCATCGTCCGTTGAAACGCGACCGTCTGCGTTCGTATCACCCATCAACCGTCCGTCACAAGGCGGATCTTCGGGTTCCGTAGGCGGCTCTGTAGGTGGCTCCGTGGGTGGTTCTGTAGGCGGTTCTGTAGGTGGATCCGTGGGTGGTTCTGTAGGCGGTTCTGTGGGAACTTCAGTAGGTTGTTCCGTTGGAGTCTCTGTAGGAATTTCCGTGGGTGCCGCTGTGGGAGCTTCGGTAGGTTTTTCAGTGGGAACTTCGGTGGGTGCTTCCGTAGGAACTTCGGTAGGTGCTTCGGTAGGTGCTTCGGTGGGCATCTCCGTCGTGTTTTCCGTTGCGGGCTCACTGACCGGCTCGGTCGGCTGTTCGGAAACAGGCTCGCTGACAGGCTCACTCGTCGGCTCAGTCGTTGATTCGCTTGCAGTTTCTGCGGCGTAGGCGACGGGAACTATGCCGCCCGGCAGGATGATGCCGACCAGCAGTGCAATAAGCAACAGAATGCATACCGTTTTTCTCATGGAAACCCTCCGCAAATTTCAACAAATTAAAATATATATTATATTAATTTTACAATAATATCAATACTTGTTTGTGAAATTTTTAATGCCGTCTTGATTTTCTTTTTGAATATGCTACAATAATTACAGTTTGAGATTTGAAAAGGAGCAATACCGGATGAAACAGTTATCGGCATCCGTCATGTGTGCGGATCTTCTGAATATGGAAAAAGCGATCGGTGAACTTGAATACGCAGGGGTGGATTACCTGCACGTTGATATTATGGACGGCGATTTTGTACCGAACATTACGCTTGGATTCGATCTCGTCAATGCCATGCGAAAAAAAAGCCGCATTCCGCTGGATATTCACATGATGGTACAGCAACCGGGCCGTTTTCTCGAGCAGATGCAACTGACGTCGGAGGATATCGTCTGCGTGCATTATGAATCGGACGTGCATATTCACCGCACTTTGGAACAGATCCGCAAAAAGGGATGCAAAACAGGACTTGCACTCAATCCGCAGACACCCGTGGAGAGCCTGCGGCATCTGACCGATTATATCGATATGGTGCTGATTATGACCGTAAGCCCCGGTTTTGCAGGGCAGAAACTGTTCAGCGGTGCACTCGAAAAGACGAAACAGGCAAGAGCTTTGCTGGATTCTCTGGGCTGTGCACATATTCCGATTGAAGTGGACGGCAACATCAGTTTCGAAAACGGAAAGAATTTAAGTAAGTGCGGTGCGGATATTTTCGTATTGGGAACGAGCAGTCTGTTTATCGCAGGCAAGGATATGAAACAGTCTGCCGCAGATTTCCGTGCAGTGCTGTAAAGGTGACGGAGGTTTTCTTATGTTTGAAAATATACGTGCGGCTGTCATGGGCAGTATCAACATGGATATGATATTGCAGATGCAGAAAGTGCCCGAGGTCGGTGAAAACCTGCTCGGTACGCAGTATTCCTATGCTTGCGGCGGTAAAGGAGCCAATCAGGCAACGGGGCTGGCCCGCCTCGGTGCAAAGACGAAAATGATCGGCAAGGTTGCAGACGATGCCAACGGACGTAAACTTTTGGAAAATCTGCGTGAAAACCACGTAGACGTGTCGGGGATCAGCCTTGACGGCACGCAGACGGGGCTTGCCGTGATCCTGTTGGACGGAAACGGCAGAAACCGCATCGTGGTCTATGAGGGGGCAAACGCCGAGATCGATCCTGAAGAAGCATCTTCGCAGGTCACGGATGATCTTGACGTTCTGCTCGTGCAGTTTGAAACAAAAGAGGACGCGGTGGTCGGCTGTGTCAACCGTGCCGTGCAAAAAGGCATTGCAACGGTGGTCGATTGCGGTCCTGCCAAAGCGTTCGCATTGGAAAGAATGCAGGGCGTGACGATCCTTTCCCCCAATGAAAGCGAAACCAAGGCATTGACGGGCATTTTTCCCGAAAACGAACAAAGCATTCTGTTTGCATCGCAAATGCTGATGCACAGAAGTCTTGCGAAATTCGTGGTGCTCAAACTCGGTGAACGCGGATGTTCGGTCTGGGACGGCAAACAATTGACACTTCTTCCTGCCTATCAAACGAAAACGGTCGACACCACGGCGGCAGGGGATTGCTTTACCGCCGCCATGGCACTTGAATTCGTGCGAAGCGGCAATATTTTATCCGCGTGTGATCTGGGCAATAAAGCGGGCAGTATTGCGGTCAGCCGTATGGGAGCCGCTGCCTCCATGCCCACGGCTGAGGAATTGGCGGCATTCGGGAAATAATATAAAGCAGGTTCTGCTTCATTTGATTGAAGCGTAAGACCTGCTTTTTTTTGTGCCGTTTTGGGTTATTCAACGTCAATTCCGACGCTTGTTGCCTGTTGACCGTCAGTCACGCACAGCGTAAGCATACCTTTGCTGTCGGTGCGCACGATCGCCAGTGCTCTGCCGTGGTAGGTTGTGAATGTGCCCGTGTGGTACTGTTCTTCCGTGCACGGGTTTGCACTGCCGAAGGCAAGCAGAGTGCCGTTTTGAACGGTTGCCGTTAATGTTCGGTCTGCATTGCTTTCTATAACCCCGTTTTCACCTTGTACGGAAACGGGAATATAAACGATTTCGCCGAGGCTGACTTTTGCTTCTTCCGGCTCAGCGGCAATGCGCAGTTCTCCTTTTGCGGATTCCATGCGCGATACGGCAATCTGCCTGCCGTCTCTGTCGAATGCATAAGCGACGATTTCGCCGTGTCTGTAAACGGTTTCAAAGATCGCTTTGCATTCCTTTAGCACTTTTTTGCCGACGGGATTGCCGTTTACCGTCAGTGCAACGCTGTGTGCCGTGCTGTATACCTCAACGGTCGCTTTGTTGCCGTCGCAGTTTTGCCAGCTCCAGCTTTCAAATGCATTCGTTCCGCGCCAGATGGATTTTGAAGGACGCACCGCAGGATGATTGACGGGACGCACCGCAATGATCGGCTGATCCGTCATTCCCCAGACGGTTGACGCATAACGGCAGGAGCCGTCGGGAATGCCGAGAATGTTGATTACACCGCCGCCGCCGAGGATCCACGGATAGGGTCTGTTGAACGGAACACCGCCCGTATAGCTCCATGCGCCGATGCCGGACTCTCCGAGGTAGTCCCATGCCGTCCACATAAAGTCACCGATGACGGTTGGGTAATTTTTGACCGTTTCCCAGTTTTTCCATATATCCTGCGGGAAGGTTTCCGAGCCGAATACAATACGGTCGGGATATTTCTTTGCATCAATGGTGTATCTGCCCGAGGCGTAATTGTAGCCGACCAGATCCAGATGCGCAAAAAACGGAGCCGCTTGCTTTTCAATAAGGGAAAGATTGCCGAGATTATTCATAACGGGACCGACGATATTGGCTGCCGTGTTGAAAATCAGGCTTCCGTTTTTAGCCTTGTTTTCCTGTTTGTTCAGTTTTACGTCGGTAACGCCGCCGTCGCCGCCGTTGTAAATGCCGCTGCCGAATGCGGCAAATGCAAGAATGGCAAGGTTGATGCCGCAGGTGACGGGTCTGGTGCCGTCCAGAGCGTGAATCAGGTCGATCTGTTCTTTGCCGACGGCCAATCCTTTTTTGCTGCCGGGCTCGGAAACCTCGTTGCCGATAGAATACATAATGACACTCGGATGATTGTAGTCGCGGTTGACCATGAACGCTGCATCATCCTGCCAACAGGCTTCGAAATCCCTGCCGTAATCATAAAATGTCTTGCTTGCAAACCACATATCATACGTTTCATCCATGACGAGCATGCCCAATCGGTCGCAGGCTTCCAGCAATGCCTTTGAAGCAGGGTTGTGCGCGGAACGGATCGCATTGAAGCCGACGCTTTTCATGATCCGCACGCGGCGTTCTTCGCTTTTTGCGTAGGTCGCGGCACCGAGGATGCCGTTGTCATGGTGAACACATCCGCCTCGCAGGAGTTTCTTTTGTCCGTTGATGAAAAAACCGTCCTTGTTCCATGCTATCGTGCGGATTCCGAAAGTCTGCATTTCTTCATCGGTTTTTTTGCCGTTTTTCAGAAGCGTTACACGGCAGGTATACAGATTCGGATTTGTGTCATCCCACAGTTTTGCATCCGGAATTTCAATCAGACAGTCCTCACCGCTTCCCGCGGCTACGGTTTTTTTGTTGTCCAGAATTGAAATGCTGATTTCGTCACCGCCCGTGTGCTGTGTCTGTACGCGGATCACTGCAGGATCGACCGACACCGTTGTGATGCGCACACCTTCAAAGTGTATGTGCTCTTTGTTTGCGATCCACAGCCAAACGGGTCTGTAAATGCCGCCGCCTGTGTACCAGCGTGAGTTCGGCAGTTTTGTGTTGTCGGCAATGACGCACAGCTCGTTATTTGCATCATATTGCAGATTGTTGAGCGTGACCGTAAATCCGCTGTAGCCGTATGCGTGAAATGCAATTTTTTCACCGTTGAGCAATACGGTTGCATCCTTGTAGATTCCTTCGAACTCAAGCATGACGGTCTTTTGCTTCCATGCCTTCGGGGCAAGGAAGGATTTCGTGTATATGTATTTTCCTCCGGGAAAATAGCCGTGACCGCCGTCAGAAGATTCGGGTGTTCTTTTCTGCAGGAGCTGCGCATCGTGCGGCAGTTGAACGGGGCAGACACTGCTGCTGTCCGCATAGCGGAAAAACCAATCGGAATTGAAACATTGTTTTTTCATAGACAGCCTCCAAAATTTATTATTCATATTATAATACAAGTCCGATGCATTTTGCAAGCGGTGTAAATCCGTGCTTGACAAATCGACCGCTTTCCGTTATGATAACCATGCGAGCGGAATGGGCAGTCGCGTATTCCCGTGGACGCTTTATCACCGTCCGAAAGCGGAATATGAGGAAAGTCCGGGCATCACAGAGCAGGGTAACGGCTAACGGCCGCCGAGGGTGACCTCCGGGATAGTGCAACAGAGATATACCGCCGACGTTTGTCGGTAAGGGTGGAAAGGCGAGGTAAGAGCTCACCGTGCGTTCTGGTAACAGGACGGACCTGTAAACCCTACCCGATGCAACACCGACCGAAGTGGCTTGCTCGGCCCATACTTCAACGGGTGGCTAAAGGTTGTCGGCAACGGCAACCGAAGACAGATGATTGCCTTCAAAGACAGAACCCGGCTTACAGTTCCGGTCGCACATTTCTCAATCACTTCATACAATGGTATGAGGTGATTTTTTTATGCTTGAAAACGTAATCAACGCCATACTGATCGTACTTGCCGCCACGGGGCTCATTTTCTTTATGCTGATGTTTCTCCAGCGGCTTGCAAGACCGGATACGAAACCGTATACGCTGACCGTGCAACTGCAACCCGACGATCTGCAGAATGAGGCGATCGTCAGTTACGCCGTACAGCGGCTTCGCTTTTTCGGAGAGGAAAAATGCACGCAACTGCTCGTTCTGTGTGACGGACTTTCTTCCGAAGAAGTCGGGATGCTCAAAAATGCCTTTGCGGTGTATGACATTGTACGATTCGTCGGACTTGAAACGGCTGAAAAGGACACTGTGTGCTGAAAAACAAAAAATAGGGCTTTTCTTTTCGTGCATTTTCCTGTAAAATGAAAACAGATTCTTTCATTGGACGGTGATACGGTGCTTGAGATCATCATGGCTCGTTCGCAGGAAACAAGAAATGCCTGTCTGACGGCACAACTGACAAAGACCATACAAAATGACGATCGGAAGATCCTGCTTCTGGTACCCGATCAGTCGGAATTTCTGCATGAAAAGGCAGTTTTACTGCAATACGGAGCCGCTGTTGCGGGCAGGATCCGTGTCAGCGGTTTTTCACGCCTTTCATCCTTGCTGTTGCAGGAAAACGGCATTGCGGTCAAACCGCAGATCGACGAAGCGGGACGAAACGTGCTGATGAGCCTTGCGGTCGAAAACGCCGCAGGGGAGAACAGTCTGTATGCCGCCCATGCAGGACGGGGAAAACTGATGAGTTCTTTGCTGTCTGCACGTGACGAGTTGCGGATGTACTGTCTGACTCCGTCCGATCTGCTTGCCGTGGCAGAGCGTATCGGAGCCGCTTCGCTGTCAAAAAAAACAAAAGAACTCGCTTTGATCTTTTCAGCCTACGACGCGTTGGTGGGGGAGCGTTTTTCGGATAAGAGTGATCGCATCAATATGCTGACAAAACTCCTTAAAGAAACCGATCTTCTCTCGGATACGGTCGTGTTCGTTGAGGGATTCCGCGGTTTTACCGAACAGCAGTACCGCTGTATGGAGCAGATCCTTCGCAACAGCCGCGACGTATATCTCTATCTGTGTGCGGAAAAAAATGTTGCAGAGGACGGCCCGTTTTATCATTCCCAACGTGCACGCCGCCGTCTGCACACCCTTTGCAACCGACATAACGTACCTGTCCGTGAATCGTATCCCGAAGAATGCGACAAAAAAAATGCGGCACTTGCATATCTTCGCCGTAATTTATACAATCCTTTTGCGGACGGATATGAAGAAAAAACGGATGCAATAACCCTTATCAGTGCCGCCGATGCGTATGACGAATGTGACTTTTGTGCCGCAGAAGCCGCAAGACTTCTGCGTGAAGAAGGCTTGCGTGCGAGGGATATTGCCGTTATTGAACGGCAGGCGGGGCAGTATGCGAAATCCGTTGCCGCCGCTTTTGCCCGTCACGGCGTGCCTTGTTTTGAAGATAAACGCAGACCCTTGCGTGAATTCCCGTTGATCCGTCTTGCTCTGTCTGCCTGTGAACTTGCAGGCAACCGTTTCTCCACGGAACTTCTCATGCAGGTGCTCAAAACCGGTCTTGCGGATCTGAACGCGGAAGAAACGGCAAAACTTGAACATTACGCCGTGTTGTGGCAGATTGAATACGAGGGTTGGAAAAAAGAATTCGGCGGACATCCGCAGGGCTTCGGAAAACCCATGACACAAGCGGACGAAGATGAACTGGACGTGATTGAAAAACTTCGCAAACGTGCCGTGTTGCCGCTTTTGCAACTGCGAAAAAAACTCGACGGTGCAGACGGGAAAAAAGCCTGCGAGGCGGTGTACGATTACCTTGTGCAGATTCACGCCGCAGAACGTTTGCGGGAACTTGCGATACAACTTGATGCAAACGGTGATACGCAGACTGCCGTTGAATGCGGCCGTATATGGGACGTATTCATGCAGTTGCTCGATGCCTTGCAGGAAGCGATCGGCGAACAGACACTCACTGCAAAACGTTTTTCGGAACTGTTGCGTATCATGATCGATTCCGCCGACATCGGTGACATCCCGGACGGCATTGATGAAGTCGCGGTCGGGGATGCGGTCAGGATCCGTCTTGATAAAGTCAAGGCGGTGTTCGCGGTCGGCGTGAACGACGGTGTTTTCCCTGCACCCCTTTCGGACAGCGGCGTGTTTTCGCAGGCGGAAAAGGAACAACTGCGTGAACTTGAATTCTTGTTCGGTGAAACGCCCGAAAACGCCTGTGCGGAAGAACGTCTGCTTGCTTTTTCGGTGCTGACGGCACCGCTTGAAAAACTGTACGTCAGTTACTCTCTTTCCGATCTGCACGCAAAAACGCAGTATAAATCGGAACTGGTCGGTCAACTCGAAAAACTCTTTCCCGATTGCCGCCGCGTGCAGACTTCGCAGATGTCCTTGCTTGACCGCGTGACGAGTGAGCAGACCGCTTTTGAAACTGCCGCGAAACTGTATACGGAAAACACGCCCCTTTCGGCTTCTCTGCGTGCGTTTGTTGCACAAAAACCCTTGTATGCAGGTCGGCTTGCCGCCGTGGAGCGTGCCGCAAACGGGCGTTCGTTTGCATTCGAAAAAGCGGAAAATGCCGAAAAACTGTTTCATGAATCCATGCATCTTTCGCCTTCGCGTATTGAAGCGTATCATAAGTGTTCTTTTGCTTATTTCTGCCGCTACGGTTTGCGTGCGGAAAGGCCGTTTACCGCAAAACTTGATGCCTCGCACCGCGGATTGCTGATCCATTACGTGATGGAACAACTGCTGTTGCAGTATCCCGGCTCTGCGTTGCGTGACGTGTCCGTGTCGCAGTTGCGGCAGACTTTGCACGCATTGTGTGAAGAATATATTTGCGTTTATATGGGCGGACGTGAGAATATGCCCATGCGTTTGCAGTGGCAACTCGACAGGGCAGAGGAGACCGCGTTCGAAATTGCACAGCGGCTTCGTACGGAATTCGGCAGTTGTCTGTTCGTCACGAAGGACGTGGAACTGCCCGTCGGCGGCAAGGATGCAGAGATTGATCCCTTTACGGTCAGATTGCCCGACGGCGGCTGTGTGACGGTGACGGGTGTTGTGGACCGCGTGGACGTCATGGAAGCGGACGGACACAGTTATCTGCGTATCGTGGACTATAAAACGGGCGGCAAGACCTTCAGACTCAGCGATCTGGATGCAGGTCTGAATATGCAGATGCTTTTGTATCTGTGCTGTCTGTGGGACAACGGAAAAGACCGATACGGCGATATCATCCCTGCAGGTATTCTGTACGTTCCCGCCAAAACGGGTGCGGTGTCACTGCCGCGTAACGCAACCGTCGAAGAAATTGAAGCACAGAAACTGAAAAACGGCAAGATGAACGGTCTCGTGCTTGCCGACAGAACCGTCATTCTCGGCATGGACAGCACGGGCGAAGGCGTGTATATCAATGCAAAGATCGACAAAAAGGGCGAACTCAAGGGCAGTGTCGCTTCGCTTGATACCTTTGTACGCATCCATGAAAAAATTGAAACCTTGCTCAAAGAAATGTTTTCCGATCTGCGGCACGGCAGTATTTACGCCGTACCTGCCGAGGGAAGCAATTATAAAGATATTTGTCGTTATTGCGATTATATAAGCGTGTGCAGCCGTGAAAACGGGGATCCCGTGCGGCTGATCGATCCGACGGGAGAGGAGAAGGCAGATGAAGTGGACAACTGAACAGCAAAAAGCCATTGAAGCAGGCGGTTGCAGTCTGCTCATCAGTGCCGCGGCAGGCTCGGGCAAGACCGCCGTGCTGACCGAACGTGTTGCACAAAAACTCTTAAACAGAGAACATCCCGTCGACCCGCGTTCTCTGCTTGTCGTAACCTTTACCAACGCCGCGGCGGCGGAAATGCGGCTTCGTATTTTTGATAAGATCGCCCTTGCCGCCAAGGAACATCCCGGTGATCCGTTTTACGTCCGTTTGCGTGCACAGATGGAAAATGCAAAGATCTGCACCATCGACTCGTTCTGCATCCGTCTTGTCCGTGAACATTTCCATGAAGCGGACATTGCACCCGATTTCCGTCTGACGGATGACGGTGAAGGCAAACTGCTCGAAAGAAACGTGGTTGCCGCCGTACTCGAAGAAATGCACAGCCGTGACGATGACGGTTTTGCATCTCTTTGTGCCTTGTTTGAGCAGGGACAAAGCGACGAACAACTTGCAGACTGCATTCTGCAACTCTACCGCTATTCGGCGGCGTATCCCTTTGCGGACGTCTGGCTGGATTCGATTCCGGAATATTATGAAGACAAGGATCCCTTGCAGACGCAGTGGGGTACGGCTCTCATGCAACGCTTGCAGACAGGGCTTCGCTATTGCATTTCCCTGTATGAGCGTTCACTTGCCGACATTCAATGTGCAGACGATTTGTGTGATAAATACGGTGATTTTCTTCGCAGTGAAAAGTATATGTTTGAATCTGTGCTGACAGCTACGCACAACGGCTGGGATGCCGCCCAAAACGCACTTCGCCGTATGTATTTTGAATCCTTCCCGCGGCTGAACAAACCCTCCGATCCCGAAACCAAGGATGCTGTCAAGGCAAGGCGTGATTACTGTAAAAAAGAAAAAGAGAAACTCGAATCCCTCTTGCCTGCAACGGCGGATGAACACAGGGAAGATATGGCGGTACTGCGACCTGTTGTTGTGTCTCTGATTGATTGTGTGCGTATGTTTGCATCCGCACTTTCACAAGAGAAAAAAGAACGCAACGCCTATGATTTTTCCGACATCACCGCAAAGGCTTTGCAACTTCTCGTCCGCTTTGAAAACGGACAAGTTATCCGCACACCGCTGGCACGCGAACTTGCAGAGGGCTTCAGTGAGATTCTCGTGGACGAATACCAGGACACCAACGAAGCACAGGACATGCTGTTCCGTGCCCTGTCCAAAGACGAAACCAATCTTTTCACGGTCGGTGACGTCAAACAGAGCATCTATAAATTCCGTCTTGCCATGCCCGAACTGTTTTTGCAGAAAAGCGAGACCTTTGCCGATTACGACGGCGGTTCTCATCCGTCCAAGATCGTGCTCGGCAACAATTTCCGAAGCCGCAAGGGCGTTGTGGATTACGTCAACTTCGTTTTCTCCCGTATTATGACGAAACAGGCGGGGGAGATGGATTACACCAAATCCGAAGAACTCGTTTTTTCGGCCTTATACGAGCCCTGCATGACCGCCGAGGCAGAGTGGCATCTTTTGGAAAAAGGCGGCAGGAAAAGAGAAGAATCCCTGCACGCGGAAGCAAGATACGCAGGAAAGCGGATCCTTGCCCTGATGAAAGAAGAATCGTCCGTGCGAACAAAAACGGGCGTTCGCAAGGCACGCTTCGGAGATTTCTGCATTCTTCTGCGTACGGTCAAATCCTCTGCCGATATTTATGCACAGGAATTGAGAAATCTCGGTATTCCCGTATCGTTTGAAAAAAGCGGCGGATTCTTTGAAACCGCAGAGATCCGCACGGCACTGGCATTTCTGCGTATCCTGGACGATCCTTATAAAGATATTGATACCCTGGCGGTGCTCTATTCTCCGCTGTACGGATTTACCTCGGATGAAATTGCTCTCACCCGTCTGTGCGACCTTAAAAAACCGCTGTACGTCTGCCTGATGCAAAGGGCAGAACAGGGGGATGAAAAGGCGGCGGCGTTCCTTGCCGACTGTGCACATTTCCGCAATATCGCAACCGCAGGCAACAACGCGATGCTCTTGCGTGAAATCTACGACCGCACGGGCTTTACGGGCGTCGTGACCGCCATGGAGGACGGCGACACGAGAATGCGGAATCTCTGCGTTCTGCTTGAATACGCCGCTTCTTACGACAGCGGAAACGGCGGCGGTCTGTTCGGTTTTCTGCGTTACATCGACGGTCTGATCGAACACGGACAGAAACTTGACGGTGCGGCAGGTGCGGCATCCGACAGCGGTGCCGTCCGCATTATGAGCATCCATAAATCCAAAGGTCTTGAGTTTCCGTTCGTCATTCTTGCGGACACGGCAAAAGAATTCAACCGCATGGACAGCCGTAAAACCTTGCTCATTTCCCACAATAAAGGCGTAGGGCTTCGCAGACAGGACAGGGAAACGCTTCGTAAATTCGATACGGTCGGCTCCAAAGCCGTCCGTATGATCTCGGATGACGGTGTCAATGCCGAAGAAATGCGGCTTTTGTACGTTGCCATGACGCGTGCGGCGGAGCATCTGATTATTTTGACAACGGTCAATAAATGCGAAGAACGCATTGCGCGGGAGATCTGTTTCCTGACCGACTGCCTGTTGCCGTCCGTGTACAGAATGAGTACGGCTGACAGTTTTGCCGACTGGCTTATCCCGACCTTGCTGACGCATCCCGATTCCAAAGAACTGTCGGGACTTACGGTTGCAAATACGCAGGCTCTTTCTCCTTTGCACGTCACTTTGTGCGGTTTGGAAGATGACGTTTGTGAAGAAAACGCAGAAAATGAGTCGGCTTTGCCGCAGGAGGAAATTCTTGAGGAAATTCAAAAAAGGGCAGAATACTTGTATCCCTACACCGTGCTTGACGGCGTTCCCGTCAAACGTACGGCATCCGATCTTTTTGCCGAAAAATTCAACACCGACTTTTTTGCCGTTTCCAAACCCGCTTTTTTGTGTGCCGACAGCGTAACGCCTGCCGAACGCGGTACGGCGGTGCATAAATTTTTACAATATTGCTCGTTGGAAGCGGATGCACCCGAAGCCCGAAAACAGGCAGAGGATATGGTGAGGCGTGCCCTGCTCACACGCCGCGAAGCCGATGCGATCGATTTCGGTAAAACCGCCGCGTTCCTGCAATCCGAAACCGCTTTTCGTGCGGCAAAAGCGGAACAACTGCACCGTGAAATGCAGTTTACGCTTGCCGTGGGTGCTTCGGAGTTTGTTCCGACCTTGCCCGACTATGCCGCGGATGAAATTACGGTGGTGATCGGTAAGATCGACATGGTGTTCGTCGAAAACGGGCAGGCGGTTATCGTGGACTATAAGACCGACCGCGTGAAAGACGTCAAAACCCTTGTCGGACGCTATGACGCACAGGTGAAAATGTATGCCAAAGCCGCTTCGGAAGTGCTGGGTGTGCCCGTCAAAGAGGCCGTGCTGTATTCCATTCACCTCGGTCAGACGGCAGAGATCGCTCTGCTGTGAAAAAAGTTGAAAAAAAATATAAATAATGCTTGCATTTTGTTTTTTGTTGTGATAGAATATCCGATGCTATGTTGATTAGGGAAAGCCGCCCCGGATTTATTTCGGATACTTTCCCGCATAAGTATTAACGAAGAGGTGAACCTGAAATGAAAGAGGGCATCCATCCCAATTACAGCGCAACAGAAGTCAGATGTGCTTGCGGTGCTGTTTTTGCTACAGCTTCCACCAAGCAGAACCTTCGCGTAGATATCTGCTCGAAGTGCCATCCCTATTTTACCGGTAAACAGAAGCTCGTCGATACCGGCGGACGCGTTGACAGATTCAAAAAGCGTTACAACATCGACGCCGAATAATTTCGGAATCAAATTCAACAGTAAAAAAACGGTACTCTTGCGGTGCCGCTTTTTTTCATTTTCCGAACAGAGGTTTTCTGCATAGATTTGTCAGAAAAGGTGGTAATTTTTTTGAATTCCTATTTGACTCTTGAAAAGGCGGCAAAAACAGAATACGTCGTCAAACATTCCCGTTTTATCACGACCGTTGCTCCCGTTACGACCAACGAGGAGGCGGTGCGTTTCGTTGCCGACGTGCGTTCCAAATACGGGGATGCCACCCACAACGTATACGCTTACGTCCTGCGTGAAGGACAGATGAAACGCTATTCCGACGACGGTGAGCCGCAGGGTACGGCAGGAATGCCCGTGCTGGACGTGTTGCTCAAAGAAGGCGTTACGGACTGTGCTTTGGTCGTCACACGCTATTTCGGCGGTATTCTGCTCGGCGGCGGCGGTCTTGTGCGTGCGTATTCGCATTCGGCAAAACTTGGCGTGGATGCGGCAGGCATCGTTCGTATGTCGCTGTGTGCGGACATGGAACTGAAATGCGACTATTCCTTTTACGGCAGAGTACCTGCGTTGCTTGCCGATTTTGAAGCCGTCACGCTGGATACACAGTTTACCGACGAGGTGACGGTGGTGTTTCGTATGCCCGTTGAACAGGTCGAACCGTTTGAAAAAGAATTGACCGAACGCAGTTTCGGTAAATTCTCAGCCAAAAAACGGTCGGAAATTTTTGCACCGATGAAAATATGACGAAAATAATAAAAAAAATAAATAAAATTGCATCCCCCTTTTGTTATTGTGTGACCGCGTGTGTAATAATGACAGTACAATAGGGGGGGGCTTTGTTCTGTTATTTGCACTCAAAATGAAAAATTTTTAATGTTTTCAAAGGATTTTGCATTTTTGCGGCGTATATCCTATTGAGAAGACAAATTTTTGCGAAAGGAGAAGACAATGCGATTCAGTGATGAGTTTCTGACCGATCTGCGGTCAAAGGTTGAAATAGAAGAACTGATTGCCCGTTATGCGGAAGTCAGAGGTCGCGGGCGTACGCCTGTTTGTCTTTGTCCTTTCCACAACGAAAAAACACCGTCTTTCGTTATTTATAAAGATACGCAATCCTATTACTGTTTCGGTTGCGGTGCAGGCGGCGATGCCATTACCTTTATCCGCATGATCGAGAATCTGGATTATACGGAAGCGGTTCGTTTTTTGTGCGAACGCACGGGGACGGCTTTCCCGAATGATCCCGTGGATGATGAGCTTACCCGACGCAGAAGGCGTTGTTATGAAGCCAACCGCGAAGCCGCACGTTTTTTCCATGCACAGTTGTCTGCACCGCACGCACAGAAAGTCAGGGAATATCTGCAAAAACGTGCACTGAAAAAAGAAACCATCGTGCGTTTCGGGCTCGGTTTTGCACCCGACAGTTGGGATTCTCTGCTCAAACATATGCGAAGCAAAGGCTTTACGGACAACGAACTTGTCATGTATGACCTTGCAAGGAGAACACAGAAAGGTTCGTACATCGATGCGTTCAGAAACCGTCTGATGTTTCCCATCATTGATCTTCGCGGCAACGTCATTGCATTCGGCGGCCGCGTGTTGGATGATTCAAAACCGAAATATCTCAACACGTCCGATACGGTCGTTTATAAAAAAAGTACGGCCCTGTACGCCCTCAACGTCGCAAAAAACGGCAACAACGACCGTCTGATCCTTTGCGAGGGGTATATGGACGTCATCAGTCTTCATCAGGCAGGTTTTACACAGGCGGTTGCCGGTCTGGGAACGGCGTTCACGCCCGAACAGGCAAAACTGCTCAGCCGCTATTGTTCGGAACTGCTGATCTGTTTCGATTCCGATGAAGCCGGTATAAAAGCCACACAAAGGGCAAGAAAGATTTTGTCCGATACCGAGATCAAATTGCGTGTGGTTCGTATGGTCGGGGGAAAAGATCCCGACGAGATTATCAAAAAATACGGTGCGGAGCGAATGCGTGAAATCCTGGAGGGAGCCGTCAACGAAACGGAATTTTCCCTGCAGAATGCAAAAGCACGTTACGATACCGAGACTGCGGACGGAAAAGTGGGCTATCTCAACGAAGCCGTGCAGATCCTCGCCGCCATTCCCAACGCCGTAAAGCGTGACGTGTATATCACGCAACTGGCAGGGGAATTGCAGGTCTCCAAAGCCGCGATCGAAGCACAGGTTGCCAAGATCGCACGCAACAGTCGCCGGAACGAAGACAAAGCCATGTTCGGACAGGCAGTACGGCATCTGAAAGGGGAGGACGTTCCCTCACCGAATCCTGATAAAAAACGTTTTCCGCGGGCAGTGAAAGCAGAGGAATATCTGTTGGCATCCCTGCTTGCAAACCCTGCGTATCTTCGCAAATTTGCATCGCGTTTACAGGATGATATATTTTTAACCGATTATAATAAAAGAGTATTTGCGGTTTTGCAAAACAAAATCGGGAACAATCTCAGTTTAATGCCTTCGGATTTTACCGAGGATCTGACCGAAGAAGGGGTGGCTTACATTTCCATGCTGTTGGCGTTGACGTCACAGTTGGGCGGTACGGAAAAGGCATTTCTGGATTTTCTTGAAATACTGTCACAGGAAAAGAAAAAAGCATTGCGGGCAGGAGAAGGACCTTTGTCCGATGCCGACTTTTTAGCCCGTATTGCGGATTGTAAAAAAACAGAAAACGGAGGATAATATGGATATGCGTGATAAGAAATCAGCCATTGCGGCATTGCTTGAAAAAGGTAAAGCGGAAGGTAAACTGACTACACAGGCGATCGACACGCTGATCGTCGAATATGACTTTGAACTCGAAGAACTGGACAAACTGTACGAACAGGTCGAACAACTCGGCATTGAACTGATCGACGATATGAGCGACGTTTCGGTGGATCTTCTTTCCATTGAAACGGAAGCACACCAGGATTACGAAGAAACGGAAGACAGCAAGAGTGCCGTGCTGGACGATCCCGTCAAAATGTATCTGCGTGAGATCGGCAGAATTCCGTTGCTCGCTCCCGAAGAAGAAATTGACCTTGCCATCCGTATTCTTGACAACGATCCCGTTGCAAAGAAGCGTCTGGAAGAAGCAAACCTGCGTCTTGTGGTCAGCATTGCAAAAAAATACAACGGTCGCGGTATGCAGTTTTTGGATCTCATTCAGGAAGGCAACCTCGGTCTTATCAAGGCTGTGGACAAGTTTGATTACACCAAGGGATTCAAATTCTCTACTTATGCAACGTGGTGGATCCGTCAGGCCATTACCCGAGCCATTGCAGACCAGGCACGTACCATCCGCATTCCCGTCCACATGACGGAAACGATCAACAGAGTTAAAAAAGCAAACAGCCAGCTTCTGCATCAGAAAGGTAAGGAACCCACCGCCGAAGAAATTGCGGAAGTGGTCGATATGACACCCGAACGCGTGCGTGAGATCCTGCGTATCGCACAGGAGCCCGTATCACTTGAAACGCCCATCGGTGAGGAGGACGACAGCCATCTCGGTGATTTTATTCCCGATGAGGATGCACTTGCACCCGAAGCCGCCGCTTCGCAGACTTTGCTGAAAGAAGAAATCAGAAATGCATTGGAAACGCTGACTCCGCGTGAAGCCAGTGTGCTCATCATGCGTTTCGGTCTGGATGATAACCGTCCGAAAACCCTTGAAGAAGTCGGTGCCGCATTCAACGTTACCCGTGAAAGAATCCGTCAGATCGAAGCAAAAGCACTGCGTAAACTGCGTCATCCGAACCGCAGCAGACGCCTGCGTGACTTTGTTTGATTTGTATAATAATATGAAATTATTTTTGTGAATACTGCTATTTTTTTTCAGCGGAAAGACCGTGCGGAAACGAACTTTGTGTGCAGCATTCACTGCGTGATCTTTTGAAAAAAAATCTTATGGATCCGGGAGGAATCAAATGATGAAAAAAAGAATTTTTACCTGCATGTTGGTTTTTGTGATCGCATTGACCTGTTTGCTTGCAGGTTGTTCAAAAGAAGGGGATGCCGTGACCGTGTATCCCGTGCTTTCGGTTGATTCCGCAAAAGCGGGAGATACCGTAGAGGTCAAAGTGTACATTGACAATGCGGATTTGTTCTGCTCCATGGATTGCTATCTGTCTTACGATGCCGCTTATCTTACATTGACGGATATGCAGACGGAAACGGTTGCGAATCTCATCAGTGAAGTTGTGTCGGGTGCAGATGAGGCAGGGAATGCCTACATCAAATTTGCAGGCCTTACGCTGACAACGCTCAATCTTAACGAAACGCATCTGATGACGGCTACCTTTACCGTGCGTGCCGATGCACCCGAGGGAGAGCCGTATTTCGGCATTGCAATGGGTGAATATTGCAAGGGCGATGATCCGCAGGGCAATTCGTTCACGAACATCGTTTCCGAAGTGGTCGAAGGCGGTGTAAAACTGGCCGTCAAGGCAGGTTGACCGTCATTTTTCAAAAAAAACAGGCAAGGTGCAGGTCAAAACGGCTTGCACCTTGTTGTACTTTTGAATAAACAGGGCAGATAATTGTAAAAATTGTAAAAAACTTCATAAATTTGAAAAAAAACTCTTGACAAAAGCGGTTGCTATGTGTATAATGCTATACTGCATTATAGTGGAGACATATATCTATTAAAGAATGTCTTTATTTATAATTTTTTATAGTAACGCACATGAAGAAAATGTCGGGAGTTTTCTTTTTTGCGTTCCACCCACAGCGGATAAAAAAAGATCGGAGAGTAATGTACATGGCAGATGTGAAGCCCGTAAAATTGGGAAGAAAAACCAGAATGAGTTTTTCCCACATCAATGAGGTTATGGAGATGCCCAACCTCATCGAGGTGCAGAAAACGTCATATCAGTGGTTTTTGGATGTAGGTCTTCGTGAGGTCTTTGGTGATATCGGCGAGATTTCCGACTATGCAGGAAATCTGGTGCTTGACTTCATCGATTACAAAATGAATGACCGGCCGAAGTACAGCATTAAGGAGTGCAAAGAACGTAAGGCGACCTATGCGGCTCCTCTCTACGTTACAGCCCGTTTGCTGAACAAAGAAACCGGTGAAATCAAAATCAATGAAATCTACATGGGTGATTTCCCCAAGATGACACCCAGCGGCACGTTTATCATCAACGGTGCGGAACGTGTAATCATTTCGCAGCTCGTTCGTTCTCCCGGTGTTTATTACAACATGACGCGTGATAAGACCGGTAAGAAGTTGTTCAGTGCCACCGTGATCCCCAACCGCGGTGCCTGGCTTGAATACGAATCGGATCAGAACGATGTGTTCTATGTCCGTATCGACAAGAGCAGAAAACAGCTTATCACAGTGTTCCTTCGTGCTTTGGGACTTGATTCCAACAGCGACATCAGTGAGTTCTTCGGCAATGACGAACGCATTCTTGCTACCCTTGAAAAAGATTCCACGGGTAACACCACGGAAGCTCTGCTTGAGGTCTATAAGAAACTTCGTCCCGGCGAACCTCCCACAATTGATACCGCAAAGGCCCACATCGACGGTCTGTTCTTTGATGAACACCGCTACGATCTCTCCCGTGTTGGCCGTTATAAATACAACAAAAAACTTGCGATTTCCGACAGACTTCGTAATCAGGTGCTCGCAGAGCCCGCCGTATCTCCTCTGACCGGTGAGATCATTGCGGAAGCCGGCACGCGTGTGAGCAAAGAACTTGCTTACGAAATTGAGCAGGCAGGCGTGAAAGTTATTCACGTCGAAGCAGACGGCGTCACCGTCAAGGTCATTTCCAACGGTATGGTCGATGCACCTGCGTATCTGCCGATGTTCACGGTTGAAGAACTGGAAGCCATCGGCATTAACGAAAAGGTAAGTTTTGAAGTTCTCTGCCGCATTCTTGATACCTGTGGTGAAGACAAGGAAGCCCTTGCTGAGGCTCTTGAACGTGATTGCGATCTGCTCATCCCGAAGCACATCACCATCGACGATATCTTTGCCAGTGTCAACTATCTGGATTGTCTTGCTCATGATGTCGGTCATCTGGATGATATCGACCATCTCGGCAACCGCCGCATCCGTTCCGTCGGTGAACTGTTGCAGAATCAGATCCGCATCGGTTTCACCCGTATGGAAAGAGTCGTGCGTGAGAGAATGTCCCTGCAGGCACAGGAAAACAACACCGTTACCCCGCAGGCACTTATCAATATCCGTCCCGTTCTGGCAGCCGTCAAGGAATTTTTCGGTTCTTCTCAGCTGTCTCAGTTCATGGATCAGACCAATCCTCTTTCGGAACTGACGCACAAACGCCGTCTTTCCGCTTTGGGCCCCGGCGGTCTTACCCGTGAACGTGCAGGTTTCGAAGTGCGTGACGTTCACTATTCGCACTACGGACGTATGTGCCCCATTGAAACGCCCGAAGGACCGAACATCGGTCTGATCTCTTACCTTGCTACCTTCGCAAGAATCAACAAATACGGTTTTGTTGAAGCACCGTTCCGCCGCGTTGATAAGGAAACCGGCGTTGTGCTCGATGAAATTGAATACATGACCGCAGACGTGGAAGACGAATTCCGTGTCGCACAGGCAAACGAACCGCTTGATGAAAACGGACGTTTCGCCAAGAGCAAAGTTATGATCCGTTACAGAGGCGAATTCCAGGAAGTGGAAAACACCGTCGCTGACTACATGGACGTTTCTCCCAGAATGGTCGTTTCCGTGGCAACCGCCATGATTCCGTTCCTTGAAAACGACGACGCCAACCGTGCACTCATGGGCTCCAACATGCAGCGTCAGGCAGTTCCGCTTCTGAAACCGCAGGCCCCCATTGTCGGTACCGGTATGGAATACAAAGCCGCCGTTGACTCCGGTGTTGCCGTTATTGCAACCAATGCCGGTGTCTGCACCAAGGTCAGTGCCGATCTCGTTGAGATCACCACCGACGACGGCAGTATCGATGAATATCAGATCATCAAATTCATGCGCTCCAATCAGGGCACCTGTATCAACCAACGACCGGTCGTCAGTGTCGGTATGCGTGTTGAAAAAGGTGACGTGATCGCAGACGGTCCCGCAACCGACGAAGGCGAAATTTCGCTTGGTAAAAACGTGCTCATCGGCTTTATGACCTGGGAAGGTTATAACTACGAAGACGCCGTTCTCGTCAATGAAAAGATCGTCAGCGACGACGTATTTACCTCCATTCATATTGAAGAATATCCGACGGAAGCAAGAGATACCAAACTCGGACCGGAAGAGATCACCAGAGACATCCCCAACGTCGGTGACGATGCTCTGAAAGATCTGGATGAAAACGGCATTATCCGCATCGGTGCGGAAGTCCGTTCCGGTGACATTCTCGTCGGTAAGGTTACTCCGAAGGGTGAAACCGAACTCACCGCAGAAGAAAGATTGCTTCGTGCCATTTTCGGCGAAAAGGCAAGGGAAGTCAGAGATACCTCCCTGCGTGTACCGCACGGTGAGTACGGTATCGTTGTTGACGTTGAAGTGTTTACAAGAGAAAACAGCGATGAACTCAGCCCCGGTGTCAACAAAGAAGTCCGCGTTTATATCGCACAGAAGAGAAAGATCTCCGTCGGCGATAAGATGGCAGGCCGTCACGGTAACAAAGGCGTTGTTTCCCGCATTATCCCGCAGGTCGATATGCCTTTCCTGCCCGACGGTACACCGCTTGATATCGTTCTCAACCCCCTGGGCGTTCCGTCCCGAATGAATATCGGTCAGGTTCTTGAAGTGCAACTCGGAAGAGCTGCAAGAGAACTCGGCTGGAAGGTCATGACACCTGTATTTGACGGTGCTCACGAACAGGATATCGTTGATCTTCTTAAAAAAGCAGGCCTTCGTGAAGACGGTAAGATCGATCTTTACGACGGCAGAACCGGTCAGAAGTTTGATAACCCCGTAACGGTCGGCGTTATGTACTTCCTGAAACTGTTGCATCTGGTAGATGATAAGATCCACGCCCGTTCCACCGGTCCGTACTCCCTTGTCACCCAACAGCCCTTGGGCGGTAAGGCACAGTTCGGCGGTCAGCGTTTCGGTGAAATGGAAGTATGGGCTCTTGAAGCTTACGGTGCCGCTTACACCCTGCAGGAAATTCTGACTGTCAAATCCGACGACGTTGTCGGCCGTGTCAAAACTTACGAAGCCATCGTCAAAGGTCTCAACGTTCCCAAGCCCGGTATTCCCGAGAGCTTCAAAGTTCTCGTTAAGGAACTGCAGTCGCTGGCTCTGGATGTCCGCGTTCTTGATGACGAAGGTGCAGAGATCGACCTGAAGCAGGACTATGATGATGAAGGCGACGTAATCGATGTACCCGAAACCGAATATGTTGACGACGGCGGATTTGAAGACCACGGTTTCTCCGTTGAAGATGCACCCGAAGATGCCGGTTCAGACGTCGGTTTTGACGGTGATTTCGGCGGTGATTTCGGTGACGATTTCGGTGATGATTTCAGTGCGGATTCGTATGCCGACGGTTTTTCCGATGACGACGGTTTTTCTGAATAAAGATTGAAGTCATTTTTTCGTATAAATAAAATAAGGAGCTGCTGTTAAATGAGCGAAAGCCCTGTAACTGTTAAGAGATATTCGGAAGAGAATTATAACGAGTTTAATTTTGAATCCATTCAGATCAGACTCGCATCTCCCGAGAAGATCCGCGAATGGTCTTGCGGCGAAGTTACAAAGCCCGAGACGATCAACTACAGAACACTCAAGCCCGAGCGTGACGGTCTTTTCTGCGAAAAAATCTTTGGACCTACCAAGGACTGGGAATGCCACTGCGGTAAGTATAAAAGAATCCGCTACAAAGGCAAGGTCTGCGATCGTTGCGGTGTTAAAATCACAAAAGCAAAAGTCCGCCGTGAAAGAATGGGACATATCGACCTGGCTTGTCCCGTTTCTCACATTTGGTATTTCAAGGGTGTTCCTTCCAGAATCGGCCTGTTGCTTGAACTGTCTCCCCGTGAACTCGAAAAAGTCCTCTATTATAGTAAATACATTGTAATAGATCCCGGCGATACGCCGTTGAGCAAATATCAGATCATCAACGATTCCGAATATGCTGATTATGTTGAGAAATATGACAGCAATTCTTTCGTTGCCAAAATGGGCGCGGAAGCCATTCAGCAATTGCTTGCTGAACTGGACATTGAAGTGCTGTATGAACAACTGCGCGATGAACTTCGCATTGCAACCGGTCAGAAAAAGACGAAGGTGCTCAAGCGTCTTGAAGTGGTTGAAGCTTTCAAAAATTCCGGCAACAAGCCTGAATGGATGATCCTCAACGTCATTCCCGTCATTCCGCCCGATATCCGTCCTATGGTTCAGTTGGAAGGCGGCCGTTTCGCCACCAGCGATCTGAATGACCTGTATCGCCGTGTTATCAACCGCAATAACCGTCTGAAAAAACTGATTGAACTCGGTTCTCCCGAAATCATCGTTAAGAATGAAAAGAGAATGTTGCAGGAAGCAGTGGATGCCCTCATAGACAACGGTCGTCACGGCAGAGCTGTTACCGGTCCGAACAATCGTCCTTTGAAAGCACTTTCCGAAATGCTCAAAGGTAAGCAGGGCCGTTTCCGTCAGAACCTTCTCGGTAAGCGTGTTGACTATTCCGGCCGTTCGGTTATCGTCGTCGGTCCCGAACTGAAGATCTATCAGTGCGGTCTTCCCAAGGAAATGGCTCTTGAACTTTTCAAACCCTTCGTTATGAAGCGTCTCGTTGAAAAGGATTATGCCAAGAATATGAAGAACGCCAAGAAGATGGTGGAACGTGCAAATACGGAAGTATGGGATGCACTTGAAGTGGTTATCAAGGACCATCCGGTTCTTCTCAACCGTGCTCCCACACTGCACCGCCTCGGTATCCAGGCATTTGAACCCGTTCTTGTGGAAGGTCGTGCCATCAAACTGCATCCTCTGGTATGTACCGCATTCAACGCCGACTTCGACGGCGACCAGATGGCTGTTCACGTACCCCTTTCCGCAGAAGCACAGGCAGAAGCACGTTTCCTCATGCTTGCCGCCAACAACCTGCTTAAACCGTCCGACGGTAAACCCGTTACGGTTCCCTCGCAGGACATGGTGCTCGGTTCTTACTATCTGACTCTTGTACGTGAAAACGAACCCGGTGCAGGTCACGTATTCCGTGATGAAGACGAAGCCGTTATGTCTTACGATGAAGGCTTCCTCGGTCTTCACGCACCCATCAAGATCCGCATGACGAAGGTCATTGACGGTGTCGAATATACCGGTCTTGTTGAAACAACACTCGGCCGTTTGATCTTTAACCGTCCTTTGCCGCAGGATCTGGGCTTTGTCACCAGAGATCCTTCCGATCCGGTCAGCATGCTCAGACCGGAAGTCGATCAGTTGGTCGGTAAGAAGGTACTCGGTAAGATCATTGAAAAATGTATCAGCATCCACGGTACTTCCATTGCTGCGGACGTGCTTGATAAACTGAAAAACCAGGGTTATAAATATTCTACCCGCAGCGGTATCACCGTATCCGTTTTCGATGCGGTCATTCCCGAAAAGAAAAAGGAATTTCTTGCTGAATCCGAAGCCAAGATCGATAAGATCATCGCAAAGTATCGCCGCGGCTTCCTGAGTGATAAAGACCGTTCAACTGAGATCATCAAGATCTGGACGGAATGCACCAACAAGGTTTCCGCAGAACTCAAGAGCAATCTTGATCTGACCAATCCCATCCACATGATGATCGACTCCGGTGCCCGTGGTTCCGCTTCTCAGTTGAACCAGATGTGCGGTATGCGCGGTCTGATCGCAAACACCGCCGGTGAAACCATTGAAGTACCCATCAAGGCTAACTACCGTGAAGGTCTGAACGTACTTGAATACTTCATCTCCTCCCGTGGTGCCCGTAAAGGTCTTGCCGATACGGCTCTTCGTACCGCTGACTCGGGTTATCTGACACGTCGCCTCGTTGACGTTTCGCAGGATGTTATCATCCGTGAAGACGATTGTTGCACGGATGAAGGTCTTGAAGTCAGTGATATCTTCTCTGACGGTGACAATGTCATTGAACCGCTGACCGAAAGACTGACCGGCCGTTATCTGTTGCATCCGCTGACGGATGAAAACGGCGAAGTCATCATGAGTGCAGACGAAATGATAACCGAAAAAGATGCAAAACGCATTGTTGATGCAGGCTTTACAAAGGTCGTCATCCGTTCTCTGCTTACCTGTAAGGCAAAACACGGTGTATGCCGCCGTTGCTACGGTTCCAACCTTGCTACAGGCGGAACGGTTGCCAACGGTGAAGCCGTCGGTATTATTGCCGCACAGTCCATCGGTGAACCCGGTACACAGCTGACCATGAGAACGTTCCATACCGGTGGTGTTACGACGTCCGCCGATATTACACAGGGTCTTCCCAGAGTTGAAGAACTCTTTGAAGCCAGAAAACCCAAGACGCTTGCCATTCTGAGCAAGACAAGCGGTATCGTTTCTTTCACGGAAGGCAAGAAGGGTGCTTCCTGTATCACGGTTACCAATCAGGAAGACAAGACCAGTGAAGAATATACCATTCCTTACGGCTACCGCAAAGTGGTCAGGGAAGGCGATTTCGTGGAAAAAGGTGCACATCTGACAGACGGCTCCGTAAATCCCCACGATGTTCTTGAAATTCTCGGCGTGGATGCCGTTCATAATTACCTCATCCGCGAAGTGCAGTGCGTTTACCGCGTACAGGGCGTTGACGTTAACGACAAGCATATTGAAGTTATCGTCCGTCAGATGATGCGCAAGGTCAAGGTTGTTGAAACCGGTATGACTGACCTTCTTCCCGGTGTCACCATTGCAAAGAGCGAATTCGAAGCCGCAAATGCCGCCGTTCGCGAAAAGGCCGCACGTGAAGGCTATGAAGCAATGGAAGCAACCTGCCAGCCCGTCCTTCTGGGTATCACCAAGGCAGCCCTTGCAACCGACTCCTTCCTGTCCGCCGCTTCCTTCCAGGAAACCAACCGCGTGCTGACCGATGCCGCCATCCGCGGCAAGACAGACCCGCTGCTCGGCCTGAAAGAAAACGTTCTGATCGGTAAACTTCTTCCGTCCGGTACCGGTATGAGATGTTATTCCGATGTTTCTGTCGTTCAACAGATCGCACCCGGCGTAACTTTGGGTAATATGGACGAAAATTCTTAAGAATTTTTGTAAAAGGTGTTGACAAAACGGGTATAATTGTGGTAGAATTACTAACCGTGCGAATGGGAAACACCGCAATCAGTTATATTGCAAGGGGAACGCACGTTCCCCTTGTTATATATATAATCATTTTAGAGGAGGTGCAATAGTTTGCCGACATTCAATCAGCTCGTCCGTCACGGAAGACAGTCTCTTGAGAAAAAGTCCAAGGCTCCTGCTCTGGGTAAAGGTCTTAACTCCAAAAAGAACGTTATGACCGATCACAATTCTCCCCAGAAGAGAGGCGTGTGCACAGTTGTTAAGACTGACACCCCCAAGAAGCCCAACTCTGCTCTCAGAAAGCTGGCCAGAGTACGTCTGACAAACGGTATTGAAGTATCCGCTTACATCCCCGGCGTCGGTCACAACCTGCAGGAACACTCTGTTGTTCTTATCAGAGGCGGCCGTGTTAAGGATCTTCCCGGTGTGCGTTATCACATCATCCGCGGTACCCTTGATGCCCAGGGCGTTAACGGTCGTATGCAGGCCCGTTCCAAATACGGTGCCAAGAAAGCAAAGGCTAAGAAATAAGCATTTGCAACCCGACAACTTTTCTTGATTGTGTAACATCACCACGGTGAGTTCTATATATAGTCTCACCTTGGCGCAACGGGGAAAATGTCACTCGAGTACCTATGATATCATTACTATGAAGGAGGGAAGTAAAGTGCCAAGAAGAGGCAACATCGCAAAGCGTGACGTATTGCCGGATCCGCTTTACAACTCAAAACTCGTAACGCGTCTTATCAACAGCGTTATGTACGATGGTAAGAAGGGCGTCGCACAGAAGATCGTTTACGACGCATTCGAAATCATCAGAGAAAAAACAGGCAAAGAACCCCTTGAGGTTTTTGAAGCCGCTATGGAAAACGTAATGCCCTTGCTTGAAGTCAAGGCTCGTCGTGTCGGCGGTTCAACCTATCAAGTCCCGATGGATGTCCGTCCCGAAAGAAGACACACGCTCGGTTTGAGATGGATCACTCTTTATGCTCGTGCACGTTCCGAAAGAACAATGAAAGAACGTCTTGCAGGCGAAATCATGGATGCTGTGAATCAGACCGGTTCCGCTTACAAAAAGCGCGAAGACACCCACAAGATGGCAGAAGCCAACAAGGCTTTCTCCCATTTCCGTTGGTAATCAAATTATTTCTAATTTATCCCGGAGGAAATTATGCCAAGGCAAGTATCGCTTGAGCGTACAAGAAACATCGGTATTATGGCTCACATCGACGCCGGTAAGACCACGACTTCTGAACGCATCCTGTTCTACACGGGTGTAAATCACAAGTTGGGCGAAACGCATGACGGCGCAGCCACTATGGACTGGATGGAGCAGGAGCAGGAACGTGGTATCACCATCACTTCCGCTGCTACTACTTGTTTCTGGAAAGACCATCGAATCAACATCATTGACACCCCCGGTCACGTTGACTTTACGGTAGAAGTTGAACGTTCACTTCGTGTTCTCGACGGTGCCGTAACAGTTCTTTGTGCAAAGGGCGGTGTTGAACCCCAGTCTGAAACCGTTTGGAGACAGGCTGACAAATACCATGTTCCCAGACTTGTTTACATCAATAAGATGGACATTATGGGCGCTGACTTTTACAATGTTGTGAATATGATGTCGGACAGATTGCATTGCAATCCCGTTCCTCTTCAGCTTCCCATTGGTGCAGAAGCGGACTTTGTCGGCATCGTTGACCTCGTCGAAATGAATGCAACCATCTACAACGATGACAAAGGTCTGAACGTCTCTGTCATCGATATTCCTGCCGATATGCTTGACGATGCACAGGCTTACCGCCTGCAGCTCGTCGAAGCCGCGGCAGAAATGGATGAAGAAGCACTTGAGTATTATCTCGAAAACGGTGATCTGCCCAAGGATGTTCTTAAAGATTGCATCCGTAAGGCTACCATTTCCGGTGCATTTATTCCCGTCGTTTGCGGTACCTCTTACCGCAACAAGGGCGTGCAGAAGGTTCTCGACGCTATCGTCGATTATCTTCCCGCACCCACGGATATTGCATCTGTTGACGGTACGGATCCCGACACGGGCGAGACCATTTCCCGCCATGCTTCGGACGAAGAACCGTTTGCTGCACTTGCATTCAAAATCGCTACCGATCCCTTTGTCGGAAAACTCTGCTTCTTCAGAGTATATTCCGGTACTGCCGAAAGCGGTAAGACCGTATACAACTCCACGAAGAAAAAGCATGAGCGTATGGGCAGAATCATGTTGATGCATTCCAACCACAGACAGGACATCGATATGGTTTATGCAGGCGACATCGCTGCCGTTGTCGGTGTGAAGAACACCACGACCGGTGATACGCTATGCTCCGAAAAGGATCAGATCATTCTTGAATCCATGGAATTCCCGGAACCCGTTATCCGCATTGCCATCGAACCCAAGACCAAAGCCGGTCAGGAAAAGATGGGCGTTGCTCTGATGAAACTTTCCGAGGAAGATCCCACTTTCCGCTATTATACGGATGAGGAAACCGGTCAGACCATCATTGCCGGTATGGGCGAATTGCATCTTGAAATCATCGTAGACAGAATGTTGCGTGAATTCAAGGTCGAAGCCAATGTCGGTGCTCCGCAGGTTGCTTACAGAGAAACCATCACCAAGGCGGCTTACACGGATACCCGTTATGCACGTCAGAGCGGCGGTCACGGTCAGTTTGCTCATGTAAAGATGAACATCGAGCCCAACCCCGACAAGGGTATCGAAGTCATCGACGAAACATTCGGCGGTGCAATTCCGAAAGAATATATTCCTGCCATCGAACAGGGTATTCTCGGTGCATGTAAAGCCGGTGTGCTTGCAGGTTACGGCGTTGTGGACGTAAAGTGTACCATCGTAGACGGTTCGTTCCACGAAGTCGACTCATCTGAACTTGCATTCAAGATCTGCGGCTCTATGGCATTCAAAGATGCTATGGAAAAAGCAGCTCCCGTTTTGATGGAACCCATTATGAGTCTTGTCATTACCGTGCCCGACAACTATCTCGGTGACGTAATCGGTGACGTCAACTCTCGCAGAGGCGAAATCAAAGAACTTGAGAACCGCAACGGTGCAACACAGGTCACGGGATTCGTTCCGCTGTCGAATATGTTCGGCTATGCGACGGACCTTCGCTCCAAAACACAGGGCAGAGGTAACTACGTCATGCAACCCAGCCACTATGCACAGGTTCCCAAGAACATCGCTGAAGGTATCTGCAAAAAATAAGTAAAATTTCGCTTAAATGTAACTAAACACTTGCATTTTTTTAAGGAATTTGTTATACTACAAAAGCATTGATTAAAATCAAAACAACAATTATGACTAATTGTGTAATGTGGTTTGACGTCCCAGGGTCATCCATTAATGTTAACATATTCTTTCTTTTCCTCCTTCAA
>JAZNRU010000034.1:0-23037 GCA_045590895.1 Acutalibacteraceae bacterium
CGGAATCACAGGTGTTGAATGGAACAAAGAACCTGCAAAGCAGCTTCTTTACACTTATCAGCTCCTTATTGACAATCCCTACGAATGCATGACAGATGAGGAATATGAAGGCGTTATTTCGGGAACATATCCGCTTTACGACGGAAAAACCATCAGAAACAAGCCCATGACCTGCGTTACAGGTGCAAACGAATTCAACAACCTTTCACTTACCAAAAACCATGTTAACGGTTACTTCCTGCCTGCCGATAAAGGCAATGGCTTCCCCGGTGCTGAAAACGAGCTTGGTTATGAGCAGGCAATCTCTTATATTGAAAAAAACGGCGGACTTTCCCACATCAACCATCCCGGCGACTGGTATGATTTTGATAACGAAGAATCCGCAGGCGATCCCGAAAATGCATGGTTTTTATCGGAAATCCTGCTGAAATACGACTCCTGTCTCGGCATTGAAGTATTCAACTGCCACAACGGCACCGAAGAATACACCCGCATTCTGTGGGACACCATGCTCATGCAGACTCTCCCCTACGGCAAGATGGTTTGGGGCTTTGCAAACAACGACGCACATTACACCAGCCACGTTGATACCTCTTTCATGCTCTTTGCAATGGAAGAAAACAACGTTGAAAATATCAAGAAAACCATGCAGAACGGTGCATTCTTTTCCGTTGCCCGCCGCATTTTCGCAACCGACAGCATCGGCCCCGAACAGACCGTTGACGCAACCTGCACCGACATTGCATACCCCGTATTCACCAGCGTAAAGACAGAAGATCACACCGTCAGCGTAACGGTTGACGATTGCAATTACATTCAGTGGATCGCAGACGGCAAGGTCATCGCTTCTCAGGAACTGACGGAAAATGACCTCAACACCGTGCTGACACTCGATCTTGACACCGTTGAGGGTGCCGAAAACTTCCTGTACGTCCGTGCCGAAATTCTGGGTGACGGCGGTATGACCGCAACACAGCCCATCGTGATCGACAACGGCAGTGAAAAACTGACCTACGAAGAAACGACCGACTTTGACAGCATTCTTTCCGACATTGCTTTCAAAATCAAGAGCAGCCGCATTTACGTGCTCATCAGTGAACTCATCGCCCTCATCGTTGACGAAATCTCTGATCTCATCAACAAATAAACACATTTTCCGCTTCCGGTTCGTTCCGGAAGCTTTTTTTTATTTTTATTACACTTGATTTTTCCAAATAAAACAATTAAACTGATATACGGTGATCTTTCACACCACTTTATAATAAAAACTTACAGGAGAAGCAATGATTTCTTTTTCTTATTTGCAAAAAGGCGATTTTAACACCGTACAACAGACCTTGTTTGACATTCTCGCCGATAACATGACGTGTATTGCACCGACAGGCAACACAAGAGAAGAAGACCATGCCATGTGGTACGAAGCGGTCAGCGGTGCATACATTCATAAAGAGGAACGGCAGATCATTCTGATCAAAGACGGTGATGATACCGTCGGCTATTTTCAGTATTACACGAATCAGCAAACAGCATCCCTCATGATGGAGGAAATTCAGCTGAAAGCCGCATATCAGGGTAAAAACATATTCCGACCGCTTTATGCTTTTCTCCTTGCACATCTGCCGACAGATCTGCAATCGGTGGAAGCGTATGCAAACGTTAAGAACGCAAAATCGATCGCAATTCTGCAACACATGGGACTGCAAAAGGTCGGCATAAACAAAAACGGGATCTGCTACCACTTCAAAGGAATGTTTTCCGATCTCGTACGGTGGTTTGAACAAAAGCAGGACGTTTTATATCAATACGACAGAGAATACCCCGCACCTCCCGCAAAAGTGCGACCGTCTGCACGTGCGATCATTGTACGCGACGGGAAGATCCTTCTGACACACGAAACCCGCAATGACGTATATATGAGCCCCGGCGGTGGTGTTGAAGCCGGTGAAAGCCTTGCACAGTGCTGCGTGCGTGAACTCACGGAGGAAGCAGGTTATCTCGTACGGCCGATCGCAAGGAACGTAACTTTTAACGAATACTTTGACGATACCCTGTATATCAGCCATTATTTTATTTGTGAGATCATCGGTGATTGCGAACAGCATCTGACTGCAACGGAGATCGATCACGGCGTGCATCCGCAATGGTTGACGATCGAACAGGCTCTCGCCGTTTTCGGTACGTACGATGAAAAAACACCTGACCACCGCAGTTTGTATCTGCGTGAATGGACGGTGCTCAATAAATATCTGAAAGACTACGGAATGTGAGGATGCAATTATGCTGAAAAATGAAAAACGCTCTGTTTGGCAGGAGATCATCATTACGCTCATCGGCGGTCTGCTGATGGGAATGCTCTGGCGCGCCCGCGGTGAACACGGTTGGGGCTCGGAATCGGGTGTGCTGATGGTGGGATTCGTGTACACGCTGTTCATCATCGCCGTATTGGGTGCACGCAAAAAAATGGATCTCGGTTGGTTTGCATTCACGGTATCCTCATTCGTGCTGACGACACCTGCATGGGGTACGTTGCTCAATCAGATCACGGGTTTATTGAATGCAAGTGCAACCGTGGATGATGAGATCCTTGTCGCTGATATTTCCGTTTTTTCTGCCGTAATCACAATGCTGAGCCTTGGTTTCGGTATGGCAACGCTGTTCGGCATTCTTTTGGGCAGAGGTTACAGCGAAAAGCCGTGGAGACTGCGTGATATTATTCTGCTGGTTGCCGTGTTCTATGCGGTCGATCTGATTGCAAAAGCAAGTGTTGCCCATTGGATAATTGAACTGATAAAACCCGAAGCGGTTGATCTGTTTGAGCAGGGCCTTGCCAAAGCCGGCATTGAAGGCAGTGCCTACAGTGTTTATATGGAGCATTTTGCAAGCATTCCGTGGGGAAAAAAGATCCACGGCGGCAGAAACTATTTCTCCGAAGTGCAGGTCTTTGCAAATGCGATCAAAACCGTTGTCTGCCTGTTGGTAGTACGTTTTGCAATCAAGGATAAAATTGCCGCAAAGATCGGCTTTGCCGTCAACGCCGCATTTGCCGTATCCATTACGGTCGCAGACTTGTTTTTCTTCTTCACAAACGGCGGTCTGCGCGGATCCTTGCCTGCCTATTCCGGTACGTTCGTCTATGCGTGGTCCAACTGGGAGTATTTTACGGGATTCATTGCAGGGATCATCATCACTGCCGTTATGCTGAAACTGAAACCTGCAGAAGACGTGCACGAACTCGCCTTTGCAAAAGTACCCGAAAAGCCTAAAAAAGCACTCATTTTCCTCGGCGGCTTCGGTGTGATCGCTGTCAACATCATCCGTCCTGCCATCCTGCGTTTTGACACAACGGATACTTCAACCGTCTTCGGTGCCTTGATCGGTGTTGCGATTGCAGGTGTCGTTATTGCACTGATTGTAAAATACTTCGGTATCAACATACAAAAATGCGGCATGGAAAACCTTGCACGCATTCTGCTTGTGTTTTTTGTCGGCTTTATCGCCCTTTTTTATCTGTTCCTCTGCACCGAAGAATACCGAAACATTCTTGAGATCAAAACACTGCACACCATCCTGTTTTCCGTTTCCGCAGTGCTCTGCCTTGCATGGAGCATCTTGCAGGCCGCGAAGATCAAGAATAAAAAAGTGTAAATCACAAATATCAACATAATAATTCAGGAAGACAAATTGCGGTTTGTCTTATTGTTCCTGCATAACATTCTGTCAAAAACGAAAAAAGAGAGATGATCGCGTTGATTTTTTGCGATCATCTCTTTTTTTTGTCAATCCAACAGCGACAACGCTTCGGCTCTTGTGCGGGCATCCTTTTTCATCGAGCCGCGCAGGGCACTCGTTTTGGTTTTTGCACCTGCGGCACGTACGCCGCGCATGGTCATGCAAAGGTGTTCGGCTTCCACCACGACGGCAACCCCCTTGGGATGCAGATTGTCTTCCAGAAAATCCGCGATCTGTGCGGTCAGACGTTCCTGCAACTGCGGTCTGCGTGCATACACGCCGACAATGCGTGCGAGTTTGGAAAGCCCGATCACCTTACCGTCGGCAGGAATATAGGCAATGTGTGCCTTTCCCACGAAAGGCAGAAGATGATGTTCACACATGGAATACAGCGGTATATCACGCACGATGACCATTTCATCGTTCTGCTGTTCACTGAAAATCTTCAGATGGTCGGTGGCATCTTCGGAAAGTCCCGAAAAAACCTCCGCGTACATATTGGCAACACGTTTGGGCGTTTCAACCAGCCCTTCCCTGTCGGGATCTTCGCCGATGGCAATGAGGATCTCACGCACGGCTCTTTCAATTCGTTCTTTATCCATCTTTCTCCCCCTTATTCATCAAAAAGAAACGTCAGTTTTAAGATCAATCGGTTTTCGTCGGTTGCATATAAGATCTTGTCAGTTACCAAAAACGGAGCATATTCCGCATTTTCAGCCAACAGCACGTAGATCTGCTCATCATCAAGCAAAAATTCACAAGCCGCCTGCAAGGTCTGTACGCAGTCGAAACGAAATTCAGCCATTTCCTTTACGTTCTGTAAAGCCGTTGCAACTCCGTCTGACAGGATGCGTTCATAATCGGACGCGGTGCAAAAAAGATTCTGCATGATGTAATAATCGCGAAGCGGCGCGTTGCAGACAACGGATCGGGGCATTACGATATCCTTATGCGTTCGTGACAGCAAGGCTTCATCCACACAGAAATAGCCGTGTTCCGTTCTTTGCATGCCGTCAGCGGAAACACAATCGTTCCACGTCGGATCACAAAAACTCCAGAAACCGTCCGCATTGACTGCAAGCCACATATGATTGACCGTACCTGTATCCGCGTCACCGTCCGTGCCGCTGCCCGTAACCGCACAACTCTGCAAACCCGCAAGGTCGCACATCAGTTTCAGTGCCTTTGCGTAGCCGGCACACGTGGCCTTTCCATACACCAATGCACCGTTGCAGTGTGAATCATTGCCCGTTTGTTCGTAAACACAGTTTTCGATCAAGGCATCGTGTGCGGCAAGCAGAAGTTCATATTGCGTACCGTTTTCGGGTACTTCTGACAGAATTTTCCTTGCGGCAACAAGCGATTTTTCAAGTTCTTCACGGCCTTCCCAATAAGACAACGTATACGTGGGAACAAAATAACACTGCAATCCCGCTGTCAGCGAAACGGCCTCATTCCCCAGAAACAGCAGATGCGGATTGTCATTTCCCAATGCATTGAAAACCGCTTCAAATTCATCCTGCTTCAGATGCGGGACTGCGATACGCTCGGGATGTGCGAAGATCTCGTTGTAAATACAGCGGTAAGCGAGCTGCTCCTTGTCGGTCAGTTCTTCGTAATACGCCCGATAAACGTGCCAATCCACATAGGAAGGCTCCTCAAGTTGCGTATAGGATTTTTCAAGCGTACGAAAAGAAACGCTTTCTGCAATATTGTCAAGCAACACCGCAACCCTTCCGTCAATTCCTTTTTCGGTTTCGTTGATACCGATCTGTACCAATACCGTGGCCGTTATCAACAAAATCAACAAAACAACAAGAAAACACGGAACAGATTTGTGTCGCAATCGGATCGCTCCTTTATGAGATCGGTTCTATGGTCGGCGAAGAACGCAAAAGCGTATTGATAACGTCCGCCGCAGACAAATAATCATATATGCTGACATCGGTTGTAAAATAACTGATGAATGATGAAAAATAGGCTTCGCCGCCGTTTACAAGCGAATCCGTAAAATGCGTGCGAAGCAACGCACAAAGTGCCTGCTCCTGGTTGATGAGCAGTTGCTCACCTGCGGCAGACAAGGTCATATATTTGAGCAAAAGGTCACTGGTCAGATAGTTTTCGCCTTTACGGAAGGTATAGGTCACGTCGTCGACCGTATACGGAATATCCTGTTCAATGACGACGGTAATCGAGCCCAACTGCGTCATAAGACTCTTGAAACGGCTGTTCGTCAGGCGGAAATATTTATCAAAAGTGACGTCTGTGTTTTCGCGGTAACAGTTAATGAGATCATACGGGTAATCGCGGTAAATTTCCGCAACCGTCAGCATTCTGCCGTTGTACTCGAGCAGAAGTTGCGGCGAAACAGCATCCACCGTGATCTTTGCCGTGCTCAGTGTCACACGGATCTCTGCCATGAAGGACAGATCTTTTCCGTCCTCACCGCAAACCAACAAAAAATTATATTCGTCTTTCGGGGCGGTCATGACCGCCATAGCAGGCAATGTAGCATCCGCATCCGCCGATTCGGTTGCCTCATTTTCACGCATTCCCAATGCTTTTCCGAGGTCATAATCGTTTTCTGCCAACAGTAAAAAGACGGAAACGGCTCCGATGAGCAATGCTCCTATCACAAAAATAACCGTGGCAGTGGTTTTGCGGCGGTTGTTGCTGCTGTAATTTGTATATGTAAGATGTCTTGCCATTTTCATTCTCCGTTTTGCAATAGTCGTCTTTATTATATTAGCAAAACTTAAAAAAAACAAGACATTTATCTGTCATTTACGACACTTTTTTAGTTTTCAGAACGGCATACACCGACCTTTGTGTTTTTCAAAGATCGGTGCGGCCGGGAAAAATATGGATGATAAAAAAACGGAGAAGTCGGTTCAGGGTGACGGATATTACGCCACGTAGGAATTGTACCACGCAAATTCACTTTCAGTCTTTACGACTGCTTTTGCTTTGGGCGGCTCGGGAGATCTTTCCGTGCGGCGGTTTCTGAAAAAAGCAACGATGCGTTCCGCAATACGGTTTTCAAAAGCAATAAAACGGTCTTCGTGGAGAAGTCCCCACACCACTGCACCTGCAAGCAAGAGTTCAAACATCACGATCACTACTGTCATTCCTGTCATAATAAAAGTCCTCCAATCGAACATTTGTTTTTCGTCTGTGATTGCATTGTACCCCATTTTTCTGCCTTTGTCAAGACAAATGTTCATAAATTTTTCAATTCACTGTCCGATAAATTGTACTTTTTTAAATTGATGTTGCCATTTATTGCCAATTTCATTATAAAACGGCATTTTTCTTCTGTCAAGTACTTCGACAAAAGAACATTTTGTTCGACAAAACCGAACAAAAAACGAACATGAAAAACTAAATTATGATTTACAAGTTCTAAACGCAAAACGCTAAATGCTAAACGAGTGGAAACAATTTGATTGTTTTATCATTTTTAATTTATGTTTTGCCGTTCTGTTTGACCGATTTTGCTTCAAACAACAGTAAAACTTGCTGTTTCGGCCGTTTAGCGTTTAGCACTTAGAACTTAGCACTTAAATTATGATTTATGCACATAAATCATAATTTATCTGCTTTTAACATCCTCAAACGGAAACAGAAACTGAATTATCAAAAAAGCAAAAATTTTTCTTGTTACTACTTTATATTTATTATTATATGTGTTATAATAATTCGGTATAAATTTTATGAACAGAAAAAGGAAAATATCATTATGTTTGCCGATATTGAAAAGATCAAGATCAAAGCCGGTGACGGCGGCAACGGTGCCGTGGCGTTTCACCGTGAAAAATTCGTAGCCTCGGGCGGTCCCGACGGCGGCGACGGCGGCAAGGGCGGCGACGTCATTTTCGTAGCCGACAGCCATTTGTCCACCCTTTCGGACTTCCGCTACAAACGCAAATACACAGCCGAAAACGGTCAGGACGGACAGGGCAACCGCCGCAACGGCAAAAACGGACAGGATCTTATCATCCGCGTGCCCGTCGGTACCGTCATCCGTGAAGCGGAAAGCGGTGCGGTGCTTGCGGATATGTCCGACGACAAGCCCTTCGTATGTGCCAAAGGCGGCAAAGGCGGTTGGGGCAACACCCATTTTGCGACCGCAACCCGTCAGGCCCCCCGTTTTGCAAGAGACGGGTATCCCGGTGAAAGCTGGGACATCCGATTGGAACTCAAACTCATTGCAGACGTCGGTCTTTTAGGCTTCCCCAACGTCGGTAAATCCACCCTCATTTCGGTGGTCAGTGAAGCCAAGCCCATCATTGCCGACTACCATTTCACAACCATCATCCCCGTATTGGGCGTTGTCCGCATGGGGCCGGAAAGTTCTTTCGTCATGGCGGATATTCCGGGACTTATTGAAGGTGCAGGAGAAGGCGTGGGTTTAGGCCATGAATTCTTAAAACACGTGGAGCGTTGCAGAATGCTCATTCACGTTCTGGACGCGGCAGGCAGTGAAGGCAGAGATCCGCTGGAGGATTACGAGATCATCAACCGTGAACTTGCCGTGTTCAATCCCGAACTTGCACTCTGTCCGCAGATCATAGCCCTCAATAAGATCGACCTTGCCGAGGACGAACAACTCGACCGCGTACGCAATTTCTTCACGGAAAAAGGCATCGAATTCTTTGAGATCATCGCTCCCATTCAGGAGGGCACGAAAGAACTCATCAACGCCGTTGCGGCAAAACTGCAGACACTGCCGCCCGTCAAACGATATGAACCCGAGACCGTTCCCATTGAAACGCTCGCAAAGAAACAGAACAACGGCTTCAAGATCACCGTCATTGACGGCGTTTACTACGTGGAAGCGGAATGGATCCTGAAGATTCTGAACAAAACTGATATGGAGGATTACGAGTCGCTGCAATACTTACAGCGTGTGCTTGAAAACAGCGGTGTATTTGATGCACTTCGCAGACGCGGTATCCAGGACGGCGACACGGTTTCGATCTATGATTTCGAATTTGAATTTGTGCCGTAATAAAACGTGCGATTACCGCACGATGAACGGACTTGCATTGGCGTTCGTGGGGGATGCGGCATACGAACTGATGGTGCGCACCATGCTCGCATCGGGCAAGGAACTGCCCGTGCAGGATTCCCACAAAGAATGCGTGCGGCTCGTGAACGCCGCCTACCAGGCAGAAGCCATGGACAGGCTGATGCCTCTGCTCACCGAAGAAGAAATCACTTTCTACAAACGCGGCCGCAATGCTAAAAGCGCGCATACGCCTAAAAACAAAACGCAGGCACAGTACCACAAATCCACGGGCTTTGAAGCCCTGTTCGGATATCTCTACTTAAAAGGAGATTTTGACCGACTGCGGACGTTGTTTGAAATAACAGTTCAATCGGAAGGTGACCAAACACAGTGAATACAAAAAAGAAAACGCTTATAGATACCGCCACCGACGTTTTATTCTGGCTTGCCGGTACATTTCTGTATTCCCTTTCGGTGCAGGTATTCGTAGCACCCAACGCACTTGCCGCAGGCGGTGTGACGGGCATTGCGACCACGGTAAACTACCTGTTTCCCGTTTTGCCGACGGGTGTGATGATCTTCGCACTCAACATTCCGCTTTTCATCGTTTCATGGATCGTATTCGGCAAACAGTTCATTCTGCGTACGATCATTGCAACCGCCATGAATTCCGTTTTTATGGACGTGATCCCGCAGTTCATTCCGCCTTATGAGGGTGAAAAACTCATCAGTGCCCTGTTCGGCGGCATTCTTTGCGGCATCGGTCTGGGCCTTGTGTTCCGTCACGGTGCCACCACGGGCGGTATGGATATAGCAACCCGTCTTGTGCGTCTGAAACTGCCGCACATTTCAACGGGTACCATGACCTTACTTCTGGATTTCTGTGTGATCCTGTTTGCAGGTATCTGCTACCGCAGTGTGGACAGCATCCTGTATTCGGTCATCGTCATTTTCATGTCGGGTAAAGCCATGGATTCCGTCATAGCCGGCATGGGACACGGCAGAATGCTGATGATCGTTTCCGACCATCCGCAGGAGATCACAGCAGATATCAACAGAGAAACCGGCAGAGGGGTTTCACTCTTACCCGTACAGGGCGGTTTCACGGGGGAAGAAAAGAAAATGCTCCTGTGCGTGGTGCGTGCCCACGAAGTTGCAAAGGTACGTAAGATCGTCAAACGCTACGACGAAAAACCGTTTATCATCATCACCGAGTCCAGTGAAGTACTCGGTCTCGGCTTCAAAGATCACAACGAAACTTTATAATATACAGGTGAACACATGAAAGAACAAAAGAAAAATATACGCAATTTTTCAATCATTGCCCACATCGACCACGGTAAATCCACCCTTGCCGACCGCCTGTTGGAGATCACGGGATCGCTTTCCAAGCGTGAAATGACCCAGCAGGTGCTGGACAACATGGAACTCGAAAAGGAAAGAGGCATTACCATCAAGGCAACCGCCGTACGTCTTGAATACAAGGCAAAGGACGGTGAGACCTACTCTCTGAATCTCATCGACACCCCCGGTCACGTGGACTTCAACTACGAAGTATCGCGTTCGCTTGCCGCGTGTGAAGGTGCTTTACTGATCGTGGATGCCACGCAGGGTGTGGAAGCACAGACGCTTGCCAACACCTATCTTGCCCTTGACAACGATCTGGAACTCGTTCCCGTTATCAACAAGGTGGATCTGCCTGCCGCAGAGCCTGCCCGCGTTGCCGCGGAAGTAGAGGATATCATCGGTCTTGACTGCTCAACGGCACCGCAGATCTCGGCAAAAACAGGTTTGAACGTGGAGGATGTGCTTGAGCAGATCGTACAGCTCATTCCCTGTCCTGAGGGTGACGACGACGCACCGTTCAAAGCCCTCGTTTTTGACTCGGTTTATGACAACTACAAAGGCGTTATCGTTTACGTGCGTGTCATGGACGGCACGCTTCGTCCGGGTGACACCATGCGTATGATGGCAACGGGTGCCCAGTTCACCGTTGTGGAAGTCGGTGCCATGAGAGCCACGGGCTTACAGCCCTGCGATGCCCTGCATGCAGGTGAAGTCGGCTACATAACCGCTTCCATCAAAACCGTACGAGATGCCCGCGTGGGTGATACCGTCACCATTGCTTCCAACCCCGCCAAAGAACCGCTCGCAGGATACCGCAAAGTCAATCCCATGGTTTTCTGCGGTATTTATCCCGCAGACGGTGCAGACTACGAAGCACTGCGTGATGCACTCGAAAAACTGCAACTCAACGATGCCGCCCTCACCTACGAACCCGAAACCAGCGGTGCGTTGGGCTTCGGTTTCCGTTGCGGTTTTTTGGGACTTCTGCATCTTGAGATCATACAGGAACGTCTGGAAAGAGAATACGATCTTGACCTCGTTTCCACCGTTCCCAGCGTTATCTATAAATTCCACCTGACGGACGACACGGTGGTGGAGATCGACAATCCGACGAAGTATCCCGATCCCGCCATGATCGCATGGTCGGAAGAACCCATTGCGGAAGTGCACATTTTCTCACCGCCCGATTATGTGGGCACCATCATGGAACTGTGCCAGAGCCGCCGCGGCATTTTCAAGAACATGGATTACATCACCGCCGACCGCGTGGATATTCATTACATCCTGCCGCTGAATGAGATCATCTACGACTTCTTCGATTCTCTGAAGTCCCGTACGAAGGGATACGCTTCTCTGGACTACACGGTCATCGGCTACGAAAAAAGCAACCTCGTCAAACTCGACGTGCTTCTCAACGGAGACATGGTCGATGCCCTGTCTTATATCATTTTCTCGGATTCCGCTTATTCGAGAGCCCGCAAGATCGCGGAAAAACTCAAGGAACACATTCCGCGTCAGATGTTTGAAATTCCCGTACAGATCGCCATCGGCGGCAAGATCATTGCACGTGAGACCATCAAAGCCATGCGTAAAGACGTGCTTGCCAAGTGCTACGGCGGTGACATCACGAGAAAAAAGAAACTGCTTGAAAAACAGAAAGAAGGCAAAAAGAGAATGCGTTCGTTCGGTACGGTGGAAGTGCCGCAGGAGGCGTTCATGGCCATTCTCAAACTTGACGATCAGTAATGGACACGCTCGGTCTTTATTTTCACATCCCGTTCTGCAAGGGAAAATGTCCGTACTGCGATTTTTATTCCGTCACGGACAAAAGCCTGTTCACGCCCTATAAGGATGCACTTTGCGAGGAGATCAAAACGCTTAACCGATGCCGCAGTTTCGTTGATTCCGATATAAAAGAAAGACGTGTCGACACGGTCTATTTCGGCGGCGGAACCCCCTCTTTGTGGGGGCAAGACAACATCTCCTGCGTTTTGCAGGCGGTCAGAGAAAACTTCCGCCTTGACACCGATGCGGAAATTACGGTGGAATGCAATCCGTCGCTTCATGATCCCGATGCGTTTTTCGCAAACTGTGCCGAAAACGGTGTCAACCGCATTTCTTTGGGAATGCAATCTGCCGTGGACAGCGAACGAAAAGGACTTGGCAGAGCCGCCGATGCGGCAAAGGTGCTCACCTGTATTCATGCGGCAAGAAAAGCAGGCATTGAAAACATCTCTCTTGATCTTATCATCGGCATTCCCGATCAGACACAGAAAAGTTTACAACAAAGCCTGCAATTTCTCGTAGATACCGGTGTGCCCCATGCAAGCGTGTATATGCTCAGCATTGAAGAAGGCACGTTTTTTCACCAAAACGCACACAGGCTCAACCTACCCGATGAAGATACCGTTGCGGATCTCTACCTGCAGACGGTGGATTTTCTCAATCGCAACGAACTTACGCAATACGAAATATCAAACTTTGCAAAAACGGGCTTTGAAAGCCGTCACAACAGCCGTTATTGGGAACAGAAAGAATATTTAGGGCTCGGTGCGGCGGCACATTCGTTTATAAACGGAAAACGCTTTTCGTTTGCACGTTCCGTTTCGCTTTTTTTGCAGGAGAAAGAGCCGATCCTGCTTGACAGCGGCGGGGATGCGGCGGAATTCGTCATGCTGAAACTGCGGCTTACAAAAGGGCTCACCCACGAAGAATGGCGTAAACATTTCGGCACGGATATTCCGCAGTCTCTTTTACTGCGTGCTCAAAAATACGAAAAACACGGACTGATAAAAACAGATAAAAACGGGCTTCACCTGACCGCAGAAGGATTTTTGGTATCCAACAGCGTTCTGCGTGATCTTCTGGAAGCCCTGTCAGAGGAGGAGAACACATGAATCTGCAAGTATTGCTGAAAAATATCCCCTGTGCCGTGCCCGCTTGCGATGCAGACGTTAATGCCATTGTTTACGATTCCCGTAAAGCCGCGGCAGGTTCCCTGTTCGTAGCCCTGTGCGGTGCATTTGCAGACGGACACGACTATGTGCAAAAGGCTTACGACAACGGTTGCCGCATTTTCGCAACCGAACGAAGTGTTGACCTGCCCGAAGATGCACTCGTTCTTCAATTTGCAGATACAAGAGAGGCACTCGCCCTGCTGTCATGCAACTTTTTCTCACATCCCGCAAACGAGATTGCCGTGATCGGCATCACGGGTACGAAGGGAAAAACCACCGTCACCAATATGTTACGCAGTGTGTTTGACAACTGCGGCATCCGAAGCGGTGTCATCGGAACGATCGGTGCATTCTGGGGTGACCGTTTTGAAAAGACCGTCAACACCACGCCCGAATCCTACGAAATACAACGCTTGCTTCGTACCATGGCAGATGACGGGTGCAAAGCCGTGTTCATGGAAGTTTCATCCCTTGGGCTCAAACAGCACCGCTGTGACGGCATCGAATTTGATACGGCCGTATTCACAAACCTGTCTCCCGACCACATCGGCGGTACGGAACACGAATCGTTTGAAGAATACGCTTATTGGAAAAAGCAGTTGTTCAGGCACTGCCGCAGAGCCGTGTTGAATGCGGACGATGCGTTCTGTGCCGCATTCAAAGAAGAACTCACCTGCCCCGTTACGACATTTTCAATTGAAAACAAAACGGCGGATTTCATTGCAGACGATCTGCGTTTCATACGTGACGGAAAACTCGGCATGGAGTTTACGCTCACCGCAAAAGGCGAAACCGATACCTGCAAAGTCGGAATGCCGGGCGTTTTCTCCGTTTACAACGCACTGACCGCCGCCGCGGTTGCCGACGGTCTGAAAATCGAAAAACAGACCGTATTCAAAGCCCTTGCAAATGCCCGTGTAAAGGGCAGAATGGAACCCGTGGAAGTGCCCGGCAATTTCGACGTTCTCATTGACTACGCACACAACGGTGTCAGTTTCAAAAGCGTTATTGAAACGGTCAAAGCCTACGATCCTGCCCGCATGATCGCCCTGTACGGCTGTGTGGGCGGCAGAGCACAGGTAAGAAGAAAAGAAATGGGCTTAATCTCGGGTGCTCTGTGCGATCTTTCGATCATCTCCACCGATGATCCGCAGTATGAAGATCCCGCCGAAATCGCAAAGGAAGTGGCTTCTTACGTCGAAGAAGCAGGCGGAAAATACGTGATCGTGGTCGACCGTGCCGATGCCATCCGCTACGCCCTTGACAACGCACGCGAGGGCGACATTATCCTGCTTTTAGGCAAGGGACACGAAGAATATATGAAGATCGGCGGCGAAACGGTTCCGTTTTCGGAACGTGCCGTAATCGAAGAATATTTCAACAGAAAATAAGAGGTTTTTATGTATACATTCCGAATTGAAAACGATCTTGACCGCTTTGAAAGTTTTGTCAAAGCCAACGGCGGTCAATACCTGCAATCCGCAAAATGGCCGCAGGTAAAACTTGACTGGAAACCGTATTTTTACGCAGGTTTCAAAGACGGCGAATGCGTGCTGACGGCACTCATTCTCGAACGCAGCATTGCCGCGGCAAAACTGTGGTACTGTCCCGCAGGTGCCGTCTGCGATTACGACAACGCACAACTTCTCAATGAATTTGCGGATTTCATGTCTGCCGAACTCAAAAAGAACGGTGTTGCCGCCCTGTTTTTCGATCCGTGTATCACGCTTCGTAAGAACGGTGAAACGGACGAGCACGGCGTACGTATTCACGAAAGTCTTTTGCAAGCAGGCTTTCAGTTGCAACCCGATGCCGCCGCCTGCATCTACAAAGCACCGTGGCAGCTCATGACGGCTCTGCGTGACGAAAACGGCAATGCATTCACCCCTGCACAGATGCTCAAAAAATTCGATAAGGGCGTGCGTTATTCCGTGCGTATCGGAGAACAGCGCGGCCTTATATATAAGTCTTACAGTGCCGCGGACGTCAAAGCAGATCCCCGTATTGCACAGGACTTTGCAGACATCATGCGTGACACGGGCGAACGCAACGATTTCCTTGAAAGAAACGAAAATTACGTTCTTCGTCTGATGGAAGTGTTCGGCAAAGACGAAATGGAACTGACGATCGTTTATTACGACCGTGAAAAAGATGCACGGATGCAATCCGACCGCATGGCAAGAAAAGCACAACTCGAAAAAGACCTTGAAACCGCACCCGAAAAGAAAAAACGCGGCATCACGGAAGAAATCGATTCCATTGACAAACAGACGGGTCACTACGAAGAACGCCGTACGCAGACACAAAACATCCCCGACGGTCTTATTGCCGTTGCAGGAGGACTTACCGTACATTACAACGGCCTTTCCAGTTGTCTGTTCGGCGGTGCGAAGAATTTGCTTCGCAACAATTTCCGTTCCAGCCATTACCTCAATTACATCCGCCTTTGCAAGAGCATAGAACTGGGCAACGATTTCCACGATCTCGGTTACGTTCTCCCCAAAAAGACGGAACCGACCGCCGACGGTCTGCTTGCAAAATGCGAGCCGCGTGAAGATTTTGAAGGCATTCTGGCATTCAAAAAAAGTTTTGCCGCGGATGAATACGAATACATCGGTGAATATGTGTTGGTCGGCAACAAAGCCGCCTTCCTTGCTTATTCAAAACTCATGCCTGCGGCGAAAAAAGTCAAAAAGACCGTATTCTCCGTTCTCAGAAAAGGCCGGTCATAATAATGATATATCCGCAAAAAGCGGATATGATATATCTTCGATATAATGAATGATATATTCCCTGACGGAAATATCACCACACCCTCAGGTGTGATATCATTCGCACGCAGATGCGTGTATCATTGTAAAAACAGGGAGGTACTGCTATGGATAATGCCGGATTCAAAGACTTTGCCGTTTCGCCGGATAATGAAAATTACGATGTTTTCTCGGCAAGACGCATCCCCCTTTACACCAAGGAAAACGACACCCGAAGTGCGTTTGAACGCGATTACACTCGAATTCTGCATTCCCTTGCCTACCGCCGCTTAAAACACAAAACGCAGGTGTTTTTCAACATCAGCAACGACCATATCTGTACACGCATGGAGCACGTATCGCACGTGGAAAGCGTTGCCACCACCATTTCAAAATCATTGGGGCTGAACGTTGAACTCACCCGTGCGATCGCTATGGGACACGACCTCGGCCACGCTCCGTTCGGACACCAGGGCGAACGCAAACTTCACAAGATCAGCATGGAGCATTTAGGCGTTTCCTTTTTCCATGAAAAGAACGGTCTGCGGTTTGTCGATCACATTGAACTGCTTGAAGACGATTACCGCTTCTGGAGGAATCTGAACTTAACGTACGCCGTGCGTGACGGTATCATTTCCCACTGCGGTGAAGTGGACGAAAACGGTATAAAGCCCAGACAAGAACGCATTGATCTATCAAAGTTTGAAGAAGTCGGACAGTATCAGCCTGCCACGTGGGAAGGCTGCGTGGTCAAAATTTCGGATAAGATCGCCTACCTCGGCCGTGACATTGAAGATGCTCAGCGCCTTCATTTTTTAAGCGACAGCGACCTTTCCGAACTTGCGGAACTGGGCAGAGTCAATTCCAGCAAAGCCATCAATACCACTGCCCTCATTCACGGCATGATCTACGATATCTGCCGCCATTCCTCCCCCGAAAACGGCATCAGTCTGAGCGAAGAGGGTGCCCATCTGATGAACACCATCAAGGCTTTCAACCTGCGTGCCATTTACCGCAACCGCAAACTCGATCCGTTCATCAAGTATTCCGATCTCGTCATTGAGGAAGTATTCAATTTCCTTCTGGCACGGTTTGACGGTGCAAACACCTTGCAGAATCTGCAAAAACAGGCACGGGATTACCCCGAGACCTGCGGTGCGTTTGCAAGTTGGCTGACAAAATACTGTGAAGTATCACCCAGCCTCTTTGACTCCTCAAGTGAGAATGCGGTCAAATGTGCAAACGAAAAAATATACGGTCTGCTCGACGATGAAAAGACCTACGTGCAAGCCATCATCGACTACATTTCGGGCATGACCGACACCTACGCCATCCGCTGTTTCAACGAACTCATTACATATTAAAGGACTTTTATTATGGCTCGATTTGCAACCCTTTGCTCATCCAGCAAAGGCAATTCAACCTATATCGGCACCTCCACCCACGGCCTTCTCGTGGATGCAGGCTCAAGTGCCAAACAACTTGAACTTTCCTTGCAGAATCTGCAACTCGATATTCGCAGTGTGGACGCTATCTTCGTTACCCACGAACACACCGACCACGTAAGCGGCATCCGCGTGCTTGCAAGCCGCTATGAGATTCCCGTTTACGCCTCTCCCGGCACCTACAAAGCCATGCTCGGAATGGACATTTTCAGCGGCAAATTCCCCGCATACGAAATGACGGACGACGTGTGCATCGGTGATATCGGAGTACACGCCTTCCGCACCTCACACGATGCAAGACAGAGCACGGGCTACACGATAGACCTCGGTGAACGCAAGGTCGGCATCTGCACGGATACGGGCATTGTCACGAACGAGATATTGCGAAATCTGTCGGATTGCGATCTTGTGCTTCTTGAATCCAACCACGATCCCGATATGCTCGAATTCGGTCCCTATCCCCTGCCTTTACGCCGCCGCATCAAATCCGATCTCGGCCATCTTTCCAACGGCGTGTGTGCAAAAACGGCAGAGGAACTGTTTACAAACTACCGTACAAAACGCTTCATTCTCGGACATCTCAGCCAAGAAAACAACACCCCCGAAAAAGCGTACGATTGCACGAAGGCCGTGTTTGACCGCCTGGGTGTAACCGAAAACAGAGATTACATTTTGCAGGTCGCACCCGAAAAATGCTGTGACCGCTACATGATTTTTTAAGGACGGACACAAAAATGCTTCCGATCACCGTTATCACAGTCGGCAGGCTCAAGGACCGCTTTTTTGAAGATGCCTCCGCCGAATACATGAAATACTTAAAGCAGTTTTCCAAAACCGAGATCATTGAAATTCCCGCCGCAACTCTGCCCGATGCTCCCGCCGCTTCGCAGATTCAATCCGCCCTCGAAAAAGAAGCCGAGCAGATCTTAAAACGCATCCCCAACAACGCTTTCGTCGCCGCCATGTGCATTGAAGGAAAGCAGATCTCGTCCGAGGACATGGCAGACCTGCTCAAGACAAATCAGCAGACGGGAAAAAGCGTGGTCTTCGTCATCGGCGGCTCCTACGGCCTTGCCGAAACGGTCAAAAAAAGGGCAGATGCACGCATTTCCATGTCGCGAATGACTTTCCCCCACCGCTTGGCTAGAATCATGCTGTTGGAGCAAATTTACCGCGGCTTTACCATCAACACAGGAAAGACCTATCACAAATAAACAGAAGATCCGCATCCGGCATTCAAAGCCTTGATGCGGATCTCTTTATTTTTGGTTCTTCACGGATCGGTTGCAATTCAGACAAACCGCAATTTACGTTTCCTACCATAAAAGTCCCGTTATATCTTCAACCAAACAGCAAAAAAACAACCGACAGAGATTTTTCACTCTGCCGGTTCATTTTTAAGTTTTAATCAGTTTTTACAATCAGCCTTTAATGGCAGCAAGAAATGCCTTGAAAGCTTCAACGATTTCGGAGATCCATTTGATGATCTGTGCGTAGAAACCGTGAGGTTCATCGTCAAGTTCAATTTCTGCGAAGCAAACGTCACAAACGCCGTCACCGTCTTCATCAACGTGGTCGATGGGGGTGGTAGGAATCTTGTCTACCTTGTCGCACTTGCTGCATTTGTAAACATTGACAGCTTCGTCAAGGCAGGTCTGCGGACCGGAAACGAGCACCATGTTGTGATAGGTATAGGGCTTGCCGCCGAGTACCATTTCCATTTTGGTAGCTTTGCAAACCTTGCAGGTGTGGAAATAATGTTCGGAAATTTCGCAATTTGCGTCAACGTGAACGCCTTCATCCCAATCATGACCGGGAGCCGCTGTTTCGTTGATCTTGTCTTCATAACCGCATCTGTCGCAGTATCTGTGATCGTAAGAAGCCTTGGTGCAACCGCCGGCTACATGGTCATATTCATCGGGGAAGTCGTGACCGAGAGCAGCAACTGCATCAAACTTTTCTTCATAACCGCATTCGCCGTTGTTACACTTCCAAAGGGTATAACCGTCTTCAAGGCAAGTGGGGGCAACGACCATGTAGTAAATAAAAGTATTCTTTTCACATTCGGGACAAACTGAAGTTTGGGCAGCCATTGCAGGTACTGCCATCAGTACAAGCATGAGCATGCTCATAATTATTGCAAGGGTCTTTTTCATAGTATATTCCTCCAACGTAATTTTTTACTCTTGTATTATACATGATTCGCGTTGCAATGTCAACACAAAAAAACGGATTGATTTTCACTTTTTTATTCATTTTCTCATTTTTGCAATGCATGATTCTTCTTGTCTGCCATATCTCACCGCATTTTCACATATATTGATTACATCTGAATCATAAAGGATCGGTATTTATGACAAATAAAATGCGTTTTATCATGAACGGAAGTCTGATCGCCTTCACTTCCCTGTTGCTTCGCGTGACGGGATTGGGTTTCAGTGCCTATGTTTCGCAGAATATCGGAGAAGAAGGTACGGGGATCCTGTCGCTTGTCAATACGGTGTACGGCTTCGGCATCACGGTTGCCGTCAGCGGTATTTTCCTTGCCTGTATGCGTTTATGTTCGGCAGGCATTGCCAAAAAGGAGCCTGCGGCTGTAGCACTTGCCATGAAAAAGAGTTTTCTGCACGCCGCTTTTTTCGGCTTTCTCGCCATGTTTCTGACCTATTCCCTTGCATCCTTTCTCGGATCGAGGTTTCTCGGAGATGAACGAACGGTCGATGCAATCCGTGTGCTCTCTTTTGCACTTCCGATGATCGCTCTTACAACGGTCACGGACAGTTATTTCACCGCCGTCGGAAAAGTATATAAATGTGCAATATCCGATATTACGGAGCAGGTGTTCAAGATCGTTTTCGGTATCCTTCTGCTGAAAAACGCCCTTCCCTTCGGCTTACAGGACAGCATCACGGCGATTACGAAAGGAAACTGCATCGGTGAAGCGGCGGCATTTTTAACGTCCTTACTCCTTTACCGACAAGATTCCAAAAGTTTTTCCTTACACCCGCCAAAAAGAAAGCAAAAACATGAAAGCCTGCTTCGTATCTCTCTGCCGATTGCTTTTTCTACCTATGCACGCAGCGGTCTTGTAACATTGGAGCACGCACTCATACCGCACGGACTGCAGGCGTACGGACAGAACAAAGCGGATGCCTTGAGCAGTTACGGCATCATAAGAGGCATGGCATTGCCCATCGTGCTGTTCCCTGCTTCCGTTCTCTCCTCATTTTCGGGACTTTTGGTTCCTACTTTTGCACAGGATCACGCAACGGATCAAAAACAGGCCATTCACAGAAAGGCGACGCTTTCGATGGATCTGTCCGCCGTTTTTGCCTGTGTAACAGCCTCGGTGCTGTTTATTTTCGGAGAAGATCTCGGTATTGCGATCTATAAAAATGCCCGTGCAGGGGCGTTTATACGCTGTTTTGCACCCTTGATCCCGTTTATGTATTGCGACACCACGGCGGATGCCATGTTGAAAGGGCTGGATAAACAGGTATACACGATGATCGTAAACATCGCGGATGCCCTCATGAGCGTTATTATGACTTGGTGCATCATTCCCCGCTACGGGATCAAAGGCTACGTATTTACCGTATTTATGACCGAAATTATGAATTTTTCATGCAGTGCAGGAAAACTGACAAGTATGTTGCGATTGCGTTTTCACCCCGTGCGGTCTTTGTTGATTCCCGGTATTACAACGACCGCTTTTTGCCTTGCCTGCCGCAATATATGCAAACGCTTACTGCATAACAATGCATTATCTGTTTGCATTCTCGGCATCGGGAGCAGTCTTTTGCTGAGTTTCGTCTTCATTGCACATCTTTGTTATCCGCAGGAAACGGAAAAATTCAGAAACAAAGCAAAGGAACAACTTAAAACAAAAAACAGCGGAATCCCTTTTGGGGATCCCGCTGCGGGTAAGGCTGAAATTATTCGTTGATAGCAATAACTCTGCCGGAGCCAACGGTACGGCCGCCTTCGCGGATAGCGAAACGAAGACCGTTTTCGATAGCGATGGGAGTGATGAGTTCAACGTCCATTTCAACGTGGTCACCGGGCATGCACATTTCAGTGCCTTCGGGAAGAGAGATAACGCCGGTAACGTCAGTAGTTCTGAAGTAGAACTGAGGACGATAGTTGTTGAAGAACGGAGTATGTCTGCCGCCTTCTTCCTTGGTCAGAACGTAAACCTGGCCCTGGAACTTGGTGTGGGGATGGATGGAGCGGGGCTTGCAGATAACCTGGCCGCGTTCGATTTCGCTTCTCTGAACACCACGAAGCAGGCAGCCGATGTTGTCGCCGGCCTCTGCATAGTCGAGGAGCTTGCGGAACATTTCGATACCGGTGCAAACGGTGGATCTCTTTTCTTCCTGGATACCAACGATTTCAACAGCTTCGCCGGTCTTCAGCTGGCCACGTTCAACTCTACCGGTTGCAACGGTACCACGACCTGTGATGGTGAAAACGTCTTCAACGGGCATAAGGAAGGGAAGATCGGAAGTTCTTTCCGGAGTGGGAATGTAGCTGTCAACAGCATCCATGAGTTCCCAGATGGGAGCAAGTTCGGGAGCGTTGTCGTCGCCGCCTTCATACTGAAGAGCAACAAGAGCAGAACCCTTGATGATGGGAGTATCATCGCCGGGGAATTCATAGTAATCAAGAGTTTCGCGGATTTCCATTTCAACGAGTTCAAGAAGTTCTTCGTCGTCGACCTGGTCGCACTTGTTCATGAAAACAATGATGTAGGGAACGCCAACCTGACGAGCAAGGAGAAGATGTTCCTTGGTCTGAGCCATGGGGCCGTCGGTAGCAGCGATAACAAGGATAGCACCGTCCATCTGAGCAGCGCCGGTGATCATGTTCTTGATGTAGTCGGCGTGGCCGGGGCAGTCAACGTGAGCATAGTGACGAGTAGCGGTTTCATATTCAACGTGAGCAGTGTTGATCGTGATACCTCTTTCTCTTTCTTCGGGAGCCTTGTCGATGTTTGCATAGTCGACGAAGTCAGCAGCACCCTTTCTTGCAAGGGTCTTGGTGATAGCTGCAGTAAGAGTGGTCTTACCATGGTCAACGTGACCGATGGTGCCGATGTTTACGTGGGGTTTGTTTCTTTCAAACTTAGCTTTTGCCATAATTCGTTGTCCTCCTTATAGATGTGAACAAATACTTGTCTTTGATATTCTACCAAATACAAAACAAAAATGCAAGTGTTATTTATGTGCAAACAAGGCTTTTTTGAGATTATTTTGCCTTTCTGCCGCTTGCAATTGCATCGGAAATGCTCTTGGGAACCTGTGCATAGTGGCTGGGCTGCATGACATAGTTGCCGCGGCCCTGCGTTTTGGAGCGAAGGTCTGTTGCATAACCGAACATATTGGACAGCGGAACGAAGCCGTTGACCTGGGTTGCACCGTTACGGTTTTCGAGCTCTTTGATTTCGCCTCTGCGGGAGTTGACATCACCGATAACATCACCGAGGTAGTTGTCGGGAACGGTAATGGCAAGGCTCATAATGGGTTCCATAAGAACCGGAGCTGCCTTTTCCATTGCATCCTTGAATGCCATGGAGCCGCAGATCTTGAATGCGAGTTCGGAAGAGTCGACTTCGTGGAACGAGCCGTCTACGATGGTGCACTTGACGTCCACAACACCGTAGCCTGCGAGAACACCGGCCTTGCAGGCACCGCGGATACCCTGCTCGATTGCGGGGATATATTCCTTCGGGATTGCGCCGCCGAATGTTTCGTCAATGACTTCAATGCCCTTTTCGGGATTGGGCTCAATGTTCATCT
>JAZNRU010000035.1:0-86709 GCA_045590895.1 Acutalibacteraceae bacterium
ACAGTAAGTTTTACTGTCATTTGTAGTGAAATTGACAAAAAAGAACGATAAAACGCAGAGTATAAACGAAAAAACAAACAAATTGTTTTCGCCCGTTTAGCGTTTAGCGTTTTGCGTTTAGAACTTGTAAATCATAATTTACACTTTTCTAATTGCCAAATCTTCGAATCAGTAAGGGTGGGGAATGAATGTTCAGAAAGATCACAGCCGTCGGCATGGCGATCCTGTTTCTTTTTGCTTTGTGTGCCTGCACGGAGCAACCGTCGGTTTATGAAAAAACAGGCTCCGCTTTGGGAAGTGCGGTGACACTGCATATTTACGGATCGGAAAACGCCGCACAGACCGCAGAGAGCGTTTTTGTTTCTCTTGAAACTACGGATTCTTTGCTGTCGGCAAACAACGAGAATTCCGATATATATAAACTGAACCGTCTTTCAGTCAGTGCCGCGGTCAGCAAGGAAACGTTGCAGTGGCTCGGCGAATGCCTGTCCGTCTGTCACATGACGGGTGAGGTGCTGGATATAACGGTCGGTGCGGTCAGTGAACTGTGGGGCTTTGACACGCAGACACCGCACGTGCCCGATGAAGAAGAACTGCAAGAAGCCTTGCAGACCGTTGATATGAACGAACTTCTGCTTGACGGCGAAAATCTGACCGTTGCAAGTGCACCGGGACAGAAGATCGATCTCACGGCTTTCATAAACGGCATTGCCGTCATGCGTGCCTTGCCCGAATTGCACGTATCCCTTGCACCTGCCGCACTTACTGTCGGCAGTACCACGCTTTTGTACGGAAAACTCTCCGAAGAAGAACCGTGGACGGTCGGCATCCTCGATCCGAAAGGAACGGACGGGGACATCTGTGCCACCCTTGCACTGACTGTGCAGGATCGTGACGATACACTGGCGGTCTCCATGGCTGCCGTTTGGGAAAATGCTTTTACCGAAAACGGCAAAACGTATCACCGTATTCTCGATAAAACTACGGGGATGCCCGTTGAAAACGAAATTCTGAGTGTCAGCGTTGTTTCCGCAGGCGGTTTCGTCAGTGATGCGCTGTCGGACGTGCTTTTTATACACGGTCTGACCGAACAATCCCTGCAGGTGCTGGAAAACTATGCCGCCGAAGCCGTTTTTGTCTTAAAGGACGGCCGCATACTCGTCAGCGACGGTCTGCAGGACAAGATCACCTTGACGAATGACACTTACTCACTCGCAAACCTTAAAGATGCGATCAACTGAAAACAATATTCTCATATCGAATATATAACAGGAGGATAATTTCATGAAACCCTTTATGAATGAAGACTTTTTGCTTTCCACCCCCACCGCAAAGGCACTGTTTGCCGCTTGCAAGGACGAACCGATCTTTGACTGGCACTGCCATTTACAGCCCAAGGAGATCTACGAAAACAAAGCCCCTGCCAACATCACCGAACTGTGGTTGGGTGCGGATCACTATAAATGGAGAGGGATGCGCGGTTGCGGCATCAGCGAACGCTTCATAACGGGCGATGCCTCCGCTTACGAAAAATTCAGAGCCTATGCATCCGCACTGCCGCAGATGCCCGGCAATCCTCTTTATCATTGGACACATCTTGAATTGCAACGCTATTTCGGTATCACCGAGCCGCTGAGCGAGAAAACCTGCGATGCGATCTGGGAAAACTGCAACGCACAGATCAAAGCGGGCGGTTTCACACCGCGTGAACTGATTATGAAAAGCAACGTCGCCTGCGTTTGCACCACGGACGATCCTGCCGACACGCTTGAATATCATAAGTTGATCGCACAGGATGCTTCGTTTACCTGCAAAGTATTGCCCGCATTCCGTCCCGACAAGGCACTGGGCATTGAAAATCCTGCTTTCCTGCCGTGGCTGGCTTCACTTGAAAAGACCGCCGACGTGAAGATCACAACCTACGCAAAACTCAAAGAAGTGCTTCTGGATCGCATTGCCGTGTTTGCGGAATGCGGATGCCGTGCCACCGACCATGCTTTTACGTGGGTACCCTACGAACGTGCGGACGAAGAAACGCTGGAAGGCATTTTTGCCGCAGCATTGCGTGGCGAAACGCTGACCGGACAGCAGGCGGATGCTTACCGCACCGAACTGTTCCGTTTCCTTGCAAAAGAATACGCCCGCCGCGGTTGGGGATGTGAAATTCACATCGGTCCCATGCGAAACAACAACACCAAAAAATTCAACACCCTCGGTCCGGATACGGGTTACGATTCCATTAACGATTACTGCATTGCAGAGCCGCTGTCCCGTCTGCTGGATTCTCTTGAAAACGAAGGCTGTCTGCCCCGTACGGTGCTGTTTACGCTCAATCCCAAGGACAACTACGTTCTCGGCACGATGCTGGGCAACTTCCAGTCCGATGAAGTCGGCTCGAAAATTCAGTTCGGCACGGCATGGTGGTTCAACGACAACATTGACGGTATGCGTGCGCAGATCAAAGCTTTGGGCAATCTCGGCGTAATCGGTAAATTCATCGGTATGGTCACGGATTCCCGTTCGTTCCTGTCCTATCCGCGTCACGAGTATTTCCGCCGCATCGTCTGCGAATTTCTGGGCAATCTCGTGGAAAGCGGTCAGTATCCTGCCGACACGGAAACCCTCGAAGCCATGGTCAAAGCCATTGCCTACGGCAACGCCGTTACATATTTCGGTCTTTCAGTATAATTGCAGGAAATTTTTGTATATTTAATTAGGTGATTGATTTTGAATATTATGCGATTTTTAACCCCAAAAGCGGAAGTGGAATACCTGGAATCGGATTTTACCTTGCGTCAGGGGCTCGAAAAAATGAAATACCACGGCTATTCGGAGATTCCCGTGATCGATGAAAAAGGACGTTATTTCGGCTCGGTCACGCTGGGGGATTTTCTGTGGGCGTTGTATGACGACGACAATCCGAAGCGTTCGGAACTTGAAAAACTGCCTCTCAAAGACATTATCCGTCCTGATTATAATCCGTGCGTGACGGGTAACGTGTCCATCAACGACGTGCTGAACAAAGCCATTACGCAGAATTTTGTTCCTGTGGTGGATGATCGCGGCGTGTTTATCGGTATTATCAAACGCAGTACCATCATCCGCTATCTTGCAAGCATTAAAACCGAATTGCCAAAAGACAAAGACTTATAAAAATAAAGATGGAAAATTCAGAACATTTTTCCCAAGCCCAAAACAATCAGGCGGACACGGTCGCATTGCCGCAAAAACGGCAAAACGGCCGTTTTGCCGCGTTGTATGAAACACTCACGCAGAGGATGCAAAAGAATGCACTCAGTCCTGCGTTTCTGATCGTACTTCTGTTTAACGCTTTTCTGTCGGCAAGCATCCTTGCACACCTGTTCGGCACCGATTTCGGCACGAAACTGTTTACCGACAGCGTGAATCTCGTTTTGTATGCCGTGGTGTTCGGCGTGGTTTTCGTTTTGCTGACCGTTCTGACCGTGATGCTGAAAACGCAGAAGATCGGTCATTGGACGATGCTCGTGCAGACCGTCCTTTACGCCTGTCTGCTGTCTGCCGAAGAAACACGCAATCTGTATTTCTGCATTGCCGTGGGGATCGTGGTGCTCATTGCGGCAAGATACCTGTGTGCAGAGGACAAGCTGTCGTTGCAGACAATACAACTCTCCGACAAAGCAAGTACCGTTCTGCTGGCGGTCGGCTGTGCAGGTTTTACGCTCGTCGTCGGACTTGCAACGGTGGTACGTTACACAAATTTCGGCGGTGCGACCTTTGATCTCGGCATTTTCACGCAGATGTTCGAATATATGCGTACGACGGGCATTCCCTATACCACCGTGGAGCGTGACGGGCTTGTCAGCCATTTTGCGGTGCATTTTTCACCTGTTTACTATCTGCTTCTGCCCGGCTATATGCTGTGGAGCCATCCTTCGTATCTGCTGATGGTGCAGGCGTTGGCGTTGGGCCTTTGCGTGTTTCCCATCCGCAGGATCTGCCGCCATTTCGGGCTTTCTTCACTTGCAAGCACGGCAACGGGTTTTATATGGCTGTTCTATCCGTCTACGGCACTGGGCTGTTGCAACGATTTTCATGAAAATAAGTTTTTGCCGCTGATGCTGTTCTGGCTGATTGCAATGTTGCTGGAAAACAACCGCATCGGCATTGCCCTGTTCACGCTGTTTTCGCTGTCCGTCAAAGAGGATGTAGCGGTCTACATCGTCACGTTGGGGCTGTTCTGGCTGTTTTACAGCAGGAAAAAAGGCACGGGCTTTGCCCTCATTGCGGCGGCAACGGCGTGGTTTGTGTTTGCCACGAAAATGATCGAACACTTCGGCGGTGAGCCGATGATCTCACGCTTCAGTGCCTACTATACGTCGGACGACAGTTCGTGGTTTGGCATCATCAAAACGGTCGTGCTCAATATCGGGTATCTGCTGACGATGATCATGACACAGGAACGGCTTGAATTTTTGCTGTGGATGCTCCTGCCGATCCTGTTTGCTCCGTTTTTGGCAAAGAACGCACGCAATCTTTTGTTGTTTGTGCCTATGCTCGTCATTAACCTCATGCCCACACTCGCCTCGCAGTACGATATTTTTTATCAGTACACCTACGGCCCCGCAACGCTGATTTTGTTGGCGTGCGTGCTTGCATACTCGCAACTCAGGGACGAAACACGGCGATTCGTCATTACCGCTTCCCTTCTTTTGTGTATGGTATTCGGCGTGGGCAGTTCCGCCGTGAAATTCGGTTATTATTTCAAAAATGCCTATGCCCACAAGCAGGATATTATCCTCAGTGAAGAACTTCTCGACAGCATTCCGCAGGATGCGAGCATTACTGCAAGGGATTTTATCGTGCCGCACCTGTATGACAGAAAGGAACTGTACACCGTTCCCAATCATTACAGCGAACTGACGACCACCGATTACTACGTGGTGGATACGCGGCAGGAGGGCAGTAAATACAATATCCGCATGGAAGATTTCATCAGCACCCACGCGTATGAACTGATTGCGGAACAAGGCTATCTGCAACTGTGGGAATACACGGGGGAATAAAGCGGATTTACAAAACCAAAAAGCCGTATGCGGCATCCGGGAACGGACACTGCATACGGCCTTATTTTATGCTTTGAATATCAGAAAATGCTGTTGAAGAAATCGCGGATCTTCTGAATGAGATCGGTGAAGAATGCCATGATTTTTTCAAAGAAGTTCATATCTTCTTCGGTTCTGTCACGCCACTGTGCGTACAGGTTCAGGCTTGTGTTTTCAAGCGTGATGACATCGCCCTTTGCGTAACTCGTTCCGCTTCCGTCCGCGGCTGTGTTCCATGCTACGAATACCTTGTTTTCATAATCGAACTCGCAGTAGGGAGCCGTCCACGTTTCACCCTTGTGCAGGGCTTCTTCGTGGAACATCGCACCCGTGCCGCCGTTGGCGTGCAGGAATACGCGGGCACCGTCATTTCTCAGACCGCTGTTGAGGAAGGTCTTTCTCTGCTTGAGGAATTTTATGACTACGTTGTCAACGTAGTTTTTGTATTCGGATACGGTGGCATCGTATGTGGCGGTGGAGAACGTTTCCCAACGGATGGCGTTCATCACTGCGGAATCGGTAATGGTGTCGGAGAATGCTTTGATCTCGTCCATGTAAGCATTGCTCAGCAGGGGAGAGAACACGTTCTGCCATTCATCCGCCGCAAGCAGGAAGAAATCGTCGTGACGGAACAGAGCGTTGAGAATGGTGGGAAGATATTGGGCGGCATTGTCCGTTCTGTAATAGATCACGCCTGCCCACCAACCGGTTGCATTTTTCAGATTGGTGCCGTAAACGGAAAAACTGTTGCCCATAGCATAGTCAAAGTCCCACACGGGCGCGGCTTTGAATACGTCACTGTCCGCATCTTTGTAAATGTAGAAAGAGGAAATACCTGCATCCAGATTGCGTACGTATTCCTGGAATACGTACATGGTTACGAACGATTCCGTGTCAATGTATTCGGTGTAGTGCTTGCCGAGGCTGTTGTAACCCGTTTCGGAGAATACGGCGTCTTCAAATTCCTGGTACAGAGCACTGATATACTTGACCTGTGCTTCGCTTGCGTATTCGGGGGATTTGAGAACGACGGCCTGGTTGCGGTTCGTAATGAAACCGCTGGCTTCGTTGACGTAACGGTTGGGCAGTTCAAATTCCAACAGATATCCGCCGCTGATATCGTCGGGATCGTTGGGAATGTTCAGCCATTTCTGCGTGCCTGCCTGCAATTTTTTGTAATCGGATACCTGTGCACCGCCTGCGGAATAGGAATCAAGATCAGCATCGTTTACATCTTCCGTATTGCCTTCAAGATCGGTGATATCCACACGTGTCTCCCCGACTTCCACACTTTCGCAAAGCAGATAATTACCGTAGTATTCATTGTTTATAAACAAATCCACGGATACGTGGTTGGAAGTATAAGCAAGACCGACGTCCTGTGCAAGATTGAGTGCAATGTGGTTGCGGACGTCCGAATCGTCCAGATAGTTGGCAAGCAGGCTCCACTTTTTCGCTTTGCCCATGCCGAACAGATCCTCTTTTTTGTCAAATTTGATGTTATAGGGCTTTTTTGCAAGCACCCATGTGGAGTTGCCGCGACCCTTTATGTATTCGAGATCTTTTTCAAGAACGACCTCACCGTCGGAGAGAATGACGATGCCGGCCTTTTCCTTGTGGGATTTGTCCGCGTGAACGGCATCCATGGAGCCCGATTCGGTCGTGATATGTAAGGAAGGAATGTTTGCGGATTGCAGCACCGTAAAGGTCTGCGAACTGCCGCCGCAGGCAAGGGTGTAGGTTTTGTTGTGTGCAAGGGCGATCGTGTCACCGTCCGCTATGCTCTGTCCGTTGAGTGTGACTGCATCCGAAGCGGTAAAATGCACCGTCAGATCGTCCGTATTTGCATCGGCAGGCAGGAACAGATAGTATTTTCCGCCGTTTTCCCATTGATCGATCTGCACCTGTGCAGTGCCGACGGTCGCCGTAACGCCGAATTCACTGATATTGCCGGCCGCACTTGCAAATATGACCGTGCCGCAGAGCAGAACAGCAAGCGTCAGTGCGATGAACAGAAATCTTTTTACCATTTTCATAAAAACACTCCGTTTTCTGTTATATTTTTGTAGTTTTATTATATCAATAATTATGGCAAAAAACAAGCAGATTTTTGCTAACGGAGATAAATAATGTATAAGCTTTTGTGTAAAATTTACATAATATTCTTTTAATGACTTGACTTCACAGTATTTTGTACTATAATGGTATTTAATAAACAAAAAGGAAAGGATGTATTTTTTGTGAAAAAGAACATAAGAAAAACACTCGCCGTTCTGATGAGCATTCTCATGTTGCTGGCGGCTGTAATGCCCACCGCATTTGCCGCTATGGACGAATCTCTGCTGTACGGCGATACGGTTATCACTTCTGAAAAAGAATACCGCGTGGTCGGTAATGTTATCGAAAGAGACATTATTCTCAACAACGCGGCAGGCAATGCACAGAAAAAATGTTTCGTTATGGAGATCGATCTGAGCAATCCCGATCTTACCGTTATGGCAACTTACAAAGATGCCAAAATCACAACGGATTGGGAGAGAACCACCGTCCGCAGCCAGGCATCCGCAGTTGAAAAGAAGTTTGATGCGAACGTTGTCGGCGGTATCAACGGCGGTTTCTACAACACAGACACGGGTGAACCCTGGGGTCTTGTGATCATGAACGGTGAAGTTCTGCACGCTTCCAACGGTGCCGCATATTTTGCAATCCTCAAAGACGGCACGGCAGCCATCAGAAGCGGCAGTGTCAGCACGGATGACGTACAGCAGGCGATCGCAGGTAAAAATTGGCTCGTCAGAAACGGTCAGAACGTGGCACCTGCCAACAAACTCAACCCCAGAACGTCCGTCGGTATCAAAGCGGACGGAACGCTTGTGTTCTTCGTGGTTGACGGCAGACAGGATCCCGATTCCGTCGGTATGGACTATCCCGAAGTTGCCGCTTGTATGATCGCTCTCGGTTGCGTAGAAGCCATTGAACTTGACGGCGGCGGATCCTCCACCATGCTCACCAAGCGTGAAGCCCAGGATCTGAGCTGTGTCAACAGCCCCAGCTACGGCTATGAAAGAACGGTTGCTTCTTCTCTGCTTGTTATCACAAGTGCCAAACCCACGGGTGTGTTCGATCACGTTACGTTCTCCGAATCCATTTACCTTTGTTCTCCCATGGAATCCGTCACCGTATCCGCTGTCGGTGTTGATGCAAACGGTTTTGCTGCAAATCTTCCCGAAGGCGGTTCTCTGCAGTTGGCAGACGAATCCAAGGGTACTCTCAACGGCAACAGATTTATGTCCAACGGTGAGACAGGTTATGTGGATATAAACTATGTCATTGACGGTGAAGTGGTTGCCACTTCCGTTATCCGCGTCACCCACGAAGCAGACAATATCTTTGAATCCATTTACAATAAGATCATGTCTTTCTTCTACAGCATCATCAACACCATCAAACTTCTCATCGACAAGTTTGATGAAAAGATCCTCAGCAAGATGTAAACGCCGAATGAAATACGAAGGGATGCGAAAACCGGGTTTTCGCATCCCTTTTTGCTTGGTCTTTTTTTATTGAATGATGTCGTAAAAGAAGCGGCGGGGCTGTTGATGCATACAACAACCCCGTTTTTATGTTCGTTTATTGTTTTTTTACAAGTTTGCCTCTGTGTTTGGGCTCCACAATCAGCGGCAACATATACAGTGCCTTCTTTGCAAGGGAAATAACAGCGGGATTTTTGAACATACCCGGTACACCTTCGGCGAGGTTGTTGGCGATCTCTTGTACGGACGGCTCGCTGGACGGCTTCATAACGACGCGGTCGTTGAGGGAGAACTTGAACGAAAGCCTGCGTTTGCCGATGGTGTTGACGGGGCGTACGTCCACGATGAGATTGTTTGCACGGTTCCAGTACGCACTGCAACAAACGGTGTAATTGAGTTGTCCCAATCGCATCTCACCGTAGCGGTAATGACCGTCCATGCCGCAGATAACGGTGTTTTTCTCATGCCCTTCCGTCCACGTCATGCTGCATTCCGATTCACGGAACGAAAACTCAATATTGTCAATATTGCCTGCTTTGTCGCAAGCCATATACACGACCGCAAGCGGCAACATACTCACGGGGAAACCGATGAGGTTCAACAGCACGTTTTTACGCAGGCGGATAACGCTGCCTTCAAGTTTTTCTTCCCAAGGGCTGTCGGAGGCGGGAAGCGGATGATCCATGTCCGCATTTTTGAGCATATCCGAAAGGCGGTCGCAGGAGGTGTCGGTTTTTACGCCGTTTTCATCAATGAATGCACGCGGAAAATGCTGCCAGATCACACTTCTTGCCGTGTCCTCACTGCAAATGCCCGACGTGCAGATAAACAGAGCGTCGTAGTCCTCAAAGACGATACCGAACTGTGAGAACATACCGTCTGCACGGTAGGTGCCCGGCACGTGGTTTCGCCAGAAGCAGTAGCCGTAGCCGTAAATGCTGTCGAGTCCCATATTGTTGGAGTTGTCGGTAACGGCACTCGTGGCGGTCTTTACCCATTCTTCGCTGAGGATACGCTGACCGTTGAAAACGCCGCCCTGATGATACATGAGCATCAGTTTTGCAAGGTCTTCGGTTTTCAAGAAGATTCCCCAACCGCCTGCTTCCACACCGTAGGCATCGGTTTCCCATTGCGGATAATCAATGCCCAGGGGAGCAAAAAGACGCGGTTGCAGAAAATCACGCACGTTCTGCCCCGTCACACGCTTGACGATGGCACACAGCATATAAATATTTTCATTTACATAGCGGAATTCAACACCGGGATCGTTGTACCACGGTGCTTTGAGAAATGCCGAGATCCAGTCGTTTTTGGTTTTGTCGTCCATCAGCGACATATTTTTACCCGAACACATACTCAAAAGGTGCTTTACACGCAGTTTTTCAAGACGTGCATCCTGTATCCCCGCGACGTAATCGGGAAAAATGTCAACGATGCGGTCTTCTACGGTCAGGAAACCTTCCTGCACGCACAGACCGATTGCGGTTGAGGTGACGGATTTGCTGACGGAATACATCTGATGCGGAGTATCGGCATTGTAAGGGGCACGGTAACATTCGGCGGCTACTTTGCCGTGGCGGATCACCATAAAGGAGTGGTATCGCATTCCGTAGTCCTGCATTTCCTGCACGAAACGGGCGATCTCACGCGAGGAAACGCCGACTTCTTCCGGACACGATGCACGCGGAATACTGATCTTGTTTTCTGTCATACTGATTCCTCCGATCTTTCTCATCTGTAAAAATAATAAATCACAACAGGCACGTTTGTCAAGCACTTGACTTTATTTTTCAGAGTGATTATACTTGTTTTATGTAAAATAAAGATGAACGAAAGGGCGGTGTTTTTGTGGGCAGACAGTTGAGTTTTGTAATTCCCGAATCCTATAACGGACGCAAAGTGATCCATTTTCTGCGTGGTGAAGCGGGACTTTCTTCACGCCTCACGATCTCGCTGAAATACCGTCCCGACGGGATTCTGCTCAACGGAGAACACATCCGCACCATTGATCTGCTGAAAACAGGGGATACCCTCACCGTCAATCTGCCCGATGAAACCAATTCCGTGTCGGCGGTGCCCGTGGTACAACTGGATATCGTGTACGAGGACGAGGACGTGTTGGTTATCAATAAGCCCGCAGGTCTTGCCATGCATCCGACGCACAATCACCAGGATGATTCTCTTGCAAACTGTGTGGCGGCATACCGTCCCGATGCGGTGTTCCGTGCTGTGGGCAGACTCGATAAATGTACTTCGGGGCTTGTGCTTTGTGCCATGAATCAGATGGCGGCGGCCGCACTTTCGGGGAACTATGAAAAACAGTATCTTGCCGTTGCCGACGGTGTCTATGAGGGGTGCGGCACGATCGATAAGCCCATATACCGTCCCGATCCCATGAAAACCCTGCGTGCGGTGGGAGAAACGGGGGAGTATGCCGTCACCCATTGGAAGGCACTGGCGACCGACGGGAAACTGTCTTTGTTGCGAATTCAACTTGAAACGGGCAGAACGCATCAGATCCGCGTGCATTTTGCTTCAATGGGAACACCGCTTGCGGGTGACGATATGTACGGCTCTGCGGTCAATCCGCCCGACCGTGCGGCACTGCACTGTGCGGAGCTGACGTTCACGCATCCCGTCACCCGGGAAGTGCTTTCCTTTTCGGCACCCTTGCCTGCAGATATGCAGACATTGGTTGATGCGATGACGTTTTACGAGGAATGAATGGTCTGATGCTGAGACAAATTGCGGCTTGTTTAACAAACCGCAATTTATCAACCCATAAATAAAAGGATGTACCGTCGCTTGTGCGGCAAATACATCCTTTTTTTTGTTTGTTATTGCATTTCTTCCGTCGCTTTTTCCCACACCGTGATGTTGGAATACAGGTTTTCGGGTTTGCAGAATACCTCATTGACGAGGGAACGGGAAGTGTAGAAGATACCCTGACGGAAACAGATCGGAATGAACGGCATCTCCTGTTCAAAGGCAGACAGATAATCCGTCAGCGTCATACTGCCTGCACAATAGGCGTCCCATACGGCAGAGCAGGTGATACTGTCGTTGTCGATCCCCCAGCCGAGAGAGCCGCCCGATACGAGAAACACGGATTGATCCATGTCGGCGGTCATTCTCACTTCGCCGAGATACAGGTCGTATTCTCCGTTGCGGATGGCTTCCAGATAGGCTTCTTCTTCCAGTTCAACAACCTCCACACGGATGTTTGCGGCGGACAGTTGTTCACTTACCCTTGCGGCAGTACCGGTCTTGAAGTCGTTGTCTTTACAGCAGATGAGCCGCAGTTCATACGTCCCGTCACTGTTGCTGAGCAGATCTTCGGGGGAAATGATCTCGTCACCGTCGGACAGTTCACTTTCGTAATCATCGCCGCTTTCATACTGTATGAGCAGTTCATCCGCCTTTTCTTTGTCCGGCAACGTCAGATCCGTACAGGTTTCGGTCGCAAGGGCACTCCATGCAGGATGCACGGGCAGGGAAGTCGGTTGTGCGTAACTGCAAAAAGCGTGTTCGGTAATGGAGGAACGGTCCAGATAACAGGAGATCATTCTTCTGAATACGGCAGAGGAGGTGTGTTCGTTATTTGCATTCACACCCAAAAATACGAGGTTGTTCATCGGCACCGTTGTGGCCGTTGCCTGCAAACGCAATACCTCACCGTCATACAGATCGTTGAACGTGGAGTCAATGCGTTCACTTTTAATGGAAAACACCTTGGAAACATCTGCGGCGGTGTCGGTCAGTTCAATACGGGCGGTTCTTGCGTGCCCGTCGTAATAGTTCGGATTGTAGACCATGTCAACACCCTCGACGGTCTTGACGTAGGAATACGGTCCTGCTCCGACGGGCAGATCCGCCGTGTTGTCTGCCGTGCCGTACTGCACGATGGGGAAGGTCAGCAGAGAACAGGCGTTGATGTTCGGCTTTGAGAGTGTGAACAGCAGAACGTCAGCCGTCGTGCCGATCGAAATGTTGGTAAAAACCGAGAGTTGCCGTTTGAACGCGGGGGATTCTTTGGCAAGGCGGAACGAATACAGTACGTCGGCGATGGAGAGTGCCGTGCCCTGTGCAGTCAGAATGCCTGAACGCAGTGTGATCTGCAAGGTGGTACCGTTTTGCACGGCGGAATCCGCCATAACGGGTTGCGGCGTGAAGTTTTCATCCAATTCGTACAGCGGCAGGAAGGCCAGCGGCCAGAGTTGCTGATTGTCCGTGCCTTCACTGAAAAACGGATTCAGACTGTCGGAGGCACAGTAGGGCAGGGACAATGAACCCGTCGGTTCTGCCGTCGGTGTCTGCAGAATGACCGTCGGAAGCGTGTCCGAACAGGACGTCAGCACGAACAACGCCAAAATCACGGCAAACACTTTGTTAAGTAAGCGAAACTCTTTCAATCTTGACAGCCTTTCCTGTTTTGTTATCGGTTTCAATCAGAACGCCCTCTATGCGGCAATCACCCTCGCACTGTTCAAAGCGGATGGGCAATCCCGTGCGGATGCGGTCTGTGGAGTTTTTGATGCTGATCCCCAGTACCGAGTGGATAACGCCCGTCATACCTGCATCCGTCATATAGGCGGTGCCGTTGGGGAGAATCTGTTCATCGGCGGTCTGCACGTGGGTGTGGGTGCCGATCATCGCACTCACTTTTCCGTCCAGCCAAAAGCCCATGGCACGCTTTTCGGACGTGGCTTCCGCATGGAAATCAACGAGTATATGACGGATACCCTCTTGTTTGATCTCCTGCAGGGCTTTGTCTATGGCATCAAACGGATTTTCCGCATAGTCCATATGGAGCGACCCCATCAGATTGACGACCGCCAGCCGCATTCCGCGTTTTTCAACCACGTCCCAGCCTCTGCCGGGGGCTTCGCGGTGAAAATTCAGCGGACGTATAACGGGCAGGTGTCCGTCAAGCACGGAACAGATCTCATGTCTTCGCAGGGCGTGATTGCCCGTTGTGATGAGATCCGCACCGCTTGCAAACAGATGATCTGCAGATTGCGGCAGAATGCCGTTGCCGGGTGCACTGTTTTCACCGTTGACGATGCAGAAGTCAACGTTGTTCATTTTTTTGTAGGCAGGAAGAATGCGACGCAGGCATTCACAGCCGGGTGTGCCCACAACGTCTCCGATAAATAGAATCAGCATACGCAGGAAAATTTCCTTTCTGCAAAAAGGGGCTGTGCATTCCGATGCAACAGCCCCTCTGAATTATTTTGCGTAATCGAATGCACGGTTCTCACGAATGATGTGCACTTTGATCTGTCCGGGATATTCAAGTTCTTCTTCGATCTTCTTTGCAATGTCTCTTGCAAGAATGACCATGTTATCGTCGGAAACGACTTCGGGTTTGACCATAATGCGGACTTCGCGGCCTGCCTGAATGGCGAAGGACTTGTCAACACCGTTGAAGGACGTGCAGATCTCCTCGAGTTGCTGCAAACGCTTGATGTAGTTCTGTACGTTTTCACGGCGTGCACCGGGACGGGCTGCGGAAATGGCATCGGCTGCCTGAACGAGAATGGCAACGATGGATTTTGCTTCCACATCACCGTGGTGTGCGTGAATGGCATGGATAACGGCTTCGTTTTCTTTGTATTTACGGGCCTGATCCACGCCCAGCGTGATATGTGTGCCGTCCTGTTCATGGTCGATGGCTTTACCGATGTCATGCAACAGACCTGCACGCTTTGCAAGTTTTACGTCGGCACCGATCTCGGCAGCCATAAGACCTGCAAGATAAGAAACTTCCAGAGAGTGGTTGAGGACGTTCTGACCGTAACTGGTACGGTATTTCAGTCTGCCCAGCAGTTTTACGAGTTCACCGTGAATACCGTTGACACCGGCATCCACAACGGCACGTTCACCTGCCTGTTTGACAGCCTGTTCCACTTCTTTTTTGCTCTTTGCATACATTTCCTCAATGCGGCTGGGATGGATTCTGCCGTCCACAATGAGTTTTTCCAGTGTCAGTCTTGCTACTTCGCGACGGATGGGATCGAAACTGGAAACGGTAATGGTTTCGGGTGTATCGTCAATGATAAGATCCACGCCCGTAATGGTTTCAAGGGTGCGGATGTTGCGGCCTTCACGGCCGATGATTCTGCCCTTCATGTCGTCATTGGGCAGTTCCACAACGGAAACGGTGGCTTCCGCCGCATGGTCAGCCGCACAACGCTGAATGGCACCGCAGATGATCTCGCGTGCAAGATTGTCTGCTTCGTCACGTGTTTTCTGTTCGATTTCAAGGATCTTGAGAGCCTTTTCGTGGGTGAGTTCACCTTCAAGGCTCTTGATGAGCAGTTCTTTAGCCTGCTCTTTGGTGAAGCCGGAGATCTTTTCGAGCATATCGAACTGGCTTCTCTTGAGGGCTTCCGCTTCGGCAAGTTTTGCTTCTGCTTCCGCGATCTTTTTCTGAAGCTGTTCTTCTTTCTTTTCAAGGTTCTCTGTCTTCTTGTCGAGGGTTTCTTCTTTCTGGTTCAGACGGCGTTCCTGACGCTGCACTTCACCGCGACGTTCCTTGAGTTCGCGTTCAAGTTCGGTGCGTTCTTTGTGGATCTCGTCTTTGGCCTCCAGAATGGCTTCTTTTTTCTTTTGTTCAGCCTGCGCAATGGCATTGCTGATGATGCGATTTGCTTCTTCCGTTGCCGAGCCGATGGCTTTTTCGGCAGTTTTGCGACGAACGATGCCGCCGACAAAGAAGCAAATAACACCGCTGACCACCGCCGCAATGACTGCGATGATGATGGCCACGCCGATTGGAATTTGCACTGGGGTGTACCTCCTGTATAAAATGGCGTTCCCCGAGGGGAACATATGGAATACCGCACGCAGGAAATCACCGCAAAGAAAGGTGTTGCTTCGTGCGGAAAAAGATAGAATAATGCAAAATATAGAATTTATATTTAACGAATCATACCTGTTTGAATAAAAACGGATATTCTTCTGCATTATCTTTGTTATTGTACAACTTTAACAAAAAAAAGTCAAGAACATAGCCTTAAAAAATCATATTATCCGTCACTTTTTTTTATTTCGGAAACAACGCATATCCGTATTTTTGGCGTGCCACGCAAATATTGCCTTGCCATGACTTGACAAACGGAATTTTCAGCCGTATAATTTATGCATTATTCTGTTTTATGAAAAGAGGTTTTTTATAGTGGAAAAGAAAGATATCAACTGGGGAGAACTCGGTTTCGGTTATATGCCCACCGATTACCGCTTTGTGTCCAACTGGAAAAACGGTGCGTGGGATGAAGGCACGCTGAGCACCGATCCCATGGTTTGCATCAGTGAATGTGCAGGCGTTCTGCAGTATGCACAGACCGTATTTGAAGGTCTGAAGGCATACACGACCGAAGACGGCCGCATCGTCTGCTTCCGTCCCGACCTCAACGCTGACCGTCTCGAAGCCTCCTGCAAGCGTTTGCAGATGCCCGTATTCCCCAAAGAACGCTTCATCGAAGCCGTTCGCGAAGTGGTGAAAGCCAACGCCGCTTTCGTTCCTCCCTTCGGCTCGGGTGCAACGCTGTATCTTCGTCCTTATATGTTCGGTTCGGATGCCGTCATCGGTGTCAAGCCCGCTACGGAATATCAGTTCCGCATCCTCTGCACGCCTGTCGGCCCCTATTTCAAGGGCGGCGTGAAACCTCTGACCGTTCGCATCAGTGACCTTGACCGTGCCGCACCCAAGGGTACGGGTAACATCAAGGCAGGACTGAACTACGCCATGAGCCTTTATAACATCGTGGACGCACACAACTGCGGTTTCGATGAAAATATCTATCTCGATCCCGGTACCCGTACCAAGATCGAAGAAACGGGCGGTGCCAACATTCTGTTTGTTACCAAGGACAACAAGGTTATTACGCCCAAGTCCGACAGCATTCTGCCGTCCATCACCCGCCGTTCTCTTATGTACGTTGCAAAGGAATACCTCGGTCTTGAGGTGGAAGAACGTGAGATCGACGTCACCGAACTTCCCGATTTTGCGGAATGCGGTCTTTGCGGCACGGCGGCTGTTATCTCTCCCGTCGGCAAGATCGTCGATCACGGGAAGGAGATCTGTTTCCCCGCAGGTATGCAGGAAATGGGCCCCGTCACCAAGAAACTCTACGATACCCTCACCGGTATTCAGATGGGCAAACTGCCTGCTCCCGAAGGCTGGATCGAGGAGATCATGTAAAACTGATCGGGGCTGTTGCATTTAGATGCAACAGCGCCTTTTCCATTGTACAGGAAACTGCTCACGATTGTGAGTAGTTTGCACATAACAAAAAACACCTTTTCGTCCCTAAGATTGGGGGATGCAAAATAAGGAGGACGCAGATGAAAAAGACATATATCACATCCATGCCGGATCATATCGGTGCTTTTTTGAAGGCGAGCAAATGTTTTTCTGCGTTGGGCATTAACATTACGCGCGTAAGTTACAACAAGGCAGTTGATTCACATGCACTGTTTATTGATGCGGAGGGGACGCACGAACAGTTGGCAAAGGCAGACGAGGAACTTGAAAAGATCGGGTATCTTCAGAATAATGAAAACAAAACGAGCATTGTGCTGATCGAGTTTTGTCTTGCGGATGTTCCGGGCAGTGTAACGGATGTGCTGACTTTGATAAGCAACTTTAATTTCAATATCTCATATATCAGTTCCCAGGAGAACGGAACGGATTATCAGTATTTTAAGATGGGCTTATACGTTGAGGATATTGAGAAGATCTCCGAATTCATGAAAGAGGCAGAAAAACTCTGCAGGGTGCGTTTGATCGATTATAACAGTTCGGAAAAGGTTTACGATAACAGCATTTTCTATAATACGTACGTTATGGGCTTGTCGCAGACAATGGGACTTTCGGAAACGGTAAGCAGTGAATTGTTGGTGCATGTCAATCTTGCCATGCAAACGCTGGATGAAAAAGGCTTGTCCCCTTATCGGACGTTTGACAGCATCAGTAAATTTGCCGAATTGCTCGGTGCATCAAAAGGAAAATCGTTTATGCCGCGGGTCAGCAAGCACAAAATATCCGAAAATACGGAAATCATACTCATAGAACCGCCTTGCGGCAGCAATACCATTATTATCAGAAGCAACGGAAAAACGCTTTTCGTGGACAGCGGCTACGCCTGTTACCGTGATGAAATGCTTGCGGTGATACGCACTGTGCTGCCCGATTTTGACGAAATAAGAAAAACGGTACTGGTAACACACGCAGACGTTGACCACTGTGGTTTGCTGCCGTTGTTCGATGAAATTATAGCAAGTGCAAAAACGGCTTTGTGCCTGAAGAACGAATTTTTCGGAAATGACGGTTACAGAGAAAAGAATCCGTTGCATAAGCCGTATATCAATATCTGCAAAATCCTTACCTCGTATAAGGCAGTGGATCCCGACAGGATTACGGTATTGTGGAAAGATGAGGAAGAACTTTCACAGCCGCTTACGCAGATCGGTTTTTTTGATTTTGAAGAATTGCATTTTGAGGTTTATGAAGGTAAGGGCGGACATCTCCCGGGAGAAATCGTATTGATCGATTATGAAAAACATATAGCCGTAACGGGGGATATCTATATCAATATCCATGGCCTGACCCCTGAGCAAGCCGCCTACAATCAATACGCACCGATCCTGATGACATCCGTTGATACGGATCCCGTGCTCTGTGCCGAGGAACGAAAAGCAATCATCGGCCGTCTCGGGGTCGGTCAGTGGCAGATCTTCGGGGCACACGGTTTCAAAAAGGATTATGCCGTGCATTTATAATAAAGTATTCTGCATCGATCCCATCCCCCCCCCCGATCTTGAAGGTGAAAAGGTATTTTCGGTCGTATGCGGACCGCTCACGGTTGCGAGCAGTTTCCTGTGTAATAAAAAAAATTTCGTAAAACACTTGACTTTTGTGCCGTACCGTGTTAATATACTTTCAAATTTGAATATCACAAACGACTGCGATGAAGACGGTCGGAAAGAAAAGCGTTCAGAGAATTGCCGGTTGGTGCGAGGCAAAGGTGAAACTTTCCAATGACTTATCCCTTCTGAGTCGGAGGACCGAAAGGCAATGCCGAGTAGACTCCTTCCGTAATGCTGCGTAAAAGCAAAGGGCTTGTTTGAGCCCGGAAAGTGACGGAAAATGTTTTCCGTAATTTGAGTGGTACCGCGGGTTTTATAACTCGTCTCAAAGGTTTTCTTTTGAGACGGGTTTTTTGTTTTATTCAAATTGGAAGCCATTCACGAAAATGTCAGAAATGAAAGGAGACAGCAAAATGGAGTACAGTTTGAAAGAGGTCGCCGGCAGAATCAAAGATCTGCGTGAGGCAAAGGGTTACACACAGGAGCAACTGGCAAAACTGACCGGTGTTTCTCTCGAAGAATATCAGGTTCTTGAAAAAGGGGAAAGCGATTTCAGTTTTACCTTTATTTACAAATGTGCAAAAGCCTGTGACGTTGAAGTGGTGGACCTGCTTGAAGGCAGAAGTTCTACTCTTTCGTCTTTTGCGATCACAAGAAAAGGTGACGGGCTGAAGATCGTTAAAAAGCACGGTGTTGTTTACAACAATATGGCACCCAAATTCAAGGATAAACTTGCGGAACCTTTCCTGGTGCAGTTCCCGTATCTCCCCGAGGAACAGGATGCACCCTTAAAACTCAGTTCGCACAACGGACAGGAATTTGACGTGATCGTCAAAGGTTCGCTGAAAGTGCAGATCGGCAATCACGTGGACATTCTGAATGAAGGCGATTCGATTTTCTACAACAGCCAGATCCCCCACGGCATGATCGCGGTCAGTGAAGGAGGCTGTGAATTCCACGCCATCGTACTGAATCCGCAGAACGGACTGGTGAGCGAGGAATATCCCGAAACTCCTTTCGTTGCCGCAAAAGCAGCGGAAACAACCGCCGATACGACGACGGTAGCCGATAAGTTCATTGAATCCTATTACGATGAAAACGGTGTATTCAGCGGTATCCGTTTCAAGAATGACGATCAGTTCAATTTTGCATTTGACTGTGTGGATGCAATTGCAGAAAAGAATCCCGATAAACTTGCAATGATGTGGGTTGCAAACGATAAAACGGATCGCAGATTCACGTTCAGCGATATGAAAAAGTATTCGGCAAAAACCGCAAACTACTTTGAATCGCTCGGCATCAAAAAACGCGACACCGTTATGCTGGTGCTCAAGAGACATTACCAATTCTGGTTCTGTATGCTTGCATTGCATAAGATCGGAGCCATCGCCATTCCTGCTACGAATCAGCTTGTTGAACACGACTTTGATTACAGATACAGAGCCGCAAAGGTAAAAGCCATCGTTTGCACCGCCGACGGTGACGTGTCTGCCGAAGCGGAAAAGGCTGCCGCAAACTATCCCGGAATGCTGAAGATCCTGGTGGGCGGTACAAAAGACGGCTGGCACGACTTCAACGTGGAAATGGAACGTTTCAGCACCCATTTCTTCCGTACCGAAAATACGCCCTGCGGCAACGATCCGATGCTCATGCTCTTTACCTCCGGTACAACGGGCTATCCGCGTATCGCAACCCATTCCTACAAATACGCATTGGGCCACTATCCCACGGCGAAGCATTGGCATAATGTCAATCCCGACGGCCTTCATTTCACCATTTCCGATACCGGTTGGGGCAAAGCCCTTTGGGGAAAACTGTACGGTCAGTGGCTTTGCGAAGCAGGTGTGTTCACATACGACTTTGACCGTTTCCATTCGGAAGACATTCTGCCGATGTTTGCAAAATATCATATCACGACGTTCTGTGCACCGCCGACCATGTATCGCTTCTTTATCAAGGAAGATCTGTCGAAGTATGATCTGTCTTCCATTGAATATGCAACCACTGCAGGCGAAGCACTGAATCCCGAAGTATTCAATCAGTTCAAAAAAGCAACGGGGCTGACCATCATGGAAGGCTTCGGACAGACAGAAACCACGCTGTCGATCGCAAATTTCGTCGGTTCGACCCCCAAAATCGGTTCAATGGGCAGACCGAGTCCTCTTTACGACGTTGTGGTGCTTGATCCCGACGGAAACGAATGCAAAACAGGTGATACGGGTGAGATCTGCATCCGCACCAAAGAGAATACGCCCTGCGGTCTTTTCATCGGCTACTATCTGGATGAAGAAAAGACCAATGAAGTCTGGCACGACGGTTTCTATCATACCGGTGACCAGGCAACGATGGACGAAGACGGCTATCTGTGGTATGTAGGACGCATTGATGACGTCATCAAATCGTCCGGTTACCGCATCGGGCCCTTCGAAATCGAAAGTGTTATCATGGAATTGCCCTATGTATTGGAATGTGCGATCACGCCGGTGCCCGATGAAGTGCGCGGTCAGATCGTAAAGGCAACGGTCGTGCTTGTAAAAGGAACCGAAGGCACCGATGCATTGAAGAAGGAAATTCAGGAATACGTAAAAACACATACCGCTCCCTATAAATACCCGAGAATCGTGGAGTTTGCCGAAGAACTTCCCAAAACCATCAGCGGCAAGGTAAGACGTGTTGAGATCCGCAAAAACGATATGGCAAAAATGCAGAAATAAGCAGACCGTAGGGCAAAAAAAACGAAAAGGAGTGCCGTGCCGTCCCGCACAAAGGGATCCGGCACGGCAGAATTGCTATGAAGATCATTGCAACCGATTATGACGGTACGCTCAATCACGGCGGTATTGACGATGCAAAAAGAGAAGCCGTTGCAAAATGGCAACAAAAAGGGAATCTGTTTGTGGTGGTAACGGGACGCGATATGCGGTTTTGTCCCGAAATGCACCGCAAAAGCGGTATTGCTTTTGACTATTACCTTGCCTGCAACGGTGCTTTGATAATGGATAAGGAGTTTGGCATCATCGAACAGGTTTTCTGTGACGGTGCGGTGCTGGATGAACTGCTTTCGTATCTGTTTGAACTCGGTTGTCAGTGGGGAACGGTCTGTTCGCAGGAAACCGTTGTGATTGCGAATCCGCAGACAGCGGACGACGATGCGGATGCGGTTGTTGATATAAATGCATATCATTTTACGTATTTCAACCAGGTCAGCACCGCATTGCCGACGTTTGAGGATGCACGGCGAGTGACCGAGGCCGTCGCACGGCGGTTTGCGGGCATACTGAATCCCTTGCAGAACGGTACGTGTATTGATATCGTTCCCGTCGGTATGGACAAGGCACAGGGCATCCGCCGTCTGCTTTCGGTGTGCGGAGCACGGGAGAGCGATGTGGTTACGGTGGGCGATAACGTAAACGATCTTGCCATGATCCGTGCATTCCGTTCGTACGCCATGCAAAACGGTGTGGACGAAGTAAAGCAAGCTGCTGATGGAATCGTTTTAAGCGTGACCGAACTGATTGAAACGGAAATGCAGGAAAAATAGTACTTATGCGGTTTGTATAACAAACCGCAATTTTTATACCGAACGTAACAAAAAACAGGTTGTGCCCCACCACGGGATACAACCTGTTTTTGTCTTTTTGAATTTACTTTTGCAGTGCCGCGACGTCGTCCTGTCCGACAAGATTCTTTTCATTGCCCGAAAGCACTTCCGTTGACAGCAGTTTTCCGTTGCTCTTGACTGCAACGGTGTGATACAGACCGCAGGAAACCGCAATGCAGTTCGACCAGTCTTCCGTAAAGCATCTGCCGAGTTTGTTGTCGCCTGCAACCAATACGCTGCCGTTCTTTTTGACGGCAACCGTGATCTCTTTGCCTGCGGCGATCGCCTTTACGCCCGACCAATCCACGTCGACGTAATCGGCACTCGTATCACCGATCACCTTGACTTTCCCTTTTTTTGTAAGGGCAACCAGATGCGTGTAACCGCCTGTAATGGCGGTAACGTCCGTCAGTTCGGAAACGTCACCGTTGAGTGCTCCTGCAAGTACCACCGTACCGTCACTTTTAAGACCTGCGGTGTATTTTTCACGTGCGGCAACGGCAACGATGTCCGTCCAGTCTTCCACCGCGTATTTTGCGGTGTTGACGGTGTCACCCGTAGCAAGCACCGTGCCGTCCTCACACAGACCGACAAGGTGATTCGGACCTGCGGCAATGGCTTTTACGTTACGCCAGAACGTGGTGTTGCCTTCAAATGCGGAGGTGGTCTGCACGAAGCCGTTATCCAGCACCACAGCCGTGAAATCCGAGCCTGCGGCAATGGCTTTTACATCCGTCCATTTGGACGATTCATAACTGAGCAGATCGTTCTGCCCACCGACGGTCGCAACCGTTCCGTCGTCATACAGAACGCTCGTGTGGTATTCACCTGCGGCAATGCCCTGTACGGGCAGATCCTTGAACGGATCGGAGTTGCCGCCTGCAATGCACACAACGGCTACGATGATCGCAATAACGACTGCACAGGCGGCAGCGATGATTGCAATTTTCTTTTTCTTATCCATGAAAAAGCCTCATTTCAAAACAGAATGCAGGGTGACAGAAAGAATCCGCCACCCTGTTTTTTTAGTTGGAAAGTTGTTCGTCTGCCAGACGTTCAAGATCTTCTGCGTTGCCTTCGGATGCAACGGCGGAGACTTCCGCACGGCGGACAAGCAGTTCTGCATACATTTTTTCTCTCTTTTCGCCGGACAGATCGTAGAACAGCATCGGGATCATGCCGAACGAACCCGTAATGGTGGGAACGATCGCAAAGTATGCAAACAGGAAGAATTTGACTGCATCGGTCTGTTCCTTACCTGCTTTGTAAGCGGACTGGTCGTAATTGAACACTTGCATGAGCAAAGTATTGATGATGTTGGTGAATGCACCTGCAAGTTTTGTTGCCAGACCTTTTGCAACACCTGTCATGGCCTCAGTACGGTAACCCATCTTCCATTCGCAGTAGTCCATGCATTCGTTGTACATTTCGGTGTCGATAACTTTACCCGTGCCGTAGAAGAACGTCCAGATAAATTCTTCGATAGCCATGGCAATGCCCATGGGAACCACCTTTTGATACATACCGCCTGCTTTCGTTTTCCAATCCATGCCGATACAGCCGAACAGGAAAACGGGAACCATGAGGATCTTGGAAGAATAGTTACCCACGAAATACAGGAACTTCGTGGAGAACTTGCGGCGGAAATAGGGAACAAGTGCAAAACTCAAGGGACTGATGGGAGCCGCAGGGATACCTGCGATCATCGTCAGAGAGTTGAAATGCAGAACGTCGGTGTAATAGTTCGTCTTGCTGCCGCCGATACCGAAACTGTTGAGCATCTGGGAAAGTGTGAGCAGAAGCATCGGTTTGTTTTTGACGATGGATTCAATACCCATTTTGATTGAGGGGGGCTTGACGGATTGCAGGATGCGTTCCTGTGAGTTCATGAAGAACCAGAAGGACATACCGCTGGATACGAGCGTTGTGAACGTGCCCATGCCGACAAAGGACGTAATAAGAGTCTTGCTTCTGCCGGCATCGTGTTTGCGGTTGTCGATGATATCCAGCACCACCGTGAAGATCTGTTCGGGCAATTTTTCACCGAACTGTCCCGATGCCCAGTTGGCGAGGGTAACGAGCCTTATTCGGTCAACGGGGTGCGGTGTGATGGTTGACATCAGGCCGGTTCTTGAAATATCCTGGAACGTGCCGATACCGTCACGCACCATGGTCAAAAACAGATAAAAGGCGAATTTGATCCACTTATTTGCATTGAGCAGGAATACCGGCTGGAACCAATAGGCGAGTGTGCCGATGAGGCCGGGAATGGCAAGAGCCAGCAGGTACGGTCTGAATTTACCCCAACGGGTACGGGTCTTGTCCACGATGGTGGCAAAGAGAACGTCGTTGAGCATATCCCACGGCGTATTGATGGTGGCAGCCAATGCGGACAAACTCAAGGGCAATTCAAAAATGTTGTTCACAAAGCGGGATGAAAAAGCGTTGATATTGAATGACTGTGCTGCATCCCACAGCACAAAACCGACAGTTTCCTTTAAGCCGACGTAACGGCGGTTCTGGTAAACGTATGATAACTGTTCATCCGTCAACTGTTCGGCGGTGTTGATGGGTTCGTTTGCCAATGAATTCCCTCCTGTCATAGAATGTACATTTCATTTTATCATACAAGCGGTTGGAATGCAAGAAAAAAAACATCTGTAAAATTTGTTGAAAACCACGAAAGAACACACTTGTTTTTGTACAAACGACTTGGTACAATGTAAAAAAGGGGGAATTGCCATGCAACTGAAGATCATGAGTTATAACGTTCTGCATTGTGAGCTCTACAAGGAGAAACGCATTGATTTTGACCGTTTTGCACAGGTGATCTCGGACAGCGGTGCGGATATGATCGGCTTGAATGAGGTACGCGGTGCAGGGGAGAGGGAGGATTACAAGGCGCAGGCGGAAATTCTCTCCGAAAAAACGGGATTCTATCATTATTTTGCAAAAGCCATTGACGTAGGCGGCAAAAATCCCTACGGCAACGCAATTTTGTCGCGGTATCCCATTTTGCACGCGGAAACGGTTGCCGTACCCGATCCCGTCATTCGCATCGGAAGCGGTTTTGAAACGCGGTGTCTGTTGAAAGCGGAAATTGACGTTCCGGGCGGACTTTGCGTGCTGGTCACCCATTTCGGTCTGCATGCAAGCGAACAGAAGAACGCCGTAAAGACGGTCTGTGCACATCTCGGCGAAGGGAACACGGTGCTGATGGGGGATTTTAACGTTACTCCCGACGATCGCGTACTGCAACCCATCCGTGAAAGAATGCAGGATGCGGCAGATCTGTTCAAAAAACCGCTTTACAGTTTTCCGTCGGATGCACCCGACCGCAAAATTGACTACATTTTCGTAAGCCGATCCCTGCGTGTTACCGCGGCGGATATTCCTGCCCTCATTGTGTCGGATCACCGTCCGCACATTGCCCGCATTGAAATATAAACAAAAAAAAAGACTGTTGCATTTCACACTTGTATGCAACAGTCTTTTTCGTTTGTTACCTGAGAATTACAAAGTGCTTTGTGTTAAAAACCGAACAGATCTCTGAATGAAGTCGGTTTTTTCGGTTCGGGTTCTGTGTAATCGAAGCCGCCTGTGGGTTCATCGTTGCTGAAATAAATACTCGGACGGTCCGCATCACTTTCAAAGCAATGTTCGGTGTCAACGTGGAGGCAAATGCCGTTTTCTTTTTTGTAGAGGTGTTCGATATTCGGATATTTGCCTGCCTGTCTGAAACCGTTTTGCTGTAAGAGACCGCGGTACTGTTGCACAGCCTGCTGTGCTTGTTCGTATGCGGGGAATTTTGCACTGAACACAAAGCCGCCCTCCAGATCCTCAATGCAGTAATCCGTTCCGCCGCAGTTCCATTGCGGATATGCGGACAGCATTTCATTCCAAAGGGCGAGTACCTGTGCATCGTTTGCCTGCTGAGCCTGTTCGTTTTGCACGGTTGCAGGCAGTTTCGTACCGCAATCTTCGCAGAACTTCGTGCCGACCGTATTCTGTCTGCCGCACGACGGACACTGTGCACCCTGGGCGACGGTCTGTTCGGGCAACTGTGCCCCGCAGGACGGACAAAATGACTTATCTGCCGTGGTTGCCTGACCGCAGGACGGGCAGATCTTCATGTTTTTGCTCATTTGGGTAGCGTATCCCTGTGCGGCACGTTCCAGATTTGCAAATGCACCTTGCAGACCGCTTGCAGGCGGTGTTGCGGATGCTGTCTGCGTTGCCTGATCGAAATGTTGTGCCGCTTTGTTTGCAAGTTGTGTTGCAGTCGGCTCGATCACCTGTTGTACTGCGTTGCCGATGGCATTTCCGATCCCCTGACTGATTCCGCGGCGGATCGCTCTTTCTAAAAAGCCCATACTGATGCCTCCTGACTGTTTTTGTTTATTGTGTTCGGTTTGTAAATCCATTTTATACGGTTTACTTGCCTTTGTGTACCCCCCGTTTGGGGGGATTTTGATAAAAAACAGTGTGACAGGGCAAAAAAAGCACGAAAAAACCGTATCACGGATTCTGTGTGAATCCACGATACGGTTTTTACTTTTCTGCATTTTTTTATTCTGCGGCAGATTCTTCTTCGGCTTCTTCTTCGTCTGCAACTTCCAGAATTTCGGTCTGGTTGGTGAAGAACAGCAACTGATTGATGGGCTTGTTGAACGTTCTCTCGCAGGCGGCACTCATAAGAGCGAACATACGGGATTCGACAACGGTGTTGATCGCGGCGAAGTCAATGAGAACCTGCAACTGATCCTTGAAGAAGGCTGCATCTTTGTCTGCAAAGAAAGCATCGTCCACTTCTGCGACCACAACGCCTGCAAGCGTCATGTCGGAATCGTAAGCGGCACGGTTTTTGGCAAGGCATTTCTGCAAAGTGTCAAGCATTTTGTCGGTTTTGCCTTCTTTCTGGCAGTTGATGAGGGCGTTGGACTTCATCTTGTACTTGAATTCAAGATGGCAGGATTTGATGATCGCCTTTGCCAGCTGTGCCAACTGCGGATTGATGCGTTCGGGGGTGAAAACTTCACCGTCTTTGGTGTAAAAAAGCATACTTTTTTCTCCTTTTATATCACTTTACTTTTTTTCTTTGATATGTACGTCCATCTGCGGATAGGGGATCTGAATGCCGTTGGCATCAAAAGCAGATTTGACCTGTTCAAGCAGATCAAAGTAGACAGTCCAGTAATCTGCCGCTTCACACCATACGCGGACGGTGAATTCCAACGCACTGTCGCCGTGTTTTGAAAGGCGGACGAAGGGTTCGGGATCCTTTTTGATAAGCTCGTGTTTTGCAATAACATCTTCAATGCAGGCTTTGACTTTGTTTACGTCTGCATCGTAGGATGTGGTGAAAACATGATCCACGCGACGCTGTTTTTCGGCCGTTACGTTAACAAGCGTTGCACCTGCAATCGCACTGTTGGGGAATACGACTTTACGGTTGTCGGGGGTGATGACCGACGTATAGAAAATGCCGATATCGTCCACCGTACCGCCGTCGTTGCCGCCGACGATGATGAAATCGCCCTCTTTGAAAGGCTTCGTGACCATGAGTACCACGCCGCTTGCGATGTTGCCCAGACTTCCTTCAAGAGCAAGACCGATGGCAAGACCTGCAGAGCCGATGACCGCAACCACCGATGCCATGGGAACGCCCATGACGGAGGCGGCAAGAATGACGAGAAGCACTTTTGCGGCAACGTCAAGAGCCTTGAAGATGAAGTTTTTGGTTGAGGATTCGATCTTGTTGAACACCTTGGCTTTGAGCAGCTTCTTGTTCAGCACCTTGATAAGACGGAAGCCGATGAGAAGCAGAAGAACTGCAACCAGCAGTTTTCCGCCGTAACTGATAACGTATTCGGCAAGCACGTCGAAAACACCCGAAAGATAGTCGCCGATCTCGGACGCACTTTCAGGCAGATCCGTCACCGTGTCTTTCACCTCGTTGAGGGCTTCGCTGATCGCGGTTGCGGCTTCGGAGGTATCGATCGCCGCACTAAGAGGTAATAATTTCATTTGTGTTGTCTCCTTTACATGGTTGTTGTGTACATATTATACATATTGGCGTATAAACCGCCTTTTTTCATCAGTTCGTCGTGCGTGCCCTGTTCAGCAATGCCGTCCTTGGTCAGCACCAGAATGCGTTCTGCATTGCGGATGGTGGTCAATCGGTGTGCAACGGTGAACGTCGTTCTGCCTTTTGCAAGGGCTTGCAGGGATTGCTGAACGAGGCGTTCGCTTTCATTGTCGAGTGCACTGGTGGCTTCGTCCAACAGCAGAACGGGGGGATTTTTGAGGAACACACGGGCAATGGAAATACGCTGTTTCTGACCGCCCGAAAGGCGTACGCCGCGTTCACCCACATAGGTGTCAAATCCGTCGGGCAGTTCGCAGATAAATTCATACGCACCTGCCAGTTTTGCCGCTTCAATGACTTCTTCTTCGGTGGCATCGGGTTTTCCGTAGAGAATATTCTCTTTGACCGAACCCGAAAACAGGTAGACGTCCTGTTCCACGATACCGATGTTCTCACGCAGCGAACGCAGTGTCACGTTACGGATGTCCGTGCCGTCAAGCAGAATTTCACCGCCGCTGATGTCGTAAAAACGGGGAATCAGACTGCAAAGCGTGGTCTTGCCTGCCCCCGAGGGGCCTACAAGGGCTATGCTCTGCCCTTTTTTGACGTCTAAATTGAAATTGTGAATGACGTCCGTGCCGTCGTTGTAGTGAAAACTGACATTGTTGAACGTGATGTTGCCTTCGGCTCTGCCGATATCGACCGCCTTCGGCGTGTCTTCAATGTCGGGATGCGTGTCCATGATCTCGGTGAAGCGTTCAATGCCCGTAAGACCGCGGTTGAACTGTTCGGCAAAGTCCACGATGCGGCGTACCGATGCAAACAGCGTGGTTACGTAAAGCAGATACGCAATGAGGTCTGCGGCGTTGATCTTGCCCCACAGAATGAAGAACGCACCTAAAATGACGACCGCAATGTACATCGCACCGTCAAAAAAGCGGGAGGTGCTCGTAAACTGTCCCATCAGTTTGTAAACGGCGGATTTGACCGCCAAAAAGGCTTCGTTGCCTTTGCGGAATTTCTCTTTTTCCTTTTCTTCGCCGCTGAAAGCCTTGACAACGTGAATGCCCAGCAGGGAATCTTCAATATCGGCGTTCAGTTCGCCCACTTTTTTACGCTGTTCACGGAAACCGTTGCGCATACGGCGGTTGACACGCAACAGACACAAAACCATGACGGGGATCATGCAAAGAATGATGAGCGTCAAAGGTACGTTGATGAAACTCAGAATAATGCCCGAGCCTATGATCTTGATGCCTGCAATGAAAAATTCTTCGGGGCAGTGGTGGGCAAATTCGGTGATGTCAAACAGGTCGTTCGTAAGGCGGGACATCAGCACGCCCACTTTTGCGTTGTTGAAGTAGGAAAACGACAGTTTTTGCAGATGCCCGAACAGATCACGGCGAAGGTCGGTTTCGATCTTCGTGCCCATAATGTGTCCCATGGCGGCCATATAGTAGTTGGCAAACGTGTCAATGACGCGCATGAACAGGTATGCACCGCCCATGCCGAGAATCAGGCCGGGGGTGAGCACCGCACCGTCCTCGCCCGTGGCGGCGTTGGTGATGGCACGCACGATCATGGGTAACACCAGTTCACAAACGGTCGTCAGTGCCGCACAGAACAGGTCAAAGACAAAGGTCCTGCGGTATTTTTTGTAATACGGCAAAAAACGCCCGATGATGCTTTTCAGCGGAGCCGAATGCTTGTAAACGTTCTCATTTTGTTCCGTCTGCGGTTTTTTTCCCGTTTCTGCCATTTGTTTTCCCTCCCCGAAAAACAAATTTGTTTTTACCAATCAAACAGTATACCATATCCGTCCGCATTTTGCAATAAAAATCCCTCTTTGCCGACAAAAAAAGAATCCCGACGAGCAAATCGGGATCCTCTTTTATCATGATGTGTTTATTCTTTCGGTTTTTCTTCGCGGGTGTTTTCCTGACCGCGGTAGACCACGAACTTGCAGAACAGGTATTCGAGCACGAAGTTGGAAAGCATGGTCACGGCCAGCACGATATACTCGTTGATGCCGGCATCCGTTGCCATGTCGCCCAGCCAAGTGGACAGCGGTGTGAACACAAGGTAAAAACCGAACACCTTTGCCATTGCCACGGGCACGTTTGCGGCAGAACGGAAGGTGTAGCGGCGGTTGAATGTGAAGTTCCAGAGCACCGACAGCACCAGTGCGATCAGATACGAGGGCCAGTAGGGGAGTTTTGCAACTTCGAGCAACAGGGTGCTTGCAAGAATCTGAATAATGCCTGCCGAAGCCGAAAACAATGCAAATTTGAGTGCTTGTACGCCATCGCTTTTTTTCATAATAAAAACCTCCGACTGAATGTGATGCAACCATTATATAATCATCCTGCCGAAAAAGCAAGAAAAAGAAACAGACAAATTGGGGGTTTGTCGAAATGTTTGCACAGACCGACCGCCCACCACTCCTTGTCGCCCCTGAAAGGGGAGATGCCGCAGGCAGAGGGGTTTTGGCGGTAATATCATACTATTTTCTTCAAATTTGTGCGAACTTGGTAAACCCCTCTGTCACTTCGTGACATCTTTTTCTCCGAAAACGGGAACCCCTTTGTCAGCGTTGCTGACATTTCCCCTAACAGGGGAATAACCTTTCAGGGGCGACGAGTATTTGAGGGGTGCCGACAGTTATACAAACCGCCATTTGTCTTATTTCTGAATCCGTGAAAATGAAAAAGGTTCCGTTTTTTCGGAACCTTTTTTCGATTGTATCTGATTTATGAAAACTGTGTGATAACGCTGGTGTCAATGGCGGCGATGATGCTTGCCGTGATCGCGAAGATCACACTCGTGCCGATGAACGCGATATCCACCGACTTCGTGCCCTTGTCTTTGATGCACTGTGCGGCGGTCAGTGCGACCGTGCCCACGCTCAATACCGGCACGCCGATGCGTCCTGCTTTGAACAGAACGACAAGAACGTTGCGAAGAAGCCAATCCAATGCGGCAGGCAGATTGTTGATAAACGTCCAACGCAGTTCCACGCAAAGGGACAGGAAAATGAAAAGGATGAGCATGAAAACAGCCCATACGCAGGTGGCTGTGCTGAAGATCCTGATTGTTTTGTTCATAGACGCACTCCCGTGTGTGTTTTTTCTAAATTATAATAATGTTGCTTAAATCAAACTGTATCTTATTTGTCGATACGCATGGAAATGTCGAATGCCTTGACCGAATGCGTCAGTGCACCGAGGGAAATGATGTCCACACCCGTTTCGGCAACCTTGCGGATGGTTTCAAGCGTTACGTTGCCCGAGGCTTCCGTCACGGCTCTGCCGTCAATGAACGCACAGGCGGCAGTCATTTCTTCGTTCGTCATGTTGTCAAGCATAATGATGTCCGCACCGGCTTCCACAGCCTCACGCACTTCGTCCATGTTGCGGGTTTCCACTTCGATTCTGACCGTGTGACCGAGTTTCGAACGCAGCAGTGCAACCGTTTTGGTGATCCCGCCGCCTGCATCGATGTGGTTGTCCTTGAGCATGGCGGCATCGGACAGGTTGTAGCGGTGGTTTCTGCCGCCGCCGCAGGTCACGGCGTATTTCTGCAAAGCACGCAGTCCGGGCAAGGTCTTGCGGGTTTCGGCAATGCTCGCTTTCGTACCCTCTACTGCTTTTACGCAGGCGTTGGTGGCACTTGCAATACCCGACAGGTGTTGCAACAGATTCAACGCCGTGCGTTCACCTTGCAACAGACAGGCGGTTTTGCCCTTGAAAACGGCGATCAGATCGCCTTTTTTCACTTCGTCACCGTCTTTGAAGAAGGCTTTGTAGGAGAACGTGTCGTCAAGAAGCTGAAAAACACGCATTGCGATTTCAAGACCGCACAGCACGCCGTCTGCTTTGGAAATGAAACGGGCGGTACCCTGCTGGCTTTCGGGAATGACGAACACGGTGGAAACGTCTATGTAGTTGATGTCCTCTTTGATCGCATTGCGGATGATATCGTCAACGTAAAACTGCGGTAAGATCATGCTTCGTCGAGCTCCTTTAAGATGATATAGGCAACCGTGGCAAGAGAAAGTGCTTCCAGATAAGCGGTGGTGGTTGCAAAACGTCCGCCTTTGAGACGTTTGAGAATGTTGTCGATCTGTTTGATGCCGTAACGCACCGCACCTGCATCGGGCATAACGAATGCGGCACGTTGCATAATGGAACGGATCTCTTTGAAAATGCCGTCGGGCAGGGGAGCACCCTCCGCGTTGAGGTTGACGGGATGTGCCGAAACGGCGGCAAAACCGTTCTGCATACAGCGTTTGATGTCCTCGGCGGCTCTGCGTGAATATACGAGTGCTTCCAGAAGGGAGTTACTTGCAAGGCGGTTTCTGCCGTGCACACCCGTGTTGGAGCATTCACCGCAGGCATACAGACGCGGAATGTTGGTCTTGGAATCAATATCCACTTCGATACCGCCCATCAGATAGTGCTGACAGGGGAAAATGGGAATGAGGTCTTTGGTGATATCCACGCCGTAACGCATACAGCCTTCATGGATGGCGGGGAAGCGTTCACGCAGGAAATCGGCATCCTCGTGGCGGATATCCAGATAAAACTGATTGCTGCCCGTACGTCTTGCTTCGAGAAGAATGGATTTTGATACCACGTCACGCGGTGCCAGTTCCAACCGTTCATCGTAGCGATCCATGAAGCGTTCCCGATTGCAGTTGAGCAGATACGCACCCTCACCGCGTACGGATTCGCTGATGAGGAACTGTTCGCCGTCCTCGGAATTGAACGCCGTGGGGTGGAACTGTACGTAATGCAGATCTTTGATGCGTGCACCGAGTTCGTAGGCAATGCGGATGCCGTCACCCGTGGCACTTTTCGGATTGGTCGTGTATTTGTAAACTCTGCCGATGCCGCCCGTGCAAAGCATACAGTACGAGCAGAACACCGAGCACAGTTTGCCGTCGGTCAGCAGATCCGCACGGAAACCGCTTCTGACCTGGGTGAGTTTCACAAGCACCGTGTTTTCACGGTAGTCGATGTTTTCTTTTTGTTCCACCTGTGCCAGAAGACCGCGTACGAGTTCGGCACCCGTACAGTCTTTGTAATGGACGATGCGGCGTCTGCAATGACCGCCTTCCAGCGTTTTGTCGAGTTCTCCGTCCTCGTTGCGGTCATATACGACACCCAGTTCCATGGTCTTGCGTACATCGTCGGGACCTTCGTGCACCAGCGTTTCAACCGCCTCCGGATCGTTTTCGTGACGGCCTGCAATAAAGGTATCTTTGATGTGCAGGTCAAACGAATCGTCCTCAAAATCAAGCACGCAGGCAACGCCGCCCTGTGCAAGATTGCTGTTGGAAACGGTTTTTCCGTATTTTGACAGAATGCACACCGATACGTTGTTATCAAACTGCAACGCACCGTACATACCTGCAACGCCGCTTCCGACGATGAGCACATCATAACATTTGTTGTTTTCGTAAATATCCATTTATCCCAACTCCAACATACGGTCAATGCTTTTTTTGGCTTGCAGACGAAGCGTTTCGTCCAATTCAATGCTTTCTCCCTTTTCGCCGTCAATGGCCTGCAACAGCAATTCGGGGCTTATATATTTCATATCCGGACAGGTGAGCGTTTCCGGGCAGAGGTAATAAAACGCTCTGTCGGGGTATTTCTGTGTGAGCGTGTCCGCAACACCGCGTTCGGTTCCGATGATGACGGGCTTGTCGCTTTGCAGGGCAAAGGTGATGATCTCTGCCGTGGAACCTGCCATATCCGCATGGCGTACCACTTCTTCGCGGCATTCGGGATGCACCGCCAACAGAGCATCGGGATGCTCCTTTTTTGCCGCCAGTACCTGTTCTTCGGTCAGTTCGTCATGCACGGGGCAGTAGCCGTTCCAGAGGGTGATGTTCTTTTCGGGCAACTGTGCGGCGATCCATCCGCCCAAATTGCGGTCGGGTAAGAACAGGATCTCATCTTCCTCCAGTTTGGAAACGATCTTGAGTGCACTCGAAGAAGTCACGCAGACGTCACAAACGGCTTTGACGGCGGCGGTGGTGTTGATGTAGGCACACACCGCGGCGTTGGGATGCTGTTCTTTCCACGCGATGATCTCCTCGGGTTTTATCATTCTTGCCATGCCGCATCCTGCATCGGGAGCAGGCAGAATGACCTGTTTTTCGGGGGCTAAGATTTTGACGCTTTCCGCCATGAACCGAACGCCGCACATAATGACTCTTTTGTGCGGTAATTTTGCGGCGGCTTTCGCAAGGGCAAAACTGTCACCCGTGATGTCGGCAAGGTCAATGATCTGCGGCGGCTGATAGGTGTGAGCCAGAATAACGGTGTCGGTCTCTTTTTTTCTTCGTTCGATCATTTCACGCAGATGTTCACTCATAAACGCACCCCTCTCTCTCATTCGTATATAGTATACATTGTTTTTTTGTAAATTTCCACAAAGTGCAAAAAAAACTTTGCCTGTTTTTAACAAAAATCAAGTGCCTGTTTTGTTGAAAACCTCAAAAACCGAACGTTTTTGCCAGATCACGTGTATCAAATACGCGGTACGTGCAGGCAATGTGACCGAGACAGCCGAATTCATCGAACAGGCAGGTCTTGATGCCTGCATCCGCGCCCGATGCAATATCCACGTCACGGTCACCGATCATGACGGTGGTTTCGGGGTTCATGCCGTATTTTTTTATCAGATACAGATTGGTATCGGGTGCGGGTTTCGGGGGGATGGAGTTGAGTTCACTCGTTACCGCATCCGTAAAATACTGCAACAGATCATACTGAGCGAGATACACGAGGGCTACGGAATCGCGGTGTGTGTTCAGAAAATTCCTGCCGCCGTGTTCGCAGACCGTTTTCAGTACGTCCGCAATGCCGGGATAGGGAACAACGGTCGGTTTGAGGTCGGTCTTGCTTTCAATGGCTCTGAACAGCAGTTTGCACGCTTCGCTCGGCTGATAAAATTCGTACGCCGTGCGGAAAGAGAGTTTGAACAGATCGTGACACTGCTGTCTGTCAATATCCTGTTTGTGCAGGCGTTTGTAGGCTTGCATGAAGGCTTCGGTGATATGCGGATAGGAATCAAACAGCATACCGTCAAAATCCCATATAAAATCAGTCAGCATCGTATTCACCTCTCAGATCCGTTCACCCGCGTGCCAGCCGTTTTCGTCTTTGGAAATACGGAAGAACACAGGGCGTTCCATTGGATTATCGTTGGGAGAATGCAGGGAAAATACCATTTCTCCGTCAAAGGTCTCAAACAGCATACCGTGACCGCCGTCTTTGTCGAACAGCGGTTTTTCGATCTGTTTCCACGGGCCGAACACCGAGCCGCTTTCGGAGACGGCAATGCCTTCGGCGTAACTGTGATTGCGGAAACTTGCCCAGAACATCGTCAGTTCGTCGCCGTCCCTGTGCAAAAACGGACCGTCCGTGACAATACGCGGTTTGCCGTTTACAAGGTCGTTTTTGTCATACGTCACCCACGGTGCTTCGTCAGCCGCAAACAGCGTTACCGCCTCTCCGACACTTTTACGAAGATCCGCACTCAATTCAACGGCACAGATCGTACCCGTTCCGATCTGCACGTGTTCATGGCAGAATACCATGTACGGTTTTCCGTTTTCCGTAATAAACGTGCCGTCCAGACACATCCGATCGGGCGGTGTGATCGGCTCGCTCCATACTTCGTAAGGGCCCGTGGGGCTGTCCGATGCGAGGATCTGCGTACAGCGGTTTCTGTTTTCGGAATAAAAGGAGGCGAACATATAGAATTTTCCGTTATAGAAATGCACTTCGGGTGCCCAGAAATTTCTGTCCGACCAGAAATCGGCAGGAGGTGTGAAGCATTTGATCGGTTCCGACCACTCTTTGAGGTCTTTTGAAGTATAGCACCAGAATCCGCCTGCTCCCGACCATGCAAACTGACCGGGCGTACCGAATAAGTAATAAGTTCCGTCATAGGGCAGAACAAAGGGATCACGGATGTTGATGTCACTGCATTTCATTTTTGTGTTCTCCTGTTTTGTTTTTTATATAAACACATCAATTATATCATGTGTTGTATTTCTTGTAAACCGATGAAAGTCACAAATATGAAAAATTTTTCTTCGGAACAGCACCGTCGGAATGACCGTCGGTACAGGGGCTGTTCCGCACCTGCCTACTTGACTTTTTAAGGTTCTTGTTTTATATATAAATTAAAGACTTACCAAAGGAGTGAACGGTTGTGGGTGAAACCGTATTGCGTTTCAAAGACGGAAAATTCAGAGTGTTGTGCGTTTCGGACGTGCACGGAGTGAAGGATTTTGACAAGCGTGCCGTGCGTGATCTGGAGGCGATCGTGCAGAAAGCAAAACCCGATCTCGTGCTGTTTTTAGGCGACAACGTGTGGCATGACGGTGCAGAAAATGAAGAAACGTTGCGTACTTTTATGTCAGCACTGATTGCCCCCTTGAACGAACGGAACATTCCGTGGGCACACGTATTCGGCAATCACGATGCGGAAAAAGGCTTTCCCGTCAAAGAACAGCAACCCGTTTATGAAAGTCTGCCCGGCTGTCTGTCATCGGCAGGTCCCGAGGACATCAGCGGCACGGGCAACTGGGTATTGCAGGTGAAACAGGAACACGGCGAAAAGACCGTTTTCAATATATGGGGACTGGATTCGGGCAGAGGCATCGGTGAATTTTTGGAAGATTACGGATTTGAACGCGATGCACGCCTTGCCAAATTGGAGGATCCGCTGTACGTGTCGTCGGGATACGACGTGATCCGTTTCGATCAGATCATGTGGTACTGGAACACTTCCCGACAGATCGAAGCCGAAAACGGGAACAAGGTGCCGGGCATGATGGTGTTCCATATTGCCGTGCCCGAATACGTGCTTCCGTACCGCAATCCCGCACAGACGAAATTCAAAGGCACCATGCGTGAAACGGTCGGCAGCGGCCCTGTCAACACAGGTCTGTTTGCAACGCTCGTACAACGCGGAGACGTAAAAACACTCGTCTGCGGTCACGATCACATCAACGATACAGAAGGAGAATACCTCGGCATTAAACTGACATACGATGCAGGTCTTGGTTATGACGGTTACTGTGCAGGCGATCTTCGCGGCGGCAGGATCGTGGAGATCGATGAAAGCGATCCCTGGCACGTAAAAACATATATGATCCGTTCAAGCGAGTGCGTGGACGGCTATGAATTTGAAAGCACGCTGATGTGACGAAAGGAGAACCTATGAAACTGTTTTTTGACCACATCGTACACGGCGGTGACTACAATCCCGAACAGTGGATCCGCACGCCCGAAATATGGGACGAAGATATGCGGTTGATGAAACTCGCCCACATCAACAGTGCAACCGTCGGTATTTTTTCGTGGGCAATGCTGGAACCCGAGGAAGGGGTATATAACTTTGAGTGGTTGGATACCATTCTCGATAAACTGCACGCAAACGGTATTGACGTCATTCTTGCAACGCCTTCGGGTGCAAGACCGATCTGGCTTGCCGAAAAATACCCTGAAGTGTTGCAGGTTGCGGAAAACGGCATCCGCAACGAGTTCGGTGTGCGGCATAACCATTGCCTGACCTCGCCTGTGTACCGTAAAAAGGTGCAGGAGATCAACCGTGCCCTTGCATTGCGTTACAAAGAGCATCCTGCCGTGAAAATGTGGCACGTTTCCAATGAATACAGCGGAGAGTGTCACTGCGAACAGTGTCAGCAGGCGTTTGTTGAATGGCTGAAAAAGGAATACAACAACGATCTTGACGAATTGAATCTGCAATGGTGGAACACGTTCTGGTCACACACGATAACCGATTGGAGTCAGATCCGTTCACCGAAGTACCGCAGTGAGGTCTGTTCGTCACCGCTTCGCCTTGCATGGAGACGCTTTGTGTCGGACAGCCATATTTCCTTTTTTGAAAATGAGATCGTGCCTTTGCGTGAGATCACACCCCATATCCCCGTTACCGCCAATTTTATGAATATGTATGACGGAATCGACTATCAGAAGTTCGCTTCGCATCTCGATCTCGTTTCGTGGGACAATTATCCCACGTGGGATCGCGGTGACAACGTAACGGTAGCCCGGAATACCGCTTTCGTGCACGATGTGTTCCGTTCCATGAAAAACGGTCAGCCGTTTTTCATGATGGAAAGCACGCCGTCTTTGGTAAACTGGCATGAGGTCAACAAACTGCCCGCATCGGGTATGCAGGAGTTGGCGGCTGTACAGGCCATTGCACACGGAGCAGACAGCGTACAGTATTTTCAGTGGCGTAAGAGCCGCGGCAGTCACGAAAAATTCCACGGTGCGGTGGTCGATCATTGCGGACATGAGCATACGAGAGTATTCCGTGACGTGACGAAAACGGGTATGGCGATCGAAAAAATGGCAGCCGTTGTCGGAGGCAGAAGCGACAGCAAGGTTGCGATCGTATACGACTGGGAGAACAGTTGGGCGGTCAGGGAATTCTGCGGTTTCAACAATAAAAACCGCGATTACCTCAATGAATGCAGAAAATGGTACGCTCCGTTCTATAAAAAAGGCATTGCAACGGACGTCATTCCCATGGATGCCGATTTTTCACAATACGATCTCGTGATCGCACCGTTCTTGTATATGCTCAAGGACGGCACCGACAAACGCATTGAAAAATACGTAGCCGACGGCGGTACGTTCGTGGCTACGTATCTGACGGGCATCGTCAACAAAAACGATCTTTGCTATCTCGGCGGCTGGCCTGCAAACGGTCTGAAAAAAGTGTTCGGTATCCGGAATGAGGAAACCGATTCCTTGCCGCAGGGAATGAAAAATAAAGCCACGTTCAACGGCAAGATGTACGACGTGGACTGCGTCTGCGATCTCATTCATGCCGATACCGCAACCGTACTGGGCACCTATAAATCCGATTTCTATGCAGAACGTCCGTCTGCAACCGTCAATCCGTTCGGCAAAGGCAGAGCCTATTACATGGCTTTCCGCAACGACGGCGATCTGTGCAGTGATTTCTGTGATTACATCGTGCAGGAACTCTCACTGAAAGCCGATGCACCCGAAATCGAATGCGGTGCACACGTAAGGATCCGCAAACGCGGAGAACTGATCTTCGTCATGAATTTCGGTGAAAACGAAACGGCGGTCACACTCTCAAAAGTGTACACGGACGTGTGCAGCGGAGAACGTGTGGCAGGCACGGTGAAACTGCCCGTCAGAGGGTATCTCGTTTTGAGTGAATAAGAAGAAAATTAAAAACAGACAGGAACCGCAAATTCGGAACCTGTCTGTTTTTCTTTAGCAGAAAACTGCGGACAACACCGTTCACCCGTCAGCACAAAAGGTCTTCCAGACCGAACAGGGCTACGGCATTACGCAGACCGTCTTCGACTTCTTCACGGCTGAAATCGGCGGCTTCCAGTTGTGCATCCGTCATTTTGTTGAGTTTGGAATAGAAATCAACGGCTACTTCAAGGTTTTCCCTGCCGCCGTTTTCGAGGGCTTCAAACAGAATATCTTCCGCACCGCCGATGTCGCCGCTTGCAAGTTTTTCGGATATGGCTTTGTACAAAAGATCCGTTCCGTTGAGGTTTTCTTCATCCTCAACAATATAGTCGGTGGTTTCTTTGCCGAACAGGATTTTTGCAAGCATTTGTGCGATCATCTGAATCTGACGCATGATCCAGTCCTGGGTAAATTCCATGTTAAAATATATCCTTTCAGTTGAAATCAAGATCGGGTAAGAGGGGATGATAGGTCGCCTCTGTCAGCGGCGGCGGAGCCTGTAAAAGAAGTTGTACTTCTCCGTCCGTGAGCAGACGGCATTCTCCGGGTCGTAAGTTTTCGTCAAGCAGTAAATTGCCGACGGACAGCCGCTTTAAGTATGCAACGGCACAACGCACCGTGCGAAGCAACAGACGGACTTCGTGTTTTTGTCCTTCCGTGATGCGGATGATGCCCTGTGAAGCGTTGCCGTCGGGGTTGTTGAGGTGGTGTTCACGGCGGCGTTCACTGATGTAAGGGCCGATGTTACGCACGTTGCAATGTCTTTGTAACAGCACCTGTGCAGGTTTTGCGGGACGGTTGTTGGCATACAGGGTGGTACCGTTCTGCAGTTGTTGTATTCCGTCTGCGGTCAGCGTACCGAAACACAGAAAAGCATAGGTTTTTGCAATCTCCGAATCGGGGGAGAGCAGATATTGCGTGAATTTACCGTCGTCGGTAAAGAGCAAAAGCCCCTCGGTCTCTTTATCAAGTCTGCCCACGGGACGCAGATGTTTGTGTTGCGGCGGCAGGCAGTCCGTGACCGTTTTATGGGTATCGTCGCGACAGGCGGTGATCACGCCGCGCGGTTTGTTCATCATTAAAAAAGTTGACATATCAGATTATCGTCAGAGCAAGAATATCGAGCAACAGACAGGTCGGCAGGAAGAATGCCTGTACGGTCAACTGACCGCCGAAGGACAGGATCATGCCTTTGAAAGAACCTGTTTTTTCTTTTCGGATCTTCAGCAGTGCAGGTCGCTGTTGCCACAGGAACTGCAACAGTTCATAACTGACCGCATACAGCAAAAGGGTAAACGAACAGGTGAAGAAGTCGGGTACAAAGTGGATGCCGATCAGCAGTGCCGCACTGATGCCGAGCATGACAATACGGAAAATATATCTCGATCTGCGGTAGATGAAACGGTCGAAGCAGATCTCATCCGTCAGTACCCAGAACAGCACGAAAACGGCACAAAGTCGGGCGGTCTGCAAGGAGCCGAGCATACCCAGAAGCGGCGGCAAAAAGCCGAGCAGAATAAACTCCGTTCCCTCGTAAATATTTGCAAACAGGGGTCTGTATTGCATTAAAAACGGCGGTTTTTCGAGTGCTTTGATCTCTTTTTCATATTCTGCTTTCGTGAGTTGGTCGTAACCGTAAAGTTCTTCGATCCTTTTCTTTTTCGGGATGGGTTCCACAATGACGTGCAGGGAATAGATGAGGAACAGCACCGTCCATACGATTGCCATGGTCTTGTCGGCAGAGGCAAAGGGCGTTGTGTAGACGGTCGATTCGCTTGTGTAGGGAAGTAAATGTTTCAGCCCCAAAAACGCCGCCGACATGGCAAGACCGCCGAAGCCGCCGATGAGGCATTCCATGAACTTCCACGATTCAATGAAGTGTTTTTCCTGCAATTTTCCGAGCAGGTATTTTCCGTTTTTCAGTTTCATGTGCGGATGGGTATACACGTGTACGAACTGTGCGATCACCCAACCGAGACCTGCCGACAGGGCAACGATCCATGAATAGATTGCCGTAAACCAATCGTGACGGACGAGATTGAGGGCGAAAAACGTCAGAAATACAAACAGACTGCCGCCCCAGAATTCCACCCGTGTTTTGGAAAAATAGATTTTCGGGAAGATATTTTCTTTCGGTCTGTGCGGACGGTTCAAAAGGGTTCTGCCGATGAAGTAAGCAGGAATGGTCGCACAGTAGGTGAAGATCAGATCGCTTGCAGTGTAATGCCGGCCGCCGCCCGAAACGACGGCAATGCCGAACATCTGTGCCGCTACGCCGAACCATGTAAAGCCTTTGATGAAAACACCCGTCATACCGCGTTTGAAACCGGGTGTGCCGATGCCGCCGAAGGTCAGTCCCAGCGTTTCACCGTAGGTCTGGCATCCGCCGAGGAAAAAACCGCAGGCACCTGCACAAGTCAGAATAAACCAATTGTCCTGTAATGCGGGAATACCCGAAAAACGGGCGATCAGCAGACCGACGAATGCACCGGGAAGCATCGCACCTTTTTCACCGCCGAGAATGCTGCCGCGCATCCCCCAGCCGTAAGCCATGGAGAAAATGCAAAGGAAAACGAGAAGCAGGGATTCTGCCATACGGATTCACCTCTTGTTTTTTGTGATTGTTTTTACGATCGTACCTGCAACGGTTGCGGCGATTGCGGAAATGCCGATGCCGCCTGCGGCTTTTGCACCGTTCAGCAGTTTTTTTGCAAAACCGGGCGTTTTTATATCTTTGAGGATCAGTTTTTCAATGAGTGCATCCGCTCTTTCGTTGCCTGTGATCGCGGCGGATGAAGCGATGTCAATAAGTCCTTGCGACACTTCGTAAGACTGTGCGAAGGTGTTGAGAACGGTGTTTCGGACGACGCCTTTCAGCGGAATATGACCGACGGTGGAATAGGTGGCGGCTTCTCCCTGCATGGCAAGGGTGGGTTTTCCCTTGACCGCCTCCACAGCCTCCCGTAAATCCCGTAAATACGCGTCGATCACGTCCGTGTGCGAACAGGTTATCATGGCGTGCAGTCCGTCGGGATGCAGAAGTCTGTCGATGTGCCAGCCTTTTTCCTGCATCTTGTCACCCACGGCAAAAATGCTGACCTCGTACGGCTTCTTTGCACGGTAAGCAACCAGTGAACACTGCGGCTCTCCGATGATCTCAAGTTCGTCGATCGCACGGATGCCTTCTTTGATGCGTTCTGCATTTTCCACGGTCTGTTTTGCCATTGCAATATAGCCCTGTCTGCCGTTTGCCTGTATGGCTGCCCATGCTGCGGCGTATGCACCGCCGGGACGTGTACCTAAAAATGCAGGTGAAGCAAACAGACCGCCCGGCCAATCGGGGTGTACGTAGCACTGGTATTTGAACAGTTCGAGATTTTTATAGAGGATGCAACTGCATCCCTTTGCCGCAAAACCGTATTTGTGAATGTCGGCGGATACGGAGGTGACACCGTTTACACGGAAATCATAAGGCGGTAAGGTGATCCCTGCCTGTTCCATGAACGGCAACAGATAACCGCCCACGCAGGCATCCACGTGCACGGGAATGCCGTGTTTTTCACCCAAGGCACCCAAAGCGGCAATATCGTCGATCATGCCGTGCGGATATTCGGGTGCGGAGCCCAGCAGCAGGACGGTGTTGCGGTTGATCTTTTTTTGTACGGCTTTTATATCGATCTTCCAGTCTTTGTCCACGGGAACGGTATGCACTTTTACACCGAAATACTCTGCCCCTTTGAACCATGCCACGTGGGCGGTTTCGGCAACGATCATTTCGGGATGACGGATGCCTTTGACGGCTTTTCCCCGATCACGGTATGTTTTGACCGCCAACATACAGCTTTCCGTGCCGCAACTCGTCACACAGCCTGCACAGTGTTCATCCCCGTGCAGAAGTTCTGCGGTGAATGCAACGATGTCGTTTTCAAATCGTTTGAGGCTTTTGAAGGCGGTGGGATTCAGCCCGTTTGCCGAGAAAAACTTTTCGTAGCTTTCGGCAAGAAAATGCGTATAGTCCTCGTCTTTGTAATAGACAAGGCTCCACGTTTTATTGTCTTTGTAGGCAGGATCCTCCGCGGCGAAAGCATCCAGATCTTTGCTTATTTCTTCGTAAGGTCTGCCGTATTCGGGGATATGGTTCATGATTTTTACCTCAGATCAGGCTGTACAGATAATAGACCGCATGGCCCAGATAATTGCCCACCGCGTAACCGACGACGCCTGTTGCAAGTCCGGAAATGAGCACGCCGTTGTTACCCAGTGCGGCGGCAACGGACGGCACGAAAGGCGGTGAACAGACTGCGGAAACGGAGGTGATGATAAACGTATCGGTGTCGATACGGAAAATTTTGCTCAACAGTGCGTGCAGGCAAAGTCCTGCGGCAATGGTGATGAAAACGTAGCAGAAAACGGGGAAATTGAATTGAAGCAGTGCCTTGAAATCGGCACTTGCCGCAACGGAAAAGCAGAAAATATAAATGATGTACATTCCGAGCTGAAAACTTTTTGCAATGTTGCGGATCTTCGGCACGAAGGAAAAGGCAATTCCCAGAGTGGTAATGCTCAGCATCATCACGGTCATGCCCAGACTCGCATCGTATTTTGAAACGAGCATATTCAAAGCGTAAGACACGCCGAAGATCAGCACGGACAGCATGAAAGCACCGAGCAGTCCCGGAACGTGTTTTTTCTTCAGCAGTTCTTTGTAGGTGTAAACGGATTCGTCCGCAACGGAATTGTCGGTTTTCTGCACCTGTGCCTGTCCGCTGTACGGACGAAGGCGGAACACTTTGGTGAAAAACGTACGTCCGACGGTGGAAAGGAAGAAAATATACACGACCGATACCACCGAATCGTAGGTGTTGAAAATAATGTAATCGTTGTGTGAAATGCCCAATGCGTTGCGGATGGCACCGAAATTGACCGTGCCGCCCGTATAAACGGCAACCGCACCTGCGGCGTACTGTGCCGACTGTTCAGATTGTGTTCGCAGAACAAGATGCAGAACGAATGTGACCGCAACCACCGAAATGCAGGCGAGTGCCATGCACAGCATTCCTTTTTTTGCAATCTTAAAAAAGTTTTTTATGTCCAGAGAAAACAGTACGAGCGGAAGCCCGAGGCAAACGGTAAGGCTTTGCAACAGGCTCAGTATACTGTCACTGCCGTCTGTTGCGGGGGCGGTGAAACTCTGCGGCAGAATGCCGAGATTGCCGATCACCATGCCGAAAAAATAGCACAGCAAAACAACGCCGATCTTATTCAGAGGTTTGCATTTTACGCACAGAAACAGAATGAGTGCGGGTGCCGCACAAAACAGCAGAACGGTGAGTATGTTTATCATGGTTATCCTTTTTGGGCAGATTGATTGATGCGTACGGCAGAAGCGATCAGCAAGCCGAGCAACACAGTGCTGTAAATGCAAACGGCGACGGCAATGGCAAGCTGATTGCCCTGTGCTTTATAGATGACGATGTTGATGATGTAGGTGGGAACAAAATAAAGGGCAAGGAAAGAAACGCCCGTGAGAACGCCTGCAAGTGCCTGTTTCCCTTTGGATACTTCCTTTGCTTTTGCGTAAGCGGCACCGACGAAGGCAGACAGACCGCAGAACAGAACGATCGTCAGTGCGAGTTCATCGAGATCCACCCATGCGAGATAGGCTCTGCGGTTCCACAGGGCGATCTCTGCAAAGAGGGCCGCCAGCGGCAGATGGGCAACGTAGAGGTACTTTTTATTGCGTATTGCGATAATGAAAAGTGCCAGTGCCGCGATGAGGACCGCCGCATACGATGCGATCGCAAAGCAATCCGCAAGGGGATTGGCAGTGGAATTTCTCCACATTTCGGGGTTGAAATACGTAAGTATTCCGGAGATCTGAGCAAAAGAGGAATTGCCCTCACAGTACTGAACGGTACCTGCATCAAGAATATCAAGATACAACTGACGGTTGTTTTTGAACATCCGCAAACCTTTGAATTCACTGACTTGGTTGCAGGCTTTCCAGAATCGCCAGCAAAGTTCACTGCGAAGAATGCGTGCAAGGGAGTCGGGAGCATCTGCCGACAACGCCTTTGCTTCTTCCCATGCATGATCGCATTCGGTGATCTCCTCTTTGGAAAGCGACAGCGTTCCGGTCATTTTAACGTAAATGCCGTGGTGTGTTTTTGCACTGTTATCGGTGATGATCTGCAAAAATCTGCCCACGGCTTTTCCGCCTTCTCCGTAATAGGCGTTGAGGAAGCCTTCGGTTTCGGCGGCAAGGTCACAGTCGGGATCCTGCAGAAGTTTTGAAAGCATGAAAGCTCGCAGGTCACCGAACTCGGTGTTGCAGGAAGCCATATAGTAGTTGCCTTCTTCGTAAACACCTTTTACACCGTGGTCACGGAAGAACTGCATATTGCTCTGCAATACGCCGAAATCGGGGAACAGACCGAGCGTATAGGCATAGTTTGTAGCGTAATCCCACACGTAAATGCGGTCGCAGATGGCGTTCCAGTTTTCAAGATCCGCTTTGAGTGCCGCATTCTGTTCACAGGTCGCATCGTTGAGCGGATGCGAGAAACAGCATTCAATGGTGCAAAGGCGGACGATGACGTTGTCAAGCGGGACTACCTGTGTGGGGGCTTTGCGGGTGTACTGATAGGCAAAGGTGTCAATGGCGATGTTGTCGTAACCTGCTTCTTTGACAGCGGCGGCGATCTTGTTGACGAAGGTGATCATGGAACCCGACGGGGAACCGTTTGCCTCGTCAATTGCCTTGCAGGCATTGCATTGGCAGTAAGTCTGATTGTCGTGCTGTGTCAGCGATACGATCTGTACTGCGGCGGTCGGATCGTGTTTTTCTTCAAGCAGGGCAAACACTTCATCCGTAACGATCTGCACGACCGTTTCGTTGGACAGACAAAGCTGACCGCGTACGCGGATGCCGCCGTGCAGGGCAAAGTATTCGGGATGTTCGGAAAAATAGGTATCGGCCGCACAGAACTGCGTGGCAAGAGTGTGGCAGAAATTGGAAATATAATCCACCGTGCCGCCCTGTTCGGCAGTCAGACTGCGGTAAGGGCCGCCGTTGAGACCGTTGGCAAGGGAATACTGATCGTTGCGGGGGCTCAGCCAGTCGGTGTCGGTGTATTCGAATGCGGGCACGTATTCGATCAATATATCTTCGGATATATCGGGAAGTTGTGCTTCGGGGATAACCGTAACGTCTGCGGCATACCAGTGATAACCGCACAGTTTTTCAAGGAACGCATACGTTCCGTAGACCGTACCGCGGTTGCCTGCACCGACGATCTGAATACCGTCTTCAATGCTTTCGATGCGGTATGCACCGTCGGTCGTTTCCGTGAATGTACCGTAGTTGCGTGCGGTAGAGCCGATGAGGATCTCAAAGGTCGTTTTTTCGTCGGCATCCGTAATGATCGGCAATTCAAGGCCGCCCTGTTGCAGGTAGTCCTGCAGCATCCGTGCGGCGTATTTTTCCGTATCAGTTGCGTTTTCAGAAATAACGATCACGGCATCGGTCGGAACAACGGCGGCGTGGGAAACGAGCAGGCAGGATGAAAACAGGAGAATACTGAGTAAAACAACGAGCAGTTTTTTCATGGGAACATCCTCACTTTCACTGATTTATATTGCAAAGGTGATTTATTTCTTTTTATCTGCGTTTTCCAACGCTTTTTTGTAAGGCATGAGCATACCTTCGTTCATGTAGCCTGCCGCTTTCTGCTGTACCGAGGGCAAGGCCATGAGACCGCCCACCAGTTGCATGGCAAGCAGACGGCCGATCTGACGGTTGGGCAGATCTTTATAGAAACCGTGTTTTTTGTAGAATTTGTGATCGGCTTTCATCAATCCGCGCATGACGTAGATCAGGTCACGGAAGATCTTCATACCGCCCACGCCGTAGAAGTCGGCAGGCTGGTTGTAGCCGGTCTCGACCGCATAGGCAAGGCGTTTTGCCATATTTTCAATGCCCTGTGCGGGAGCGTTGTCATCGCTTGCGGCACCGCAGAAGAAGTTGCCGCCCACCTGTGAACGGGCTTCCACCACCGTGCGTACGTTCTGTTCAAGCAGATAGTGACCGCTGATGAGATACCCGATGGGTTTACCCATGGTAACGGTACGGTGACCGTTGCAGAACTGGCGGTCATTGAAAGTCTTGAAAACGGGGCCGGGAGAGTGGTCTTTGATTCGGAAGGCATACACGAAGGCATCTGCACTCTGTACGGTCTTACGCAGGTATTCATCGAAACCGTCCTTGTATACGCATTTCTCGCTGACGGCACATTTGAAGCAACCCAGACAGCCGCCGTCAAACGGAAATTCACGCAGATTGACCGTGCGTACGGGGTAAGGATAGACGGCTTTGAATTCTTCGATCATCTGCAAAAGGTTTTCGTCCGTATCTTCGGCGTCGGTGACGATCACGGTGTCGAATTTTTCTGTCTTTTCGGTTGCGTTGCCCGTTGCGGTGAATGCGGGAACGGCTTGCGTACAGGGTGCAACGTACTGTTCACTCAGACCGTTTTTCATGCAGTGCAGAACATAGTTCCAGAAATCCTCGGCTTCCTTCTGCCCCTTTTCGGTCGTCAGGTCGTCCATGTCCGCACAAAGACCTTTGATGAACGAGAAACCGAGATCAAGAGCGTTTTCTTCGATGTACTTGTGTGCGGTTGCATCGTAGAAGTGTTTGGACGTGGAGATCTGCGTGCAGAATTTACCTGCGAAATTGCATTCGTTCTCTTTGAGAATGTGAATGATCTTATGCAACTGCGAGGGGCACAGGAAGGTGTAAACGGGGTAGGAGAAAACCACGAGATCCGCTTTTTCGATCTCCTGCGTCAGCAGGGAAATGTCTTTTTCGTATTTTCGGATCTGCTGTGCACAGTGAAGAACCGTGTATTCGCATTCGGGGAATTTCTTTTCAAGATACAGAGAAGTCTGCAGTGTACAACTGTATTTTCCTTTGGGGCTTCCGTTTATAACAAGAACTTTCATTTTTCGTTATCCTCTCTCATTTTGAAATCTGAATTCTCTTATTTTTCCGAGCAGTAGGCTCTGAAGCATCTGCAGTAGTTAGCCGCCCATGCAAAGACCTTTCTTCTGTCCCATTCAGCGGGCATGGCGGCGGTAAGTGCCACCACCTGTGCGAGTGTTTTGCCGCAGACGAGCAGTTTTTTCAGAATGTCGGGGCGTTTTACAAGACCTTTGATGCGGTCGGGGAGCGATGCGGGAGACATACTCAAAAAGTCACCGAGTCCCGTGCTGTTTGCACCGATGGTCAGATCGTCCGCAGTCAAAACACGGTTGTCAATGAGATAATCGAGCTGTTCGCCCGTCAGTTTCGTAAGCAAAAGTTTCACGCAGGCAAGGGGTGCCAGGGAAGAACCGAGGGCTTTGAAATAACGTTTCTGGTATTTCCACAGCGTTTCGCAGGAATATACTCGGTCTTCGTCCTCCACGATCGTATCGGCAAGCATACGGGCGGCTTTCAGGGAATTTGCAATGCCCGAGCCGATTACGGGAACGGTCATGAACGCACTGTCGCCGATGGCGGCGTAACCGTCTGCGACCATGACAGCCAAAGGCTGACGGACGGGGATCTTGACGATCTGACCGCCGCGAAGCACTTTTTCGCCCATCTGCGGATTGACCGAACGCAGGTATGCACCGACGTCGTCAATATCGTCCTGCGAAAGTTTGTCGAAACAGCCTATAAGCATATCCGTGGTGTCTTCTTCGGTTGCGACCCAGCCGATACCCAGGTGATCTGCGGGGAAGAAATAAACGCGGTAAGGATCATCCTCGATTTCTCCCACCTTGTCGAAAAATGCACGGTATACGATGAATTTTCCGAGCGTGCCGGCACCTTTTTCAATACCGCAGGCGGCAGGCAGTCTGCGGCGGACGGGGGAGTCCACGCCGCAGGCATCGATCACCATCGGGGCAAGAAAATCACCCTTGGAGGTCTGAATGCCGATCACGCGGTTGCCGCTCATGATCGGAGCGAGCACTTCGCATTCATATTCAAAACGCACGCCTTTGCTTTCTGCATGGGCAATGAGCATGGCGTAAATATCCTTGCGTTCCATTTTGATCTCAAGATCGTCTTCGGGTACGTCCTGACGAAGGGGTGTGTTGGCGGACGGACCGTAGAAAGTCATGTTCTTTTTATATTCGAATTTGTTTTCGGGCGGCATGGGAAGGCCCACGCGGTCAAGTGCCTGCGGAGCAAAAATGTCCGTCCAGTCGTAGCCCATATCTTCTTTTTTGTTTTTTTCGTATACGGTCACTTCGAAACCGTTTGCCGCAAGCAGAGCCGCCGCCGCAATGCCGCCGTGACCGCCGCCTGCAACGATGATTTTATTTGCCATAAGTATCTCTCCTTTGATGATGCCTTATTTTTGTATATATATAATTTAATATATCACATAAGAACTGAAAACGCAACAAAAAATATGCGTAAAACGTCTGCTTTTTGTTTGTTTTAACCTATTTTGCAAAAGGAGAAAATTTGCACAGTTTTTTTGAAATATGCAGGTATTTATTTGTTATTTTTTGTTCTTGTAAACTGCGTGCATTGGTGGTATTCTTTGTGATGCAAAAAAGCAATAAATAAACGAGGCGATTGTTATGCTTTCACAGTTTTTTCATGCATCTGATATATCCGTAACTCTTTTTACACTGGCATTTGCCATGATCGCGGGGCTTCTTTTGTCCCGTGTTGCAAAAAAAGTGAATCTGCCCGCCGTTACGGCGTATCTGGTGGCAGGTATTCTGGTAGGTCCTTACTGTCTGGGTGCACTCGACATTCCCGGTCTGGGCTTTAATTCTCCCGAAAACGTCAAGGCGTTCGACCTGCTTGCCGACTGTGCACTGGGATTTATCGGTTTCACCATCGGTAACGAATTCCGTCTGGAACATCTCAAACATACGGGTAAAGCCACGGTCGTGGTCGGTGTTTTGCAGGCGTTGACCGCGACGCTTCTCGTGGATGCCGCCATGATCGGAATGCACTTTATTTATCCCGAGATCGTCACTGTGCCCGTTGCCATTACCATGGGTGCCATTGCCGCCGCCACCGCACCTGCGGCAACGCTGATGGTTATCAAACAGTACAAGGCAAAGGGTAAACTGACCGATCTGCTTCTGCCCATCGTAGCCCTTGACGATGCGGTCTGTCTGATGGTATTTGCCGTTTCGTTCGGCGTTGCAAAGTCACTGGACAGCGGGGCTGTGGATCTTGTAAGCGTGCTTGCAGAGCCTTTGATCGAAGTGATTGCATCCCTGCTTCTGGGTGCCGCAATCGGCGGCGTGTTCACGTTTGTGGAACGGTTTTTCAAGTCCAATTCCAAACGTCTGAGCGTATCCGTTACGTTCATTTTCTTCACCGTTGCCGTTTCCATGCTTTCTTTTTCCGTGGGCAGTCTGCACGTTGCGTTTTCTCCGCTTCTTGTGTGCATGATGCTCGGTGCGGTGTTCTGCAACTGCTGTGATTTTTCGGAAGAACTCATGGCAAGAGCCGACAGCTGGACGGCACCTCTGCTTATTTTCTTCTTCGTGCAGTCGGGTGCGGGGCTGGATTTCGGCATCTTCAAAGAGCCTGCCATTATCATCATCGGTATCGTGTACGTTCTCATCCGCAGTGCAGGTAAGTATGTGGGTGCGTACGGTTCGTGCAAAATGCTGAAGATCGAAGACAGCGTCAGCCGTTATCTCGGTATCACGCTCTTTCCGCAGGCAGGCGTAGCCCTCGGTCTTTCGCTGATCGCGGAAAACGAATTCGGTGAACAGGGACTTATTATCCGTAACATCACGCTGTTCGGCATTCTCATTTATGAACTGGTCGGTCCGTCACTTACCAAATGGGCACTTGTCCGTTCGGGTGATATTCAGATCAAAAAGGTCACGGAGCGTTCGCATTTTCCGCATTACAGCCACGCCATCCACCGCAAAAAAGAACATCAACAATAAGATAAAAGGGACAGCATCCGGAAAAAGATGCTGTCCCTTTTGTAAACTCTGAATGATAAACGCTAAACGAGTAGGCTTTACTGTCGTTTGAAGTAAAAACAGTTAATATATAACAGTAAAACGGAATGTGTAAATGATAAAACCGGCAAATTGTTTCCGCCGGTTAGCGTTTAGCGTTTGGAACTTGTAAATCATAATTTACATTTTTCCTGATTTTAATTACAACGTCCCACTTTGTTTCCGTGGAGAACTTAAAAAATGTAGTCCACCGCAACGCTGGTCTCACGCACGGCGTGCATGTGTTTTTTGACGACCTGCACGTGGTAGGGATGCTGTTGATAGGCTTCGAGTGCCTGCTCGTCATCGAGTACCACTTCCAGTATGAGATCATACGAGCGTTCGGAGTGCAGAATGTCGATGCCGACGCGGATATCACGCAGGAGTTCCACGTTGCCCTGCATCGACAAAAGCACTTCTTTTGCTTTTTCACAGTTGGCAAGAGAATTGTCCTTGAGTTTGAAACAGACGATGTGTTTGAGCATTTCTTATTCTCCTTTTTCTGCAAGTTTGTCGAGTTTTCGGTTGCGAAGTGTCAGCACGATGTCAGCCGTGACCATGACGAGATTGAGAATGTAAAACACGAAAGGATAGGTGACGGGATTGCCCAATGCCGTGAAAGAATAGATTTTCCCCACGATGCCGCACACGTAGCCCGTTGCGATGAGAATTTCAAACAGCAGACTTTTCCCTTTTGCGGTTCGGCTTTTGACGGATTTGTAAAGATTCAGCGGCCAGGATGCACCGAAACAGATCACCATTGCCGCTTCAAAGATTTCATTCATAACTTTTTTACCTCAAAATAATGGGACTGCGCTGAATGCAGCAGTTCTAAAAAAAGGGTTACCGTCAATGACGGTAACCTTTTTTTGCTGTTTTCTTATTCCTGGTCGTTCTTTTCGCGGATGCCTGCGACAAGGTTCTTGATGGTGTCGATGATGCTCATGATAAAGTCAACAAACTGCTGAAGAAAATCCATAGTAATATCCTCCGTTAAAATTTTTTTTCTATAAACAAATTATACCACACGAAAACGCGGAAAGCAATAACATTTTTTTACGATTGTGTTGCTTTTGTTGTTTAATTATTTGTGCGAATTGCACTTTCCGCTTCGCGTCTTGCTGCGAGTTCGGTTACGATGCGTTCTTTTTCTTTGCCCGAGATCTTATAGAAGAACATCGGGATCGAGCAGAGAAGCATACTGATGCCGGGGATGAGAGAAACGAGCGAGAACATGGCAAAATTCTGCGTTCTCGTAAGATCCGTTGCGATGAGAATGGCATCCTGCGAATACATCTGGCTGGGTTCAAGACCGATGAACATATACATCACGATGATGCCGCAGGTGGCCAGAGCGTTGCCGAGTTTGTTTACAAAGCCCTGGCAGGCGGAACCCAGACCGTTGTCGCGGTAGCCCGTTTCCAGTTCAATGTAGTCCAGACAGTCGCAGATCATGGCGTTGGAAACCACGTTGAGTACGCCCAGCGGAATGCAGGAAATGAGAATGAAGGGCGTGCAGATGTAAAGATTGTTTGTGAACCAACCGATCAGCGTTGTGAAAATAGAGGAAACAAAACCGAGCAGGCAGGTGGTGATAACGATCTTCTTGTAATCAAATTTACGCATAAGTTTGGGCATGAGAAGCATGGCACCGAACATACCCACGATGGCACAGACCTGAAAAACGGTCTTGACGGAAGAAATGCTTGCCTGGATATAACCGTTGCGTTCGGCTTCGGTCATGGCGTCGGTCAGTTCGGGACCTATGTAAAAGGCGTAGCGAGCCACGTGGATGGCGGCGGCCTGTACCATGTATCTGCCGCTGGAGAGAATGCCCATTGCAACCACGAGCATCAGGGGTTTGCACTTGAAAATGCGGGACAGCGTGGACGGCTCACCCGCCTTGCGTTGCTGAACGGGCGGAATGATACGCTCTTTGATGTGGAAATAGGAATTGACGTACATCACGATGCCGATAGCAACGGTGACGGCGGCAATGATGAAATATTTCTGTTTTTCAAACTGTACGCCGGTGGTACCCAGCAGGGACGGCAACGTGAAGCCTGCAACAAGGAACAGAACTTCGGGTACGGCGGACCCGATGCCGTTGAGGTTTTTGGTAAAAGAAATGACGTAGCCGCGTTCTTCCGCATGGGGGGTCATGACGTTGGGAATGCTCCAGAACGGCACGTCAGCCATGGTGTAGGTCATACCCCAGAGAATATAAACCACGGCAGAGAAGATCATCAGCGGTGTCGTGCTGAGATCGGGGCTTAAATACATGAGAAGTGTCAGCAGTGCGATCGGCACGGATGCATACAGAATGTATTTTTTCATTTTACCGCGTTTTGTAGGCTCTCTGCGGTCGGCAATAATGCCCATCAGCGGATCGTTGATCGCATCCCACACGCGTGCAAGAAGCATGAGGATCAGAACGAACGACAGCGGCAACTGTAAAATGTTTACGTAATAGTCGGAGATGTAACTGGACATCATTGCATAGATCATGCCCTGTCCCATGGCACCGACTGCAAACATGGACAGTTCTTTTTTCGGAACGACGTAGCCCGGTCTCGGGGCTTTGGTTTTTTCTTTGGCCAAAAAGATCAATTCCTTTCTCTTTGATTTATGTGCATTATAGCACGGAAAAACGCAATTGTAAACTTTTTATCCGGGGATAATGCGAAATGTTTTTACTTCGTTGGGCGTAACGGTGAAAACAAAGCCGTTTTCGCATTTTTCGACGTCGGTCTTTCCGCTTTCCGTCAGATCGCATTCCCAAACGTGCGTAACGGGGAAACCGAGCGTAACGCGGTGTTTTCCTCTTGTGCTGTGTGCTTCGTAGACACGCAGGATCAGTCCCTGTCCGTCCTCAGCCCTTTTGAGGGCATCCAGCACGATGCAGTCCGCACTGACGGACACGAAGGAATATGCAGAACGCTGTTTGCCGTCTGCGTTGGGATGTAAGGGAACCAAAACGGGCGGACAGTTGTATTCGTTTGCCATGCGGACGGTTTTTGCCTGTTGCCACGTACCCGAGTGCGGATACAGACGGTAGGAGAAAGAATGCTGTCCGTGATCGGCGGTGCGGTCGGGACAGATGGGAGAACGCAGAAGCGTAATACGCAACAGATTGTTTTCAATGTCGTGTCCGTACTTGCTTTCATTGAGCAGGGAAACGCCGTAATCACCTTCGGACAGATCCACCCATTTATGTGCACAGTTTTCAAATTTTGCACGGTCATACAGGGTGTTCATGTGTGTCGGGCGTTCGCAACTGCCGTGTGCGATCTCATAGGTTGCCCTTGTGGAACGGATATTGAGTGCAAAGGCGGCTTTGAGTGTTTTTTCGGTTTCCTGCCAATCGGCAAAAACGTCAAACTGCACGAAACGGTCGTCGGCACGAAGGCTTATTTCCTGCGTGATAACGCTCTTGTTGAAACGGCGTACCATACGCACACAGCCGCGTTCGGCGGTGTTTTCGACAATTTCAATACGGTCTGCTTTTCGCAGTTCCCAATACTTTTTGCGGTAATTGAGTTCCATATTCCACGCACTTTCGTGAATGGGTTTATCCTGGAAAACGGTCAGCAGGTTGCCGTCGGGGGTGCTGAGCAGTTCACGGTCGTTTTCTTTATCAAAAATGCCCGTCAGCAGACCGTCTGCATCCCACTGAATGCGTAAACAGCGGTTTTCGATGCTGTTTTCGGTGGTTGTAACGCCCTGTTGCCATGCGGGGCGGTCCTTCTTTTTGAAGATACGGAATCCGCAGGCAGGCACACAAGCGGTGAAACGTCCCTGTCCGTCCTCCACGGGTGCGGTGACTTCCCACGGCAGGAAATTGAATACGGCAACGTCGCCTTCGTCCGCGGCAAGATCCTGCATAAGGGTCTGCATGGCCGTTTGTAAAAGGCAAAGTCCGTCTGTGTTCATTTTTTCATATTCCGTTTTCGTGTTTTCGTACACTTCGTGGATGGAAGTGCCGGGTAAAATGTCGTGGAACTGATTGATGAGCAGAAGTTTCCACGTTTCTTCGAGTTTTTCCTGCGGATAGGCGGCGTTTGCGGTCAGTGCGGCAAACACGCTTGCCATTTCCGCATTGCGTAAAAGGTATTCGCCCCTGCGGTTGTTTTTCTTGACGAACGCCTGGCTGGTATACGTGCCGCGGTGGTTTTCGTAATACAGTTCACCGTCCCAAACGGGCAGATCGTCGATCGCTTCTTCGGCTTTTTTGAAAAATACGTCGGGCATTTCCGTTCTGACCGCAGGCATACCGGGGATCTGTGCCGTGGCACGGACGGATTCGACCATATCGTAGGTGCATCCGCCGCCGCCGTCACCGTAGCCGAACATACCGTAGGAAACACCCGTCTGTGCATTCTGACGGTTGGAGTGATGACAGTTGTAAATATACTGCGGATCCGCTTCGCCCTGATAGTGCACGTTCTGCACGTAGGCGAGTACCTCGTCGCCGCTGTGGGCACGCCAACGGAATACCGATTGCGGAAAGGGAGAAGTATCGTTGTTCTGCAGTTTTGCCGTGACAAAATACTTCATGCCGGATTTTTTGATGATCTGCGGCAGTGCCCACGTAAAGCCGAAGCAGTCGGGTAACCAGTAAATATCGGAAGCAACGCCGAATTCTCTGAGGAAGAAGTTTCTGCCGAACAATAACTGACGGATGAGCGATTCGCCGCTTGCAATGTTGGTGTCGGCTTCCACCCACGTGTTGCCCGTGATACACCACTGTCCGCTTTTTACTTTTTCCTTTACCCGTTCAAAGACGTCGGGATAGTGCTTTTTCATAAAATCATAAAGCACCGCCTGGCTCTGTGCAAAGCGGAAGTCGGGATACTTGTCCATGAGGGCAAGGTTATTTGAAAAGGTGCGTGCGGTCTTGCGTGTGATTTCAAGTACCGTCCACAGCCACGCAACGTCGAGATGGCTGTGTCCCGTCAGGATCACTTCGCCGGGTGCGTGTTTGGGGATCTTTGCAAGGGATTCTTTTAAGAAAGCAAGTGCTTCGGGCACGCTGCGGTAAAACGTTTCGCTGTCAAAATCAAAATCGAGGATGTGCAGGGCATCGTCCAGTGCGTTGTAAACTTTCGTACGCAGAACGCTGTCGTCAATAAAATCGAGTGCATCGTAAACGCGGCTGACGAGAAAATACAGTTCTTCCGTGTTTTCATCCACCGTCAGCAGATTGGCACAACGCATCTGCATCTGCGTATCCTTTGCACCGTCCATGGCGGCATCGCAGAAACCTGCGGCACAGATCGAGTTTTCAATTTCCACCGACAAAACTTCACCTTCCTGCAGTTCGGGCATGAGCAGGATATCCCTGTGCACCCATGCCGCACCGTCCATGGAACTGACCGCACCGATGAGTTTTCCGTTGATGCGAACGAGGGCTTCGCCGCCGAAATCAAGTTGCAGATACACTTTTTTGTCTGCAAAAGCGGCAGGTACTTTCAGGTCTGCACGAAACCAGCGTACGTCGTCGTAACCTGCACGCCAGAAATCGCCCGTACGCATGACGGCGGTATCGTCGTTGTGCGTGAACGTATTGGGGGCAACGTGCCTTCCCGTGTGGCTTTGCCATTCGGGGATCGTCAGGGATTGCGGGTAAATGAATCGCGGAATCTGTTTTATCATGTGTTTGAGAACGCCGGGTTTAACGGTATGCACAAGAATCTCTCCTTTGCTTTTTAGGTTTCGTTCCAGTCGAATTCTCTGAGTTTGCCTTTGTTTTGCAGTTCGGGGAATCCCCATTGGCGCAGGGCTTCAAAAACACCCACCGCCACGGAATTGGAAAGGTTGAGACTGCGTACTTCCGAGATCATCGGAATGCGTACGGTCGTGTCGGGATTCTCGTGCAGGAGCCGTTCGGGAAGTCCCGCCGTTTCCTTGCCGAACACGAGATAGGCATTGTCGGGATATTCCACCTGCGTGTAATCGCGGTTGGCTTTCGTTGAAAAATAAAAATAAGTGCCGCCTGCGGTGTTTTTGAAAAAATCCTCCAGGGAGGCGTGATAGGTGATGTCCAGCAAATGCCAGTAGTCAAGACCTGCACGCTTGAGTTTGCGGTCGTCGACCTTGAAACCCATGGGTTCCACGAGATGCAGTTTTGCACCCGTGCAGGCACAGGTACGGGCAATATTGCCTGTATTTTGCGGAATTTCCGGTTCCACAAGCACGATGTTCAGTTGTGCCATTGTTTTTTCTCCGTTTTTTCTTTTCAGTATAACACGCAAAACTTTCTTTTTCAATCACACACTTGAATATTTTACATTGCGGCGTAAATACTACGGAAAAAGGAGGGAGTAAAATGAAAACAAAGATCGGAACCGTTATGAAAGGTGTCGGTGCCGTTATGACCATCGGCGGAGCCGCTATGATGGGTACGGGCATGATGGCAGGCAACGCCATGAAGAAAAAAGCAAAAAAAACGGCAAACAAAGCCATCGATACCGTGGACGAGATCCTCACAAGCGTACAGAACATGATGAAGTAAGTCTTTTCACCGGTCGCTTGACCGGTACATATTTTTTCAGTGAAAGGAAATGCCTATGCTTCGGTTTCAACGGTTTTTATGTTTGTTTTTTTCGGTTCTTTTTCTGGGTGCGTGCACTTCGACGGACGATGCGGTCACTTTGCCTTCGACGCAACCGACCGAACAGGCACTGACCGTGCAGGGCACGCAGAGCAGACAGAAAGTATTTTACGGTGCAAGCGGCGGAGAAACGCTGTCGGGACTCTGTGCTCTGCCGCCTTTGGAGTACAGCGTATCGGATCCCGACAATACGGCGGGAGTGTCCGAAGAATCGGTCGATCACTATTTCGGTAAAGCCAAGAACGGACAGGTGCATGAGTACAGCCGCAATTTTCAGCAGACCTTTGAAAATGAAAAACTCGATGCGGTGGTATACGATGCCCGATCGCAGGAAAAACGCATTTATCTGACCTTTGACTGCGGCTACGAAAACGGCAACACCGCAAAAATACTGGATGTTCTGAAAGAAAAAGAAGTACCTGCGGCATTTTTCTGCACGCTGCACGAGATCGAAACAGCCCCCGACCTTGTCGCGAGAATGATAAACGAGGGGCATATCGTGGGCAATCATTCCGTGTCACACGCCGATTTTACGACGATCTCCCGTACGCAGATGGCGGAAGAACTGATGGATTTTGATGCGTATATGCGTGAGAATTTCGGCTATTCGGCTCTTTATTTCCGCTTTCCCGAGGGCAGATACAGCCTGAACGCCGTATCCCTTGCAAACAGCCTCGGTTTTTCCTGCATTTTCTGGTCAGCCGCGTACAGCGATTGGGATACGAGCAATCAAAAAGGAGCAAACTATGCCTTTGAGCAGGTCACAAACCAACTGCATCCGGGCATGATATTGCTTTTGCATTCGGTGTCTGCCGACAACGCCGCCGCCATGGCTGATATTATAGATTTCGCACGCAACGAGGGCTATGTGTTCTGCTCTCTTGAAGAACTTCCCGCCTGAGAAGTATCTGCACATTTTAGATTTGGGACTGTTGCATTCGGACGTGGTCTGCACCGAATGCAACGGTCCTGCATTTTTTCTTTGACTTCTGCAACATAATGTGTTATTATAAAATTAATTATATTTTCAGAAGGTGAACGAATGAATTTTAAGGTCATTGATGAAAAAAACGGTACCGTGCAGGGCTTTGCACTCGTGCGTTCGTGTGATAAGAAAACATCCAAGAACGGTTCGTTTTATCTGGATATCATTCTGTCCGATTCCGACGGAGAGATCAATGCCAAAGTATGGGACTACAAGGGGGACGATGCGGCGATGCCCGTCGTCAACACCGTCATTCTCGTACGGGGACTTATTACAACCTACAACAACGCGCCGCAGATGCGTATTGACCGCTACCGTCAGAGCGAGGAACGCGACAATATCAATATGGCGGATTTCGTACCGAGTGCATCTTTTTCTGCAGAGGATATGCTGCGTAAGGTGCATTCCTACATAGACTCTTTACGGGATGCGGATCTTAAAAAACTCTGCAATGCCGTGCTTGCCGATTTCGGTGAGAAAATGTGCGTGTGGCCTGCGGCATACAAACTGCACCATGCCATCCGCGGCGGTCTGCTGATGCACACGCTTTCCATTATGAAAATGGCGGATGCCGCCGCTTCTTTGTATCCTGCCGTGGACAGGGATCTGCTTCTCTGCGGTGCATTGCTGCACGATATTGAAAAACTCAGCGAGTTCAACGTGTCCGCCGCAGGTCTGGTGGAAAGTTACACCGTACGCGGTACGTTGGTCGGTCATCTCGTGGGCGGTGCCATGCTCGTGCAGAAATATGCGGAACAACTGCAACTGAATGGCGACACGGTGATGCTCGTTCAGCACATGATCGCGTCGCACCACGGAGAGCCCGAATACGGAGCCGCCGTCAGACCGCTGTTCCTTGAAGCGGAAATCCTTTCACAGCTTGACGTTCTGGATGCCAATATTTATGAGATCACATCGGCACTGGGCAGCATTGCGCCGGGTGAGTTTACCTCAAGAATGTGGTCTTTGCAGGACAGAAAATTCTATCATCACGGCAGAAAACCCATTACGACCGACGTTCAATTATAATTATTGCAGGAGGAAATTGCTATGTCTGAAAGAAACCATGAAATCAAAAAAGTACAGCGTCTTTTGAATACGAAAGGTCATATTGCCGAACCCGGCTGGTCGAGAAAGCAGTTCCAGATCTATGACCGTGCCGACATCAAAGCACCCAAATTCCGCATTAAGGAATGGGATTATTACATTGCCGTTTCCGCAGACGGCAACTACGGTGTGGCTTTCACCATTTCCGATGACGGCTATATCGGTCTGCAATCTGCAAGCCTTCTGGATTTCGCCAAAGGCTGGGAACATACCGAAACCATCCTCAACGCTTTCCCCATGGGTAAACTCCGTCTGCCGCCGAGTGCCGACAAAGGCAACGTATCTTATCACGACAAACGCCTGCAGATGGATTTCATCAAGGACGGTCACAGCCGCCGCATCCTCTGCGAATACAAGAATTTTTTTGAAGGCAAAACGCTGTCGGTCGACCTGCATCTTGAAGAACCCGACATGGATTCTCTCGTCATTGCAACCCCGTGGAAAGAAAAACCCACCGCATTCTATTACAACCGCAAGATCAATTGTATGCCCTGCACGGGTAAAGTCGAATTTGACGGCAGAGAATATATTTTTGACGGCTCCAAAGACTTTGCAACCCTCGACTGGGGACGCGGTGTCTGGACGTACGATAACACGTGGTACTGGGGCTCGGGCAATGCCGTCATCAACGGAAAACCCTTCGGTTTCAACCTCGGCTACGGTTTCTCCGACCGCAGCAGTGCAACGGAAAACATCGTGTTCTATGACGGTGTCGGCCACAAACTCGACGACGTTACCTTCAATATCCCCGAAGAAAACGGTGTGCGTCAGTATATGAAACCCTGGACGTTCACTTCTTCCGACGGCAGATTTGAAGCAGAATTCACTCCCGTGCTTGACCGTGCGGCTAAAATCGACGTTAAGGTCATCATCACAGACCAGCATCAGGTCTTCGGCAGACTGACGGGCAAGTGCATTCTTGACGACGGTACGGTGCTCGAATTCAAAGACGTTCTCTGCTTTGCCGAGGACGTACACAATAAATATTGATCTTTCCCGAAAGGAAATACTATGGAAAACTGGACACAGATCAGCATTGCCGTACCTGCAAAGGACGTTGACAGGGCCGGTGACATTGCCAACATGACCGTGCCTTACGGCATTTACATTGAAGATTACAGCAATCTTGAAGAAGAAGCCATGGAGATCGCCCATATCGATCTCATTGACGAAGAACTTCTGCAAAAAGACCGCACCAAAGCGATCGTACATCTTTTTATTTCTCCCGAAGAAAATCCTGCCGAAGCGATTGCGTTTCTTACTGACCGTCTGACCGCCTGCGGTATTGAATTTGAGATCAGTCAGGACAACTGTGCACGTGAGGATTGGGAAAACAACTGGAAAAAGTATTTCAAGCCCATGCCCGTCGGGGAGAAACTGCTCATTCATCCCGTCTGGGACGACGATTACGAACCGGGTGACCGCAAGGTGTTGCACCTTGAGCCCGGCGTTGCATTCGGCTCGGGTGCACACGAAACCACCCGCCTGTGTATGCAGGCACTCGAAAACCACGTAAAACCCGGCACGAAAATGCTCGACGTCGGTTGCGGCAGCGGCATTCTGTCGGTTGCGGGTATGCTCCTCGGGGCTGAGAGTGTGATCGGTGTGGATATTGACCGCCTTGCTGTCAAGACCGCCGTTGCCAACGGTGAAATGAACGGCTTTACCGAGCCTGCTTATCGCATGATCCACGGCAACCTTGCCGATCAGGTCAGCGGTATGTTTGACGTCATTGCCGCCAATATCGTAGCGGATGCCATCATGATGCTTTCTCCCGACGTCAAAAAATTCATGACCAAAGACTCCGTTTATATCGTTTCCGGCATCATCGACACCCGTTGCGACGAGGTGGTTGCCTGTCTTTACAACAACGGTTTTGAGATCATTGCACGCCGTGAGGACAACGGCTGGGTGTGCATGGAATGCCGTCTTGCACAGTGAGGAATCGCAATGCTACACTTGGATGCAGTTCCCGTATCAGCACCTTATGAGAGCAGTGAAACCTGTACATATACGGTGTATACCTGTGCGGACGAAGCAGAGTACCGTCAGTATCTTGCACAGATCACGGAACAGAGATTTTCGCCGTATGCCGAAAACCGCATTGAAGAAAACCTGTTTGCAACGTACATAAAAGACGGCTGTCTCGTGCAGACCGCTTTCATCCCTGCTGACCGCACGTTCCGCGTGGCGGTCGATACCAAGACCGCACTTTACCCGCATCAGCCGCAGGAATGCGAAAAGACCGTACAACCTGCTTTGTGGCAGTTTGAAACGGATCACAGGCTCATTGACTGCGGTATGTGTTACGTGATGCAATGTGCCGACGGCAGTTTTTTCGTCATTGACAGTGCCCATTCCTATTCCGTGCGAGACAACGACCGTCTGCACGATTTTCTCATTGAACATACCCCGAAAGGGAAGAAATGTGTGATAGCAGGCTGGTATTTCAGCCACGGTCACGCAGACCACATCTGCAAGTTTACCGATTTTCTCAAATACAACATTGCGGACGTCACCATTGAACGACTGTATTATAATTTCGTCAGCCAGTCGCACCCCGATGCCGACAAATGGGATCCTGCCGACCGCAGATTTACGGATGCCTTCCTTGCCGAGGTGGACAAGCACCCCGAAATTCCCGTGGTGAATCTGCACATCGGACAGAAGTTTTACGTGCGTGATTTTGCTTTTACGGTGCTGTGCACGCATGAGGAAGTGTATCCCGGCTCGTTTGAGACCTACAACAATTCCTCGACCGTTTTGCTGTGCGAAGCCGCAGGCAACCGCATTTTCTTCCCCGGTGATGCTTCCGATCTGTCCGATAAAGTGCTTTTGTCTTTCTACAAGGACGTGTTCACCTGCGATATTTTACAGGTGTCACACCACGGTCACTTCGGGCTTTCAACCGAATTCTACGAAAAAGCCAATGCTCCCGTGGTGCTGTTTCCCACCACGCAGATCAAATACGATGAGGAATTTGAACACATCGAAGCCAACCGCGTAGCGGTCGCCCTTGCAAAGGAATGTTATATTTCCGCCAACGGCACCGTGAAATTCCCCTTGCCTTACGCCCCCGGCACGGCGGTCATATACCCCGATGAAACTTTTGAAAGTTTCGACGGCGTGTTCAATCTCTGGAACTATTCCTATACGCCCGAACGCAAACAGCAACTCTACAATGCGTATCTCGCCCGCGGCGGCAAACCTATTGACGAGTACAAAAACGGATTCTGATGCATTCACAAGGCGTTGAATAAAATCTAAAAGAGAGGAGGCGCGGTTATCTTGAAAGAACTGAAATATTTGAAGTATTACGTTGCTTCATTTTTGTTTTTAGCGGCGTTTGCAATTTGTTTTCTCATTGCATTTGTTAAAAATCAGTTGAATTATTTTTTGGTTTGTGCCGTTTTGGTGACGCTGTTCCTTGTTACTTTTTCAGTTTCAACTAAAAAAATGACAATGAAGGACGGTTATACGCTTATACAGGCATACGATTTTTTTGTAAAGTGCAAAAAGAATGATGTTTATAATGCTTCGGGCATTCTTGACCGGAACGCATTATCCCGCATCCAACCCATTGTTGAAGCTTGTGATTATGCGAAAGACCTTAATGAAAAACAAATAAAAAGATTGTATTCCGACGGTTGGGAAGTTGACCGGTACATTCAAAAGTTAAAAAATAAATTTAAAAAATAAAGGTGGTAAATCGTTATGTATGCACTTATTCAAGGTATTGCAATGCTTATTTATGTCATTGTGTTGACTTTTTACGGAAAAGCGTACGGATTTTCTCGACTTAAATCGTTTTTGCTCGGCTTTCTTGCCGTATCAATAGACTACTGTGTTATTCTGTTGATGACATGGGTTGAAAGCGGTTTTCAGAATTTCGGTGCGCAGAATGCCGTAAGAGTTTTTGTTTTCAACCCCTTGCTTATCTTTTTGGTTGCAAAGGCTGTCAAGATTGATTTCAGAAAATTCCTTGATTACAACGCCTTCCCCGGAATGCTTTGGTACGGACTCGGTCATATTGCCTGTATTACCGAGGGTTGCTGTCACGGTTTTGCATACAAACAGGGCACCGTATGGTATGATATTGCGTATGCATTGACGAAAACAAATATGCTCCCGCAACAGATCATGGAAACGGTCGGTGCTTTGCTGATTTCAGGTATATTGCTTGCAATCGGACTCAAATACAAATTCAATACCAAGGGATATATGTATTTTGTCATGCTGATCCTGTACGGTTCACAGAGATTTTTCTTTGAGTTCTTCAGAGATAATGACAAACTGATTATTATTAAGGATATGGTCTCCGCTGACGGACAGATCGGTATTTCCAATCTTGCATTCTGGGCACTGGCAATGTTTGTGGAGGGTGTCATTCTTCTCGCAGTTTTCATGTACACCGATAAAAAGAAAGCAAAAGAAAGTGAATTGGTTGCCGCATGAAAGACATGAATAAAAAGGAATGCGTGATCGCATTCGCACATCCTCTTTGTATCACAAGATTTGATACGATCGTCAAATTGCTCATAAAAGAAAAAAAGATTCAACCGAAGGCGATTCCGCAGGTTTTGGTTTCCTTGTGGCTCGGACTTGTTACGGCTGTGCCGACCATGATCGAATATGTTTTGTGTTACAACAGATTGAAAAAAGAAAAAGTGACAGATCCCGTTTATGTTATGGGACACTGGAGAAGCGGTACGACTCTTGTGCAGCATCTGCTGTCGAAAGATAAGCGTTTCGGTACGTTTTTTACTGTTTTCAATTCAACATTCAATTTCTATCATGTTCTGCACCGTCCTTATACACCGCTTGTTTTGGGACAGTTTTCGGAGAGACGTCCGATGGATAATATGCGTTTCGGTGCAGACCTTCCGATGGAAGAATACATTGCTTTCTCCAAAATTGAAGCAGATTCCGTATATGCCGTTAACTATTTTCCGCAGTCTTTCAACAGATATATGGACAATTCCTATTGGCAGGATCTTCCCGCCAAAAAAGCGGAAAGAATCAAGAGAAAGTATGACTATATGCTTCGCAAATGCTCCGAAGTCAACGGTCATAAGCGTCTGATGCTCAAAAGCCCTGACAATACGGGCAGAATTTCCGTTTTGCACGAAATGTATCCCGATGCGAAATTCATCAATATCTATCGCAATCCTTACACCGTTATCCGTTCCACATTGCACATGTATGACAGCGTAATGGATATGTGGGCGATGCAGGATCTTCCCGACCGCGGTGACTTCGAAGATTGGGTGATCGATAATTTTGTGAGAATGTATAAGAATTACTTTGCATTCCTCGAAACCGCACCCGAAGATTGCATCTATGAGATTCGTTTCGAAGATTTTGAAAAGGATCCCTTCCCGTACCTCAGAGAAGCCTATGAAAAACTGGATCTGGGCGACTACGAAGCCGCAAAACAGGGCTTTGAAGAATACTGGAAACAGGAAGAAAACTACAAAAAGAACGTGTTTGAATATCCCGAACACCTCAAAAAGAAAATTGAGGACAAACTCGGTTTCTATTTTGAACATTACGGCTACAAGATCGGTGAAATTCAGTAACACGACCGGATAAACCGAAAAGGTTGAAAGTGAGAGAAACCGTTTTTTGAGGTGTTAACAGTGGCAAATAAAAAATATCCCTATTATGAGGTCGGTGAACCGACCGATCTGAAGGAACTGATAAAATACTGTGCAGATACCTACGGAGAAAAAACAGCTTTCCGGTATAAAAAAAAAGGTGAAGAAATTACAATTTCTTATAAGCAATTAGCATCTGATGTAAATGCAATCGGAACATATCTTCACGGTAAAGGATATCGGAATGTGCATATAGCCCTTATCGGTGAAAACAGTTATGAGTGGGTGGTTGCTTATTTCGCAATTGTCAACGGCGGCAATGTTGTTGTGCCCGTCGATAAAGAATCAGGTGCACAGGATATTCAGGTTCTGCTTGAAAAAAGCGATACCGACCTTTTGATACATTCAGATGCATATAAAGATATTGCTGCATTCTGCGGCATTGAAAGTATCAATATGGTTTCTTTCCCGGCTTTGCTTCAACAAGGGCAAAAACTGCTTGACGGCGGGAATAAAAGTTTTTCGGAAACTGCTGTTGATAACGAAAAGTTATGTGCCGTTGTATTTACTTCCGGTACGACAGACCAACCAAAAGGCGTTATGCTCAACCATCGGAACCTGACAAAGGATCTTATAATCAGTTCGAAGAATTTGCAGTTGCCCGGCAGTACGGTTGCGTTGCTTCCGTTTTATCATACTTACGGTTTTATGGCTTGTGTCTTGTGTCCGATGCTGAAAGGTTTTCCGATTTTCATAAACACAAGCTTAAAGCGTGCTTTTGACGATATCAAATACGCACAACCAAAGTATGTGGCAGTGGTACCGATGATTCTTATTGCCATATATGACAAAATATGGAACGGCATAAAAAATCAAGGAAGGGAAAATGCAGTCAGAATTGCAATCAAAAGCAGTAATATTCTTTTGAATGCAGGCATTGATATCAAGCGAAAGGTTTTTAAGCAGATTCATGAAAGTTTTGGCGGCAACCTTGAAATGATTATATGCGGCGGTGCTGATCTTGACAAAAAATACGTCAAAGGATTCAGAGATATCGGCATTCAGGTTACCAACGGTTATGGGATTACCGAATGCTCGCCGATTGTTACAACGATGCGTAATAAACATTATGCACCTGCAAGTGTCGGGGCAATTCAACCCGAAATTGAAGCAAGGATCGTTGACGGTGAAGTGCAGATCAAAGGCCCCGTTGTGTTTATGGGGTACTATAAAAACAGCCGTGCCACGGCAGATGCATTTGACGGAGACTGGTTTAAGACGGGGGATTTGGGGCACATCGATGCTGACGGATTGCTCTATATAACGGGCAGAAAGAAGAATCTTATTATCCTTTCCAACGGTAAAAACGTTGTACCTGAAGAAATTGAAGCTTTGCTGTTGTGCAATATTCCCGAAGTTAAAGAAGTTTTGGTTTACGGAACAGACAACAGCATAATTGCTGAAGTGTACCCGGATGAAAGCGTTGAAAACGTTCAAACGGTCATCCGGACTAAAACGGAACAGTTAAATAAAAAACTTCCCGTTTATAAACAGATTTCCTCGGTGCAATTCAGAAATACTCCGTTTCCGAAAACAACGACTAAAAAAATAAAAAGGGACAGCAGGGGACAGCAAGAAAATGTATGATAAGTTGACTGCAATAATAAGAGAATATAAAAACGATGACAGCATTGTTATTACTGCGGATACCGTTATCAAAGACGATTTGGGCATGACATCATTTGATATGGTACAGCTTGCGTGTGCCGTTGAGGATGAGTTTGACGTTGAAATCCCCGACAGGGCAATTAAGGATATTAAAACGATTGCCGATGTGGTTTTATTTATAACGAAAAACTTTGATTGAAAAATAAACCGATTTATTTAATTGGGTGGGTGTTTGAAATCAAACTGACAAATCCGCAAAAACTGATATATAGCATAGAAAAGTTCACGGGCGGTTCCGTTTCAATGATCTGCGGCAGTATGCTTTTGCATACCGATAAATCTGTCGATGAAATGAAGCAAGCCGTCAATGAACTCTACCGACTGAATGATGCTCTCAGAATAAGAGTGTCTGAAAATGCGGGACAAGCGTATCAGTATTTAACAGAATATCGGGAGCGGGATGTTGATGTGCTTCGCTTTATCAATAAAGCAGAACTTGACGCCTATGCTTCCGAATATACAAAAAAGCCGCTTGATTTCTACGGCTCACTTTGTGATATCAAAATTGTTATCTTACCCGACAGAAAAGGCATTCTTGCCAAACTTCATCACTTCATTTCTGATGCATGGACATTAACGCTTCTCTGTACACAGTTTAATAAGATCCTTAGCGGAGAAGAAATACAAGTCGGTTCGTATATTGATTTTATTGAGGCAGAAGAAAAATATCTTGAAAGCAAGAGATATGTTAAGGATAAGGCGTATTTTATGTCACAGTTTGAAAAATGTAATGAAATAACGTCTATATCCGAAAAACAGGCTCATTCTTTTACAGCCAACCGATCCACTTTTACCGTAGATAAGGAAAACACTTCAAAAATACTTTCTTACGCGAAGGAGAAAGAGGTCTCTGTTTTCTCCTTGTTTATGACCGTTTTGGCAACCTATATCAACAGAACAAAATCGAATGCTGATAAGTTTTATATCGGCACAACAGTAATTAACCGCAACGGTGCCAAAGAGCAAAATACAATGGGTATGTTTATAAATACGGTACCCATGTTGATCGAACTGAATAATGAACTGTCTTTTTATGAGAATCTGAAACAGGTTGATGTTGCTTCCGTTTCTGTTTTTCGTCATCAGAAATTCAATTACGGTGATCTGCTGAAAGAGTTGAGGGAAAGCCATAGCTTCAACGAAAAACTCTACGATGTTATGCTCAGTTATCAAAATGCACAGGTGCTCGGTGAAGATTTTGAATCCACCTGGTATCATAACGGGATGCAGAATGACAGCTTGCAGATTCATATTGATGACCGCGACAGGGAAGGCATCCTGCGTATTCACTATGATTACCTTGCGGATCAGTTCACCGAACGGGAAATTGAAAAACTGCATACGTATTTGTTCAATCTGCTTTTCAGCGGAATGAACAATGATAATAAACTGCTTTATGAATTAAACTTGTTGCCACGGGAAGAAATGCAGACGCTTCTGTATTCTTTTAATGATACTGCCGTCGATTATCCGCGTGACAAATGCATCTGTCGACTGTTTGAAGAACAGGCGGCAAAGACACCCGACAAAACGGCGGTCATTTTCAAGGATATCACGCTGACCTACAAAGAACTCAACGAACTTGTCAATGATTACGCCGCAAAACTGAAATATGCAGGCGTAGCGGAAAAGGACGTTGTTGCCGTTCATCTTGAGAGAAGCCACCGATTGATCGCATTGCAACTTGCGGTCTTGAAGATCGGTGCTGTTTTTCTGCCTGCGGATAAGCGTTATCCTGTTGATCGCATTGCATATATGTGTGATGACTGTGGGGTCAAATTGTTCATATCGGATACGTTGAGCAAGAAAGAAATACAGGCAGACGTGATCGGAATTCATGATTTTGAAGCTGTTGCGGCAAATGATACCGCACAGAGTGTTGCCAATCATGATGCTTGTTATATCATCTATACTTCAGGCAGTACGGGAAGGCCCAAAGGCTGTTTGCTCACCGGAAAAGGGCTTTTGAATTTCTGCATGAATAATAATACGCTTGAAAGTCTGCAAAAAATCGAGAACTGTGTTTTTGCAAGTGTGAACAGCGTATCATTTGACTATTTTATAGCGGAATCATTGTTGCCTCTTACCAACGGATTTACAACGGTTATTCTTGATGAACGGGAAAGCACGATGCAGAGGTCGTTCTCGGACGCGGTCGCAAAGAATAACATAAACGTTCTCATGACAACGCCGACCAGGCTGAAAATATATTTTGAAAACAATTCCCGGGATGAAGTGTTGCGGCAATTCAGATGTATCTGCACTTCAGGGGAGCCGCTTACACCGGATTTGTTGCGTTTGATGTATGAAAAAGCTCCCTGTGCAAAGGTGTACAATCCGATCGGTCCCAGTGAGTGCAGTGTGTGGGACATGGGCGGAGAACTGCATCGGGAAGACGGTATTGATATTCATATCGGCAAACCCATAGCCAATGCACAGATATATATTACGGATAAATACCTGAACATAGTTCCGATTGGCGTGACGGGTGAAATCTGTATCGCAGGTGACGGGGTAGGAGCAGGCTATATCAATAATGAAGAACTGACAAATGAAAGGTTTGTCGACAACCCGTTCGGCGAAGGCAAACTGTACAGAACGGGCGATCTTGCGTATTGGCGTGAAGACGGAAACATTGTCTTTGTGGGAAGAAATGACTTCCAGGTAAAGATCAGAGGTCTTCGCATCGAATTGGGAGAGATCGAAAAAACAATGACGGCTGTTGACGGAATCGTCAGCGGTGTGGTCGAGGTACGCAAGGATGCAGAGGACAGACAGTTGTTGTGTGCGTTCTATACAGGTGAAGAAAAGAATGCCGGAGAATTAAGAGCAGCCCTGTCGGCAACCTTGCCGAAGTATATGGTGCCGCACGTGTTCATTCATCTGGATGCTCTGCCCATGACCGTCAGCGGAAAGACAGACCGTAAGGCGTTGCCCGAAATTGATCTTGCAGGTATCTCCGTCGAAACGGAATATGCACAAGCCGGAACAGGGGAAGAAAAAGCACTTGCACAGGCAGTCGGTACCGTTTTAAGAACCGATAAAGTGAATATGCTTGATAATTTCTTCAATATCGGCGGTGATTCGATCAGTGCCATATATATCGTTGCCGCACTTGAAGAAAAGGGATATGAACTTCATGTGGCAGATATCATGCAAAGTGACACACTCGCAGAAGTTGCGGGTGTGATGCGGGAAATCTCTGACAAATCAGAGTATGAACAGGGCGAAGTGAACGGTGTCGTACCGTTCAGTCCGATCATGCGGGCATTTCTGCAGGAGAGTGAAACAATTCCCAAAGATTTTGTACATCAATGTATTATAGCAGCGGACTGCGATGCACAAACGGCAAAAAAAGCAACGGATGCATTGATCCGTCATCACGATATGCTGAGAGGCGTATTTGTTGAAGGCGGAATTGAAATTCGCAGTGCAGAAGAAAAAGAGCTTTGTTCATTCAAGGTAACGGCCATTGCAGATCTGCAACAGGCAAAAGAATATTTAAGTAAGGCAGAAATTGAAGATGACAACCTTGTCCGGATTGTTTTTTGTGAAACGGAACAAGGAAATCTTCTCAGTATATCCATTCACCATTTCCTGGTTGACATTGTGTCCTGGGAGGTGTTGATTGATGATTTTATATCAGCAGTGAAACAGGTTCAAAACGGGGAGGCTATCTCTCTGCCGTCAAAAACGGCATCGTTCAGGCGTTGGAATGAGGAACTGCAAAAATACGCACAAACAATACCGCAGGAAAACAAAGCATACTATGAGCAATTACAGAAACAGTTGGAACAGGCAACCCCTGTTTGTGCGGTGCATGAAACCGTGAATGAAGCAGAAAAATACAGTTTTTCGTTTGATGCGGGATTTTCGGCAAAACTGCTCAACGAAGCAAACGGTATGTACGCAACGAGAACGAATGAACTGCTTTTGGCGGCATTGGGAATTGCGGCAGAAAAAATTGCAGGCGGAGCCGTGGGAATCATGGTTGAAAGCCACGGCAGGAGTGATCTTGGCAAGCCGATTTCCGTTGGCAGAACCGTCGGTTGGTTTACGTCCTGTTATCCGGTTGTATTTAACAATACCGACAATGTGCAGGCAACCCTGATTGCAACGAAAGATACAATGAGAAGAATACCGAAAAACGGTATTGACTATCTGTTGCTGTCGCAAGGTTTGCATAAAAACGCGGATATTCTGTTTAACTTCTACCAAAACGACATGGCAAAGGGAAACAGAGAGGACGTGTTGATTTCTTTTGGCGGCGGTGCGGTCGGATTCCCCGGAAAAACAGGCGTTGACTGCATGGTATCGGAAAACATTGTAACCGTGCGTATTTCCGTACCGAAGGGGCCGCACAGAAAACAGATCAGCGAAGAACTGGGAACCGAATTCAAAAAGCAGATTGAGACTATTGTGAATATCTGCACGCAAGACGGTGCAAGCATAAAAACCCGTTCGGATTTTTCGGACGATATGCTCACCGAGGTAGAACTGCAAGAAATTAATGATGTGTTCGGACTGCAAAACGTGAGGGATATATATCCCGTGACCGCCGTGCAGGAGGGTATATATGCACAGTACTTCCGCAGTACCGACACCAAAACATATCAGCTTCAAAATGTCTGCCGCATCAGCAAAGAAGCGGATCCGGATCTGTTCAGGAAGAGCGTTGCATTGATCTTCCTGCGTCATCCCGTGCTGAATACGGCATTTACGGTATTAAAGACAACGGGCACCATCAAGCAGGTCGTTCTTGCAAACAGAATGCCGCAAATCACTATTGTTGAACGGGAAGAACCGTTCTCCCGTGAGGCACTCAACAGGATCATCAGCGAGAACACGAAGAAAGCACTGGATCTGCAGAAGGATGCTCTTTTCCGTATCACCGTTGCGGATTTTACGGATGCACGTTTCATGATGATGCAGGCACATCATATTATTCTGGACGGCTGGTGTCTGCCTGTTCTCATTGCGGATCTGCAGAGATATTACGGGCAACTTGCCGAAGGAGCCGCAGAGGAAGAACTCGTAAAAGAAATCAACAAAGAGGTTGCTTTGCAGACCTCGTATGCGGAATATGTAAGTTGGCTCGGCAAGCAGGACAAGACAGCCGTTGCACGGTATTGGATGGGCTTGCTTACTGAATACTCTGCGGGACATATTTTCGGAAAAGAATCAAAAGAGAATGTAAAAAATGAGGATATTGTTACGTTTGAAATCCCATTGAGCAAAGACCGATCCTTATTTTTGGAACAGACGGCAAAAGAAAACAAGGTTTCGGTGAATACAGTTTTTGAATGCGTATTCGGCATTGCCTTGCAGAAATTTGCAGGCTGTGAAGATATTGTTTTCGATAAGGTTATCTCGGGCAGAGGTATATCGCTTAAGAATATTGAAAAGACGGTCGGTCCGTTTATCAATACGGTACCGGTGAGAATCAGAAGCGAAGCAGACAGCACCTTTGCGGAGTTACTGCAGGAAACGCAAAGGCAGACAGTTGCCGCAAATGAGAACGGAATATTACCGCTTGCAGAAGTGTACAAGGCAGGCGGTACAGACAGCAAGGCAGTAGACGCATTGTTTGTATTTGAAAACTATTTTACCGGCGATGTGTCCGAAATTGCAAACGGTCCGCTTGCTCCGGAGGTTGTTTCATTTGAAGAACAGACGGAATTCAATCTGACGGTCACAATTTTGAAGGTTGGGCAACGGTATACCCTCAGAATTGCTTATGCAAAAGAAATGTACACCGAAAGCGAGATCGCAAGATTTACGAAGGGATACACGGCAATTCTGAATTCATCTCTTGATACAACAAAACGGATACGGGATATTTCTGTTTTGACAAAGGATGATGAACAGCAACTTCTGTGTGCATTCAATGATACCGATCACCGATATGCCGTTCCGGTCGGTACGACACTTTACTCTTTGTTTGAAAAAGCAAGCGAAGAAAACAAGGACAAGATATGCATAACGGCAGGCAACAGGAGCATTACATTCAAAGAATTCAAAAACTATGCCGAAAGAATAGACAATAAAATCCGGAGCATAACGGAAGAAAAAACGGTGGTTGCGGTCATTTGCGAACGCTCGTTTGAAATGTACGGTGCGATATATGGCATCATCCGCGGCGGAAATTCGTATTTACCGATCGATCCGACCTATCCGCAGGAAAGAATCGAATATATCCTTGAAAATGCACGGGTGAAAGCTGTTGTTGCACAGGATAAATTCTGTCATCTTGCAAAGAAAATTCCCTGTATTGATGCAACGCAAGTGTTGCAAAGCAACGAAGAATATGCCGTGACGGAATGTAAGGCAGAAGAAAATGATACGGCATACGTTATCTATACTTCGGGTTCCACGGGATCCCCGAAGGGAGCCAAAATATCCCATAAGTCCGCAATCAACAGAATCCTGTGGATGCATGACAAGTATCCGCTGGAGGAAAATGACGTCATTCTGCAAAAAACGCCCTACACCTTTGACGTTTCTGTCTGGGAGCTGTTCTGGTGGGGGATAACGGGCAGGAGCCTTTGTGCATCAATGCCCGATGAGCATTTCTTGCCGTCGAAGATATTGGAAGAAGTCGAAAAGAACGGTGTAACACATCTGCATTTTGTACCGTCTGTTTTCGATCTGTTCCTGCGTTATCTGGAAAACAACGGGGATGAACGGAGAAAATTTGAGTCGGTCAGATATGTTTTCCTTTCCGGAGAAGCACTCAAGGCAAATCATATCGGCAGATTCTATAAGATGTTCGACAGCGGCAAAGTGCATCTGCATAATCTTTACGGACCGACGGAATGTGCCGTGGACGTAACGTATTATGATTGTATGCCGACAGATAAAGATCCCATTCCGATCGGAAAGCCCGTTTACAATACGCAGTTGCATATTGTTGATCAATATATGAACCTGACACCGGTGGGTGTGACGGGTGAGTTGTGTATTGCCGGTGTCAATGTCGGACAGGGCTATCTCAACAATGAAGAACTGACGAATGAGAAGTTCCTCGACAATCCGTTCGGTGAAGGTAAGTTGTACAGAACCGGTGACCTGGCATATTGGAGGGAAGACGGAAACATTGTCTTTGCGGGAAGAAATGACTTCCAGGTAAAAATACACGGACAGCGAATTGAAATCGGCGAAATTGAGTCGGTTCTTTCGTCACATCCCGCTGTTTCGGGCGTAGTGGTTGTTGTGAAAACAGTCAATGCCCGACAGTTGCTTGCGGCTTTTTATTGTGCAGGGACAGATTGTGAGGAGGATTTGCATTCTCTTTGTGAGACCCGTTTACCGCACTATATGATGCCGTCCGCTTTTGTCCGTATTGATAAAATACCGTTGAATCCGAACGGAAAAGCGGACCGTAAGATATTGTTGCAGATGCCGATACAGATCTGCGATACGCGAAGCAGATTACAGCCTGCTCAAAATGCACGGGAACAGAGAATATGTGAACTGTTCTCTGCGGAACTGGGAATCACGGTCGGCAGAAATGAAAACTTTTTTGCGTGCGGCGGCACAAGTCTTTCCATGATTTCGTTGTTGTCGCAACCGTTCTTTGAGGGTATTTCTGCGGCAGATTTTATTACAAATCCGACACCGGCAAAACTTGCGGATTTCATTGCTTCTGAAAAAACAGTTTTTACCGCATTGAAATGTCTGCATGATGCAACCGGTTCGGAAAACGCATTGGTGCTGTTTCCCTACGCAGGCGGCGGAGCAGAAGCTTTCGGACAACTGGTTCGTGCATTTACGCAACGTACGGAGTTGTTCAGTGTTTATTATGTGGATTATCTGCACTCAAAAGAAGAATGCATGGCCGTTGCAGATGAAATCGCTTTATTGTGTGCGAATAAAAAAGTCTTTTTCTATTCACATTGTGCAGGCAGTTCCGTTGCAATGCAGGTGTTGAATATACTCGAAAAAGAAAAGCAAAAACGTATAGAGCATTTTGTTGCAGGCGGCAATATCCCGCCTGCCGTTGCGACGAAAATCAACGTGTGGAAAATGGTACCCAAACGGTTGATAAAGCTGATCCTGGATCATGCCGGAGCCGGTTTTGCAACGCTTTCACGGAAAAAAACAGAAGAAATATTGGAGCGATTTTTGCAGGATACGGATTTTATGGTTTCGTATTTTGCGTCCGAGCCGCCGAAAATTTGCAGTCCGATCTCATTGCTCATCAGCAAACAGGATTTCTTTACCCGCAATTACAAAGATGCCCTGCCCTTGTGGCGGCACTACGCACGGAATGTGAAATATATTCATTATATTGACTCGGAATCTCACTATTTTCAATCGGAATACAGCGATGCAACGGCTGCAATTCTGCTCTCCGTATTCTTATAAAAGCAAAAAAACGAGAACCGCATCGTGTGGTTCTCGTTTTTTTTACAGGTTATTTATTTTTCATGTGCCGTTTTTTTCGGGGATTATTGTTTTGCTTGTTCGTTGTTTTGTTTTTCTTTTTAACAGGTTTTCTTTTTTTCTTCTTCAACTTAATTCCGAGATTGCTTATTAATACGGGTAAATTCTTGGTCAGTATGAAATGATCCAGTTTTTCACCAAAGCGATCAATAAGAACATACTCAATGATGCCGATAACAAAACCTGCAATGCAAAGCAGATGATAGGTTTTCAGCGGTCCCAGCACATTGTCTTCATGCCGAAGGAACTCACTGCCGAAGCGTAATCCGCAATAAAGAATGGTATACAGCGGCAATAAGGTGCCCGGTTTTGCTTTTTTCTGCCACAGCATAAGAAAAACGAATATCAACAAAGCACAGACTGTTTCAACGAGCTGTACGGGGACCTCAACGGCGTAGGTGCTGTAGTTATACAAGCCGATTTTGCTTTCAAATCCATGACAACAGCCCTGGCAGAAGCAGGCAAGCTTATAAAAAACTAACGCAAGCGGAAATGCCGTGGTCAAAAGGTCGGATTGCTTGCACGGTGCAGTGCCGAGAAGCCAATAAAATACGAGTAAAATAAACGGAATGCAAAGTAAAATGCCAAAATAATTTGCCCCGGTATTGAAGATTTCGGCGAACAACGGACTTAAAAACAATGCCGGAACCGTTTGAATTGCAGAAAACAAAAGTTGTTCAATGAATGCCCAGAAAAGCGATCTTTTAAGAAAACGAAAACGGGTATTGATTCGCAATTCTTTTATAAAATAATTTTGTGTGCGAATAAAAAACAGGGATAAAAATTCACTTTTTTGTTTGAAACGGAGGCAGTTGAATATAACCAAAACAACATAGCCGGCGGCGTTGAAAATATTATACCACTGTATTTTTGCGTCACCTAAAAATAAATACTTATACATAATATTTTTCTTTTACGAAGCCGTATTTATTACTGCTGCAATCCGCCGCCTGCCATGGCACCGCCCATGAGTTTTTCCATGAGACCTTGTTTTTTCTTTTTTGGCTTATAGGTGGGGGGATTGTCAAGTCTTGTTCTTGCGCTCTTGGATGCCGACAGGTGTTGCATGATCGTGGTGACGGGTTCAAGCATGGTATCGGTTAGGTAGGGGATGATCGTCTGCATGAGCGACTGATCGGCACGGCAGATCTCGCCGATGACCGAAACGGCGATCAGGCTCTGGCATTCGTTGGTGCCGTCCTCATACATTTCACCGAGGAGCGTGAACAGTTTTTTCATTTTGTTGGGGTTGTTTTCGGTGATGGTGTATTTGATAACGGCGTTTGCGTGATTGAGCACGAAGTCTTCGCACAGGAAATCGCCGTATTTTTCCACATTCTCATGCAGTGCCGTTTTCAGTTCGGGATAAATGACGGCAAGTTTGGAAGCGAGCGTGTAGGAGTCAAACGAACTGCCGCCGCGTACGGCTGCTTTGGAAACGGTGGACGGAGCACCTTTTTTGGAGACGATCTTTGTCTTCTTTTTGTAGGTTTCCGTGATCTGTTCGCTCATTTCGTTGACAACGGAACGCACGTCCTTGTTGTCATATTCGTCGAGGAGCATCAGATACGTACCGTCGAGGTTGTACATGGCGTCGTCATCTGCGACCACGTCGGGGGCACAGGAGAGAAGATGGATGCGGTTATTGCTGAAAACAACACGCAGTTTTCCTTTTTCTGAAGCAAAATCAATGACACTGCTTGCCGCATCACGGCTGTAAACCGCAGGCAGTTTTCTGTCCATATCCTCTTTGTATACCGGTGCAAATCCGCAGGAGGTGCAGGCCGGGAGAATGCCGATGTAAACGGCTTCCATCATGGTTTTCTGTTCAAGCATGGTAAGAATCCTTTCTGTTGGGACGATCAGCCGTTCAGGGCTGCAAAATTCGCTTTGTTTGCTTTGTAAAGGTTTTTGTAAACGGCGTAGTTTTTATCGTAAACGGCTTTGTTTGCGGGGTTGGGTTTGTAGGTCTTGACGACGGGGATCATCTTTTTCGCATCTGCAAAAGAGGGGATCAGATTCAGACCGACCGCAACCGTAACCGCCGCACCGACCGCACCGACGTTCTGCGGACTGTCAACCGTCTCAACGGTTTTGCCCGTGATGTCGGCAAGGATCTGACAGGTGAGGGCAGACAGGGCACCGCCGCCGACGAAACGGACGGTATCGTTTGTTTTCACTTTTCTGTCGGAAGCCTCAATGAACCAACGCATATGGAAGCAAACGCCTTCCAGTACGGAACGGATCATTTCGCTCTTGCCCGTTTCAAGGGAGAGGTTGAAGAACATACCCCTTGCGTTGGGATCTTCAAACGGACAGCGGTTTCCGTGCAACCACGGTGTAAAAATAACGCCGCCGCAACCTGCGGGCACTTTGCTGCATACCTCGGTCATATAGTCGTAAAGACTGGTATATTTTCCTTCGTAGGAATCGGTAACGTTCGTGGTTTCAAGGTAAATGCCGATCTCGTCGAGTGCAAGGTGATCTTTTACCCATTCCAGGCATTTGCCTGCGGTTTCAAGTTCTGCAAAATAGTTGTATTTACCGGCATCCGCACCCGTAACGGCTGCCATCATGGTGTTTGCATCCACGATGCTCTTTTCAACGACCGTGGAAACCCAACCGGACGTACCGTTGTAAATATGCGTGTCACCGGGGTTGACACAGCCGGCACCCACGCCGATGAGAGAAGCGTCACCGCCGCCGCCGAAGACGGATATGCCTTCTTTGAGGCCCAGTTCGTCAGCCTGCTGTTTGCGAAGGCCGCCCACAACGGCAGTGGAGGGGATGACCTCGGGAAGATGATCCATGTTAACGCCGAGCATCTTGCACAGAGTCGGACTCCAGCACTGATGTCCCGCACGGATGTCAAAGAGTTCCGCACCGAACGCGGAGTCGGGTGTCATGATGAAACGGCCCGTCATTCTGCCGATGAGATATTCCTTGACGTCCAGCCATTTATGTACTTTTTTGAAGTTTTCGGGTTCGTGTGCTTCCACCCATTTGTATTTCCATACGGGATCCTTGACCGATGCGGCAACCGCACCCGTAATGGCAAGGGATTTCAAAAGTTTCGGTACGTTTGCACCTGCGATCTGGAAACCGTGTGCCATACCTTTTTTCAGTTCGTCTCGGGCACGCTGATCCATGTAACTGAATGCTCTGCGGATGGCGTTGCCTTCTTTATCGACCAACACCAGTCCCTGCATCTGTGAACAGAAGGAAATACCTTCGATCTTCTCGGCGGAGATGCCTGCTTTGGAGAGTGCGATCGGGGTGGTAGCACAAAGGGCTTCCCACCATTCTTCGGGATCCTGTTCCGCACCGCCGTCAGGAAAAACATACAGTTTATAGCCTTGGGACGCACTTCCCAAAAGACGGATGGAGTCCGAGATCTCAAAAACGCAGGTTTTGACACCGGTCGTGCCGATATCGTAGGTAATTGCATATTTCATATTTTAACAACCCTTTCTCATAAATCTTTTCTGCCTTCAATGGCTCGGGTAAGGGTAACGGAATCTGCATATTGCAGGTCACTGCCGACGGGAAGTCCGTAGGCAAGACGTGATACTTTTACACCCATGGGTTTGAGCAGGCGGGATAAATACATGGCGGTTGCCTCTCCTTCAATGTCGGAGTTGGTTGCCATGATGACTTCCTGTACGTTGTCGGGTTCAATGCGCGAGAGCAGTTCTTTGACGGTCAGATCTTCCGGACCGACACCTTCCAACGGAGAAATAACGCCGTGCAAGACGTGATAAGTACCTTTGAACTCATTGGTTTTTTCAATTGCCATCAGATCTTCCGCGTTTTCCACCACGCAGACCGTACTGCGATCGCGTTTGGGGTGGCTACAGATCGGACAGTAGGTTTCTTCCGTCAGATTGCAACACAACGCACATTTTTTGATTTTTTCACACGCATCGGCAATGGTCTTTGCCATGGCAAGGCCTTCCTCTTTCGGGAGCCCCAATACGAAAAACGCCATACGCTGTGCCGTTTTTCTTCCGATGCCCGGCATTTTTTCAAATTGCTCTATGAGCTTTTCAAGCGGTACGGCTGTAAATTCCATTTTTTACAGCAGACCGCCCAGACCGGGAATGTTCATGCCGCCCGTAACGCCGTTCATGGACTGTTCCATGGTGTCGTTTGCCTTACGGATGGCTTCGTTGAGGGATGCAAGAAGCAGGTCTTCAAGCATATCGATGTCTTCGGGATCCACGACGTCGGGATTCATTTTGATCTTTACGACTTCGTGTTTGCCCGTTACGGTGACTTCCACCGCACCGCCGCCTGCGGAAGCGGTAAACTCACTGTTTTCCACTTCTTCCTGCACACGCTGCATCTCTTCCTGCATTTTCTGAATACGCATCATCATTTCGTTTCTGTTGGGCTGGTTGGGAATTCTTGCTTTCATATTATAAAATCCTCCGATCAGATTTTTTATTCTACTTTGGGTGTCAGGCGTCTGCCGAGCACCTTTTCGGTTGCATCCGCAATGGCGTTGCTGAAGCCTTCGTTGCGTAAGAATACGGGCAACAGACGGTTTTTGGTGTGGATGACGAGCATGGAGCCGCGGATCTCTGCCGTAGAATCCGCAAGGTGACCGATCAGCGGTTTGCACAATGCTTCCGCTTCAATGCAACATCTTGTCCACGTGCGGCCGTCCAGACCGCCGTTTGCCGCGTTGTCGGCAACGGGTGTGCTTGCGGCAGGTTGTGCGGGAGCAACAAAGTCATCGTCATCAAAGGGAAGTCCCGCAAAGGGAGAGGGTTCTGCAACCGCCTGTTGAGCAGGCATTCCTCCAAAGAGAGCCACGGGTGTGTCTTCGGGCAGATCGTCAAAGGGCAGACTTTCCTGCACGTCTTCCGTCGGTGCATCCTCTGCGGCAATTTCCGCAGGCGGCGTTTCATCCCATAAAAGGTCGGAATCAAACGGCGGTGCATCCGTATCGTCAAAGGGTAAACCTTCCGTTTCGTCGAACGGCGGCGGCACGTCTTCGTCCGCAGGCGGGAAATCCGCAAATACGTCCGCTACCAAATTCTGCACGGCATTGTTGGGTGTCGGTGTACTGTCCGGTTCAAAAGGCAGATCCGCAGGTGCGGTTTCCTGTACGGGCTGTTGGACGGGTTGCTGTACGGGTTGTTGTGCAACGGGTGTTGCAACGGGTTGTTGCACGGAAACGGGAATGCCGTTTGTTTGTATGTTTTTCAGTTGATTTTCCAGATCAGCCACACGCTGTGCAAGGGCGGCTACCGAAGTGTCCGTTTCGGGACGGCACAGGCGGATGAGAGCCATTTCCGCTTCCACGCGGCGATTCTGTGTTTTTTTGATAGCATCCACCGCATCGGAAAGCACGCTTAAAGCGCGCAGAATGGCTTCGGTGGTGAACAGGGAAGCCAGTTTTTTGTTTTCTTCGATCTCCTCGTTGGTGGCAACGATCAGTTTTTCCGGATGCTGCACGGTGTGCACGATCAGTAGATTGCGGAACTGGTTGATGAGTTCCGTGCAAAGGCGTTCGGTGTCGCACGATGCCTTGTGCAGATCGTCCAGAATGGTCAGTGCGGCGGCAGTATCGCGTTTTGCAACGGTACGGCAGAGGTTGAAAAGATAATCTCTGCCCATCAGCCCTGCGGCCTGTGTGACCGTCTGCACGGTCAAAGGCGGTTCGGCGGTGCTTAAACAGCGGTCAAGCAGGGAAAGTGCGTCACGCATCGCACCGTCTGCCAAGCGGGCAATGAGAACGGCGGCGTCTTTTTCGAGCACGGCACCTTCTTCTTCGGAAATCCTTTGCAGACGCTCTGCTATGACTTCGGGCTCAATGCGGCGGAAGTCATAACGCTGACAGCGGGAAAGGATCGTGGACGGCAGTTTCTGCACTTCGGTGGTCGCGAGAATGAATTTCACGTGTTCGGGAGGTTCTTCCAGCGTTTTCAGGAGTGCGTTGAATGCTTCAATGGTCAGCATGTGCACTTCGTCTACGATGTACACGCGGAATTTTGCCTGCGACGGTGTGAACTTTACTTCTTCACGCAGTTGGCGGATATCGTCCACACCGCGGTTGCTTGCGGCGTCGATCTCAACAATGTCAAGCACCGTGCCGTCGTCAATGCCTTTGCAGATCTCGCATTCGTTGCAGGGATCCCCGCCGACGGGATGCAGACAGTTGACCGCTTTTGCAAAAATTTTGGCACAACTGGTTTTGCCCGTTCCTCGCGAACCTGTAAACAGATACGCATGGGACAGGCGGGTTTCTTTGATCTGACAACGCAGTGCCACGGTTACCTGCGGCTGACCGACCACGTCGGAAAACGTCTGCGGCCGCCACTTTCTGTACAGTACCCTGTACACGGGCGTTCCTCCTTTTTTAAGAAACAAATCGATGTTGTGTTTTTTACGTAATAAAAAAATTCTGCCTCTGTCACACGGCGTACAGGCGGACTGTGGCGCACGGGCAGACCGCTTAATGCTGCTCGGTTCCCCGCCTGACATGGTTCACGGCGCTCCGCCGCACAGGACCCGCACGCCGCATGACAGAAACAGAATTTATATAACAGGCATAATTATAATACAAAAAACCGATTTGTGCAAGAGGAAAATGCAGTTTTTTTAAATATTTATTTTATTTAGCCAAAATAACCAAAAAAGAGTGCCGTTTTGTAGTCAAATACCGCTAAACACACTCTTGCGTTGTGAAAATGTTTATGGTATAATCTAAAATCCAATGAGGTATATATTATGATACAAAATCGCATTATTACAATTACCGATATCAGCCGCACACCCGACGGAGAGGAAACCTCCAAAGTCATCACAAAAGGATGCATGGTCGGCGGACCGGAAGATTATACGTTGCATTTCTCGGAAATGCTGGATGATGAATACACCTGCGATACACGTATGCACGTCAAAAAACGCTGTTGCGTGAGCATCGTCCGTACGGGAGCGTACAATTCGGAAATGATCATCGAAGCAGGCAGACGGCACAACAGCCATTATGCAACGCCCTACGGTGAGTTTATGATCGGCATCTTTGCAAAAGCCGTAGAGAGTGACGTCGGACTTCGCGGCGGCAAACTGAAATTGCATTACACCATTGACTTTTTCGGCGGTCATGCCGCAGAAAAACTGTTGACCATAGAAGTCAGTGCAAAAACGGATTCGTCCAACGGAAAGGAGAAAAGCGGAAGAAAACTTGTTATCGGACAGGTTCCGCAGGAAGAAACATGAGTATTCTTGTCAAAAAAGCAGAACAGCAGTTGCGTTCTATCATTGAAACGGCCATCCGCGTCTGTATGCAGAACGGGGCGTTGCCCGAAGCGGAAATGCCCGTCTTTAAGATCGAAATTCCTGCAGACCGCAGTCACGGTGACTATTCCGCAAACGCCGCTTTGGTGGGTGCACGTGTTTTTCGTACAGCCCCCCCTAAGATCGCTTCGGCCATCCGTGATAATATATCTTTGGACGGCACGTACTTCTCCTCCTGCGAGGTTGCAGGTGCAGGCTTTCTGAATTTCCGCCTTTCCGAAGGCTATTATGCCGATATTCTGCTGGACGTCTCCGAAAAAGGCGAACTTTACGGCAGTTCCGACTATGCGGCAGGCAAACGTGCATTGGTTGAATTCGTTTCCGCCAATCCCACGGGCCCCATGCACGTCGGTAACGCAAGAGGCGGTGCCATGGGTGACACCCTTGCGGAAGTGCTTTCCAGAGCCGGTTATCAGACCGAGCGTGAATTCTATATCAACGACGGCGGCAATCAGATCGAAAAATTCGGTCTGTCGCTGGATATCCGTTACCGTCAGCACTTCGGTGATCCCGTTGAAATGCCCGAAGACAGTTACCACGGTCAGGACATCATCGATCATGCCGTCGCTTTTGCCGCCATCAACGGCGACAAATATATGCACACCGACGAAGCCGAACGCCGCAAAGCGTTGGTTTCTTATGCACTTCCTTTGAATATTGAAGGATTAGAACGCGATCTTTTGAAGTATAATATTAAATACGACACGTGGTTCCATGAAAGCACCCTGCAAAATTCCGGTGCCGCCAAGCAAGTCATTGACATTCTGACCGAAAAAGGTTACACCTACGAGCAGGACGGTGCACTGTGGCTCAAAGCCGAACAGTTCGGTTGTGACAAGGACTTCGTGCTTGTCCGATCAAACGGACTTTACACTTATATCGTTCCCGATATTGCATATCATTACAACAAACTCTGCATCCGTAATTTTGACCTTGCCGTTGACATTCTCGGTGCCGACCATCACGGTTACGTGCCGCGTCTGAAAGCCGCTTTGCAGGCTCTGGGCGTAGATCCCGAAAGATTGCAGGTCGTTCTCATGCAGATGGTACGTCTTATCAAAGAAGGCGAGATCGTCAAGGCATCCAAGCGTTCGGGCAAGGCGATCACGCTCGTAACGCTTCTCGAAGAAGTGCCCATCGATGCGGCAAGATTTTTCTTCAACCTGCGTGAAGCCAACAGCCATTGCGATTTCGACCTTGATCTTGCAGTTGAAGAATCTTCGCAGAATCCCGTTTACTACTGTCAGTATGCACACGCAAGAATCTGCTCGATCCTTGCAAAACTCAACGAAAAAGGCATTGCGGCCGCTTTTGCCGACCGTGAAAGCCTTTGCCTGCTGACGGCTCCCGAAGAAAAGGAACTCATCCGTCATATCGCCGCACTTACGGGCGAGATCGTCACCGCCGCACAGGCACTCGATCCGTCCAAGGTCACCAAGTATGCGGTCGATCTTGCGGCACTGTTCCACAAATTCTACAACGCCTGCCGCGTGGACGTACAGGACGAAAATCTTCGCAACGCAAGACTTTCACTGTGCATTGCCACCCGCAGCGTTATGAAAACGGTGCTTTCCATGCTCAAAGTGGCGGCACCCGAAAGTATGTAAAAACAAACGCAACGAACGTATCGGAAAGGAGGGGTTTTTACGGCTAAACAGGCACACGAAAACACGGTTGCCACCAACCGTCAGGCTTATCATGAATATTTTGTCGTGGAAACCCACGAAGCCGGTATTGAACTGTGCGGCACGGAAGTCAAATCCATTCGCCAGGGCAAACTCAATCTCAAGGATTCCTATTGCATGGTCGAAAACGGTGAACTGCTGCTGCACGGTATGCATGTTTCCCCCTATGACAAGGGCAATATTTTTAACCGCGATCCGATGCGTACACGCAAACTGCTCATGCACAAACGTGAGATCATGCGTCTGTTCGGTCTGGTCAAACAGCAGAGTTATGCCATCATTCCGCTGTCTGCCTATTTCGTCAACGGCAGGCTGAAAATTGAGATCGGTCTGTGTAAGGGTAAAAAACTCTACGATAAACGCGAATCCGCCGCCAAAAAGAGTGCCGAACGCGACATCGAACGCTCTTTCCGCGGCAACAAAAGCGATTATTAAGGTTCCGTCGGGGACATAATAATCAACACAAACCACACACAAAAGTGCATCTGTTTAAGAAAAATAACACATTTGCACTTTGTATATACGGGGCTGAAAGGATTTCGACGGGGATTCTGAGCGCCGATAAGCGGGCAGAGGTGCGGTGACCTCTTTAAACAGCCGCAAGTTTAGAAATAAACGACAATAACAATACTGTACTCGCAGCTGCTTAATTGCAGTTGCCGTCTTTCCCGAGAGCACCGCGGCTCGGTGTAAAGGCGTCATGCAGCGGTGAACGTGCACAGGGAAGCGCCTCATATCCTGTCATGCACAATGGGGCTGTCCAAAGGCGAAGGGTGTCATTTCCCGCCGTCCGCGGAGAGATCTAAATAAATGACTGCGCCCGGAGAAAGTCGCCGTAAGGGATTTTCGGACAGGGGTTCGACTCCCCTCAGCTCCACCAAAAAAGAACGAAAGTTATGATACCCAAGGTATTGCAACTTTCGTTCTTTTCTTTTTATCAAAAATGCCCGTAGCACAAGGTTTTTCGGCTATGGGACATAAAAAATAATTTCATTGTGCCATTCTCTGGCATTACTTCGGTGCTTCTTAGGGGCGTTTTGACCCCTTGCAGCACTGCGGAAATTCACAATGAAACTTTTCTCAAAAGAATAATTTCATTGTGACCGAGATTAGTTTCATTGTAGCCGGAATAGTTTCGTTGCAAATGTTTTGAGTTTAGATAATTTGAGGTTGCCTATTGTGTTTTTCTTTTGGTTGTGTTATAATAGTAAAGTAGTTAGCTTACTAATGTACTTTTTTGGAGGCGATTGAGTGGCAAAAAAGAAATACGCAGAGGGAAGTTTCGGCGCATATTTCGTAAAGCTTATTAAAGACCATGATTATTCACAGGCGAAATTTGCTTCGGACCTGGGCGTGTCTAAAACATATCTGTTCGATGTGTTCAACGGACGAGTTAAGCCACCCACTCCCGATATGCAAGACCGCATTGTTGAGCTTTTACGCCTAACTGACGATGAAAAGAATGATTTTTACAGTAAGGCGGCTGATGGGCGGCATGAGCTCCCTAAAGATATTGTCGAGTATCTTACAAATAATCAAGTTGAGATAGATTGTCTCAGAGAAAGAATGAGGGCATAATTATGGCAAAAGTAAAAGTAAGTGAAACCATAACTGAAAATATATTTAGAGACTTTTACAGAAATGATAACTTTATAGAGAAGTCAGCAATACCTGCGGAATATGGCTTCGTTTCTAAGAATAAAACCAGCAATCAAGGTTATCCCGATTTTTT
>JAZNRU010000036.1:0-32342 GCA_045590895.1 Acutalibacteraceae bacterium
AGGGGAGATGTCACGAAGTGACAGAGGGGTTCACCAAGTTTGCACAAACGCAAAGAAAAAAGTTTGATATTACCGCCAAAACCCCTCTGTCTGCCTGCGGCAGACATCTCCCCTTTCAGGGGCGACAAGGAGTGAGTGGGGGCAGTAGGTTTGTGCAATGCCGCTAAATCATAATTTGTTTTTTTTGAATACATTTTACTATGTATAATTATGTAAATTATAAATCGCTGTTATCCCGAAAGGATTTTTATAAATGGAAGCAATCACCTCACGCAACAATGAAACGATCAAACGTGCTTCTGCACTGAAAAATGCTGCAGACCGCCGAGAATATGGCTTATTTCTCTTGGAAGGGGCACGTCTTTGCATGGATGCCGCCATCACGGGCGTTGTGATCGAGCAGGCGTTCTTTACCGAAGCGGCACTGCAAAAATATGCATCGGAATGCAATATTATACAACAGAATGCAAGGCGTGTTTACTGTATTGCCGATGCGGTCGCACTGCGTCTTGCCGACACAAAAAATCCGCAAGGTGTATTTTGTGTGTGCAAAACACTTGACAAAACGCATAATATAGATAAAATAAAGTATAATGGTATATATGCCCTGACGGACGGCTTGCAGAATCCGGACAATCTCGGTGCACTGGCAAGAACGGCGGAAGCCCTCGGTGCGGACGGTCTGTTGCTTTGCGGCGGATGCGATCCGTACAACCCCAAAGCCATGCGTGCATCCATGGGCTCTTTGTTGCGGCTGGACGTGTTTGAAGCAGACGACGCCCTTTCCCTTGTCCGCAAGTTGCAAAGCCGTGGGATGCGTGTGTTTGCATCGGTCGTCAGCGGCGAAGCGAAACGGGTGCAGGACGTACCCAAAGGGGAAGGCTGTGTTGTGGTCATCGGCAACGAGGGCAACGGCGTTTCCGAAGCGGTCTGCGAAGCGGCAGACGAAAGAATTACCATTCCCATGGCAGGCAGAGCCGAGTCGCTGAATGCGGCGGCCGCGGCGGCCATATTGCTCTGGGAGTTTCTGAAATAACTGTTTTGCGGAGGTGTTCTGAACATGGCGGCGGCGGAATACTGGATCTGGTTACAAAAAACGCTCGGTCCGGCATCGTCTTTGGCGTGCAAACTCATAGCATACTTCGGAGATCCCGAAAAACTGTATTACGCAGGCAGAAAAGAATGGCTTGCAAGCGGACTTATGACCGAAAAGCAATGCGACAAACTGTGCCGTCACAGCCCTTCGGAATCGTTCAACGTGATGATTGCGTGTCTGAAATACGGTCTTGACATCATTACACCCGACTGTCCGTTTTACCCGAAGTTGCTTCTTCGCATTCCCGACTATCCGACCGTGCTGTACGTGCAGGGCAACCGCAGTGCGTTGCGTGCCCCCGTTATGACCGCCGTCGTGGGAACGCGAAAGGCATCCCAAAGCGGCGTGCGTTTTACGAAGGAACTCGCATACGACCTTGCAAGTGCAAAAGTTGCAGTGGTCAGCGGCGGTGCGTTGGGAATCGACACGGCGGCCCACGAGGGTGCACTCGACGCGGGCGGTGTGACGATCGTGGTGCTCGGTTGCGGCATCGGTACGCAGTATCTCATGCAGAATGAGCCCATGCGTCGGAAAGCTGCCGAAAAAGGTGCTGTCATCAGCGAATATCCGCCCGAAACACCGCCGAACAAAGTCAGTTTTCCTGCCCGTAACCGCATTCTTGCAGGTATGTCGCAGGCAACGCTGGTCATAGAAGCGGCGGAAAAAAGCGGATCGTTCATCACGGCAGGGGATGCACGGAACATGAATCGCATCGTCTTTGCCGTTCCCGCAAGCGTTTCCGGCTCGTTTTACGGCGGTACGGATCTGCTCATCCGTGAAAAAAAGGCATATCCCGCAAACGGATCACAGGATATTCTTCGTATTCTGCAGATGCAGAACGGTGAATGGGCACAAAGATTTGACGAAGCCGTCGCACCCGTGCCTTACGGTTTCCCCATTCCGAATTACGAAGAACATCTTCGCCGTGCAGAGGAGAGAAAAGCACAGGAGGCGGCACGGCAGGCGGCGTTGGATGCAGAGAAGGAAGAACCCTTACCCGCACCCGAAAAACATACGAAAAAAGAGGCGACCGCACCGAAAACGGTAAAAAAGACAGAACCGAAAGCGGCGGAAAAACCCGCAAAGAAAACTGCAAAAAAGGAAAAGGTGCAGGCGGAAGAAGCCGTGTCGGAACAGAGAACACCGCCGCCCGAACTCGAAGGCGATGAGCTGACGGTGTGGAAACTGCTTGCAGAAGGCGAAAGAAGTCCGCAGGAGATTACCGACCGAACGGGTCTGCCCGCACACAAGGTCATGGTCGCCATTTCAAAACTTGAATTCAAAAAACTTGCCGGACGTGATTTCGGCAGAGTTTTTCTCAAATAAATTTACACATCAGGAGACAATCTGAACTATGTCAAAACTTGTCATCGTAGAGTCACCCGCAAAAGCAAAAACCATCAAAAAATATCTCGGCAGCGACTATGAAGTCAAAGCCTCCATGGGTCACGTCCGTGACCTGTATCCCTCCAAACTCAGCGTGGACGTCAACAAGAATTTTGAAACCAAATATACCATCATCAAGGGAAAGGAGAAACTTCTCAGAGAGCTTGAAGCGGCCGCCGCAAAAGCCGATGAAGTCATTCTCGCAACCGACCCGGACCGTGAGGGAGAAGCCATTTCATGGCATCTTGCCACCGTTCTGGGGCTTGATATGAAGAAGAAAAACCGCGTTAAATTCAACGAGATCAGCAAAAAGAGCGTGCAGAACGGCATTGCCAATCCCGAACGCATCGACATGGATCTCGTCAACGCACAGCAGGCACGCCGCATTCTTGACCGTCTGGTCGGTTACCGTCTGAGCCCCTTTATTTCGCAGAAGATCCGCAGAGGTCTTTCCGCAGGCCGCGTGCAGAGCGTTGCCGTTCGTCTGATCGTGGACAGGGAAGAAGAAATTGCCGCTTTTACTCCCGAAGAATACTGGACACTGGATGCCATGCTCACCAATCCCCCCGCAAGAAAGGCGTTCAAAGCCTCTTTCGTCGGCGATGAAACGGGTAAGATCAAACTCGAAAGCCGTGAAGACACCGATGCCGTCCTTGCAAGACTGGAAGGTGCACAGTACACCGTCGCCGAACTTAAAAAAAGCGTTCGCCGCAAACAGCCCGCACCGCCGTTCATCACTTCCACCATGCAGCAGGAAGCCGCCAAACGCCTGAACTTCACAGCCAAGCGTACCATGAAAGTGGCACAGGAACTGTATGAAGGCGTGGACGTGGAAGGGTACGGCACGGTCGGTCTTATCACCTATATGCGTACCGACTCCCTTCGTATTTCCGAAGAAGCAAGAGCCGCAGGCAACGAAGTCATCCGCAACACCTACGGAGAGAAATACCTGCCCGAAAAACCGCGTTATTTCAAGACCAACGCCAACGCACAGGACGGTCACGAAGCCATCCGTCCCACCATGCCCGAACTTACACCGGAAGCGGCAAAGGCTTCTCTTACCACCGATCAGTATAAATTGTATTCGCTTATTTGGAAGCGTTTTCTTGCAAGTCTGATGGCAAACTGCGTGCAGGATACCGCAAAAGCAGAGATCAAAGCCGTGGGTACGCAGGATGCGGACACCGACCGCTATATTCTCTTTACCGCCGCAGGCCATACCGTCCGTTTTGACGGTTACACCGTGCTTTACAACGATGCGGATGAAGCCGATGCAGGTGCTCTGCCCGTGCTGAACGAAAACGATGTACTTCGTCTGAAAGAACTCAGGGACGAACAGCATTTCACCCAGCCGCCCGCACGCTACAACGAAGCAAGTCTTATTAAAACCCTCGAAGAAACGGGTGTCGGCAGACCGTCCACCTACGCTTCCATTATTTCCACCATCGTCGACCGCGGATACGTGGTACGCGAACAGAAACTGATGAAACCCACGGAACTGGGCTTTGCCACCACCAGACTTCTGCGTGAACAGTTCCCGAAGATCGTCAACACCAAATTCACCGCCGGCATGGAAAACGATCTGGACCGCATCGAACGCGAAGGCTACGATTACGTGCAGATGCTTCACGTCTTCTACGATGATTTCATTGCCACCCTCGACAAAGCCAAAGCCGCCATGGACGGTGTGAAGATCCAGCTTGAAGAAGACAAGACCGACGTTCCGTGTGAAAAATGCGGTTCCCTGATGGTCATTAAAGTCGGCCGTTTCGGCAAGTTCCTTGCCTGTCCGAACTATCCCGATTGCAAGACCACCAAACCCTATATCGAAAAGACCGATGCCGTCTGCCCCGTTTGCGGCGGGAACTGCATCGGAAAAAAGACGAAGAAAGGCTACACTTTCTACGGTTGCTCCAATTATCCGACCTGTTCTTTTATGACGTGGGACGTTCCCACCAACGAGACCTGTCCGCAATGCGGCGGCTCACTGTTCCGTACACGCGGCGGCATTATCAAATGTCACAAGGAAGGTTGCGGCTATGAAACGAAAGCACGCCGCAGTAAAAAGGCGGAAAGCGATGAATAAGACGGCGGCTGTCATCGGCGGCGGTTTTGCAGGTGTGGAAGCGGCCATGCAGCTTGCCCGTGCAGGCGTGCACGTTGACCTGTATGAAATGAAACCGCAGCGTTTTTCACCTGCACACGGCAGTGAAAATTTAGCGGAACTCGTGTGTTCCAATTCGTTCAAAGCCGAACGGCTTGCTTCCGCCGCAGGACTTCTCAAGACCGAAATGGAACGTCTGGGCTCTCTTTGCGTGGAGTGTGCCAAAAAGACGAAAGTGCCCGCAGGCGGTGCATTGGCGGTGGACAGGGATCTGTTTTCAGCCATGGTCACCGAGCGTGTGGCACACACGGAAAATATCACCCTCATCCGTCAGGAAGTCCGTGAACTTCCGCAGGCAGACTGCGTGATCGTTGCCGCAGGGCCGCTTGCAAGCGACGCACTTTCTCCCGTATTGGACGGACTGTGCGGCGAGGGTCTGCATTTCTTCGATGCGGCGGCTCCCATCGTATCGGCAGACAGCATCGATCCCGCTTTCAGTTTTGCACAGTCACGGTATGACCGCGGCGGCGAGGACGATTATATCAACTGCCCGATGAACAAAGAGGAATACGAACGCTTTTACGATGCACTCGTGACTGCCGAGGGTGCCCACCTGCACGAGGTGGATAAGAAAAAAGACGTCTACGAGGGTTGTATGCCCATTGAGGTGCTTGCCAAACGCGGCAAGGATGCCATGCGGTACGGCCCCATGAAGCCCGTCGGACTTGTCGATCCCAACACGGGACACCGTCCGTGGGCGGTACTGCAACTGCGTAAGGAAAACGCACGGGGTACCATGTATAATTTGGTCGGATTTCAGACCAATCTGAAATTCGGTGAACAGCAAAGGGTATTTTCCATGATCCCCGCACTTCATAATGCAAAATTTGAACGCTTCGGTGTGATGCACCGCAATACCTTTATCGATTCACCCCGCCTGCTCAACAGCGGTTTTCAACTGAAAAAAGATCCGCATATTTTCTTTGCAGGTCAGATCACGGGTGTGGAAGGCTATATGGAGTCTGCCGCATCCGGGCTTCTTGCAGGCATCAACGCCGCACGGTATCTCGACGGCAAACAGCCGCTCTCCCTTCCCCCTGAGACCATGCTCGGGGCTTTGAGTGCCTATATTGCGGATGAAAGCGTAAAGAATTTTCAACCCATGGGGGCGGCAATGGGACTCCTGCCGCCCGTGGAAGAAAAGATCAAAGACCGTGCCGCACGCTACGAAAAACTCGCACTTCGTTCGTTGGCGGTACTGGATAACCTGATTTCTGAGGAACGGTTATGAGTATAGAAAACGAGATCGGCTACATATTTCAGAACAAGGCTTTGCTTCGCAACGCACTGACGCATTCTTCAGCCTGTAATGAAAAAACAGCCGGACAAAACAACGAACGCCTTGAATTTTTAGGCGATTCCGTATTGGGATTCATCACTGCGGAATATCTCTGGAATGCACACGCGGATCTGCCCGAAGGTCAGCTCACCCGCCGCCGTGCCGCCGCCGTATGCGAAAAAGCACTGGCAGGCTATGCACGTCAGTTTCATCTGGGAGCGTACCTCTACATGGGCAAAGGCGAGGAAATGACGGGCGGCAGAAACCGTGCGTCCATTCTTGCCGATGCGTTTGAAGCCCTGCTTGCCGCCATATATCTGGACGGCGGCATGGAAAAAGCAAAAGCGTTCTGTCTGCCCTTTATTGCCGCAGGCGATCAGCAGACGGAAGAATTTACCGATTACAAGACCGAACTGCAGGAGATCGTGCAGAAAAATCCGGGTGAAGCACTCACCTACGTGCTTGTGGAAGAAAGCGGTCCTGCACACGATCGCCGTTTTGTGGTGGAAGTACATCTCAATTCCAACTGCATCGGCGTGGGCGAAGGCCGCAGCAAGAAAAAAGCCGAACAGGAAGCCGCACGCAAAGCCCTTTTGCTCATGGGTATCCGCGAATCATGAAACACCGCAACGTAAGCCTGTTCGTGCCGCACGAGGGCTGTCCGCACGCGTGTTCGTTCTGCAATCAGAAGATCATTTCCGGACAGACGCAGCCGCTTTCCGTGCAGGACATCCGCAACGCCTGTCTGACCGCACTCAAAAGCGAGGGGTACACCGAGAACGGGAGCGAGATCGCCTTTTTCGGCGGCAGTTTCACCGCCATTCCCGTTGAAAAACAGGTTGCTTACCTCTCTGCGGCACAGGAATTTGTCGGCAAGGGGATGTTCGGCGGCATCCGTATATCCACCCGTCCGGATTGCATCACGCAGGAGAATTTACGAATGCTCAAACGGTATTTCGTTAAAAACGTGGAACTCGGAGCCCAGAGCATGGACGATACCGTGCTGGCGTTGAACGGTCGCGGTCATACCGCACTCGATACCGAAAACGCCGTGCGGTTGTTACGCAAACACGGTTTCGGCGTGGGTTTGCAGATGATGACGGGATTGTACGGCAGTGACGAAAAGACAGATTTATTCACGGCAAGTGAATTTGTCCGTCTGTCACCCGATACGGTACGCATTTATCCCACCACGGTGCTCGAACACACGCAACTGGCACAACTGTATAAAGACGGTTTGTACCGGCCGCAGACTTTGGAACAGGCGGTCAGAACGTGTGCGAAAATGAAAAAGATGTTTTACGATAACGGTATTTCCGTCATCCGCATGGGGCTTCACGCAGGCTCGGACGTGCAGGGCAATATGATTGCAGGCGTGTTTCATCCCGCGTTCGGAGAACTGTGCGAAAATGAAATCTATTATCAGAGCATCCTGTCCGCATTGCAGGACAGACCGACGGGTACCTACACCGTGCTCGTGCCGACGGGGGAACTTTCCAAAGCCGTCGGACAAAAAAAGAAAAATATTCTGCGTTTTTCGCAACGGGGTTATACCCTTTGCATGAAAACGCATTCCGATATAAAAAGGTACGAAGTAAAGATCGAACCGACAAAGGAAACAGAGGAAACCGAATGTACTTAAAAGCATTGGAAATGCAGGGCTTCAAGTCCTTCCCGGACAAGACGGTCCTCAAATTTGACAAAGGAATGACGGGTGTCGTCGGTCCCAACGGATCGGGTAAGAGTAACATCTCCGACGCCGTGCGTTGGGTATTGGGCGAACAGTCCACCAAGAGCCTTCGCGGTGCGAAAATGGAGGACGTTATCTTCAGCGGCACGCGTGCACGCCGTCCGCAGGGCTTTGCGGAAGTGACGTTGCGGCTGGATAACAGCGACGGTGCACTGGCAAGCGAAGAAACGGAAGTTTCCGTCACACGCCGCTACTACCGTTCGGGTGAGAGCCAGTATCAGATCAACGGCAACACCGTCCGTCTGCGTGACGTGCACGAACTGTTCATGGATACGGGATTGGGACGTGACGGTTATTCCATGGTCAGTCAAGGTAAAATTGAAGACATGGTATCGGCAAAGAGTGCCGACCGCCGTGATATGTTTGAAGAAGCGGCAGGTATTTCGCATTACCGTTACCGCCGTGCGGATGCGTTGCGTCGGCTCAATCAGGCAGAGGAAAATTTAGTCCGTCTGCGTGATATTCTGTCCGAACTTGCCTCCCGCGTAGGGCCTCTTGCCGAACAAAGCCGCAAAGCACAGAAGTTTCTGGTGCTTGCGGAAGAAAAAAAGGAACTGGAGATCGGTCTGTGGCTTGCCACTCTCGACCGTTCGCAGGATCAGCTTCGCGAACAGTCCAACCGCATCACCGTAGCGAGAGAACATTACAACGAGATCTGCAAGGCTTTGGAAGAAGCCGCCGCCATGATCGATTCATCTGCCGAAGAAAGCCGTGCCATCACCCTTTCCATGGAAGAACTGCGCGATAAAGCCTCTTTGTACGAAGAACAGGCTTCGGCACTGGATGCACAGGCGGCTGTCAGCGAAGCGACGGTGCATCACAACGAGGACACCGTTTCCCGTCTGAAAGCGGAATGTGACAGTGAAGATCACACCCGCCGTGAACTTTTGCAGACCATAGAAGAATCCGAACAGGAAATTGCGGCTTTGCGTGAACGCGAAGAACAGCACAACCGTACCGCAGAGGGCATTGAAGCGGAGATCGCGGCACTGAAAAGCCGGGACGAGGAATTTTCCGACACCTATAACCGTTTAAGCCGCGAACTGGATGCACTCGCCCTCGAACTCTCCCGTGTGGAGATCATGGTGTCGTCCGCAACGTCCTCGGTGGACGAGATCACGGGACGTCTGAACGCGGTGGAGGAACTGCTTTCCCGCCGTACGCAGGAAATTGCCGCCTTGCGTGAGCAGGAAAAGGCGTTGCGTAAAAAGATCGGCGTACAGGATGAAAATATCGAAGCTCTGAACAACACCGTCACGGGGTATTCATTACGCCTTGCGTCCTGCCGCGACAAAGCGGAAAAGAAAAAAGAAGAATACGAAAACAAGAAACTCGCACTTTCAACCAAACAGTCCCGACTGAGTTTTTTGGAAGATACCGAAAAGAGCATGGAGGGCTATCAGGGCTCGGTCAAGGCGGTCATGCGTGAAGTCCGCCGCGGTACGCTGACGGGCATTCACGGTACGCTGTCGCAACTCATCAGCGTTGAAGAAGACTATTCCACCGCCATTGAGACCGCTTTGGGCAACGCCATTCAGGACATCGTCAGCGAAACCGAAAACGATGCCAAACGTGCCATTGCCATCCTCAAAAGCACGAACGCGGGACGAGCCACGTTCCTGCCTTTGTCCGCCGTTCGCGGCAGAAGTCTGGACGAAAAAGGGCTTGCCGATTGCTACGGTTTCGTGAGTCTCGCTCCCGACCTCGTTTCGTGCGATGCGAAGTATAAGGAGATCGTCTCCTCGCTGTTGGGTAAAACCGTCGTGGCGGAAGACCTCGACTGTGCCATTGAAATTGCAAAAAAATACAACTACCGATTCAAGATCGTCACCCTTGACGGACAGGTCATCAATGCGGGCGGCTCCATGACGGGCGGCTCACGCATTCAGAACGCGGGCTTCATCTCCCGTGCGAACGAGATCGACCGTCTGAAAGGGGAAGTGTCCGATCTTGCAGGCGAAATTGCCGCCGCCGCGGAGGAACTCAAAAAAGCCAATGCGGATCATGCACGCACCGCCGCCGAAGCCGAGGGTGCACAGGCAGATCTGATGCGTGCCAACGAAGAAAAAATGCATCTTGAAAGCGATCTGAAGATCCTTTTGGGCAAGATCGACGAAGCACTCTCCGCCGTGAAGGCTCTGGAAGAAGAAAAAACCACCGCTGCCGAACGCAGCGACTACTATAAAGAATCCATCCGTCTTGCAGGTGAGCAGCACGAAGTGCTCCTTGCCAAGAAGCAGGAACTGACGGATGAACTGCACCGCGTTTCGGGCGGCAGAGACAGTCTTTCCGATCAGCGTGAAGCACTGAACGAAGAACGCAACCGCGTGCAGATGCAGATCATGGAGATCCGCAAGGACGTCGATGCACGCAGAGAGAGCATCGGAATGCTCCGCAAGAGGCTCGAAAGCCTGTCGGACAGAAAAGCGGAACTCGAAAAAGAAATGGCCGCCATCGCACAGAAAAACACGGTATTGCTTGCCGATATCCGCAATCAGCGTGAGGGTGCAAAAGCCTTGCGTGAAGAAGCCGCACAGGCAAGAGAACGCACAAAACAACTTGCACTTGACCGTCTGAAAAAGGAAGAAGCCGCCGATGTAACGCGAACCGAAGAACGCCGTCTGACCGCAGACCGCGAAAAGGTGGGTGCGGATCTCGTCCGTCTGGAAGAACGCTTTGCCGCCATTGAGCGTGATGCACAGGAGATCGAACGCAAACTGTACGAGGAATATGCACTGACCCGCCGCGAAGCCGCCGCACTGGGCATTGAACTGCCCGACCGCACGCAGGCACAGAAACGTCTGGTTGAACTCAAACATTCCATCAAAGCACTCGGCAGTGTCAACGTCGCCGCCATCGAAGAATACAAGGAAGTCAGTGAACGCTATACCTTCCTGTCCGAACAGGTCAGCGATGCCGAAAAGAGCAAAGCGGAACTGCTTCGTCTGATCGCGGAACTGACCGAAAACATGGCGGTGCGTTTCCGTGAACGCTTTTATCAGATCAACGAGAGTTTCAAGCAGACGTTCTCGCAGATCTTCAACGGCGGTGCCGCCGAACTCATCCTTGAGGACGAAAGCGATATTCTGGAATGCGGCATTGAAATCAAAGCACAGCCGCCGGGCAAAAACGTCCGCAGTCTGTCCTTGCTTTCGGGCGGTGAAAAGGGGCTTTGTGCCATTGCACTGCTGTTTGCCATTCTCAAGGTCACACCGGCTCCGTTCTGTATTTTCGACGAAGTGGAAGCCGCACTCGACGACGTGAACGTAGCCCGTTTTGCACAGTTCGTCCGCGGACTTACCAAGCAGACGCAGTTCATTCTCATCACCCACCGCCGCGGCACCATGGAAGGAGCGGACGTGCTTTACGGTGTCACCATGCAGGAGGAGGGCGTGTCGAAACTGCTGGAACTGCACACGGCTGAAATGGCAAAACAACTCGGAATCGAAGAATAATGTAAATCATAATTTACCCTTTTCCTTCCGTAATAAACAGAAACATCAAATACATTGTCCGAAAGGAGATGCCAAATGGCAATTTTTAAGAAAATCAACTTCGGTCTGACCAAGACGCGAAACAAAATGGCGGGTGCCATTGACGATATGATGGACTCTTTTGACGAATTTTCCGATGACCTGTACGTGGAACTTGAAGAAATTTTAGTCATGTCCGACGTTGGCGTGGAAACTGCCGTTGCGATCGTCGAAGAACTGCGTTCCCGCGTTCGCTCCGAGCGTATCAAAAAGACCGATCAGATCAAAGCGGAACTGCAGAACATCATTGCCGAAATGCTTGACGGCGGTGAGGATATGGGGCTTGTCACCATTCCGTCCATTCTGCTGATGATCGGTGTCAACGGCGTGGGTAAGACCACCACCATCGGCAAACTCGCCTCCATGTACAAAGCCGAGGGTAAAAAGGTCATTCTCGGTGCGGCTGATACCTTCCGTGCCGCCGCGATCGAACAGCTTGACGAATGGGCAAACCGTGCAGGCGTTGACATCGTCAAACACAAAGAAGGTGCCGACCCTGCCGCCGTTATTTTCGACACCATTGCCGCAGGGAAGGCAAGAGATTGCGACATCATTATCTGCGATACCGCAGGCCGTCTGCACAACAAGAAAAACCTCATGGACGAACTGGCAAAGATCTATCGCGTCATTGACCGCGAACTGCCGTATTCCGACCGTGAGATCCTCTTGGTGTTGGATGCCACCACGGGACAGAACGCCGTCAACCAGGCACGCGAATTTATGGGCGTTGCGGAACTGACGGGTATCGTGCTCACAAAACTCGACGGTACCGCACGCGGCGGTGTCGTGCTTTCCATCAAAAACGAACTGAAATTGCCTGTTAAATTCATCGGCGTGGGTGAGGGTATCGACGATCTGCAACCGTTTGATCCCGCCGCCTTTGCCAAGAGTTTATTTGTAGAAGGAACAGATCATTCAGAGGAGGATGCCGAAATTGAAAGATACATCAACGAAAACGGAGCAACGGAATATCATTTTGACGACGATCCTGCCGATGCTGGCAGCGAGTTCAGGGCGGCTCTTGAAGAAATATTCCAAGTCTATTCTGAAGTCGGAACTGAATCAGGCGAAGACGCAGTTGACGAGGAATCGCAGGCTGACGAAGGAACAGCGCAAACGCAGAGCCAAACAGCAGAAGATCGAGGCCCGCAGAATGCAGAAAATGACGAAGAAGAATCAGAAAAAGCTGTTCAAAGCGGAAACAAAGCAGATCAAGCAGACCGCGAAAGCACAGCTCAGAGAGAGCTTGAAGCAGCACAAAGAAGACGCGAAGCTGAAATAAAGGCAAGAGAAGAAGCCGAACGCATTGCCGCTGAAAAGGCCGCCGCAGAAAAGGCGGAAGCCGAGCGTATTGCCGCTGAAAAAGCCGCCGCAGAAAAAGCCGAAGCCGAACGCATTGCCGCCGAACAGGCAAAAGCGGAAGAAGACGCCAAAGGCGGCGGTAAAAAGAGGAGAGGTTTGTTTGGACTTTTTAATCGCCACTCATAATTTGAAAAAACGCGAAGAATTACAGCGTATTTTAGCCCCTTTGGGCGTGCGTGTGCTGTTGGCGGATGAGATCGGCGTGGATCTCGTCGAAGCCGAAGAAAACGGCACCACCTTTTATGAAAACGCCTGCATCAAGGCAAAAAGCGGATGCAAAGACAGTGCCCTTGCCTGCATTGCGGACGATTCGGGACTGGTCGTGGATGCCCTTGACGGCAGACCGGGCGTGTATTCCGCCCGTTACGGCGGCGAAGACCTGCCGTACCCCGAAAAAATGGCAAAACTCGTGGCGGAACTCGACGGCGTACCGCTTGAAAAGAGAACGGCACGTTTCGTCAGTTGCGTGGTCTGTGCATTTCCCGACGGCACGGTGCTTTCCGCCGAAGGTAAATGCGAGGGTTGGATCGGCTACGAGCCCAAAGGTGAAAACGGATTCGGTTTTGATCCGATCTTTTACACCGAAAACGGCAGTTTTGCGGAACTTTCTGCCGAACAGAAAGATGCCGTGAGCCACCGCGGCAACGCATTGCGTGCATTTGCGGACATCCTCGCAGAACATTTGAAATAAGTAAATCATAATTTACTTCATAGCGAACTGAACTAAACCATCCGTTACAAGGAGAAAAGAATATGCTTACAAGCAAGCAAAGAGCCGAATTGCGTGGACAGGCCAATTCGCTGGAACCGATCTTTCAGGTCGGAAAAAACGGTCTGACACCCGCATTTCTCGATCAGTTGGAGGGTGCGATCGCCCTTCGCGAACTGATGAAAATTAAAATTCTGCGTGAAACGTCCCCCGTGGACGCACGCACCGCCGCAGACGAGATCGCAGAGCATCTGCACGCGGACGTGGTGCAGGTGATCGGCAATATCATCGTGCTGTACCGCGAAAATCCGGAACTGCACAAACCCGAACCCAAGAAAAAAGCGGATCCCCGCAAAAAGCCCGCCGTCAAAAAAAGCAGAGTTTCCGAGAAGAAAGAGCCTGCCAAAAAGAGCCAACGCAGTGAACGCTCCTTTACCGTTTCACGCGGCGGCAGAAGCGACCGACAGGGGCAAAGAGGTGCGGGTGCAAGAGGTAAAAAATGAGGATCGGCATTTACGGCGGTTCGTTCAATCCGCCGCACCTCGGTCACAGACGGCTTGCGGATTTCATGTGTGAAAGCCTGCAACTGGATACGTGCATCATCATGCCTGCCTTCGTGTCGCCGTTCAAGGTGCAAAGCCAAAGCATGGCGGCGGCAGAACACCGCTTGCAGATGTGCCGTCAGGCTTTCCCTGCACCGCAGTATGAAGTCAGTGACCTTGAGATCTCTGCACAACAGACCTCGTATACGCTTCACACCCTGCAAAAACTCAAAGTGAAATACCCCGACGATGAACTGTTTCTCATCATCGGCTCGGATATGTTGCTCACCTTTAACAAATGGTACTGCTGGCAGGAGATTCTTAAACTCTGTTCTCTGTGTGCGGTATCGCGTTGTGACGGTGACACACGGCAGGAACTCGAAGCCTTCGCAGAAAAAAATCTGTCTGCATACGGTGACGTTCGTATATTTTCGTTTTCGCCTTTGCAGATCAGTTCCACGCAATTGCGTGAATCTTTAAGAAACGGCGACGACACGGGTGTATTTTTGCATCCGTCCGTTGCAGACTATATACGCGAACACGCTCTTTATATTGAGGAAAACAAAAGTGATGTATGACGAAAAGACCTATCTTGCGGATCTTCGTTCCCGTCTGGACGATTACCGCTTCACCCACAGCCTGAACGTGGCAAAAACGTGCCGCGAACTTGCAAAACTGTATGGCTGTGACGAAGAAAAAGCCTATTTTGCGGGACTTTTGCACGATGTGTTCAAGAATGAGCCGAAAGACAAAATGCTTGCCTTTTTTGAGGAGAACGGCATCACGCTCACCGAATGTGAACGCAACGCCCCCAAACTCTGGCACGCCGTGGGCGGCAGTGTCTATCTGCAAAAAGAGTACGGATTCGACGCTGACTTCATAAACGCCGTTCGCTACCACACCACGGGCAGAGCCCGCATGAGCCTGTTGGAGAAAATTCTGTTCTGTGCCGATTTTATTTCCGAAGAACGTGACTATCCCGGTGTGGACGATATGCGTGAACGTGTAAAAGTCAGTCTGGAATATTGCATGGAGGAGGGGCTGCGGTTTACGGTCGACGAACTTGTCAACGCCCTGTTGCCCGTCCATCCCGATACCGTCCATGCGTTCAATGAAATTTGTCTGCAAAAAATGAAATGATATTTTCCTGTCAAAGAAAGAAGGAATGCAAATGGATAAGAAGTTAGAAATCATCGTCAAGGCACTCGATGATAAAAAAGCAAGAGACATTCAGGTGCTGAAAGTGACGGATCTGACCGCGATCGGTGACTATTTCGTCATCGCAGGCGGTACGTCCAACACCCACGTGCGTTCTCTTGCCGAAGAAGTGGAATTCAAGCTCGAAGAAGCGGGCATTGAGATCCGCGGTATTGAAGGCAGAGCCACGGGCTGGATCCTCTTGGACTGCTACGACGTACTCGTACACATTTTTATGCCCGAAGTGCGTGATACCTATAACCTCGAACGTCTTTGGGGTGATGCCGAGCCCGTTGACATCGAAAATTTAATCAGTGAATAATCGGAAAGGATCAAAATATATGAGCTACGATTTCAAAACAAGCGAAGCCAAATGGCAGAAGCGTTGGGAAGAAGCAAAAATCTTTGAAGCACAGGACGATTTTTCAAAGCCTAAATTCTACGGCCTTGTTGAATTTCCCTATCCTTCGGGTGCAGGTATGCACGTCGGCCACATCAAGGCCTATTCGGGACTGGAAGTTATTTCCCGCAAGAGAAGAATGGAAGGCTACAACGTTCTGTTCCCCATCGGCTTTGATGCGTTCGGTCTGCCCACCGAAAACTCCGCCATCAAATTCAACACCCATCCCAGAGTGCTGACCGATCAGAACATTGAAAAGTTCACAAGCCAGCTCAAGCGTGTCGGTTTCTCCTTTGACTGGACGAGAACCATCGACACCACCGACGAGGATTATTATCGCTGGACACAGCATATTTTCCTGCAGATGTTCAAAAACGGTCTTGTTTTCCGTGACACCGCACTCGTCAACTACTGTCCGCACTGCAAGGTCGTTCTCTCCAACGAGGACTCCCAGGGCGGCAAGTGCGACATCTGCCACAGCGACATCGTGCAGAAGTCCAAGGACGTTTGGTATCTGCGTATCACGAAGTATGCAGACAGACTGCTCACGGGGCTTGAAGACGTTGACTATCTGCCGCAGATCAAGCAGCAGCAGGTCAACTGGATCGGCAAATCCACCGGTGCATTCGTAAACTTCTCCGTCAAGGGCGGTGAAGAAGGCGAAACGCTGCGGATCTACACCACGAGACCCGATACCCTGTTCGGCGTTACCTTCATGGTCATGGCTCCCGAGCATCCCATGATCGAAAAATACAGAGATCGGATCAGAAACATTGCAGAACTTGACGCATACAGGGAAGAATGTGCCAAGAAGACCGAGTTCCAGAGAACACAGCTCGTCAAGGAAAAGACGGGTGTTCGCATCGACGGTATCTGCGGCATCAATCCCGTCAACGGCAAGGAAATTCCCATTTATACCGCAGACTACGTTATGATGGGCTACGGCACGGGTGCCATTATGGCAGTGCCCGCACACGACGAACGCGACTACGATTTTGCAAAGAAATTCGGCATCGATATCATCGAAGTCATCAAGGGCGGCAACATTGAAGAAGCCGCATACACCGGTGACGGTGAAATGGTCAACTCCGACTTCCTCAACGGTTTCACCAATAAAAAGGATTCCATCAGAAGAATGATCGAAGTCCTTGAAGAAAAAGGCATCGGCGAAGAAGGCGTACAGTACAAGATGAAAGACTGGGCGTTCAACCGTCAGCGTTACTGGGGCGAGCCCATTCCGATCGTGCACTGTGCAAAGTGCGGCATGGTTGCCGTTCCCGAAGAAGAACTGCCTCTGCGTCTGCCTGCGGTCGAAAACTTTGAGCCCGGCGAAGGCGGCGAAAGCCCCCTTGCAAAGATCGATTCTTTCGTCAACTGCAAATGCCCGCAGTGCGGCGGCGATGCAAAACGCGAAACCGATACCATGCCCCAATGGGCAGGTTCTTCCTGGTATTTCCTGCGTTACATCGATCCCAAAAACACCGAAGCACTTGCCGCTCCCGAAAAACTCAACTACTGGATGCCTGTTGACTGGTACAACGGCGGTATGGAACACGTCACCCGTCACATGATCTATTCCCGTTTCTGGCACAAATTCCTGTTTGACATCGGCGAAGTCAATACCGATGAGCCGTATGCAAAGAGAACCGCACAGGGCCTTATCCTCGGTCCCGACGGCGAAAAGATGTCCAAATCCCGCGGCAACACCGTGGATCCCAACGAAGTCATCGACGGTTTCGGTGCGGACGTTCTGCGTACGTACATCCTTTTCATGGGCGACTACGGTGCCGCAACTCCGTGGTCCGACAGTTCCGTAAAGGGTTGCAAACGCTTCATTGACCGCATTGCCGACCTTGTGAACATGGCAAACGGCGAAGGTGCCACGCCTGCTCTTGAAAGTGCCTTCCACCGCACCGTCAAGAAGGTCACCGAGGACATCGAAAGCATGAAGTTCAACACGGCGATCGCCGCCATGATGACTCTGCTCAATCAGATCTACGATGCCAAAACGCTCACAAAGGACGAACTTTATACCTTTATCCGCATCCTTTGTCCCTTTGCACCGCACGTTGCGGAAGAAATTAACGAACAGCTCGGCAACACCGACCTGCTCAGCCTTGCCCAATGGCCGACGTGGGACGAAGAAAAGTGCAAGGACGACGTCGTGGAGATCGTCGTGCAGATCAACGGCAAGATCCGTGCCCGTATGAACGTCGCCGCCGACATCGAAGCCGCCGATGCCATTGCACAGGCAAAAGAACAGCCCGCCGTGCAGGAAGCCGTCAACGGCAAAACCGTCGTCAAGGAACTGTACATCAAAGGCAAACTCGTCAACATCGTTGTTAAATAAGAAGCAATATAACGAATTAACCGCCTGCGTTCATTGCGAACGCAAGCGGTTTTTTGGTCTGTATGTAAATTTCGGGATCGGGAAGAACCCTTTTAATGCATATTCGCCGCATCGACACCGATGACGTGATCGTTTGCGAATGTCACGCTGACATAGCGGTGAACGGAATCCCTTTTTGCGATGGTGTGTCCTGCAAATGTTATGCGTGTTACAGGTGAGTCATGATACCATTCGTATCGCACTTTTCCGTTTTCGAGCTGTCGCTTGCAGTCAGGTCTTCCGAGCAGTTTGATGACTTGCTTGCTTGTCTGCCCGAGATTTACATTTCTGTAATTTTTTACCAAACGGTGTCCCTTTGTTGCCAACTTAAAAAACAGAAAAAGAAACCCAAGCAAAAAGCACAGTGAAATCAGCGGTCGGATTTCCATGGGAATCCGATTCAGAAAATCAATCATAAAACACCTCCAATACGAAAATACAATAATAGTATACAGGAGTTATTGTTTTTTTACAAGATATATTTCCGCTTTGGGAAGTTTGTAGTGACATTGTATTGATATGTGAACGGCTTTCAATGTATAATAGATATAAAAAATTGCAGATTCTCTGTGGTGACGATCATGAAAAATTTTGATAAAAATACGGTTTTTGAAAGCAACCATTCTTATATTTATTCTTCTTCTGAACTGCATTTTACCCTTGCGGATACGGTGCGGGTGACGGATGAAAAATATCTGACCGTGCACGAGGGTGCAACGCATCTTGACGTTGCGTTTTACCTCAAAGGGCTTCGCAATACGGTGCTCGATTTCGGCGGTGCGGTGCTGAAACTGCGCGGTCGGATACAGCCGTTTTTGCTTGACGAATGCGAAAACGTCACCTTGTGCAACGTCACCGTGGAGTATGAACGCTCCCTTTTTACGGAACTTGACGTGGTGTGCAACACGGGGGACAGCCTTGTTGTCAGGCAAAAAGAAAAATTCCCCTGCCGCGTTGAAAACGGACATTTTATTCCGTACGGAGAGGATTACGAGGACAGGGATCTTTACAGAAAGGGCTGTATGTTCATACAGGCATTCGACCGTGAAAGCGGCGAGGGGATGGGTCTGGACGTGATCTATCTCGGTGAGGACATCATTCCCGAACCGTCACCGCCTGCAAGCGACATTCAGCACGTAAAGGTGAGAGAAGACGGCGAAAACACCGTTCTGTACGGGTCTTTTCCGTCCAATTGGGACAACCGTGCCGTGGTAGCCCTTGAACATGAAAACCGCTTCAAATCAAGCGTTTCTCTCTTGCATTGCAAGGACATCCGCATTGAAAATTACCGCATTCTCAACGGATGCGGCATGGGTATTTTTGCTTTGTATACCGAAAATATTTCGCTGAACGGTTTTCGTCTGCAACGCGATGCCCGTTCGCACGGTGTTGTCACCAATTCCGCCGACGGCGTACATTTCGTTGCCTGCAAGGGGCTCGTTCGCATGGAAAACTGCATTTTTGAGGGCATGATCGACGATGCACTGAATATTCATGCCAATTTTTACACAACCGTGCACGCGGAAGGGAACGGCATCCTTGCCGCAAGAAGTGCCTTGAGCCACGCACTGAATGCATATTCGGCGGTGTTTGGTGTCGGGGATGTGATCGCCGTTTACAACGGACATACCATGGAAGAAAAGGGGCGGTTCGTTCTGCAAAATGTGCAGGTCCTTGACCGTTGGACGGTGGAATTTACAACCGACAGCCCCGTCGGGGATCTGCGTGCGGAGGATCTCATTGAAAATCTTTCGACCAATCCCGGGATTTATATCCGCAATTGCCGCTTCGGCAAAGCCAACTCGCATCTGCGGTTTCAGTCAAGGGGTAAAACGGTCGTTGAGGATTGCGAATTTTCCTTGCCCGTGTTGCTGACGGGAGATATGGAGTATTGGTTTGAATCCTCGCCCGTGCAGGATTTTACGTTGCGTAACTGCAATTTTACCGCACAGCGGGCAATCGTCCGCATTGAGCCGTGTTTCACGCCGACCGAAAAAGCCCCCTTTTATCACCGCAACGTAAAAATCATCAACAACCGTTTCCTGAATCCCGAGCCGGTCGTTCAGCATGGGGCGGACAATGTCGTGATACAGGAAAGGTGAGGCTTGCAAAGAAGATCAATTGCGGTTTTTCGGTGCGTTTCCGATATTTGCGGATTGCATTTTGTGAAGCTTCATTGTATAATAATAAAATATCAAAATACTGATTGGGAGGATCTGCTTGTTTACTGAACTGAAAAAAATAGTTGCGTTTCTTCTTGTACTGACCGTGTTTTTCTGTTTCGGCAGCACCGCAAGTGCGGTTTCGTTTGCCGATCTTGACGGTGACGGTCGCATTTTAGCCGCGGATGCACGCATCGTGATGCGTGCGGCGGTGGGCTTGATCCCCACAACAGCCGATATGCAAAATGCAGGTGACGTCAACGGTGACGGCACATTGGGCACGGACGATGCCAGAAGCGTGCTTCGCATGGCCGTGGGTTTGGGCAACAAGGACGACAGTTGTCTGCGCGGTATGGACGGTGCAACGCTTGTCGGGCTGACGGACAAGGAATACCGCATTTACGAAAAAGACGGCATTACCTACATCGACGGCATCCTCATTGCCAACAAGACCTATTCTCTGCCGTCGGACTACGATCCGGGAGACCTGCTGTATGAATGCCGACAGGCTTTCGACGAAATGTGCGACGATGCGTGGTATTACAGCGGTGTGAATCTGTACGAGGTTTCGGGCTACCGTTCCTACGCCACGCAGAACCGCATTTACTACAATTACGTGGCATCGGACGGCAAAGCGGAAGCGGACACCTATTCCGCACGTCCGGGGCACTCCGAACACCAGTCGGGACTGGCACTGGACGTCAATTCCCTGTCAAGTTCCTTTGCGAACACGGCAGAGGGAAAATGGCTTGCGGACAACTGCCATAAATACGGCTTCATCCTGCGTTACCCCAAGGGAAAAACCGACAAAACGGGCTATATTTACGAGCCGTGGCACATCCGCTACGTGGGCACGGAGAGAGCGACCGGGATTTACAACAGCGGCCTGTGTTTGGAAGAATACTACGGCATTACTTCCCAATACGATTATTAAACGAAACAGCAATAAAAAATCCGTCTCCTTTTGGGGACGGATTCTTTATACTGTTTTTTCGTGTTAAACTCAGACAGCTCTTGTGACCTTACCGGAACGAAGGCAACGGGTGCAAACGTTCACTCTGCAAGGAGTGCCGTTGACGATAGCCTTAACTCTTTTAACGTTGGGCTTCCAGGTTCTGTTGGAACGTCTGTGGGAGTGGGAAACCTGAATACCGAACTTGAGTTCCTTGTTGCAGATCTCGCATTTTGCCATTTGGAGTGCACCTCCTTTAATAATTGGGGTAATCCCCTTCTTAAATCAGCGTTGATTATAATAACAGAAACAAACGCAAATTGCAAGTGTTTTTTTTGATTTTTATGTCTTTTTTTTGTTTTTTTTATTCCTGTGCGGTCTTTGCGGCGTAATAAGCGACAGCAGATGCCAATCTTGTATGTAAATCTTCATACCATTCGCCGTCCGTGGGGTAATCACTGAAGGTGAATTTCTTGTTTTTGACGCCCTTGAAGATGATCTTTTCAACCGTTTGGCGGTCGGTCAGTTCTTCCAGCTGTTGCATCAGCCGCAGATCCTGCAACGCATCACGGAATACCTTGAAACGCAGAGAGGCATACGCCGTTCCGTCGGGTGCGGGATAGACCTGATACGCATCGCCCGAGGGGAAGGCTCCGCCCGCATCGCTTTCGGTGTAGGGATCAATTTCACGCACGGAATACTGCGAATACCAGAAGTTATACCCCCACTGCAAAAAGCCCTTGATGTCATACAGGTAGAACAGCACGCCCAGCACACGCGAACGTGCGTGCGGCATACAGAAGAAACGGTTGGGCAGCCGGTCGCGGTGCTGACCGCAGCAGAAGTACGTCCACAGTTCGTCCGTTTTGCCCTTGAATTTTTCAACGCTTCCCTCACCGGGAACGGGCGTGCGGACGAGTCCGTTTTTGTAAAAACGGTAATCGCTGAGTGCATCGATCGAATCAAATTCACCGAACAGCCGCTGAATGGTCTTTGCGGCACGGCGGTAGGAAAAGTAACAGTCGTTTCCGGGTTCGTCCGAAGTGTGGAAACGGCAACGGTCGGCAATGCCCTTTTCTTTCAGCCACGGGATCAGTGCGGCGGCAAACTGTTCAAGAAAATCATTGTAACTTTTGGAAGCGGCGTTGGTGTCCCAGCCGAAGATCTGTCTGTACCCGGAGGCGGTTTTTGCCATGATCTTCGGGGCACATTTTGCACCCCACTGGGTAAACAGATGCGACATTTCAAAATACCGTACGCCGCAACGCAGAGCCATATCCACCCAGCGGTCGAGTTTTTCGAAACCGAATTCATAGCCCGTCCGCTTCTTCGTGACGTCCACGAGCTGTACGGTGGGACGTTCACCGCCCACGGCCGTATCCAGCGGCGGTGTAAACAGGGGTGTGAGCAGGAAGTTGATGCCGTGCTCCACGGCGGTCTTTACGTAATTTTCGGTGATACGCCAGTATTCTTCGCTGAACACGGGCACTTTGTAGTAGGAATGCAGACAATCCGAATGGAACCAATGGGTGCAGATGAGTTTCTGTTCCGCCAATACGCACGGCACCACGGTCACGGGTACGCTTGCCTGTACGGTTGTATCTTCCGCAAACAGTGAACAGTTTACGCTGTACCGACCGTCCGCACCCGCTTCGGGGCAGATCTCAACCCAGACGGCGTACCATTCGCCTTTCTTTACGCAAAGGCTTTCCGTCAGCGGCATGAGAACGTCGGGGTACATACCGGGTTCACCGTTGCGAAGCACGAATGCATCCGTATCTTCATACGAAGCCATACCTGCGTACACTTCGCGGATCTTGAACACGTTGACGGGCAGACCGCTTGTAACGCACACGCGGACAAGTGCATCCTCGTCCGCACGGAACGCAAATTGCAGACTGCCGCGTTCTTCTGTGAGCAAGGTCATATTCTTTATGTATGACCGCGGCTGTTCGTCACGGAACACTTTTTCAAGGGACGATACGGGGAAAAGCTGAATATTCATATATTTCTCCTTTCACATAAACCGAAAAAATGATTTATCACAGAAAGTCAGGGGATTGCAAAATAAGGTAAATTATGATTTATGTGCATAAATCATAATTTAAGTGCTAAGTTCTAAGTGCTAAACGCTAAACGACTGAAACAGTAAGTTTTACTGTCATTTGTAGTGAAATTGACAAAAAGAACGATAAAACGCAGAGTATAAACGAAAAAACAAACAAATTGTTTTCGCTCGTTTAGCGTTTAGCGTTTTGCGTTTAGAACTTGTAAATCATAATTTACAATCTCTGCTTGAATTGGAGCTTTCTCTTTTGTTTCCGTAAAGATTCAAAAAACAACCTCGTTTATTTCTGTCAGCAGATGCCGCTGATACCTGCGGTGATATTCACATACAGGTTTTTGATGAGAATGAACAGATTTTCAAACATCTGCAACAGACCGAGGCGATCCAGCAGGGCGGCGATTTGGGCACCGAGCATGGTTTCGGTCAGGGTGGGATCGTTCATATCGCAAAGACCGTTTTCGGCGTCATAAACGGCGTTCTCACCCGACAGCACGGTAAAATCAAGCGTGCGGCTGCCTACGGGTGTAAGATTGCCCGCAAGGGTATAATCAATGCGTACGGAGCCTTTGGTCAGTGCGGTCGGCTCACCCGTCCACTGCACGGCAACCGTAACGCTCTCCCCGGGAGCAAGGCTCTTTTGGGGCAGCAGGATCTGCACGGGCAGAGAGTAGGCGGTGATGCCCGTTACGCAAAGGGTGTATTCTTCGGAAAGATTGGTGATCGTGAACGAATCGGCATCCGCCGTGAGATAACCGTCCGAAGCGGCGTTGAACGCACCGTACACGGAATAGCAGGCATTGGTGGCGGCGTGGAACTGCGGATAGGCGGGATCGCTGTAAACGTCGTCAATGTCTTCGGTGAGAAGCAGAATGTACATCAGTTCTCTGGAATAGAGATCCCAATACGTCATACCGTGGAACAGACCGTCCACAAACCACGTATTGTCGGGCAGATACGCCGTGGAGGCATCGATCTCCATGGACGGAGATACGTAATAATTCTCACTTGCAACGGCCTGCGTGTAGCCGTCTGCAAAACGCTGACCGTAGGGGGCACACAGAGCACCCGTGGAGGCTTCGGTGGTGATGATACCGTCGCTGTTTTCCTGCAGGCCCGTCACCGAAGGCATTCCCGTACCGGCAATGATATGAATATCCGTGCCGTTGTCGCGGGCAACGTTGAGACGTTCACCCATGTTTGCCATGAGTGCGTGCATTTCATCGGAGGCGGCAATGAGGTCTGCACTTGCAACGGGATCGAGCATTTCCGCTTTGAGATCTTCGTAATATTTAAGCGGTACGAAATCCCAGATGCTGCCCCAATACCCGATGATGTCCAGTACGTACGGCACTAAATTTTCAAGCAACGGATCCAGAAAACCGAGCTGCTGTGCTTCCACGAGAATATGGTAGTCTTCTTCAAGCACCATGCCGTTTTCCACGAAATACAGCAGTGTCACTTCATCAAAAACGATGCTGTTGGTCAGAATATCGTAGGCAAGAGCCGCACCGCCGATGGCAGGAACGGTGAGAACGGCGTTGTTGACGAGGGTGTCCTCGGCATAGAGGTTAAGATAGGTGGCCGATACCTGTCCGCCGTGGCTGACGGCAAGGATATTGACCTTTTCATAGCCCGTGGTGGCTACGATGTCTTCAATGAGTGCACGCAGACGGTGTGCATTTTCCACCGCACCCATGCGGAAATCGCAGTTGAAGTTATAGAACATCTCCATACCGCCCGCGGCTTCGCGGATGGTGCCGATGATGTCGGGTTCCCACTGATAACTGGTGGTGTCACCGTATTCTTCGGCAATGTTGGCGGCGTTGGTGGCTTCGGCGGTATTTTCAAACAGAGGAATCACGTTATATGTACTCGAACCGTCCGGATTGCACTTGAGTTTACCCACGAAATCCTCAAAATTGTCACCGATGAGGTCGGCAAGATAAGCGGAATCGATCTCGGTGACGGCAAGGCCGAGGCCTTTGAGAACGCCTGCGATATTGCCCAGCACTTTGGCGAGGATCGCATCGATATCCAGTCCCCAGACGTGTTCACGGGTGCCGTCTTCACCGTAATAAATCAAGGGCGAAGAACTGTAACCGGGTACCACGACGATGGGGTACTGTTCTTCCACCGCGGGAACGGCGGATGCACACGGCACGAAAATGCACGCAACAAGAACGGCACAAAGCAAAACGGAAATCAGTTTTTTCATAAGAATGTCCTCCTTAATCATCCGTTAAGATAATAAAAACATTTTATCACCGCTTTTTGCAAATTACAAGTTGCCAATACTTAAAAAGAATATGCCCGAATTTGTTCAAAATATATAAAGTAAATGAACAATTTTAAAATCCGTTGACAAACGAAAGAAAAACAAGTATAATGAAACCGTATAACTGTAAAAAAACAGGAGGTATTTTCTCATGAAAAAGTTTGCAAGCATTCTCCTTTGTGTGCTGTTGCTTCTCAGCAGCCTTACACTGACCGCTTTTGCGGATAACGTCATCTACGGTGACACCGATGACGAACTTGCATATCAGATCCCCGATACCGAACTTTGGGAATCCGGCAAATCCTATATTATTAAAAGCGGTTGCACCTTCGTCGTGCCCTCCGGCAGAACGCTGAACGTTCCGTTGGATTCTTCCCTGACGGTTGAAGAAGGTGCACACTTCGTCGTCAACGGTCAGCTCAACGTTTCGGGTGAAATGTTCGTATACGGCAAACTGACCGGCACCGACATCACGGGCTCAGGCATCATCAAATGTGCAGTGCGTTTCCCTGCATTGGCAGATCCGAACAACAACCTCAAAGACAAGATCGAAGTCCGTTATTATGCAAGCGGTTCGGACGATTATTACAGTGACGTCAACGTTCCCGTCGAAGGCACCAACAAAGAAGGCAAGGGCTACACCGTTGTTCCTGCCGACGGTGCTGAAGTCATGGTTGCTTACAACACTTATATCTACGTCCGCGTTGTTGTGAAAGAAGCCGTCGGTGAAGACCGTTACGACGACAAACTGTACCCCGTATTCCACAACAATTCCCGCGTTTCGTTCGCACAGAACGCCTGCCCGATCCTCGTGACCACCGCCGGCGACATCAGCTACGGCTCCTGGAAGACCGACAATTCTTACTACAACTCCTACAAGATCACCCTTCCCGAAGGTGAAGGCTACACCGTATACGGCAGAAACGGCGAATACGGCGAGATCACCCTCAAGTACGGTCAGTCCTTCAGTTTCCGCGTAGAACTTGAAGAAGAATACAACAAGTCCGCTTACGTCGTTTATGTCTACAACGGCAGCGGTTGGACGAATCTTGAAAAAGACGATCTGCTTGAAGGCATTGAACCCGCTGTTCCCGATTCGGAAGGCTATTATACCATCAACAGCATCACGGGTGAATATTCCATCTTCGTGGAAGGCATCATGTCCAACGAAGTTATGGGTATCTTCGCACAGATCTTCAATATCTTCCAGCAGATCTGGAAAGCCATCATGGATATTTTCGAATCCTTTGGCATGGGCGATCTGCTTGCAGGTCTCGGCCAGTAATCAGAATAACGAATAACAGTACAGCCGCAGGTGTCAAACCTGCGGCTGTGTTTTTGCTTTATAGGAAACTGCGTTTCCATAAAGCAAAAATATTGTATGTCCCTGGCGAACGCACGCTTCACGTGCTCGGAGATGGACGAATCGAAAACGGTCGCCGTAGGGTGACGGGTATAATCCGAACCCGCCCGAAAACGGTTCTTTTTAAGTCTTTTCGGCGTTTCACCCTTGAAAGGCGACAGCCTTCCTGCGGTTTCAACCCCCAAAAATCCAATAAAAATACCTCGTCTTCGGGTCGAAGATTTTTTACAGTGAGGATTTTTGACGAGACGAGACACAAAACGCAGAAAATCCTTTGTGGATTTTCGAGGATTTTAACGAAGTATCGGCGGAAATCTGCCTGTAAAAAACGGGTTCGGATTATACCCGTCACCCTAGGCATACGGCGAAGCCGTTTTCTTGTGTTCAGACAAGGAAAGCGTGTAAATCATAATTTATCTTATTTTACAACCCCCCGACTTCCCGTGGCAAATCAAAAAAACTTCCGCAGTGCAGAAAGTTGCGGAAGTTTTTTTCTTGCGTTTTTATTGAATGGTAAGATCCTGCGAAGCGATCCAATCCAACAAACTGATCGCCAATTGCTTTTGTGTCTCACTCATGCCACGCAGTTTGTTTTCAATCAGACTGCTTGTGTCTTCGTTTTTCGGTTCGTTCAAGGCACCCAGCAGCAGTGCGTCGGGCGTGGTTTTGAGTACCGCACACAGTTTCATCAACACGTCCACGCTCAGCACCGAGGTGGCACGTTCAATGTTGGAAAGGTATTTATCACTCAAACCGGCCATTTCGTTGACCTGCCACTGTTTGAGGCCCAACTCCTTACGTCGGGCGGCAATACGCATACCCACTTTTTTATAATCTACGTACACTTTTTTGTTCCTCCGTTTTTTTCGGCAAAACAGAATGTCCAGATCTGTGTTCCTTCTTTCTTCTTAAAATGATAGGTGAGAAACTTATTAAAAGAAACATTATATAAGGTGAATTTCACTTGACAATACGAAAAATCCGATTTATAATATACGCGATTCACCGTGTAATATACTTTTTCATGAAATTGTCTGTATTTGTATTTATTTACACATATTCGCAGTTTTGTATAAAAATGTAAAAGTGTGGTACGGTTTTATATAAAATCATAATTTGGAGGGACTTTATTATGAAGCAAAAACTGCAAAAAACAAAAAAATGGCTCAGCATCGTTCTCGTTGCGGTCATGGTTCTCACGGCGGCACCGCTTGCAGGCTTTACCGGCATTTCCTTTGCGGGTATTGACCTTGCGTTGTTCGCATCTGCCGAAGAAGAAGTACCGACTTCGGGCACGTGGGGCGAAAACCTGACGTGGCGTGTCGACGGCGATGTGCTGACGGTCTCCGGTGAAGGCGATATGCAGGATACGGACATGTATAGCGACATTTTCCCCAAATGGTTCTATCATTATCAGACCGTCCGCAGCATTGTGATCGAAGACGGCATCACGGGCATCGGTGCGTATTCGTTCATGCAATTCACGGCTCTTTCGCAGGTCTCGATTCCCGACAGCGTAACGAGCATCGGTATATATGCATTTGCATTATCGGCTCTGTCTCAAATCACGATCCCGGGCAGTGTAACGAAAATCGGTGGGGGTGCGTTCTACGGTTGCACTTCGCTGACCGGAATCACCGTTCCCGACAGCGTAACGAGCATCGGTGACCATATGTTCTACAACTGTACCACGCTTGCAAACGTCAGCTTCGGTGACGGTGTAACGAGCATCGGGGATTATGCATTTTACAATTGTTCGGCTCTTACAACCGTTACGATTCCCGACAGCGTAAGGAGTATCGGGGATTTGGCATTTTACCGTTGTTCTGCTCTTGCGGAAATTACGATCCCGAACGGCGTAACGAGCATCGGCGAGTCTGCATTTATTTATTGCACTGCGCTTGAGGACATTACGATTAGCAACGGTGTAAAGAGCATCGGAAGTTCTGCATTCTACAACACGGCATACTATAACAATGAATCCAATTGGGAAAATGGCATTCTGTATATAGGCAGTTATCTTATTGATGTAAACTCCTCTCTTGAAGGTGCATATACCGTCAAGGAAGGAACAAAAGTGATCGCAACTTACGCATTCGAAAGTTGTTATAATCTTACGGATATTACGATTCCAGACAGCGTAACGGGCATCGGTTCTTCTGCATTTGCCAACTGCTCAAAACTTACGAGCATTTCGTTCGGCACAAACAGCAAGTTGGAGAGCATCGGTGAGTATGCATTCAGCAGTTGTTCTGCCCTTACGGAAATCACCCTGCCTGCAAGCGTTACGCAGGTTTCGGGCAAAGCTTTCCAGACTGCATCCAAGCTTGCAAATATTTATGTGGAAGCAGGCAATACCGCTTTTGTTTCCGAAAACGGCGTGCTGTACAATAAGGACAAGACTGTGATCGTCAAATACCCCAACGGCAAAAATGATGCAACATCCTTTGCAATTCCCGACACAGTCACCACCATCGGCCATTCCGCTTTTATAAATTGCTCCACTCTCAGAAATATCACGATTCCCGCCGGTCTGACATCCATTGAAGCATACGCTTTTGCAGGTTCCGGAGTTTCTTCCGTTTCCGTCCCCGATGCCGTAACGGACATTCCCGATTCTGCATTTGAGAAATGCTATTATCTTAAGAGTGTTACCTTCGGTTCCGACAGCAAGCTGACAAACATCGGTTACAAAGCTTTCTATAACTGCACGGGAATTACAAGCATTGCAATTCCCGACGGTGTCACCGCCTTCGGCGACTATGCTTTCTACGGCTGTGAATATCTTGACACAATCACTTTCGGTGCTGAAAGCAAGCTGACAAGCATCGGTGAGAGAGCATTTAATTACTGCGAACGCCTTACCGGCATTGACATTCCCGATACGGTGACGAAGATCGGCAGCAGTGCATTCGAGAACTGCTCCGCCCTTGCCGACATAAATATTCCCGCCAATCTTACGCAACTCCCGTCCAATGTGTTGCGAGGCACTGTGCTGACAAGCGTTACGATCCCTGCTTCCGTGACCGGTATTTCGACGAATGCATTTTCCGGTTGCCGCACACTCGAAAGCATTCACGTGGAAGAAGGCAATACGGTATATTCTTCCGCAGACGGTGTGCTGTATGACAAACAGCAGACGACCTTGTGTTTGTATCCCGTGGCAAAAAAGGACACGTCGTTCACGGTTCCCGACACGGTTACAACGGTTTTCACTTACGCTTTCGATAACAGCTATGTTGAAAACCTCACCGTCCCCGCATCCGTGACGCAACTGAATGAGAATACATTTTATTGCACGTCTCTCACAAGCATTACCGTTGATGCCGACAATGAAAACTACGCAACGCGGGACGGTGTGCTGTATAACAAGGACAAAACCGCATTGCTTTTGTATCCGCAGGGTAAGGATGCCGCCTCCTACGAAATTGCGGACACCGTGCGTGTGATCGCGGTCGGTGCGTTCAAAAACAATGATTATCTCACGGTCGTTACCATTCCCGCAAGTGTGACCGAAATTGCAGAAGATGCATTTTATGACTGTGACAATCTGCAGGTCGTATCCTTTGCACAGGACAGCGTGCTTACGAGCATCGGTGAAGATGCATTTTACAGTTGCGATCGACTGTGGGCTCTGGCGGTGCCCGCAAGCGTAACGAGTATCGGTTACTGGGCGTTCAGCTCGACAAATCTGAATCCTGTCATTCTTGCCCGTGAATGTGAGATCGGTTCCAGCATCATGTCTTCCTATAAGACTATTTACGGCTATGCCGGATCCGATGCACAGGCCTATGTCGAAAGCAACTCGCAAGGCTACCCGTCCTACTCCTTTGTCGCATGGCCGGGAGAGGGAGACATTCCGTTTGATGCCGCTGCCTTCGGTACCTGTTCGGACAACCTGACGTGGGTGTTGCACAATGACGGTGCTCTCAGCATCAACGGCACGGGTGCACTGAATATCGGTGAATATGACGTTCCTTCCTGGAATTCTCTCCGTTCACGGATCCGTTCCTTGGTCATAGGTGAAGGTGTTACGGCTCTCAACGGATATGCTTTCATGGGTTGTACAAATCTGACGGACGTTACGTTGTCAAGTACCGTTACAAGCATTGACGTCACTGCTTTCTGCGACTGTGAAAGCCTTATGCGCTTTACCGTTGATGAAAACAATGCGTCCTATACCGCTTATGACGGCGTGCTTTACAGCAAAGATATGAGCAAGCTGGTCTGCCATCCGCAGGGCAAGAAGGATGATTCCTTCGTATTTTTGCCGACGGTCACAACGATCGGTGAAAACGCCTTCTACGGCTGTGCTGTGCGTACCACTACTGTAAAGCAAACCGTTCAAGGCTACGGCACATTCTATATGTACTATCTGAATGTTCCCTATACCGTAACAAGTGTGGGAGCGAATGCGTTCGATTCGATCGTTACCCCCGGTGGTAATAATTATTTCTATTACATTGAATTTTATAATCCGAACTGTGAAATTTACGACAGTGCAGACACCATCAAGAGCTCTCAATATCTGGCGATCGGTGGTTATGAAGACTCCACGGCCCAAACATATGCCACGAAATACAATCGCACGTTCGCTTCTTTGGGTGCCATGCCCGAAGATCATACCCCGGCGGCACAGCTCAAGGAAAATGAAGTTGCCGCAACCTGCGAAACGGAAGGCTCTTATGACCTTGTTGTATACTGTGCAGATGAAGGCTGTAACAAAGAACTGCACAGAGCAACCATCAAAGTGCCCGCCCTCGGCCATGTTTTCGGTGATTACGTACAGACCGTGGCTCCCGATTGTGAAAATCCCGGTAAGAAAGTTGCCTCCTGCAAACGTAACGGCTGTGATGCGACCGATGAAAAGGAAATTCCCGCCCTCGGCCATTCGTTCACAACCTATGAACCCTCTGCCGCAAAACCCGGCATGGAAGTTGCTTACTGTGACAACGGTTGCGGTGCTACGGATGAACGGGAAGTAGCCGGACATGAACATACTCCTTCGGCAGCGGTCAAAGAAAACGAAGTTGCCGCTACCTGCGAAGAAGACGGCTCTTACGATCTCGTTGTTTATTGCGACGTCTGCGGTGACGAACTCGAAAGAGAAACCGTAACGGTCGATGCACTCGGTCATTCGTTCACCAAATACGAACAGACCGTTGCCCCCGATTGCGAAAACGAAGGCAAGGAAGTTGCCGTCTGCGACAACGGTTGTAAGACCGAAAATGAACGTGCGGTTGCCGCCCTCGGCCACAGTCCTCTGGATGCAGTCAGGGAAAACATTGTCGGTGCCGACTGTGTAAACGCAGGCTCTTACGATCTCGTCGTTTACTGCGACGTTTGCGGTGACGAACTCGAAAGAACTGCCGTCACCGGTGAAGCCCTCGGCCATACACCGCTGGATGCGGTCAAGGAAAACGAAGTTGCCGCTGATTGCGAAAAAGACGGTTCTTATGACCTCGTTGTTTACTGTGATGTCTGCGGTGACGAACTCGAAAGAGAAACCGTAACGGTCGATGCACTCGGTCACTCTTTCACGAAGTATGAACAGACCGTTGCTCCCGATTGCGAAAACGAAGGCAAGGAAGTTGCTGTCTGCGACAACGGTTGTAAGACCGAAAATGAACGTGCGGTTGCCGCCCTCGGCCACAGTCCTCTGGATGCAGTCAGGGAAAACATTGTCGGTGCCGACTGTGTAAACGCAGGCTCTTA